>NZ_JAENGO010000010.1:0-73338 GCF_016595685.1 Devosia sp. WQ 349K1 | reverse complement strand
TGGTTCTTGCGAGGAGCCCAAGACCCGATCCCATCCCGAACTCGACCGTCAAATTCCTCCGCGCCAATGGTACTAAGTCTCAAGACTTGGGAGAGTAGGTCACTGCAAGGTCTGCCAAAAACATAAATTCTCTTCACGATCATCAAAACCAAATACAAAAAGCCCCGCTCAACAGCGGGGCTTTTTGCGTTTGCCACGTAGTGGCACGTACTAATCTGTGTTCTCTCATGCGGCCGGCGGAAGGCCCCCTCACCCGACGCTGCGCGTCGACCTCCCCCCGAAGGAGAGGTAAGAAGGAGCCGAGCGTTATCCACCAGTCTACCCCCACCCTCATTCCCTCCCCGCAAGGGGGCGGGAGGCAGAGCGGTTTGTGCTGCGGGATAAGTGGCATTAAGGCCTGGCTACGCCAGAGGACCGTCCTAGCTGTGCGGAGAGGTCAGAACTCTAGGCCAACGGAGGAGGTGGGAAGCGACTTGGGTGCTGCGTGGGACAAGGGAAAAGCCCCGCGCAACAGTGTACGCGGAGCTGAATTTCAGGCCTTAAGAGGCAGTCCTAGGGCGATCAGTTCCGCCCGCAATTGGGCAGGGTCCTTGAAATGGATGCCCTTCATGCCGAACTTGCGTGCGGCAACAATATTGGGTTCGCTATCGTCGATGAAAACGCAGCTGTCTGGGGCCAGAGCATAACGATCGCAGAAGGTGCGGTAGATGCGCGGATCGGGTTTGACGAGTCTTTCGAGCCCAGAGACGACAACGCCATCGAACTTTTCGAGGAACGGCCATTCACCCAAGCATGTCATCCACTTCTCCCAAGAGAAGTTGGTAATGGCAAAGGTTGGGACGTCCTGTTCAATCAGCTCGTTGTGAATGTCGATAGTGCCCTGAATGAAGGGACCAAAGGTTTCTTTCCAACGCGTGTCGAACGCCTGAATTTCGCGCCAGTATTTTGGAAAGCGAGTAACGAGCTTGGCGACGCCTTCAGAATATTTTTCGCCGGCGTCGAACTCCAAGTTCCAATCGCTGGTGCAGATTGTCTGGTGGAACCACTGCGCGTCTTCTTCAGTCTCAAAGAGCTTGCGGAACAGATACATAGGGTTCCAGTCGACGAATACGCCGCCCAGATCGAATACGGGAATAATGTGGTCGTCCATGATCGCTTAGCTTTAAGGAATGGTCTCTGCTTCTGCCATGCAGCGTTGCATAGGGCAAGCAAGGCTAAGGAGAGACGATCACACCTGTGGTGGTGCGTGGAAGGTGATAGCTGGTACGGTGCAGTTGTACCGTCTGATCGACAACGACAGCAAAGCTCGGGCTGTATTCATAACTGGCTTCAGCGACGATGACGACACGGCCAAGAGCGAGATCCGTCATCTCTTTCGGTAGTTCTATTGTTAAACCTTCTGCGGGCACGATTTGTTCGTCGCTATACTGCCTAGACCATTTGATCACAGCCTCTCCGGCAGCTGACACTTCAACGCCGGCAATTGTCTGAACGACCGTGGTGCTGTCGTAGGGATGCATAATGCCACTGGCCGCTTGGAAATAGTCTTCCAAAGTGCCCTGAGAGAGCGTGCCATTGGTACGGGCTACAAGATCACCGAGAGCACTGGCGGCAGTTTGGACTTTGCGGTCCAAAATGATGAGTGTGCTGCCCTCGACTGAGCCCAGATAGAGGACGAGCATGATCGGCATCGCGAGCGCAAATTCAACAGCGGCAACGCCGTTCTCGTTCGATAAGGTTTTGGCGACGAGAGAGCGGAGCTTGGAGCGCGCGCGCATCAGAATGGCTCGTTCATAAAGACGAAGGTCGAGCCAATGAGGCGCGTCCCATCCGCAAGGTTAGCGATGCTCAAAGGGCCAAGGGGGATCGGAACGGGATAGCGGAAGTAGGCTTGTACCATGACAACGCTGGACGCCCCGCCTGGGGCCCAAGTTTCTGGCGTGGTCCAATCGCACTCGGCTGGGCAGGTGATGTCGACGGGTATTGTTGGAGCGGTGCTTTTAAAGGTCTGGATCGTATCGACGCGCAGATGCATGTCCTGACAATCGCCGAAGAGACCATAAAGGCGGTCACATATCTGCTTCTTATATTCGGCTGTGCCCTGTTTTTGCGCGTCGCCAATGCGCACATAGCGCGATGCGTCGATGACCGCGCTTTCGAGGACTTGGCTGGAAATGAAGACCAAGGAGGTTTGTAAGATGGCCGCGATGAGCCCAAAGAAAGGAATCGCCAGCAGAGCAAACTCCACGGCGGTTGCGCCCCGCGTGTCGCGGAGTGCCGCATAGAGTAGCTTGCGCCTTAAGCTGGCTCGCACCATTGAAGGGATGTCCTGAATTTGTCCCTGAGCAGGGTAGACTGCAGAACGCTAACGAGCCTTTCTGCATATTTGCGCAAATTTGAAGAAAACGAGACCGTTCAGTTGGCCGCTGATTGGACCAACTGCGCCGAGGCCAGTGCTTGCCCGGAGAAGTTGGCATCGTCGCCCATCATGACGACAGGTTGACACACCGGGGCGCAGGACAGGCTGGTGCGATTGAGGCCCTGATAAACTGTCATTACCCCGGCCTGCAATTGTGTGACCTCTACAAGAGTGTCCGCAATCGGTTCGCCCATTGCGTCCAAAATGATGAGATTGGTTTGACCGTAGCTTTTACCGGTGAGAACCAAAGTTTGAGGATCTTGGATCGTCACGTCTGCAACGCCGGGATTGCCAACGATGACTGTTGCGGCTGGTGCATTGATGCGCAGAACGCGCGCCATATTTGCTTGTACCGTAATGGGAGTCGCGTCTTGGGCCATGATTGGGAATGGAATGCTCACGGCAATGATAAGCAGTGTAGTTGCGAGTGTGCGGGGCATTCCACCAAATCCTGAAGTTACTGCGGCAGGATTGAATCTGGGCGAGAATGGTAAATACAAGGCAAATTTGTCGGAAAATTTATAGTAAGGAACAGGTGTGTCGAATAGATCGCGTTCTTATGGGGAATTCTGTCCTGTAAAAATTGTTCTGATTCTATCGCCTTGTGTGCGGTGTTGGTGAAAAGCACGGCGATTGTGTTAACTAGAAAAACACCAAGACTACATGAGTGCATTCGTAAGTTGTTGCTGCCTAATGAGGATTAACTCTCTTTCAACTTGGTGCGGGTAGTTTGTAGTCATGTTCAACCTGTGCTCGTCCCGACGTGGAGAGCACGCCATGATCGCCGATGAGGAGCTTGGGTATGAAGATTTTTGCACGTTTTGCTAAGGACGAGTCCGGCGCAACCGCTATTGAATACGGCCTGATTGCGGCGCTTGTGGCCGTAGGGATCATTGCCGGTGCTTCCTTGCTTGGGAACAATCTGGGTGCGCTGTTCAATAATATTGGCGCTGAGTTGGACGTGGACTTTTAATTAAGAAACCAAGAATAATTTCAAAAGGGAGGCTTGCCTCCCTTTTAGTTTTTGCGGGCGCTTGTAAGTTGTCTCACATCGCTATTATCTACTTTCCGGCGCTCATGTTTTTTGCCGCTATTTCGGATCTGTTCACAATGCGGATCCCCAATTGGCTTGTTTTGGCCGTAGGGCTTGCATTCTTCCCCGCTGCGATCATCGTCCAAATGCCCTGGGAGGCGATTGGCCTTCACGTGCTGTGCGCCTTTGCGGTCTTGGTCGTGGCCTTTGGTCTATTTGCTCTGAACGTGATTGGTGGTGGTGATGCTAAGTTTGCCGCCGCGACTGTACTGTGGTTGGGCGCCGGACAAGTGCTGCCATATCTGGTGTACGCTAGTGTATTTGGTGGCGTCCTAACGATACTAATATTACTCTTGAGATCACTCCCGCTTGAGGTGTGGATCACACGGTTTGAATGGCTGAGTCGATTGCACAACCGGAAGAATGGGGTGCCTTATGGTATTGCATTGGCAATTGCCGCAGTTTTTGTTTACCCCGAAACTTTGATCTACAATCTCTTAGTCCAAAGCTGAAATTGATCAATATCTTTCTGGACTTGGCGTAGTTGGGCTGCGTTCATCTGGATGTGATATAGAGGTGTGATTTTGAAGTATCTCAGATCGTTAACCTTAGTAATCAAGGTCTAATTAACCAAGTTTTGACCCTTTTATTTCATGGTCTACAAAGGAAGCTGGCCTTAGCCCGCTGAGCCTTTGGGGGGGTCATGAGACCGGCGCGTATCATTCTCATTGCTGTCGCGTTGATTGCCGGTGGCCTCGCCGCCATCTTGGTCACCCGTGGCGGCAGTACACCCGAGCCATCTGCGCCTCAGGCAGTTGCGCCTCAAGTTGTTCCCGAAGCAAAGGCGCAGGTGCTTGTCGCAAGCCGTGGGATCGGCGTGGGGGAGCGCCTGCTCTCCGAGAGCACGCAATGGCAGGATTGGCCCGAACAGGCGCTGCGACCCGAGTTTGTGACCATGGCGGCCATGCCGGAGGCACAGACCGAACTCATCGGTGCAATCGCGCGATTTGAACTCTTCCCGGGTGAGCCCATTCGCGAAGCCAAATTGGTTCGATCTGATAGCGGTTATCTGTCGGCTGTACTGGCACCGGGAAAGCGCGGCGTTTCGGTGGCGGTTTCTCCTGTGTCGAGCGCCGGCGGCTTTGTCGTGCCGAATGATCATGTCGACGTTGTGCTCACCACCCCGACCGACCTTGGGCAACAGTCTGAACTGATCCTTTCCGATGTGCGCGTTTTGGCTATTGGCACGCGCCTTGGCGAGATGGGGCAGTCTGGGGGCAGTGAAGACCCCAATAACACCACCCCGCCCACGACCTTCGTGTCAGACACTATTGCTACCTTAGAGCTGGACCCGGGACAGGCAGAAACGCTGATAAATTCTTCGACCCGCGGCCAGTTAAGCCTGACCCTAAGATCGGTCGCTGACTTTAATCGGGCCGATGAGCAACGCTTTGGATCCAACCAGCCTGTTCGCCTGATCCGTTACGGGCGCGAACAGAGCGTTGTAACCAGTGCGGGGCAAGTGGCGCCCGTCCCAGCTGGCACCGCTTATGACTCCGCCAGCCTGCCAGTGGTTCAAACTGGTCCCGCCGCTCCGCAAGTTTTGCCGCAGTGAGAGTTCGAGAGTGATGAAAACGGCCAACACAAATCGATCATTGTCCGGTAGAGCGGCGACACTGGCCTTCGGGCTGGGTGTCGCGATGTTGTCGGCAACGGCCCTGTCGCCTGCTCAAGCGCAGTCACAGGCGCAAATTGCCATTCAACCCAGCGCCTATGGCGCCGTCCGCCCTTTAAGCATCGAACGCAACAAATCTCTGATCGTCGACTTACCTGCTGGTGTGGCAGAGGTCGTGGTCTCGCAGCCCGAGATTGCTGCCGCGATTATGCGCACTAGAACCAGAGCCATTGTTCAGGGCATGTCCTCGGGCAAGACCAATATCTTCTTCCTTGATGATGCCGGACGGACCATCCAGGTGCTCGACATTGCGATCAACGAGGCCGAGTCGGCGGTTGGAGCTGCGCTTCAAACAGCGCTGGCGCGTGTCTTGCCACACTCCAATATTCGCGTGGAATCCGTTCCCGGTCTCGATGGGTCCAGCCGTGTCGTCCTGACGGGCAATGTTCGTTCGGGTGAAGATCGTGAACGGGCCACCGCTGTGGCCACTCAATTCGCTGGCTCTGCAGATAACGTCGCCAATATTCTGGACGTGGCGGGGGCTCAGCAGGTGATGCTGCAGGTCACGGTGTCCGAAGTTAAGCGCGATGTGGCCAAGCAATTCGGCATAAACTTTGGCGCTGCCTTTAATGTCGGAACCGCCAACCTCCTGCAATTTGCGACCACTCTGGTGGACAGCGATATTCCACACGGAATGAATGCGAGGTTCAGTGACAACGGCAATACGATCTTAGGGGCTATCCGGGCTCTTGAGGATAAGGGCGCACTCAGAGTTCTGGCGCAGCCGACGCTAACGGCCATCTCAGGCGAAGAAGCCAAGTTCCTCGCTGGCGGCGAACTGCCATATTACACCTATGATCCGGAAGATGGCGACGACGGCGGCAACAGATTGCGGCGGACGGTCGTATTTAAGCCTTATGGTGTCGAGCTGTCTTTCGAGCCTGTCGTAAAATCCAATGGGGTGATCGGGCTCAAAGTCGATACTTCGGTGTCTGAACCGCAAGCGGATTTCTCGCTCACCAGGCGACAGGCATCCACCTCGGTTGAATTGCCCAGCGGCATGACGCTCGCCATCGGCGGCCTTCTGCAAGAGAGCACGAGCCAGAACATCAAACAGTTCCCGCTCTTGGGTGATATTCCTATCCTCGGCGCGCTGTTCCGGTCCCGTGAGTACCAGACGCAACAGACCGAATTGGTGATTTTGGTCACTCCTTACCTCGTCAACGCAGCTCCGGCGGGCACTCTTGAGGTGCCAACCGATAAGTTTGCCATGAGCGGTGATGCTGAGGCGATCTTCCTCGGTCGTATTGAACATCAATACGGGGTCGGATCGACGGGTGAGTTCCGAGGCGGTTTCAGCGGCAATGTTGGCTTCGTTCTCGATTGAGTAGGATTGAGGAGCAGTGCGTATGAGTTTCCTGACGCCGGATAAAGCAAAGACTGAAGACGTGGCGGCAGAGATCGCAACTGGGGCTCGGCTTGTGCCGCGCATCACGGTACAGGCATTTTGCGAGAACACGCAGACAGCACAGCTGGTCGAAGCCGTTCTACAAGATCGACGCATGTCTAAAGTTGCGCTGACCACGCACAATGGTGGCGTTGAAGGGGCAATCGAGACTTACAAGTCGAACCCGACGCCAAATTTGATCATCGTGGAATCGACCCTTACCCCTGGCGCGATCGTTGCGGCATTGGGGCGCCTGTCTGAGGTGTGTGACGCGGCAACACGGGTCATCGTACTCGGGCACGTCAATGACGTGCTCTTGTATCGTGAGCTGATCCGCAACGGCATTTCGGAATATGTGGTTCTGCCCGCCAGCCCACAGGAACTGGTCGCGGCCATTACCGAGATCTATGTTGCAGAGGGCGCGGCGCCCATTGGACGCACGATTGGCTTTGTTTCCGCCAAGGGCGGGGCCGGGAGTTCAACGGTCGCGCATAACGTCGCCTGGGCAATCGCCTCCTCGCTCCGTCAAGATTGCCTCGTTATCGATATGGATTTGCCGTTTGGCACGGCAGGGCTGAATTTCAACCAAGATCCGCCCCATGGTTTGGGAGATGCGATGTTGGCCAGCCAAAAGGTCGATCAAACCATGCTTGATCGCCTGATGAGCAAGGCGGCCAACCACATCAGCCTGCTCGCTTCTCCAGCATCGCTTGATCAGACTTGGGATTTCGGTGAGCGCGATTTCGAGCAGGTCATCGAGATCTGTCAGAAATCGGTGCCCGTGATCATCTTGGATATTCCGCATGTGTGGAATAGCTGGACACGACAGACGCTGGCGTCGGTTGACGAAGTCGTGGTCGTGGCGGAGCCCGATCTGGCTAATTTGCGCAACGCCAAGAATTTGTCCGATGCGATCAAGATCATGCGCCCAACAGAGGCAGCACCCAAGTTGGTGATGAACAAAGTTGGCATTCCCAAGCGTCCAGAGATCAATCCGAACGAGTTCGCGACGTCGGTGGAATGTTCGCTGATCGGGCAGATCGGCTTTGATGCGCATCTGTTTGGCACAGCGGCCAACAATGGCCAGATGATCGCGGAAGTACAAGCATCCAACAAGATCAACGACATCTACCGTAGCATCGGCTTTCAGGTGACTGGTCGCGCTGTGGGGCAGGCAGCGGGGAAGGGCGGGGCACTGCTCAACCTGTCGACCCTGTCCACCCTGTTCAAAAAGCGCGCCTAAGGCAGGCTTCGGCGTTAGGAAGTATGAGACATGTTTGGCAAGCGAACGACATTTGGCGGCAATACGCCCGGAGTTTCTGAGCTCCCGCGTCCAATCGCCAGCCCGCCACCGGGAGCGGTGTCGTCCCCTGCGCAACGTCGCCAGCCCGACGCAGACAGCTCTGCCAGCCGTGCCAAAAATACGGACGATGTTATCGACGTCAAAGCGCAGGCTGAAAACCCGCGTGCCAAAGAATACTTCTCGACCAAGTCAGCGATCTTTAATGCGCTGATCGACTCGATCGATCTAAGCCAGTTGGCGACGATGGAGAACCAGTCGGCGCGCGAAGAAATTCGCGACATCGTCTCCGAAATCATCGCGCTGAAATCCATCGCGATGTCGATTGCCGAGCAGGAAGATCTGCTTGAAGACATTTGCAACGACGTGCTGGGTTATGGCCCGCTCGAGCCGCTGCTCGCGCGCGACGACATTGCCGATATCATGGTGAATGGCTCGCAGCGCTGCTACATCGAAGTCGGCGGCAAGGTCCGGCTGACAAACGTGCGCTTCCGCGATGATGCGCATTTGATGAATGTCTGCCAGCGTATCGTGTCGCAGGTCGGTCGTCGTGTCGATGAAGGCTCGCCAATTTGCGATGCGCGTTTGCCTGACGGATCACGTGTGAACGTTATTGCGCCGCCTCTTGCCATTGACGGCGCGGCGCTGACCATTCGTAAATTCAAGAAGGACAAGCTGACGCTTCAGCAGCTCGTCAAATACGGCTCGATATCGTCTGAAGGCGCGGAAGTGCTGCGTATCCTAGGCAGGGTGCGCGCCAATATCTTGATTTCAGGCGGCACGGGTTCGGGAAAGACGACGCTGCTCAACTGTCTGACAGCATTCATCGAAAAAGATGAGCGGGTCATCACCTGCGAAGACTCTGCGGAATTGCAGCTCCAGCAACCACACGTTGTTCGGCTTGAAACGCGCCCTCCAAACTTGGAGGGGGAAGGCGAGATCACTATGCGTGATCTCATCAAGAACTGTCTGCGTATGCGCCCTGAACGCATCATCGTGGGCGAAGTGCGCGGTCCGGAATCATTCGATCTCCTGCAAGCAATGAACACGGGCCACGATGGCTCCATGGGCACGCTCCACGCCAACTCGCCTAGAGAGGCGCTTTCGCGTTTGGAATCGATGATCACCATGGGTGGTTATTCGCTGCCGAGCCGTACCATTCGCGAAATGATCGTGTCTTCGATCGACGTGATCGTGCAGGCCGCGCGACTGCGCGATGGTTCGCGCCGCATCACCCACATTACCGAAGTGCTGGGCATGGAAGGGGATGTGATCGTGACACAGGACATCGTCGTCTATGACATCATGGGCGAAGACGCGAGCGGCATGCTCCTCGGGCGTCATCACTCGACCGGTATTACCAAGCCTCAGTTCACCGAACGCGCACGCTATTTCAACGAAGAGGCTAACCTCGTGGAAGCCTTGGAGGCGTCCAATATTGAGCACCGCGAAATGGCGAGTAAGTAAAATATGACCACAAGCTTACTGCTCATCATTTTGTTCGTTGTTGCTGCCGGCGCAGTGGCCTTGGCGTTTGTCCCCGCGGCAGCGGGTGGCCAGCGCGCAAAGCAGCGCCTCAAGGTCTATCAAGGTGATGTCTCCATCAATCGGCGCGTTGCCGGGGAGAGCCGTGTCCGCGACAATCGGCGTAAAACGGTGCAGCAGGCGCTCAAGGCGCAGCAGGATGAGCTTAAAGCCAACCGTCGCTTGACCATTCCCGCCATGTTGTTTCAGGCGGGAATGACCACGACACCCGCTGCCTATATTCGCAACTCGATTATCTTCGGTGTTGTTCTTTTTGGGCTTTTGGTGGTGGCGCAGGTGCCGTTTTATTTTGCGGCCATCATTGCTGCCGCGGGTGGGTATCTGGGCCCGCGCTTTTACGTCATGCGTAAGCGCCGCAAGTATCAAGATCGGTTCCTGGACGAATTACCCAATGCCATTGAAGCGATTGTCCGTGGCGTTAAAACGGGTCTGCCGCTCAACGATACAGTGCGTGTTGTCGCCAAGGACACCAAGGAACCAGTTCGCTCTGAGTTCGGCCGCATTTTGGATCAGCAGGCTTTCGGCTTTTCGATGCAAGAGTCCATTCAGATCTTGTTGGAGCGCGTGCCTCTGCCTGAGGTGAACTTCTTCGTTGTGGTTATCACCGTGCAGCAACAGTCTGGCGGTAACCTTTCAGAAGCCCTGAGCAATTTGGCGCGAGTTCTGCGCAACCGCAAAAAGATGAAAGCCAAGGTCAAGGCAATGTCGTCTGAAGCCAAGGCATCGGCGGCGATTATCGGCGCACTACCCATTGTTGTGGCCGTTCTGATCTCCGTTGTGTCACCAGCCTATCTAGCCCCACTTTTCACGACACCCGTTGGCAATGTGTGTTTGGCCATTGCCGTGTTCATGCTGAGCGCTGGCGTTTTTGTCATGCACCGCATGGTTCAGTTCGAGATCTAGGGGGTAGCCGTGGACATCATCGCGCTTGTAACCCAACGCGAGTTTTTGATTGCGGCCCTTGCTGCCATCTCGGCGACGGCTGCGGTGTTTACCTTTGGGTCCAGTCTTCTGGTCAAGCAGGAGCTCAAAGGACGCATTCAGCGCGTGGCACTGGAGCGCGAGAAAATGCGGGCCCAGGAGATGTCTCGGTTGCGTGGGAGCTCTGCGGCAGTAGCCGACCGAAGTTCGATCCGCCGCGATGACAATACCAAGGCCTATATGCGCAAGGCCGTCGACAGGTTTGATCTCCGGAAAGCCTTCCAGGACGAAAATACGCTCGACCAGCTGTCCATGGCTGGACTGCGTGGTCCGGCCGAGTTGACCAAATATCTCTTCGTGCGGTTCACGACACCGGTTGCCGTATTGCTGTTTGCGATCTTCTACTTAGTCGTCGTAGCGCCTGGTGATCGACCCATGTATCTGAGCCTCGCCTACTCCGTAGCGATTGGGGTCGTTGGCGCCTACTTGCCGGTGCTCTTGTTGAAAAACAAAATCCAGAAGCGCCAAGCCTCTATCCGTCGCGCATGGCCAGATGTGTTGGACCTGATGCTGTTGTGCGTTGAGGCTGGCATGTCTATGGAGCACGCCATAAAGCGCGTTGCCAAGGAAATCGGCGGTCAGTCACCGCAGCTTGCTGAGGAACTGACGCTAACCAATGCCGAGCTGTCATTTCTGGAAGATCGCTCACGTGCGTATGAGAACCTCGGCCGACGCACAGGGCTCGATAACGTTAGGGCGGTCATGACTGCACTCATTCAGGCCGATCGCTACGGCACCTCTGTAGGTCAGGCTTTGCGAGTCATGGCTGAAGAAGGGCGTGAAGCGCGTATGATGGAAGCGGAAAAGAAGGCAGCCGCATTGCCGCCGAAACTAACCGTGCCGCTCATCCTCTTCCTGCTGCCCGTATTGTTTATCGTGGTCCTGTCGCCAGCAATGATCAAAGTCTTCACTGGCAGCGTCGCAAGCACGGTCGGCGGCGGCTAATCGAGGGCCTTAATCCTTGAGCAGGTCCCAACGGTTTTGCTGGGTCAGCAGCGCTCTGATGTAAGCCATGTTGGATTCCACTTGATCAGGCGGAAGTTCGGCGGCGTAGATTTTGCGCGCCTCATCAAAGCGTCCCTGTAGGCCGAAGACCAATGCCAAGTTTTGACGGGTCTGTGTCGATGCCCCTTGCATGCTGACGGCTTTGCGCAAGTGCTGCTCGGCCAGGCTCAGTTCATTGGTCATCGCATAGGATAGGCCAAGATTTGTTTCGATCGAGGCTTCGTTCGGTGCCAGAGCTGCGGCCTGCGTATAAATGCGCCGTGCTTCGCTGTTCCGCCCCATCTGATCCAAGGTCGCGCCTTTGACCAACAGTGCGCTCCAATCTGGAGCGTCCGGACGCAGAACATTGTCTATGACGTTGAGAGATTGCTCAAACCGCCCGGCAGCCGTCAGGGCTTTGGCATAGGCAATGGAAATCGGAACGTCCTTGGGGTGTGCGGCAAGGGTTGTCTCTAAGGCCGCCATGGCCTGTTCCGGCTGGCCGAGTGCGCGCAGATGGGTGGCGTATTGAATTGTATTGTTGCGGTCGCGCGGGTTGGACTTATAACGCGCAGTCAGTTGCTCAAGCGTCGGTTGTTTTTGACTGGCCGCAAATGGCCCTGTGCCCGAACCATTGTAATTTCTCGAACTGGTACAGCCCGATAGCGTCACAGCCGTCAAACCAACAGCCAAAACACAATGCATCCAAAATCTATCGTATTTTACCCGAGGCATGGTTTCCTCCGGGATATGATCCCTTGTTTGGCAATAGATCATTAACCCTAATATTGGGTTAAACCTATAATGTTGCTATGAATTGCAACGGGAGCGGAGAGGTCTGTTTGTGTGCTCCATCATTCTGTTTTGACTCAGCGCGTTTGTTTTCCCAGTTAGGGGGGGCAATAGCCCTTTTTTGTTCGGGAATTAGGTCGTTCGCGCCGTTGCCAGAAAACTATTTCCGGAGTTGGATGGTGCCAGAACCCCGTTCGGGGCTAGAACACGCCAAAATAATCTGGAGAGTCTGATGGCCAAGACTTCGGCTACACCGGTCATTGCAATTGTTGACGGCGCTTTAGACGATGCCGCGCTTACCGATGTCCAGCGCAAATGGGCGCAGGCGCACGGTTTTTCCGGCCAGACCGGAAAGCTGCTGGCAGTTCCCGATGCGCATGGCGATATCACCGCATGGCTTTTGGGCATGGGGCCGAGCGAAAGCCTCAATCCTTTTACGGTTGGTCTGGCTGGAAGCAATCTGCCCGAGGGCACTTATGCGCTGGAAGGGCAGTATGGCGACGCCACACAGGCGGCCACAGCGTTTAAGCTGGGTGCTTATCGCTTTGATCGTTACCGCGACGCCAAACCGAGCCCGCAGCTCGAGATGCCTGAAGATGCCGATGCTGATGAGGTTGATTTCCTCTCCCAAGGCGCCTTCCTCGCTCGCGATCTCATCAATACGCCCGCCAATGATCTTGGCCCGGATGCCTTGGACCAAGCGATTAGGGACTTCGCGCGTCGCAATGGCATGAAGGTTACGGCCACTGTGGGTGATGACTTGCTGGGCGCAAATCTGCCACTGATCCATGCCGTGGGTCGAGCGAACGCTCAGGCCCCACGCTTGCTTGACCTCAGCTGGGGCGACGAAAGTCATCCGAAGGTAACGCTGGTTGGTAAGGGCGTCACCTTTGATACCGGCGGTCTGGATATCAAGCCCGCTGCAGGCATGTTGATGATGAAGAAGGATATGGGCGGCGCTGCCAATATTCTTGGCCTTGCCCATGCCGTGGTGAATGCGGAACTCCCAGTGCGCCTCCGCGTGTTGATCCCGATTGTCGAAAATTCAATCGCGGGCAATTCGTTTAGACCTGGAGACGTTATCCGCTCGCGGGCCGGTTTGACTGTTGAGATTGGCAATACCGACGCGGAAGGTCGTTTGATCTTGGCCGACGCACTGGCATTGGCGGATGAGGAAGCGCCTGATCTCCTCGTCGACATGGCGACGTTGACGGGGGCTGCGCGCATAGCGCTCGGGCCAGAACTGCCGGCGACCTATAGCTCTGATCCTAGCCTTGCCTATGCCATGGCGGATATTGGTCCGAAGGTCGAGGACCCCGTGTGGCCGCTGCCGCTATGGGCGAACTATGGAAGCCAGCTCAACTCCAAAATTGCCGATATGAACAACACCGGCGCAGGCGGATTTGGCGGGTCGATTATCGCCGCACTGTTCCTGCAGCGTTTCGTCAAAAACGCTAGCGCGTGGGTGCATATGGACATTTTTGCTTGGGCAC
The DNA here is from genome assembly GCF_016595685.1 of Devosia sp. WQ 349K1. Lineage (NCBI taxonomy): Bacteria > Pseudomonadati > Pseudomonadota > Alphaproteobacteria > Hyphomicrobiales > Devosiaceae > Devosia > Devosia sp. WQ 349K1. Next base: position 59,669 of record NZ_JAENGO010000010.1, on the reverse strand, counting down.
CGGAATTGCGTCCGGGGCGCCCGGTCGGGGCAACCGACCAAGGCATTCGCGTGCTCTATGCACTGCTGAAGCAACGCTACGGGGCTTAACGCCCCGTAGTTTAGTTGGTGATCAGGTCGATACCTGTGGTTTCTTCGATGGCGGCATCGGCAATCTCGGTGCCTGCCTTCGGGAACAGGAGTGGCGCCATAGCAAAGCCCACCACGACCAAGGCAACCATGCCGATCCCTGCCCACTTCTTGTGTTTCTCGATGAACTCGCCAGCGATTGGGCCGAAGAAATAGAAGAGACCGCATGGCACGAAGTAGCGCAGTCCGCGACCGATGATGCCGTAGATCACAAAGGTCCAGAGATCGAGACCGGCCACGCCACTGGTGATGGTGATGACCTTATAAGGAATCGGAGACAGCGCTCCGATCAGGATCATCAGGGGGCCGTTGTCATTAAAGCTTTGACGCAGCGCGCCAAAGCCATCGGCGGCGCCGTAGAAATCGATAATGGCGCGACCAATGCTATCAAACAGGAAATAGCCAATCGCATAGCCTGCAAGGCCTCCAGCAACGGAAGCGACCGTGCAAATAGCGGCGAGACGCCAGGCGCGCAGACGATCTGCAATGATCATGGGGGCCAGCATAATCTCTGGGAATACTGGAATAATCATCGCTTCGAGGAAGCACAGTGCTGCCAGAATGGGTTCTGCAAATCGGTGTTTGGTCGCCGTTTTAAGGCGATCATAAAAACTCACTTTGGCTGCAGTTTCGGACATTGAGCCTCCAAGAAATTGTTGTGACTATGCTGACCGTTAATAGAAAAAAGCGCTAGTACAAAAATGGGATCAGTACCCACGTTTGCGGTCGACGACGTTGCGGAGGGGCAGCCCGTTCCGATGGTCGTTTATCATCTGCGTAAAATAGCGAACCCCACTCCGTTCATCTGAGATCGCAGCGATGTGAGGTGTGATGTAGCAGTTTGGCGCGACCCACAGAGCGCTTTGCTCTGGCAGGGGCTCGACTTCAAAGACGTCGAGGCTCGCTGCACCCAGAACTCCAGATTGTAACGCGTTCACAATGTCGGCTTCTCGCTGATGCCCACCACGCGCCGCGTTGACGATGGCAGGGCCGCCCTGCAGCGTGCCCTTGCGCAGCTTGCCAAAGGTCTCGGCGTTGAGAATGCCGGTTGTTTCAGGGGTGAGCGGCAGTAGGTTGACCAGAATGTCGGTATTGGCCAGGAAGGCGTCAAACTGCTCAGCCCCGACATAGCTCTCGACGCCCTCGATGTGCTTTGCTGACCGGCTCCAACTTGAAACCTTAAAGCCGAGCGGGAGCAGGCGCTTGGCGGCGTCTTGTCCGAGCACACCCATGCCCATGATGCCCACGTGTGTTTCGTGGGAGGCAGGCGGATAATATTGTGCCCAGCGACGCGCTTTTTGATCGGCGGCGAAACGGCTGAACTGCCGATGATGCATGGTGACATGGGCAACGACATAATCGCTCATACGCTGGCTGAGGTCGTTGTCGACAAAGCGCACGATGGGGGCGTCAGGCAAATCAGGATGCTTGAGCAGTGCATCGACGCCAGCGCCGAGGGAGAGGACTGCGCGAAGTTCGGTCAGACCTTCGAAAGCGTCGGCCTTGGGCTTCCAAACGAAGATGTAGTGTACCTCCTTGGGGTTGAAATCATCCCCAAGGCGCACAACTGGATAATCGCCTAGCGCTGTTTGAAACGCCTTGGCCCAGCTTGCTTCATCAACGTCCGATAGGTGTAGCAGCAGCATTCCATGTCTCCCTCAAAACACAAAAAAGCCGCGCCTTGTTGAGGGCGCGGCTTCAAAGATTCTAGATCAGTCGCAATCTTAGTTGCTGGTAGCAGGCGCCTGCTCAGCAGGAGTGCCTTCAACCTGAGTTTCTGTCTCAGTGGTGGTCGGGGTTTCGACAACCGGAGCAGCTTCAACAACTGGTGCGTCTTCAGCAGCAGGGGCAACAACTACAGCAGGCGTTGCGGTGCCTTCAGTTGCTGGCGCAACTTCGGCCGCTGGTGCTTCTTCAGCCACTGGTGCGGCTTCTTCTGCGGCTGGCGCAGCGTCTGCAGCAGGAGCAGCTTCTTCAGCGCCGCCTTCAGCAACTGGGAATGGAGCTGGATTTGCAGACAGGGTCTGCAGGTATGCCATGATGTCAGCGCGTTCTTCAGCGGACTTTACGCCAGCGAAAGCCATCTTGGTGCCTGGAGCGTAGCCCTTCGGGTTCGCCAAGAACGCATCCATGTTCTCATAGGACCAGACCAGGCCATCGTTATGATGCTGGGTCATGATGTCCGAATAGGCGAAGCCGTCGGCATGTGCCTGTGGACCACCCATGATGTCATAGAGGTATGGGCCCTGCTTGTTTGGTTCGCCTTCAGCGAAGTTATGGCAAGACTGGCACTTGCGAACCGCGGTCGCGCCACGGTCAGCCGAAGCGCTGGCCAGCAGAACAGCGACTGGAACAGCCTGTTCAACTTCGCCGCCAGCCGCAGCATCGGCAACTTCTGGTTCGGGCAGGTTGTAACCTGGCCCGTTGTTTTCGATCGGTGCATACACGGACTCGGCAAGGAAGCCGACTGCCATGATGAACAACAGGGTGCCGAGGACGGCGCCGAAAATCTTGTTTAGCTCAAACGAATTCATTTGGTCTCTCTGCCGGTCCATCCCCGGGGACAATTCCGGGCCAGCCCATTAGATACTCCATTTTGGAGAATCTGCCTCAACGGCCAGCCCAACGCGCGCGGAACATAGTATCAAGACCTGCTGCCGTGCAACAGGCCAATCCTTTGGTGCGACAATTCCCCCACGCAGAGGAAGGTTGCACGCATCTCTATACTGTCATTGACACACTCAAGCCTCCGCGTCAAAACCGCCCGGCCTGCCAATTAAACGGATATCCCCATGACAAAGAAGATTGCCTTCCAAGGCGAAAATGGCGCCTTCAGCCACGCTGCGTCGGCTAATTTCTTTCCAGGAGAGGAATATCTGGGCTGTGTGACCTTCGAGGACACGCTCAATGCGGTCCAATCCGGTAAGGCAGATTATGCTGTCGTTCCGGTTGAAAACTCACTTTATGGCCGTATTACCGACATTCACCACCTGCTTCCGCTGAGTGGTCTGCACATTATTGGTGAGACCTATCTGCGCATTGAGATGAACCTGTTGGGTGTGCGCGGGTCCACCCTTGCTGACGTGAAAGCCGTTCAGTCGCTCTCCGTTGCGCTTGGTCAGTGCCGCAAATTTATTTCTGACCATGGCTTCCGCACGATTAATGCGGTCGATACGGCGGGCTCTGCACGCGAGATTGCGCAAAAGGGCGATAAGTCCGTGGCCGCGATTGCTTCGCGTTTTGCCGCCGAGACCTATGGTCTGGATGTGATCGCGAGCAATATTGAAGACGCTGAACATAACACGACGCGCTTCCTCGTGCTGTCGCCGACCGAAAAGCTGGCGCCGAACGAAGGCAAGGTGAAAACCACCTTTATCTTCCGTGTGCGCAACGTACCGGCGGCCCTCTATAAGGCCATGGGTGGATTTGCCACCAATGGCGTCAACATGACCAAGCTCGAGAGCTATATGGTCGGTGGGAATTTCCAGGCGACCCAGTTCTATGCCGACATCGAAGGCCATCCAGATGATCCTTCGGTTCAGCTCGCCCTTGAAGAACTCAACTTCTTTACCGACAAGTTCCGCATCTTGGGCGTCTATCCACAGGCTGAGCCGCGCTAAGTCGCGCTCTCCTGATTTGTCTTTGAAAATCCCCGCGTTTGCGGGGATTTTTGTTTCAATAAGGACGTCACGGGCTTGTATTGCCGTTGACACCTTCTTCCCCCCGGCTAATGGTCCCCATCAGAATTTCTTTAGGAGCCGCTATGTCGTTCGAAACGCTCGCCCAGACCATCGACGCCGCCTTTGAAAACCGCGCCGAAATCAATTCGTCCACTAAAGGCGACGTTCGTGACGCGGTTGAAACTGCGCTGAACCTGCTTGACAGCGGTCAGGCCCGCGTTGCTGAGAAGGTCAACGGCGATTGGGTCGTCAATCAGTGGCTCAAGCGCGCTGTACTGCTTTCCTTCCGTCTCAACGACAACGCCCCAATCTCCGGTGGCGCCAATGGGTCGACCTATTGGGACAAGGTGCCGACCAAGTTTGAAGGCTGGGACGAAAGCATGTGGCGCGCGTCGGGCTTCCGCGCTGTGCCGGGTGCCGTTGTTCGTCGTTCCGCACACATCGCGAAGAACGTCATTCTGATGCCGTCCTTCGTTAACCTCGGCGCTTTCGTGGATGAAGGCACCATGGTTGATACATGGGCAACCGTTGGCTCCTGCGCTCAGATCGGTAAGAATGTTCACCTTTCCGGTGGCGTTGGTATCGGTGGCGTGCTTGAGCCGCTGCAGGCTGGCCCGACCATCATCGAAGACAATTGCTTTATCGGCGCACGCTCGGAAGTCGTTGAAGGCGTGATCGTTGGCGAAGGCTCGGTCATTTCGATGGGTGTCTTCATCGGTCAGTCGACCAAGATCGTTAATCGCGCCACCGGCGAAATCCACATCGGTAAGGTTCCGCCTTACTCCGTCGTGGTTTCCGGCTCCATGCCAGGCAAGCCGTTCCCGGATGGCACGCCCGGCCCGAACCTTTACTGCGCCGTTATCGTCAAGACCGTGGACGCTCAGACCCGTTCCAAGACCGGCATCAACGAGCTGCTGCGCGACTAATCCGCGATCAAATTTGGGGCGCTGGCGGAGTTTTCGTCGGCGTCCTATCCTCAACTGTCGGATCGATTCCGATGTGGAGGGGAAATATGGACAGTTTGAAGTCCTTGCTGTTGACCACGGACGGGCGCATTTCGCGCAAACAGTGGTGGATCGGCGTATTGTGCCTGTTCGTTGTCTCGATTATCGCATCATTAGTTTTGGGGATTTTGGCTGGAGGCAACACCACTGCCGTGGCTTGGTTCGCTGTGCTGATCAATCTTGCCTTGCTCTACCCGACTTATTGCATTGGCCTAAAACGCCGTCACGATCGCAATAACGACGGGAAAGATGTTCTCATTCTTCTCGGGGGCAGCGTCGTCATCAATCTTTTGCAAGCCAGTGCCATCGGAGCGACCGCCATCACAGAAAATGGGCTGACCTATATGGTCCCGCCAATGTGGATGAGTGTCCTCGTTCTCGTTTTTGCGGTTTTTGCGATCTACATGTTCATCCAGCTCGGTTTTCTAAAGGGCTCCCACGGCACCAATAATTATGGCGCTGATCCGGTGAATGCTGCAGCGTGAAATAGCGTCTGGCATTGTCAAATCTCGAAGTGGTCGGTACCCATTGGGTATGACCACTTCTTACGCCCAATCGCTTCTTCATGCCCTCGTGTCCTGCCCTTCGGTAACGCCGACAGAAGCAGGCGTTCTTGATTTGCTGGACGCTGAGCTGACCAAGCTCGGCTTCACGGTAACGCGCCTTAAATTTGAGGGCGACGGCTCCTATCCCGTCGACAATATTTTTGCGACGCGTGGTACGTCGGGCCGCACATTGCTTTTTGGTGGTCACACCGATGTAGTGCCGCCGGGCGATTTGGCTTTCTGGACCTCTGATCCGTTTGTGCCGCGAATTGCTGATGGCAAAATGTTTGGCCGTGGCACTGCGGATATGAAGTCGGGTGTTGCAGCCTTTGTTGCTGCTTGCGCGACCATCCCGGCGGATGCGGGGATCATCCAGCTCGCCATTACCAATGACGAAGAAGCCGACAGCATCAACGGCACCGAGAAGATTTGCCGCTGGATGGCGGATAACGGTCACCGCTTCGATTTCGCGATAGTGGGGGAGCCGAGCTCCACCGAAACCTTGGGCGATAGCATCAAGATCGGTCGTCGCGGCTCGTTCTCGGGCAAGATCACCGTCACCGGCACGCAGGGCCACGTTGCCTATCCGCATAAGGCCAACAATCCGCTGCCGGTGCTGGCCGCTGTGACGACTGCCATTTCAACAACCAAGCTCGATGAGGCGACGGAGCACTTCCCGGCTTCGAACCTCGAAGTAACGACAATCGACGTCGGCAACCCGACATCCAATGTCATTCCGATGAGCGGCTCGCTCCGCTTTAATATCCGCTACAACGATCTCTGGACGCCGAAAAAGCTCGCTCTTTGGATCAAGGAGCGCATTGCATCCGTCGACGCCAAGGGCACCAGAATCGACTTTGACATTGTCGGCACCCCGTCGCGGTCGTTCCTTTCGCCTTTGAGCGACGACGTCCAGACGCTGACAGCCGTTCTATCCGAGCGGTCCGGCAAGGTGACTGAGCTGTCCACTGGCGGTGGCACGTCTGATGCACGCTTTATCGCCGACTATGGTCCGGTGGTGGAATGTGGTCTCGTTGGCCCTTCAATGCACAAGGCAGATGAGCATATCGCGCTGGCCGACCTTGAAGGACTGACGGAAATTTACGCCGAGTTCATGACCCGCTTCTTCGCGGGCTCCTCACGATGAGAACTATTGCGGCGCTGCGCTACGCATTTGCAGGCTGGAAGCTGATCCTGCGCAACAAACGCGAAGGGCTGGAGCAGTTTCAACTCTCTGGCGCAGGGCTGTTCACAGCGATCGTGCTGTTTTACGCGGTTGTGTTTCTGGTCGTTATGCTGGCCTCGATGCAAATGGGTGTGCCGACGCCAGAGAGCTTTATCGAGATATTCTTTATCCAGACCATATGGTTGGCGGCCTTGCTGATCGGGGTGTGGAGCACGCGCTTTGCCGTTTCCGGGCCAATCTGGCGCCCGGATATTTATGTCCCGGGCGTTTATGCGCTGATCTTTTACCTCTTCGTTGGCACGGTTGTGATCATGATTAGCCCGGCCCTCATGCCCATTCTTTGGCTTGGGCTTGCCTATATGCTCTATGCTTTGGGGCGTGTAGGGGCAGGATTTCAGCGCGGCGTTTCAGCCGCATTTGCAATCCTAACAGTTGTGCTCCTTGTCGGGGTGCCTCAGACACTCTACATGCTTGCTGCGTCCACCCTTTCTGCTGTCTGACGAGTTGAACCGCATTGGCCCAGTCGTTCCCGAGTTTTTTCGCCGAAGCCGCTAGTGCCGCAAAAGGGACATGGGCCCTTGTTTTGGGTCGGCGCGACGCCGCGCAATACTATGACTTCTCGACCAAAGGTCTCGTCGGCAGCTTAATTGCTGTGCTGCTGGCCATGATTCTGGCTGGGTTTGGCCCGATGCTGCTGGGCTTTAGCACTCCGGCAGGCGCACCGACGCAAACCGTGGTGATGAACCTAGCGCTGTTTGGCGCGCAGGCGCTAACGGCCTCGATGGTCCTGCGCCAGATCAAGCGTCAGGACGCTTTTATTCCGTACCTGGTGGCCAGCAATTGGATCACGCTGGTGTCGGGGGCGCTGCTATTGGTTTCGGTCTTGTTCAACGAGGCCGGGCTGATTGTGCTGCTCGCTGTGGCCATCGCGGCGATTGTGACGTTCGTCAACATTGGCCGACACATCATGACCCTGCGCGGCTGGCAGATTGCTTTGCTGTTTATTTCGCAGGCGGTGGGTGTGTTTCTGGCAATGGGCATCATCGCCCTGGTGCTTCCCGTCCCAACCGCCGGCTAATCAGTAGTCAACGCCGACAAAGTAGAGACCCGTTGATGGCGCCATGGCGCCGCAGCGGGTGCGGTCGGCTGCGTCAAGCGCCGCACGGAAATCCGCAGGCGTCCACTTGCCTTCGCCCACCATTTTGAGCGAACCCACCATCGAGCGGACCTGATGGTGCAGGAAACTGCGGGCGCTCGCCGTAACCGAGATATATTCGTCGTCGCCGGTGACGTTGAGCTCATCGAGGGAGCGCATGGGCGATTTTGCCTGACACTCGGACGAGCGGAAGGTGGTGAAATCGTGAAGGCCCAAAATGAGTTGGGCCGCTTCGTGCATCGTGGCGACATCAAGCGGCTTGGGCACATGCCAGACCTGATTGAGCTCCAGCGCGGGAGGCGCGCGGCGCGTGAGGATGCGATATTCGTAGTGGCGGGCTTTGGCCGAAAACCGTGCCTCGAACGTGTCCGGAACAGCTTCGCACTCAACGATCACCACACGATGCTTGCGCATGTGATAATTCATCGCCTCGCGAATACGGAACGGATCCCATTCCTTCGAGAGATTGATATGGGCGACCTGACCAAGGGCGTGCACACCAGCATCGGTGCGCCCAGCGGCTTGGCTGTTGACCGTTTCGCCTGAGAATTTCAGGACAGCTTCTTCCAGCACTTGCTGAACGCTGATCTGGTTCTTCTGACGCTGCCAGCCGTAAAAGGCGGTGCCGTCATATTCGATGGTGAACTTGTAGCGTGGCATTAGCCGACCATCTCAGGGAGTGTGCCGGCGCCGCGCAGGAAGGTGGCGGCGTCCATAGCGCCCTTGCCTTCGCGCTGAACTTGCGTGAGGCGCACAGAACCCTCGCCACAGGCAATAACGAGTTCTCCGCCCAGGAAGGTGCCCGGAGCGCCAGAACCGGTCTCCAGCTGCGAGCGGAGGGCTTTAACGCGATAGGTCTTGCCGCCGAGGGTCATCTCAAACCAAGCGCCGGGGAAGGGCGAGAGACCACGAATGGTGTTGTGGACCGCTTCCGCAGATTGGGTGAAATCGAGCTTGGCTTCAGCCTTGTCGATCTTGGCGGCGTAGGTGACGCCTTCCGCTGGCTGAGGCGTAAAATCGAGGCTGCCGCGTTCGAGTGCGGCCAGTGCGCGACCCATAAGGTCTGCGCCGACACGCATCATATTGTCGTGCAGCTCGCCCGCCGTCATGGTCGGGGTGATGGGGATGATCTCGGTGGGGCCCATGCCACCAGTATCAAGGCCCTCGTCCATCTGCATGACGACAATGCCAGTTTGCTTGTCGCCCGACATGATCGAGCGCTGCATCGGCGCGGCACCGCGCCAGCGTGGCAGGAGGGAGCCGTGAAGGTTCAAGCAGCCGTATTCCGGCGCTTCCAGAACCGCCTTGGGCAGCAGTAGACCATAGGCCACAACAATTGCGACCTCGGCCTCAAGGGATGCGAAAGTGGCTTGTTCTTCTTCGCTTTTCAGCGATTTCGGCGTGAATACTGGAATGCCAAAGGCTTCAGCGGCCTCGTGAACCGGGCTTTTGCGCTCGGCCTGGCCACGGCCTGCAGGCTTTGGAGCGCGCGTGTAAACGGCGACAACCTCATGCCCTGCCGAAACAATTTCGGTCAGCGTTGGGACAGAAAATTCGGGCGTGCCCATGAAAACGATACGCATGGCCAAGTGCCTCTTTTAATATTGTCCCAACGGAAAAGGAGAGGGGCCGGAGCCCCTCAATCCAAATTGGCTTAGCGCGCAGACAGGCGGGCCTGCTTGTCGAACTTTTTGATGACGCGATCGCGCTTCAAGCGGCTCAGATAGTCGATGTAAAGAACGCCATCGAGGTGGTCGAGTTCGTGCTGAATGCAGACGGCCAGCTTGCCATCGGCATCGACAGTGATCTCTTTGCCTTCAAGGTTGGTGTACTTTACCGTCACCGTGCTCGGGCGTTCTACTTCGTAGTAGAGTTCTGGGATAGAGAGGCAACCCTCTTCAGTGACCTGAATTTCCTCACCAAATTGGGTGATCTCTGGGTTGATCATGACATGGGGCGCAGGCTCATCGCCTTCGTTGGCCACGTCGATCACAACGATACGCTTCATGACGCCAATCTGTGGCGCAGCCAAGCCAATGCCTGGCGCGGCATACATGGTTTCCAGCATGTCTGCTGCCAGCGTTTTGATCTCGTCGTCGATCTCAACGATCGGGTCGCAAACAGCGCGTAGGCGCGCATCGGGAATGATCAAAATGGGGCGGATAGCCATGGCAGAAGGTCCGGCAATGGAAGGATTGTCATGGATATGGCGATTTCCGGGCTCTTGGTCAACCTTAGTGGTGTCACACGAGAACATTTTGCGAACGAAAGAATCGGATTAGGATTGCTCCATGAGCGATCTCGACCAAACTCTTTTTACTCTCGGCAGCTTGCCGATTTCCATTGGCGTCACCCTCGTGGGCGTGTTGGCATTGGCGCTGCTGATCGCGCTTATTGCTGTGATGTCCAGCAATCGTGGCACCCTAGAGCGCGCCGAAATGCAGGCGGCGCAGAATTTAGAGAGCGTACGCTCGGGGCTTAACGATCAGATTTTGCAGCGTGATTCCCGTTTGCGCGAAATCGAGGGACAGCTTCAGCACGAGCGCGAGCGCGCGACTGAGCAGATGTTTTCCGAGCGGGATCGTGCGGCCGACATGCAGGCGGAACTGGCGGCAATGCGCACGCGGCTTGACGAGCAGGCCCGTAATCATGCCACCGAGCTGAAGCGCTTCACCGAAGCGCGCCAGCAGATGACGGATGAGTTCAAGGCCATCGCGGGTGACGTCATGCGCACCCATAGCGAGACTTTTACCAAGCAGAATCGCGAACAGGTTGATGTCCTCCTGAAACCCCTTCAGGAGAAAATAACCGAATTCCATCAAGGGCTTATAAGGGATCGATCGGCAATGTCCGAGCAGATTCGGGCCTTGTCGGAAAGCAATCTCCAGATCACCACCGAAGCGCAGAACCTGACGCGTGCGCTTAAGGGCAGTTCGCAGACGCAAGGCGCGTGGGGGGAAATGATCCTCTCCACAATTCTTGAACAGTCCGGCCTGCGTGAGGGTGAGCAGTATTTCACCCAGCAGAGCCACACGAGTGAGGATAATCAGCGCCTGCGCACAGACGTCGAAATCCGCATGCCCAATGGCGATGTGCTGGTGATCGATAGCAAGGTGTCCCTCACTGCTTTTGAATCCTTCGTCAATTCGCCCGAAGACGAGCGAGAAACATACCTCCGAGCGCATATCCATTCGGTCCGGACGCACATTACCACGCTGGGCGACAAGGGGTATAACCGGGCCGCAAAGTCTAGTCTGGACTACGTAATGATGTTTGTGCCGATTGAATCGGCGCTGGCGACCGCCATTCAGCACGACGCCAAATTGGTCGAGTTTGGCATGTCCAAGGGCGTCATGCTGACGACCCCGACAACGCTGATGACCGTGTTGCGCACGGTGCGCAATGTTTGGGACATCGAAAAGCGCCACCAGAACGCCGAGGAAATCGCTGAACGCGCTGGCAAACTCTATGAAAAGGTTGCCGGATTCCTCTCGAGCATGGATCAGGTCGAAAAGGGCCTCAACACCGCACAAGCCAATTTCGCCAAGGCCAAGGATCAGCTGTCGTCCGGTCGCGGCAATGTCGTTCGGCAGGTCGAGCAGTTGCGGGATTTGGGAGCAAAGACCAGCAAATCGCTACCCCCTGGGTGGGAAGGACGGGACGATGATGCTCCCGTTCTGAGGTTGGTCAACGACGAACCTCTTGATTTGAATTAAGGTTTGGGCCCCGTCGAAAGCGGGGCCTTTACTTATCACATTTGAGAATAGCGACGAACCACGGACCGCTATGATCCGTTCCTAGCCGACAGCACACGCTGAATGGGAGAAGGAAATGGTACGTCAGCACGATAATCCCGGTCACCTCCTGCCGCAGGACGTGATGGAAGATGGCACCGATCAGCCGGGGATTGCCCACCCTTATAGCCAGAATGAAATCGACGATTTGCTTTATGGATCAGATCGTTCGGTCGAAGAGCGGGTCGAGCGGCTGCGCGAAATTCGCGATGAAATGGCGATGCGCGTGAGCGGCGATCTTGGTGGCGGTGATCCGCAATCGCTGGTTGATGAACTCGATAGTGCCATCTCGGCGCTGACCGGTGATTTGGAAGATGCGGAGGACTATCCCGATATCACTGGCGCTGTGTCATCAGATCCGGCAGATCATCTCGATGCCCTATCGCCCGACGATGTCGATGCGCGAGACGCGTTGATCGGCGAAGAAGAGCTTTATGGTGACGACGACGGGCCGGTCGATGACGAGCACAGCTGGAATGGGTCGGACGAGTTTCGTCCCCATATCTAACTGAAATCGCTCAGATTTCGGTGCGGGCGCGCAGCGCCTGGCTGAGCGTGCCTTCGTCGAGATAATCCAGCTCGCCACCGATGGGCACGCCGTGGGCGAGGCGGGTGATGCGAATGCCTGTGTTGAGCAGGTGATCGGTAATGTAATGGGCTGTGGTTTGGCCTTCGACGGTCGCGTTCATGGCCAGCACCATCTCGGAATATTCTGGTGCGCGGGCGATGAGGGCGTCGAGGTTGAGGTCTTCCGGGCCAACGCCATCCAGCGCCGAGAGAACGCCACCGAGGACGTGATAGCGAACCTGCCCAACGCCTGCGCGTTCCAGCGCCCAGAGGTCGCCAACATCTTGCACGACAATCAAAATCCCGCTTTGCCCGCGCTTGGGGTCAGAGCAAATTGTGCAGGGGGATTTGGTATCGACATTGCCGCAAACTTCGCAGGTGCAGACGGCTGCGACGGCACGATCAAGGGCTGCTGACAGCGGGATCATCAGCTGTTCTTTTTTCTTGATCATCTGCAAAACGGCGCGGCGGGCCGAACGCGGTCCCAACCCCGGCAGACGTGCCAAGAGCAGAATAAGTTGCTCAATTTCCGGTCCGCCGGTGGTTGCCATTTATGGGCCTTTTTGGGGCATCTGGCTGGCACTTATGCGCCCGACGAGGGGCGCAAGGCTGGCGCAGTGGGGCCAATGATGGCCCGAGAACAATTGAGACCTAGAACGGCAGCTTCATGCCTGGAGGCAGGGGCAGGCCAGCGGTGACTTCAGCCATCTTGCGCTGGGTTTCCGCTTCGCTCTTGCCGCGCGCATCGTTGAACGCCGCCAACACCAGGTCTTCGAGAACTTCCACTTCCGCGGGATTGGCCAGCGATGGGTCGATCTTTATCGACTTCATCTCGCCCTTGCCCGAAAGAGCAACGGTGACCATGCCGCCGCCGGCGCGACCTTCGACAACCAGCTCAGCGAGCTCGTTCTGCATGGTTTCCATCTTGGCCTTCATTTCACTGGCGGCCTTCATCATTCCCATGATGTCTTTCATTCGTCGTCCTCTTCGAGTGGGGCTTGCGCTACTTCTTCTTCTGCAACAACGGCGTCTTCACGCACGGTCACGTTCACAAGTTTTGCGCCCGGAAATGCTTCAAAGATCGCTTTGACCACCGGATCGTCATGCGCCTCGGCGGTTGCGGCGTCTTTTTTCTTCTGAACTTCTTGCCGGATGGTCAGACCTTCCGGCGCCTTGGTCGAAACCATGACCAGCCAACGCTGGCCGGTCCATGTCTGCAAGCGGGCAGACAATGTACCGATAATCGCTGGGTCTGCGCCCGGTTCCAAAGCGACCTCGATGCGGCCTTGTTCAAAGGAGACGGGACGCATCTGGCTTTCGAGAGCGAGCTTGGTCAGCACATCGCGCTTGGCCGAGGCCAAGGAGATAATATCACGGTAGCTCGAGATGGTAGCAAAGGCCGGGGCGACTTCGGCACGCGGTTGCGTTGATACTTGCGCCATGGGTTGCTGCGCGACCAGTTGCGGAGCATTGACGCGCATGGCGGTTGCGCCGCCGCCGCCAGAACCAGACGGGCCGCTTGGAATGCGCGGAGGCATGGACTGACCGCCACCACCATTGCCGTTGCCAGCAGGGAAACCACCCTGCGTGATCTTGGCAATCACTTCATCGGGGCTTGGCAGGTCTGCGGCGTAAGCGAGGCGAATGAGGGTCATCTCGGCCGCTTGCAAAGCATTGCCCGCTCGGCCGGTTTCTTCATTACCCTTAAAGAGGATCTGCCAAGCGCGGGTGAGGGCGCGCATGGTGAGACGGGAGGCAAGGTCTTGGCCGCGATTGCGTTCGTCCGGCGTCAGCGAGGCGTCTTCGCCTGCGGCGGGGACGACTTTGATGCGGGTGACGAGATGGGTGAACTCAGCCAAGTCCGACAGCATGGTCTGCGGATCGGCGCCGAGATCATAAAGCTCACGCAAAGTGGTGAGGGCTTCGCCAATCCGACCGCCCATCAAATCTTCGAAGAGATCAATGATGCGAGCGCGGTCGCCAAGGCCAAGCATGGCCTTAACTGTTGAGGAGGTGACTGTGCCATTGCCGTGGGCGATCGCCTGATCGAGCAAGGAAAGACTATCACGGGCCGAGCCTTCGCCGGCGCGCACGATCATTGCCAAAGCGTCAGTTTCGAAACTGATACCTTCCTTATCGAGAATAGTCTCGAGATAGTCGGACATGATCTCCGCTGGAATGCGGCGCAGATCGAAACGCTGGCAGCGCGACAGAATGGTGATCGGAACCTTGCGGATTTCCGTCGTCGCGAAAATGAATTTGACGTATGGCGGCGGCTCTTCGAGGGTTTTCAGCAGCCCGTTAAAGGCGGCGGTCGAGAGCATGTGCACTTCGTCGATGACGTAGACTTTGTATGGCGCTGAGCTCGGGCCGTATTTGACCGAGTCGATAATCTCACGAATGTCGCCAATGCCGGTATTAGAGGCCGCGTCCATTTCGATCACGTCGACATGGCGGCCTTCAATAATCGCGCGGCAGTGCACGCCCTCTTTGCTGAGGTCAAGCTGGGGGTGGCGACCGTTCTCGTCTTCATAATTGAAGGCGCGGGCCAGAATACGCGCGGTTGTGGTTTTGCCCACGCCGCGCACACCCGTCATGATGAAGGCGTGGTGGATACGGTTTTGCGCAAAGGCATTGCCCAGCGTCTGCACCATCGCGTCTTGACCCACGAGGGTCGAGAAATCGGTGGGGCGATATTTGCGGGCGAGGACGAGGTAGGGCGAGGTCTTGGTTTCAGCCATTGAGCCCGTCCAATCGCATATCGGGGAATCTGCCTTGGTTCATTCTCTGAACATAGGACATGGAAAGCCATCCCGCAAAAGCCTCTTGGCCAATTGGGGACGAAAAAGCTCGATACGAACAGAGAAGTGAGTAGGAGGTTGGACATCGACCCGTGAGGATCTCACCTGGGCTGCTTCCTTCCGGACCTGACCCGATCGACGAGGAACACGTCCGCGCCAACCTCCCGAAGCGCTATATGCGGAGTAATCGCGGAAGATGCAAGGGGTTGATCAACTTCGTCCCAAGCGGAAACCAATCGGCCGCAGCAGGGTTTAGATCGAACGAGGTTTGACAAGGCAGATGAATGCCCCCGCATATTGCGATTATTGGTACGGGCCCGACCGGGATTTATACTTTCAAGCATTTGGTCGACGCAGGCGGTGTTGGAGCCATCACGCTTTTTGAAAAGGGGTGGGAGGCCGGTGTCGGCATGCCCTATTCGCCACAGACGGCCGATCGCACCATGTTGGCCAATATCGCCAGTATCGAAATTCCTGCCATTGAGATGACCTATCTCGACTTTCTGAGATCACTGCCACACGCGGTTCTGCGCGATTATGGCGTTGATCCGCTTGAGCTTGATGATCGGGCGTTTACGCCACGGGTGTTGCTGGGGCGGTTCTTTCGCCACCAATTTCTAAAGCTCGTCGAAACGGCAGAGGACCGGGGCATTCTGGTGAGTGTTTCGGAAAACACCGAAATTATCGATGTGGAACGGGACGAGGGGCTGTTTTATCTCGTCGCGGGTGAGGGCCAAAGATTTGGGCCTTTTGAGCGGGTCGTGGTTGCGACGGGGCATGAATTTGAGCCTGACGACGATCTTTCGGATGGCTATTTTCCGAACCCTTGGTCGGGACTGTTGAGTGCTGACATTCCCGGCGTCCGCGTCGGCATTATGGGGACGTCGCTGTCGTCCATTGATGCGGCCATGGCGGTGGTGACCCAGCACGGGCGTTTTATCCCGGATGAGGACGCATTGCGCTTTGAGCTCAATGAGGGCTCGCCCCTGCGCATCACGCTGATGTCGCGTCATGGGATTTTGCCGGAGGCGGATTTTTATTGCCCCATTCCCTATACGGATTTGCGGTTTTTGACCTCAGCTGCGCTGGAAGAATGTGCGCATAGCGAGAACGTGCTCGACGACGCCTTTGCTCTGTTTGCGCAGGAGCTGGGGGAGGCGGACCCGGACTATGCAAGTGCGATTGGGCTCGCTGACCTTACCGCTGACAGTTTTGCCGATGCTTATTTTGCCCAACGTCTCGCGGCGGACCCGTTTCGCTGGGCGCGCGCAAATCTGGCTGAAGTGGAGCGCAATAAGCAGAACCGTGTCACGGTTGAGTGGCGCTATGCGCTTTTACGGATGCACGAGAAATTTGAGACGCTGGTCGCAGAGTTTTCGGAGGTGGACGCCGAGCGTTTTGCCCAGGGGCTCAAGCGGGTCTTTATCGATAACTATGCGGCAGTGCCCTCGGAATCGATACGACGCCTTCTGGCGCTGCGGGATGCAGGGGTGTTGGAGGTGGTGGCGCTGGGCGAGGACTATCAGCTCGACCACGGCGAGCAGGGGACGAGCATTGTGACCGACAGCGAGACGCTGGATTTTGCGGTTTTCATCGATGCGCGCGGGCAAAAGGCGCTGGAAACCGGGCACCTGAAATTCCCGACGCTGCGCAAGGAATTGCTCGCGGCCGGGCAGGACGTTCCGCAGGTGGCGGAGGATTATTCGCTTCTGAGCCCGGTCAAAGACCATCGTCGGCTCTATCTCGCCGCGATCCCCTACTTGATGCACGAGCGTCCCTTCGCGCAGGGCATTGTGGTCTCCGACGACATTGGTGAAACCATTGCCAAGGCTGTCGCACAAAGCGCAGAGGCTGGCTCGGACAGTCAGAAACGCCGTCGGCCAGCCTATGCTGCACGTTAAGGCGCGGTGACGGGGAAATCGAAATAGGTGTCGGGGAAAGGTTCGTTCGCGAGCGTGTAGTGCCACCATTCTTCGGCATAGGGTTTGAACCCGTGGCGTTCGAGCAAGGTTTTAAGCTTGTCGCGGTTGGTGGTGGCAAGCTCTGAAATGCCCGATGCGCCGTGGTGGGACATCTCGTCAAAGCAATCATAGCCGGAGCCAAAGTCCAAAACACCATCGTCAAAGCGCTCTGGGAGGATGCAATCGACGAGGGGCTGCTCGGGCGTATAGGGCGTGGATGGAGCGCCATCGAGCGACTGGATGGTGAGATCGACCGTGCTGCCGCGGCTGTGGCCGGATCTTTCGGCGATATAGCCGAGGTCAAACAGCGTGGACTTAGCAACGCGCACATAAAACTCGCCTTGCATGGCCAGATCATCGATGTCGCGGGCCCAGGCGGCGAAATCGGCAACGGCCTGTGCCGGGCGATAGCAATCATAAACCCGGATGGCGAGGTTTTCGGTCGCCAGCTCGGTGGCGGCGGCTTTTAATGCAGCGGCGGCCTGTTGAGTGAGAATGCACTCGGGCGCTTGATAGCCGGTGATTGGGCGGCCGACAAAGTTATGCGCGCCAGCATAACGCATGTCTTGAGCGATTTCGGGCGCATATTGGGAGAGGTAGACGAAGTCTTTTGGCAGTGCTTCGTTGGCAAAGGAAGACGTAGAGACAATGCTTGAGAGGAGGAAAAGAGAAATAGATTTTCGGTGCATTTGTATAATAATTCTCAGATATTATGTGCTTTGAATACCTTGCATGAACTCGGTTGAGCCTTCGGTAATAACGGGGTCTCTTTTGGCTTCAAATCGCCTTGCTCATGCTGATTGACGCGTCTATCCACTCAGATTGTAGTCTGACGAACCCAAAGAGGAAATCTCTCTTGGCCAAACGCCGCCATCCGACGCCTTTACGCACCTCCAGCGAGGATATTGCAGCCTCGCGCAAGGCCCCCGATACCGCTCAAACGCGTAGTCCGACCTATCGTCTGGCCTTTGCCGACGATGAATTTATGACGTCTGAAGACACGCGGGGCATTCGCTTCCAACTGGAATACCTCAAGCCAGAATGGCGACTGCGCGAACAGGGGATCAACTCCACCGTGGTCTTGTTCGGCGGGGCGCGTATTCCTGAGCCGGGCAAGCCGGCATGGGCCGCCAAGAACGAGGTGCAGAAGAAGAACCTTGAGGCCGCCTCGCGCTATTACGAGGAAGCGCGCCATTTTGCGCAGCTCGCGTCCAAGACCGCAGCAACGCTCGACTACAAGGAATTTGTGGTGACGACGGGCGGTGGTCCGGGTGTGATGGAGGCGGGCAACCGCGGCGCTGACGATGTTGGCGCACCCTCAATCGGGCTCAATATCGTTTTGCCGCATGAGCAGGCGCCGAACACCTATGTGACGCCAGAACTGGCGTTCAACTTCCACTATTTCGCCACGCGCAAAATTCACTTCCTGCTGCGCGCCAAGGCGGTGGCCGTGTTCCCCGGCGGGTTCGGGACGCTCGATGAGTTCTTTGAAACCCTGACGCTCATCCAGACTGGACGCATGGACAAAGTACCCGTGCTGCTGTTCGGGCGCGAGTTTTGGACCAAGGTGATCAACCTTGAGGCCCTGGCCGAAGCCGGGACGATTTCGCCATCCGACCCAGACTTATTCACGGTGGTTGATACTGCCGAGGAGGGCTGGGCCGTCGTCTGCCAACACTACAATCTGCCTCAACCGACTTAAATCTCCTCCCCATCAGCACAGGACGCGCGCGTGGAAAAGTTTGATCTTGTCGTCATTGGTTCCGGTCCCGCAGGGCGTCGCGCAGCGATCCAAGCTGCAAAGCTAGGGCGCTCTGTGCTGGTGGTGGAAAATCGGCTGAGGTTGGGGGGCGTGTCCGTGCATACGGGCACTATTCCCTCCAAGACGCTGCGCGAGACAGTACTCAATCTCTCCGGTTGGCGTGAGCGCGGCTTTTACGGCATGTCTTACCGCGTCAAGAAAGAGATCGACGGCAAAGATTTGACGGCGCGTCTGCGCAAAACGCTCGATTATGAAATCGAAGTGCTCGAGCATCAGTTTGCCCGCAATGGCGTACGCACTTTCGGTGGTATCGCCCGGTTTGCCGATGAGCACACCATTGTGGTCACTGATCACGACGGCGAAGATCATCGTTATGGGTTTGATTTTGCGGTGATTGCGGTGGGCACGGCCCCCTATCGTCCGGCCAATATCGAATTTGATCACCATACCATTGTCGATAGTGACGCAATGGTCAGCGAAATTCGCGTGCCGCGCAGTCTCACTGTTGTCGGGGCCGGGGTGATCGGCATTGAATATGCCACGATTTTCTCGGCGCTTGACGTGCCTGTGACCATTGTCGAGCCGCGCGAAAACTTCTTGGACTTTATTGATCGCGAGATCATCGAAGAGTTTACCCATGACCTGCGCCAACGTGGCGTCGCCATGCGTCTCGGTTCGCCCGTGACCAAGGTGGAAAAGGACAATATGGGGCAGGCGGTGGCAACGCTGGGTGACGGGCGACAAGTGCGCTCGGACATGTTGCTTTATGCTGCCGGGCGGGTCGGGGCGACGGCGGATCTCGGGCTTGAAAGCTGTGGGGTCGTGCCGGATAGCCGCGGGCGGCTGGCGGTAAATCCCGATACGCTGCAAACTCAGGTGCCCCATATTTATGCCGCAGGCGATGTTATTGGCTTTCCGGCGCTCGCTTCAACTTCGATGGAGCAGGGGCGACTCGCGGCATTGCACGCCTTTAAAGCGCAGGTACCCAAGAAGCAGGAGAGTTTTCCGTATGGCATTTATGCCGTGCCAGAAATCTCAACGGTTGGGCTCACCGAAGCGCAGGTGCGCGAGCAAAAGATCCCCTATGAATGCGGCATAGCTCGTTTCCGCGAAACCTCGCGCGGCCACATCATGGGGCTGCAATCGGGCATGATGAAGCTCATTGTTTCGCTCGAAAACCGCAAGCTTTTGGGCGTTCATATCGTGGGCGAAGGGGCGACCGAGCTGATTCACATCGGGCAGGCGGTGATCAATCTGGGCGCGCCACTCGATTATCTGGTCGAGGCCACCTTCAATTATCCGACGCTGGCGGAGGCCTATAAGATCGCCGCGCTCGATGCGTGGAACCGCATGCCGCAAGTGGTGCCGGTGGCACCCGTGGCCGACAAGGCGACGCCAACACCTGAGGCCAATCCGGACAATGCCAATTAAGCGCCCTAACGGCTAAACAAGGCGCAGGAGGGTGGCTTCAATCCAGCCGTCAATGTGACGGATTGGGTATGCGTATACTTGTCCCTGCGACATTGTTGCCTAGGACACAATTTTTCGATACTCCATTGCGACTAGGCATGGGGCGACCCATGGCTCTGGGAGGGTAATTTCACGGAAACGCGGCAAGCGTTGGTGTGCAATTGCATGCACATTCGTGCCTCCCAGAAAGCCAAGCCTACGGCAAAAGACCAAGCGCCAAGACCGTGGACGCAAGGCTTATGGGAGTGAACTTCAATGGTTGATCAGGGTGCGGAGCACAAGCCGCACATCGTTGCGAAGGGCCTGATGTGGCTCTTCGCTGTTGTGCTGGGCGTCATCGGGCTGATCTATGTCGGCGCTGGTGCTTACCTCGCGAGCCTGGGTGGCTCGATTTATTACGTGGTCGCAGGCGCATTGTTCGTCGTCGCGGCCCATTATCTGTTCCACGGAAAGCGTCTCGGCGCGTGGATTTTCGGCGGCGCTCTTGCCCTTTCGGTCATTTGGGCCTTGTGGGAAGTGGGCTTTGATTGGTGGGCACTGATGCCACGCCTGCTGATCCCAGTTGCCTTTGGGATTTGGCTGCTGATGCCTTGGGCGCAGACCGCGCTTAAGGGTAAGCTGGGCTTTGCCACCCGCGTTCCAGCTGGGGCCGCAGGCCTGATTGCTGCTGGTACTGTGGTTTCGGTTGGTCTTGGCGCAGGGCTCTTTGCGGTGAATGCGCCGAACCTGCCGCAGGACCCAAGGTTCCAGACCGGCATGGGGGCATTCCCTGTTGCAGCCAATGGAGGCGCAGCCTCCGGGCAGACTGGCGAAGACTGGCCATATTTTGGTGGCGATCAGGGCCAGCAGAAATATTCGCCGCTTGACCAGATCAACCTCTCGAACGTCTCCAAGCTGCAAGTGGCTTGGGAAATGCCGGTTGGTAAGCGTCCGGCCAACAACGCTATGCCGATCAAGATCGATGACACGATCTATATCTGTAATGGCAATAGCGAACTGTTCAGCCTCGATGCACGCACTGGCGCTGAAAACTGGACTTTTGACGCCTCTGAAGGTCATGGCAGCACCTGCCGTGGCGTGACCTATTACAAGGCACCGGGCCTGACCGGAGAATGCGCTGAGCGTATTATCGCTGGCACCGGTTCTGCCAAGCTTGTGGCGCTTGACGCCAAGACCGGCGAGGCCTGTTCGGACTTCGGCAATGCCGGTTTTGTCGACCTGCTCGTTGGCATGGAAGACCATGAAGGCAAGATCATCGGCGGTTACTACAAGGTCACCTCCGCTCCAACCTTCGTGCGTGGCAAGGTGGTTGTTGGCGGTTGGGTGACTGACGGTCAGTACTGGGGCGAAGCCTCTGGCGTTATCCGCGCCTTTGACGCGGTAACCGGTGATATGTCCTGGGCTTGGGATATGGGGCGTCCGGATGAGCCGGGCCAGCCACCAAATGGCGAAAGCTTTACCGTTGCAACGCCGAACAGCTGGGCTCCGGCCGCAGCGGACGAAAAGCTCGGTCTTGTCTACCTGCCGACCGGCAATGCGACCCCAGACTTCTACGGGGCGCAGCGTCGTGAGTTTGACGACAAGTACAGCTCTTCGGTTGTGGCGCTCGACGCGACCACTGGCCGTGTTCAGTGGTCCTTCCAGACCAAGCATCACGACATTTGGGACCATGACATTGCGTCCCCACCGACACTGATCGATCTGCCAGATTCCAACGGCGCTCTGCGTCAGGCTCTGATTCAGGCGACCAAGGCTGGTGAAGTTTTCGTTCTCGATCGTAGGACCGGCGAGCCGATCTTTGACGTGACCGAAACCCCAATGCCGCAGACCGGCGGTGTGCCGGAAGAACGTATCTCCCCAACCCAGCCCTATTCCAACTCTCTGCCGTCCTTCCGTGGCGCAGATCTGACGGAAGCGGATATGTGGGGCGTATCGCCTTTCGATCAGCTCTACTGCCGCATCATGTTCAAGCAGGCGCGCTACGAAGGCAATAATACCCCTCCGGGTCTGACCCCTTCGATCCAGTCGCCGAGCACCTTTGGCTCGATCAACTGGGGCGGCGTTTCGGTCGATCCGATCAATGGCGTGATGCTGGTCAACAACAACCGTTTTGCCAGCTACATCAAGCTGCTCGACCGCGAAACGGCTGACGGGATGGGCATTGAGCCACAGGGCGAATGGGGTGACCCGCGCGAAGTGGGTGGCGTCGTGGCGCAGAAGTTCGTGCCTTACGCAGCCTTCCCACAGTTCTGGCTGACCGCGCTTGGCGTGCCGTGCATTGATCCGCCATATGGCTATATCAGTGCTGTTGACCTCAATACCGGTAAGCTGTTGTGGAGCAACACCTTTGGTTCGTCCAAGGGCCAGGGCGCATTGGGCATCAAGGTGCCGTTTGAACTGCCAATGGGCACACCAACACACGGCGGTTCGATGATTACCGCTGGTGGTCTGGGCTTCATCTCGGCGGCTTCGGACAACATCTTCCGCGCCTATGATCTCAAGACCGGTGAAGTTGTTTGGCAGTATGAACTGCCAGCCGCTGGTGGCGCGCCGATCAGCTACACGCTGGATGGCGAACAATACATCACCATCATGGCCGGTGGTCAGGGTGCGATCCAATCGCGCTACTCGACCAAGATGGTCTCGTTCAAGCTGCCAAGCTAAGAAAGCCAACCCATGACATGAGAAGGCCGGGTGCTTGCGCCCGGCCTTTTCGTTTTAGTGGCTGCGCTGATTGCCGAGATTGGAAATCGTCGCGCGCAGCGCTGCGGGTTTGACCGGCTTTGTCACCACGGCAATGCCGCGCTCTTCGGCAATGGCGCGGACCTGCGGGCTGCGGTCGGCGGTGACGAGGGCGGCGGGCAAGTGGCCGCCGAGATTGTGGCGGAGCCATTCGATCGCGTCGAGCCCGGAGGTTTGATCGAGGTGATAATCCATCAGCACGAGATCAGGGTACCAGCCCTCCAATAGCCCCTCTTTGTCGATCTGCTTGAGCGACAGGGCGGAGCGGACTTCACAACCCCAATTGGTAAGAAGGCCTTCCATGGCCTCGATGATGTCGCGTTCATTGTCGACGCAGAGGACTTTTAGGTTCAGCACGCCGATGGTGGCTTCCGGGGTCTCGCGCTTGAGACTGATGGTGCCGCGCAGTGGGCGCGCAACAGGCAGATAGATGGAAAAGCGCGAGCCGCGACCTTCCTTGCTGTCGAGCTCCAGAGTGAGATCGGCGGCGGTGACGAGGCGCTGGACGATGGAGAGGCCGAGACCCAAGCCCTGGGCCATGCGCGCGCCCTTTTCTAGCCGTGAGAACTCGGCGAAGACGAGCTTGAACTGATCCTTGTTAAAGCCGATGCCGGTGTCGATGACATCAATGCGCCAGCGATTGCCGCGACGGCGCAGGCCGACCAGAACCTTGCCCCCGACCGGGGTGTATTTGATGGCGTTGGACACCAGATTTTGCACGATGCGGCCAACGATGGAGCGGTCGGCCAAAACCGTGGCTTTGGTTTTGACAATGCGCAGCGAGATCGAGCGTTCGCGCGCCATGGGGGCGAACTCGACCTCGATCTTTTTCAAAATGTCCTGCGCGGCCAATTGGGTCGGTGCGAGGTGAAGCGCCCCGCTATCAATGCGGGAGATATCGAGGAGCGCCGACATAATGTCTTCAACGGCGGTGAGCGAGGCTTCGATGGAATTGGCCAGCTCAGCGAAATCGGTGGTTTTGGCGCGCTCGATCAGGGTCGAGGTGTAGAGGCGGGCGGCATTGAGCGGCTGCAGCAGATCGTGACTGGCGGCTGCGAGAAAACGCGTCTTGTCGTGGTTGGCAGCATCGGCCTTGTGGCGGGCCTTTTCGAGCTCAAGATTGACCTGTTTGAGCGCGGCAGTACGATCTTCAACGCGCTTTTCGAGCGTCTGGTTGATCTGCTCATATTGCTGCTCAGCGCTGATGCGAGCGGTCACGTCAGAAAAACTGATGACCATCCCGCCCTCAGGCAGGCGGGCCGTATAAAACTCCATGGTCTGACCAAAACTGGTCATGCGCTGGGTGACGGTCTGCGGCTGCGAGGTGAGCAGCGCGATACGGTCTTGCGCGCGGGTTTTGGCGTCGCCGGGCCCGAAGTCGCCGCGCTTGGCCAAGAATAACACAATGTCCTCCAACGGTACGCCGGCCTCGGTCAGTGCCGGAGGCAGCGACAGCATGGAATTGTAGCGGTGGTTGGAGAAGGTCAGCTTGAGCGCGCTATCAAACACAGCAACGCCTTGCGGGATGTGATCCATGGCAAGGTGCAGGGCAGTATCGAGGTTGGTAGAGCGAGCAGTCATGGGAGCCAATGGTCTTGGAACAGCGATCAGTGTGGCTTCCTTATCAGCTGCGCACACCAAGTTCACAAGTCGCCATTCTGCCCATTGCAATAGCGACAAAACCTCGGCAATGCTGGCGGAATAGGCCAGAACAACCGCCATTAGCGGTCATTTCAGAGGGTTTGCCATGAGCGTATTCAAGGAATTCCGCGACTTTGCCATTAAGGGCAACATGATCGATCTCGCTATCGGTGTGATCATCGGTGCTGCCTTTGGCGCCATCGTCTCATCGATCGTCGACGACGTGTTTATGCCTTTGATCGGTCTGATCATCGGCGGTATCGACTTTTCGAACCTGTTTATCGTCTTGTCGAACCCCAATAATATCGCGGTGCCATCGATCACTGCTGCCAAGGAAGCGGGCATTGCCACGCTTAACATCGGCCTGTTCATCAATGCGGTGGTCAAGTTCACCATCATCGCCTTTGTGCTGTTCATGGTTGTGAAGGGCATCAATGCGCTCAAGCGCGATGCGGCCAAGGAGCCAGTTGAAACCACCCCAGCGCCAAGCGCTGAACAGGTCTTGCTCACCGAAATTCGCGACGCCTTGCGCGCCAAAAACTAAGTTCGGTCGATCACATTTTAATCGGAAAGGTCGGCGTTTCGCCGGCCTTTTTTGTTGGGCGGGTTGGGCAAGGCGCGGAACCGGCATTGGCACCAAGCATTGAAGGGCCTCAGCACCAACTGAGGAGACAATGATGGTCGACCCCCGCAAACCAGAACCAGCCGATGCTCGGGTGGACTATCTGCTCGACGAAAATGCCTCGCGGATCGAGTTGGAGCCAGCAACGCCGATCAAGGCGGCTGATGGTATCGAAGCGAGTGTCGGTGCGACCGGGCCAACAAACTGGGCCCTTTATGGCTTGATTGCTCTCGCGGTGATCATTGGCATTTTGGCCGTGTTGCAGGTTTTCTCAGGCGCGCCGGGCACGGATATGCAACCGGGCAGCCCCACATCGGCGCCTGTGGTTGAGACGCCCGCAACGGCACCGGCTGCGCAATAAAAAACGCGGCCCGAGAGCCGCGTTTTAAATCGTCTATCGCTAGAGCAGCTCTTAGCCGCGAATTGGCGAAAGCTGAATTTCGACGCGGCGGTTCTGTGCGCGACCGCTTTCGGTTGCGTTCGAAGCGATTGGCGATGCCGAACCCTTGCCCTCGATATAGAAGCGTCCCTGAGTGACGCCCTGGCTCGACAGGATGGTTGCGACGGAAACCGCGCGACGCTGGCTGAGCGAAAGGTTGTGCTCGTTCGAGCCGGTCGAGTCGGTGTGGCCGTACACGTCGACAATGGTCTTTTCGAACTTGCGCAGCACAAGACCAACCGAGACCAGCGTCTGGTTGAACTGCGGCTGAACCGTCGACTGATCGGTCGCAAACGTGATGTTGGCAGGCATGTTGAGGATGATCTGGTCGCCAACGCGGGTGACCGAAACGCCGGTGCCCTGCAGCTGCGCACGCAGTTCAGCTTCTTGCTGATCCATGTAATTGCCGATGGCTGCGCCGGTCAGGCCGCCGACGCCAGCACCGATCAACGCGCCAACGCGCGGATCGCCACCAACGGCAACGCCAACGAGCGCGCCAGCAATAGCACCGCCACCCGCGCCCAAAAGGCCGCCGCCAGCAGTGTTCGAAAGCTTACCCTGTCCGGTGAACGGATCAGTGGTCGTGCAGGCTGTCAGAGCAAGCGTTGCCGCGAGCACGACGAGGACCTTGGACTTCATGGTGATTCCCCCAAAAGGATTCCGGAGTGGACTTTTGTTCTGTGAATAAGGCAGGAGCGTGAAAGATGAGTGAAGGCGGCTGAACCCGTGATGAACGGGCTCTTGCGCCTAGGTATGGGCCCAACCGCCATCGACGAGAAACTGCTGGCCTGAGATCATGCGACTGTCTTCGGCGGCGAGGAATAGCGCCATGCGCGCGCAGTCGTCTGGCATGACCCGGCCATTGAGTGCTTGTTGAGCCTCTATGGACGCAAGATCCTCTGGCGTCAGCCAAAGTTCAAGCTGGCGTTGGGTGACGACAGCACCGGGAACCAGCGAATTAACGCGAATGGCATCGCACCCCAATTCGCGGGCCATGGCGCGTGTCATGCCATGAATGGCGGCCTTGGCGGTTTCATAGACAGGAATGCCGGGGGTCAGGATCATCCAACTGATCGAGCCGAAATTGATGATCGACCCGCCGCCCGCGCGCTTCATGCCGGGGGCGACGGCCTGAATGGCGAAGAAGAAATGCTTGAGGTTTACCGCCATGCGGTCGTCCCAATACTCCGGCGTCACTTCACGCCAGTCGTGGCGCTGATCGTGACCGGCATTGTTGACCAACACGCGCGCATCGCCATGAAGCTGGGCTAGATCGGCAATAGCGGCTTGGTAGGCGGCGGTGTTGGTGATGTCACACGCGATGAATTTAACCGTGTGACCTTCGGCGGTTAGCGCCGTCGCGAGCGCCTCTCCCTGCGCTTGGGCGATGTCGACAAACCCAACCTTTGCCCCTTGGCGTGCGAAATTGCGCACCAGCGCTTCGCCAATGCCAGACGCGCCTCCCGAAATAACAACAGCTTGGTCCCGTAAACTGGGATAATGCGCCTGCTCCATAAATGTCCTCCGCAGCGGCTGAGTGCTTTTCTCCTGCCTGAAAAGCTGAGAGCTCTTGTGACATTGTGCAGGCCAAGTCGGCAACTGTGATGGATTATAATGGAACCACGCAACGGCGGGCAGCGCCTGCGCGTTACACTATTTCCGGTTCACAGAAGCGCTATAGATGTTGATTTTGGAGCAGCCCACTTTAGAATGAGTATAGCTTTTATGGCGCGGTTGGTGTCAGGAGGGCCCACTGCGAGCGCGTCGAATTGACCCATATCAATGCGGCGGAGCGAAGAATAACTACATCTTACGGTGCCTGGCGAGGCGTTGCCCCGACCCAGCGCATGCGCAAAGGAACGGCCCCAATGGACTATCGCGGTATTTTTGAAGATGCAGTGGACACGCTGCGGGCAGAGAAACGCTATCGTGTGTTTGCTGACCTTGAGCGCATTGCTGGGCAATTCCCGCGCGCCATCTACCGTGACGACAGCGACAATGCCCGCGAAATCACCATCTGGTGCTCCAACGATTACCTCGGCATGGGTCAGCACGAAAAAGTCGTGACTGCGATGCAGGAAACTGCCGGCAAGATGGGCGTTGGTGCTGGTGGCACGCGCAATATTTCGGGCACCAATCGCCCGCTCGTTGAGCTTGAGCGTTCGCTCGCCGACCTGCACCGCAAGGAAAGCGCCCTCGTCTTCACTTCCGGCTTTGTCTCGAACGAAGCCTCGATCTCGACCATTGCGCGGCTTTTGCCCGATTGCGTGATCTTCTCCGATCAGCTCAACCACGCCTCGATGATCCAGGGCGTGCGTCAGTCGGGCATGGAAAAGAAGATTTTCCGCCACAATGACGTTGCGCATTTGCGCGAACTGCTCAGCCAGGTGGACCGCAAGCGTCCCAAGCTGATCGTGTTTGAATCTGTCTATTCGATGGATGGTGACATCGCCCCAATCGCCGAGATCTGCGATCTTGCGGATGAATTTGGCGCGCTGACCTATATCGACGAAGTCCACGCCGTTGGCATGTATGGCCCGCGCGGCGGTGGCATTGCCGACCGCGATAATCTGATGGAACGCATCGACGTTATCGAAGGCACGCTGGCCAAGGGTTATGGCGTGATGGGCGGCTATATCGCTGCCAATAAGGCGATCATCGACGCGGTTCGCTCCTATGCGGCTGAGTTCATTTTTACCACTTCGCTCCCACCAGCGCTGTGCGCTGCGGCGCGCGCCTCGATTGAGCATCTCAAGGGCAATGGTGAAGAGCGTGCAGCGCATCAGCGTCAGGCAGCCATGACCAAGCGCATTCTGGCGGAAGCCGGTCTGCCAGTCATGGAAACCCCGACCCATATCGTGCCGGTCATCGTCGGCGATGCGCGTGCTGTGAAGGCGGCAAGCGACATGATGCTGGAAAAGCACAACATCTATATTCAGCCGATCAACTACCCCACTGTTCCCAAGGGTACAGAGCGTCTGCGCATCACCCCAACGCCGCTGCACTCTGAGGAAATGATCCTCGAGCTGCGCGATGCATTGGTGTCGGTGTGGAAGGCGCTTGAGCTGCCACTGGGCAAGCCAGAGACGGCAATCACTGCCAATAAACTGACCTCGGGTGATCTGACGCTGCCTAACCTTGGCGGCTAAGGATTAGGTCCAGGAATGACGAAGGGGACGCAGCGATGCGTCCCTTTTTATTTGGGCCACGCGTCTTTACCGCAAGATCTGGTTTGCGTTGGGTTTTGTCTTGTTCGGTCCAATTGTAAGCAATTTTGGGCGATCAAACAGCGGTCATCGGCCTTGCCAAGCCGGGCAGACTGTCGTTTATGACGGCCACGGAATTCTTGTCCTCGGGCACAGAATTTCGCCGCAGGGGGCACCTGCTGGCACTTCGGTGCCGCTCTCAAAGCGCGTCGACTTCGGTCGCGCGCTTTTTGTTTGGCGCTAACGCAACTCAGGGATGGGTTCCCACAGCTCAATCGGATTACCTTCGGGGTCAGTAATGCGCGCGAAGCGACCCGTGTCCGGGCTGTCCCATTCTTCCCGTCGCTCGACCACAATATCATTGCTCTCAAGCGCGGCGATGACGCCATCAAGGTCGTCGACCCGGAAATTGAGCATGAAGGGTTTGCTCTGGTCGAAATAGGTGCTGGTCAGCTCGTAAGGCGCGAAGACAGTGGGGCCACCCTCTTGTTGCCAGAACTGGGAGATGCCCAGATTGGTTTCGTACCAGTCCGATAGGGCATCGGGATCTTTTGCGCGAAAAAAGACGCCGCCAATTCCTGTGACCCGAGCCATGAGCAGTCCTCCTGTGATGAGGCCATACGATCACGCAGTCTGGCTTCTGTCATCAGGCATTGTTTAGCTGGTTAATACGATGCGCATGAGATCGGCGGTGTTGCGCGCGCCGAGCTTCTCCATGACACGGGCGCGATGCACTTCAACCGTGCGTGGGGAAATGCCTAGCTCGCGCCCGGCTTCCTTGTTGGATTGACCATCGGTGATGAGCTGCAACACCTCACGCTCACGCGGGGTAAGCTGAGAGAACCCGCGCACCTCAACGCTGCGTCCGCCCGCCTGCATGGCCCCGACGTGAATGTCTTTGCGCAAGGCCTCGCGGACGACGGAGAGCAGGTGCTCGGTATCGATGGGCTTGGTGATGACGTCGGTCGCGCCCATTTTCATGGCCGTAACGGCGAGATCAACATGCGGTCGGTCGGCCAGCATGATGACGGTGGCACCCATGTGTTGCATCTTCACGCGGCGGAGGACGGAAAGACCATTGTCCGCGCCAAGCTCGAGATTAACGACCATGACGTCGACGCGTCGCCGTTCGAGCACCTGCTGGAAACTGCTTATGTCGAGCGAGAAGACGGTCTGGAAGCCCTCTAAGCGGAAGAGCACGCTCAGCGCTTCACAGGTGCCGGGATCGCTGTCCACGATATGCACGAGCCGGTCGCGGTTGAGATAGGCGTGGTAGTACGGTTGCGTCGTCATCCAAACCCTCATCATCTGAGTACGTCGTGGACATGACGAGGAAGATCGTGCGCTGCCCAGGGGTCTCTGGCCAACGTGCCTCATCACTCATCCGTGAACTGTAGTTTGCACTAAGCAGTCGCGCCGTCCGATAGGGGTAGTACTTAAGTGCGACTGCGATGATGCTATTTTTATTCTTTAGAATTTGCAAGTAAAAAGACATCATTCCTAGGAATGAACTCTTAAGTTCGTCTGTGTGCTGCGCGAGTAACAGCTCCGTTATCTGAGGAAACCCCTCGGGTGTTGAGCCGTTAGACCTTCATCGCAACACAAGAAGGAGCATCGAAAATGGCCTATGATGACGCCCGCGTCGCTACCGTCGACGTTAAGGAAACCCATGACCTCATCGCCTCCGACAAGGTTGAAGGCACCAAGGTTTACGACCTTGCTGGAGAACATATCGGCGCGGTCAACCGTCTCTTGATCGAAAAGCGCAGCGGTAAGGTTTCCTATGCCGTGCTGAGTTTCGGAGGCTTTTTGGGCCTCGGTGAGGACCACTACCCGCTGCCATGGGACAAGCTGAAATACGATGAAAGCCTTGGCGGCTATCGCGTTGATATCAGCAAGGACCAGCTGGAAGGCGCGCCGCGCTACAGCGACGATGAAGAAGCGTTCTGGCAGGAAAACAACGGTCGTCGCATCTACGACTACTATGGTGTGACCCCGTACTGGATCTAACCAGCCGCAGAAGTTTGTAAGGAAAGCCTCCTCGTCACTGAGGGGGCTTTCTCTTTGTGTAGCTACACACAAGTGCTGGCGAAGGTGACGGGCAAGAACACCAAGACGCCGGAGAACAGCGCTGCCCAATTCGCCCAAATGGCAGATTGGGACAGCGTTGGCATTGATGGGTCTGTGAGTTTGGGCGTGAGCAGAGCAATCGTCGCTAAGGCCAGAACAGAAATAGTGTAGGCGGCAATGAGCATGGCGCGGTGTGCGCCACCCCAATTGTACACGCAGCCCAACGCCTGAATGGCGTAAAGCGCGATGAAAGCCAGCGCCCAAACAGTGAAGCCTGCGATGAGCAGAAGTAGCGGCCTCTGGTTGCGGATCATCACAGCCCTCCAACGAGGGAGAGGCCATGGGTCATGGCGAGGGCGAGAATGAGCGCGCCGAACGCATAGGCAGTCCAAAGCCAGGTGAGCGTGACATCGGTGGCGCGAGCGGCGGAGACATAGCCTCGGGCGGCGCGCCAGAGCGCATGGCCCGTGATGAGGGCAGCGACGCCAGCGTGAATGGCCGCGTAGCCCAAAGTGACCAGCATTGTGGCGTTGCGCGCGTGCTCTGTTGGGTTCGGCACGGCAAACATTAGTGTCAGCAAGGCAATGATCGTGGTGAGTTGGAAGAACAGCGCGCCGATCAGGGGCATGGCTATGGAGGTGTTTTGTGCGTTCGAGCGGCGGCCCCAGAACACGCATAGTGTTGCAAGGCCAGAGGCGAGGGCCGCCGCGACAAGCCCGACAGAGGGCAGGGCGATAGGCGTCAACCGATCCCACGCGGGGGCGATGGTGAGAAGGAAAACCCCGCCGAACAGCAGCGAGGCATAGAGCGTGCTATCGACCGCGAGTGCTGTGCGGTTGGCGAGCACCGTGAGGTTCCAAGGGCTCTCGCCATCGCGGACAACAGAGACGCCGCGGCCGATATCGACGGGGCCGGTGTCGTGCTGTCGACCCAAACGATGGGGCCAGCAGAAGAAGAGGGCAATGGTGAGCAATGCGCCAAATGGGGCGAACCAATAGAGCCCAAAGAGGAAGGACACAAAAAACGTGCCGGTGGCGAGGGCTGTCCACAGGGGCAGGAAGGAATTTTGCGGCAGGATGACGAGATGCTCGACCGCGCCCGTCACAATGTCAACGGCGAGGGTCTCCTGCTCATTGTTGCGGGCAAAGCCGATATAGCCTTCCCCTGCGGCAAGGCGTGGCCCGATGAGCGCGGGTAGTACTTGGTCAGCGCGGCTCTCGATATGGGGGAGGGAGGCGAAATTATAGCTCGGTGGCGGGGTGGGGGTGGCCCATTCCAGCGTTGCCGCCTGCCACGGATCGCGGCCGAAGCGGCGGCCAAGTTTTATCTGCAAGATGAGATCGGCGAGGACGAGGGCAAAGCCCATGGTGAGAATGAAACCACCGACCGAACTCAAGAGATTGAGCCAGTCCCAGCCCCAGTTTGAGGGATAGGTGGAGATGCGACGCGGCATGCCCATGAGGCCGGTGAGGTGCATCAGAAAGAAGGTGAGGTTGAAGCCGATAAAGATCAGCCAGAAGGCCGGAATCGAGAGCTTATAAAGGCTCTGCCGACCGCTGAGGTGAGGAAGCCAATAGTAGAGCGCGGCGAGCATGGGGAAGACGAAGCCGCCCACCAGCACATAATGGAGATGGGCGACGACGAAATAGGTGTCATGCGCCTGCGTGTTGAAGGGAACCATGGCGAGCATGACCCCGGTGAGCCCACCACACACAAAGACGAAAAAGAAGCCGAAGATGTAAAGCATCGGCACGTCCCAGCGTGGCTTCCCTGATGCCAAGGTGCCGAGCCACGCAAAGATTTGCACGGCGGTGGGAATGGCGACGAGCGCGCTGGCTGCCGAGAAGAAGGCAAGGGCCAAATGCGGAATGCCCACGGTGAACATGTGGTGCACCCACAGGCCAAATGACAAAAACCCCATGGCGACAATCGCGGCGATAATGGCGCGATAGCCCAGGATTGGTTGCTGGGCAAAGACCGGGATCATGGTCGAGATGGCCCCGGCTGCGGGCAGGAAGATGATGTAAACCTCGGGGTGGCCGAAGAGCCAAAAGAGGTGTTGCCAGAGAAGCGGATCGCCGCCGCGTGTGGGGTCAAAGAAGGGCAGGCCGAACGCGCGTTCAAGCTCTAAAAGGATGGAGCCCAAGATCAACGGCGGAAAGCCGATGATCATCATGCCGGCCGTGACCAGCATATACCAAGCAAAGAGCGGCATGCGGGTGAGCGACATCCCCGGCGCGCGCATTTTGAGAATGGTGACGAAAATTTCGACTGCGGCGGTGACGGCGGAAATTTCGACAAAGGTGATGCCCAAGAGCCAGACATCGGCATTGATGCCGGGGGTAAAGGGCTTGGAGGACAGCGGGGTATACATGAACCAGCCGCTGTCAGGTGCCGCGCCGACCAAGAGCGCGATGATCAAAATGCTGCCGCCGAACAGATAGCACCAATAGCCATAGGCGGTCATGCGCGGGAAGGCGAGATCGCGCGCGCCCAACAGCTTGGGCAGCATATAGATGGCGAAGCCTTCAAACATGGGAATGGCGAAGAGGAACATCATCACCACGCCATGCATGGTGAAAATCTGATTGTAGATTTCGGGGCCGATGAAAGCGCTGTTGGGTGTCGCCAACTGCGCGCGAATGAGCATGGAGAGCAGGCCACCGATGGCGAAAAACACCAGCGCCAAAGCCATGAAGCGCTTGCCCAATATGGTGTGGTTGACGCTGGATAGGCGACCCCAGCCGGGTGGCGTGCGCCAGATGCGGTCAAGTGCTTTGTGTAGGGCAATGGGCGATAGGGGCTGATCGCTCATGGCGCAGTCTCCATCAGTTCGGCGAAGTCTTCGGGCGTGTGGGCCTCGACACGCATCTGCATGGTGTCATGGCCAATGCCGCAATATTCGGCGCAGGTGCCCCAATAGACGCCGGGCTTGCTGGCCTCGATGCGGAAGCGATTGGTCTTGCCGGGAATGGCGTCGATCTTGCCGCCGAGGCGGGGAATCCAGAAACTGTGGATCACGTCCCTTGAGGTGATCTCCAAATCAACGGGCACGCCGGAAGGAATGTGAAGGGTTGAGCCGGGGGCCATATTCGGGGCTGCTGGATAGGATATTGTCCAAGCCCATTGTTGCGCCTCGACACCAATGACGAGGGGTGCATCGCCTTTTGGCAGCAATTGCTCGCCCAAAAAAAATGCCGTGCCGGTGAGGACTGTCAGGACCGGAAAAGGCAGGATTAGCCCGCCGCCGATGATCCATTGGCGCGGGGTAATCTTTTGCGCCCAATGGGGACGCAGATAGACCAGCGCAAACAGCGCTAAGACCAGGCCGAAAAGAACTGCAGCGCCAAAGAACATCACCCACCACAGCGCTGCGAGATTTTCGGCCCGCGGACCTGCGGGGTCGAGGGTGGAGAGCTCGCCTGTGCAACCGGCCAGCACGAGCGACGTTGCTCCAAGAGCAACGAGTTTGGAGGGGACGTGATGGGTGAGAATACGCGGCAGGCGGAAGAGCGGGAAATCGAGCGGGAAGAAGCGCCCCCCGAGGCGCATTCGGATCATCCCAATCCGCAAATTCGCCAAGTGGCGGACAAGGACATTAGTTCGGCCATTGCGGTGGCGGGACACCCCATCCACGCCATGCTGGTGCATTTCCCTATCGCCTTCGTCATGGCAACGCTGGGCGTCGATATTTTCTACTGGTGGTCGGCCAATCCGTTTTGGCTGGAAGTTGGCATGTGGGCGGCGGGTGCGGCCTTTGTTTTCGGTGTGCTCGCGGCAATCGTTGGTACGCTCGAATTGCTGGCCGTGCCGGGTATCCGGGTGCGTGTTGCCAGCTGGAACCACGCCATCGCGGCGATGGTCATGCTGGCCATTGTTGCCGCCAATGCCGGGCTGCGCATTACCAACCCCGAGGCGGTTTTGCCCGGCGGGCTGATGTTGTCGTTGCTCAGCGCCATGGCTGCGGGTTTTGCCGGATGGCACGGGGGCAAACTGGTGTTTGATCATGGCATCGGCACCGTCATTTCCACCCGCCAGTGAGGTCTGAGGCGATTTCGCGAAGCTTGCCGGGGCTGAAGTGGGTGATGAAGAATTCGGGCCACTCAAGGCGCGGCTTGCCCAGAACAAGGGTGAGAATGGTGAGGATGACGATCACCGTCAGGGTGATGACCAAAACCATGCGCCAGAGTGGATAGGATTTATGCGGCTCGAAGAGCTTGAGAATGGTGAGACCGGTGAAAATGTGGATGCCGGTCATGATGGAAACGGCAAAAAGCTTGGCCGAGAACCAATTCTCATAGGTTCCTTGAAGGATGATCAGCGCCGTGCCCGAACCTATGGCGACAAAGGCCGCTGGCGAAACCAGCGCGATATAGAAAAGACGCGTGAAATTGTGGAGGCGGTGGAGCGGCTCGTCGACGAGGGCTTTGCGTTGGGCGTAGAGCACGGGCAGGCAGATGAGCCCGGCGGACCATAGGGCAATAGAGCCAACATGGGCGAACTTGAGCCAGATGAGCAGAAGATCACTGCCCATTGGTGCGCCCGTGCTGGGTGGCGGGGGCGAGGAGTGCCATGAGGCGCCAGACGGCAACGCCTAGGAGTGGTAGATTGGCTGGAACCCACATGATGAGACCCGCTAGTTGCTGATCCTCGAGCGGCGTTAAGCCGAAGGCAAAGCTCGTTGCCAAATGCGGTGCGTAGAGCGGGGTTGGCGCGAAGACCAAAAGAGCACCCAAAAACCCCATTTGAATGGCGGCAGCCAAGGCGGTGAGACCTGCGGTGAAAATGCTTGGGCTGCGTAAAAGCACGAGCCAGAGCGCAGTATAGCTGCCCAGAAAGGTCGCCTGCATGGCCCAATAGACCGCCGGGTGGGCGAAGGCCGCTGTGTAGAGATCAGGCCAATGCCAGAACCAAAGCGTGATGGTGGCGAGGATGAGTGTTGCGAGAGCTGGCATGGCCTGCCCCAGCCGTATTGGCAGAGCTAAGGCCAGCAGGGGCGCAACGAGCATGGTGAGGAGGATGTGGTGGCTAACACGGGCCGAGACGAGGGCTACGGTGAGCGCGCACAGTGGGGAGATAAAGAGCAGAGCCGCGAGCGACCACGCACCCCAGAAGGCCCTCATTTGCGCGCGCGGCTGGTGCTTAAGAAAATGCCAGCCACATAGGGCGACAAGGGCGAGTGCGGTGAGAAGAAACGGCTCAAAGTTCCAGCGGGTCGCCAGATCGGCGAGTGTGGGCGCGGGGCCGCAATAGGACAGGTCGTAGTCTGTCGGCTGGGGCATGGACCTCGGGGGAACAGAGCTGCGGTACCGATAGGCAAGCGCATGCCGGGTCGCCCCATGCTCAGCCCATCACGAAATCAACGCAACACTCCAAGGTCCGTTCCAGAAATCGCTGGAAACTCACTATGGGTTAACGGGTAGCAAGATCCCGCGGATGTTTTTCTCTTTAATCCGTGTCGCGTTGAGGACTTTGCATACCCGGGCGATGATGCCGTAGCCAAAGCCTGCGGTTCCGGGAGGATGGGCGTATTCGACAGCGATTTCATCGGCGACGATGAAGGCATGCTTTCCGTCGCGCATCTCGTGTCGCAGCGAGACCGTGCTGTTCGGCGCGCTGAGGCGAATGGCATTATCGAGATCGTTCGAGAGGGCCTGGCGCAGAAGCACCTCATCGCTTTGAAACTCAGCATCGGCGCGTTGCACATGCAGCCTCACCCCGCGCTTTTCGGCAATGGGGAGATAGATGGTTTCGAGCGCAGCAAAGACTGCGCAGGCGCGGAGAGGCGTGTTGCGGGGCTTTACTGTGCCCGGGTCGGTGAGGGCGTAGTTGAGGACGCCATCGAGAAAATTGCTCATGGTTGCGCTGATTTGACGAAGCGCATTGAGGACAGGTTCGTCTTCAGATTTGCGCATCGCCAGGCCTTCGACCAGCATGGTTATGGTCTGCAGCGGTTGGCGCAAATCGTGCCCGAGCGACCGGACCAAGTGGCGTTCAAACTCGTACGCCTCAGCGAGTTCAGAAGTGCGCGCGAGAACACTTTCCTCAAGCTTTTGGTTTTGCGCGTCCAATTGCTCGAGGGTTTGGCGCTGCATGGAGACAGCTGTCCCGACCAGTAATGAGGCCGTGGCCGTTATCGCCAGCAGCACGGAAAGCGCCAAAGGCTCGCTGCTGAAATAGGACAGCTTGGCAACGATCGGCGTAAACGAGGCGATGAGAAAGGCGCTGATCGCAGCTTGCATAATGCCCTTGCGCACACCGGCGAAAATCGGGGGCAGCAGGGTGATGTACCAAAGACTGCCCAGGGCGGGGTCAATCACCATAGCCCCAAACGCAACGCCCATCGCTAGGGCAATAATGCCGAGTTCCCTAAGCCAATCGGATAGTGAAGGCCAATGGGGTGGGAGCGGTTTGACGCCTAATACGGCGCTGAGAACTGGGACGAGCAGGGGCGGCAGCACAAGGGTCGCGACAGCATCACCAATGGCCCAGTGGGCAATGATGTCCAGTGCAATGTCCCATGAGATATTGTCCAAGAGGGCGTGCAGCGAAACGCCACTAAATGCCGAGAGCGCAGCGGCAATGGTGATCACCACAATATATGTGGTGGTGGCGCGCATATTCGGCACAGCCATATTGGGGCCGAGGAGCTTTTTGAGCACGACAGCGGCAGTAAAATAGATGCCGCAGTGACGTATGGCGTGCAGTATTTGGTCTCGAGCCGCATTGTCGCCGACGTTGAAAAAACTATCTAACCCTGGAACGGCGAGTGCAAGGTTGGCGACCAGTGGCGAAAGTTTGAGCCAGCCGGGCGCGGCCAAGAATATGGAAAGGCTGACGCCCGCAGGTAAAAACCACAAGCTGGAGAAGGGCTTAAAGACCTCGGCCATCGCGGCGAGCTTATAAGCGGCCAGCCACGCCACAACTAAAATGGCGAGTTGACCGATTTGCCCTACATATTTTTTAGCTATCATTCTGGTGCGGAACGTAAAAATTCATATATAGCTTTATAATTAGCATTGAGTGAACAAAATAATGCGCATTCTGATTGCAGACGACCACGCCATGTTTGGTTCAGCGCTTCATTATCTCTTGCAAGCAAGTGATCCTGATTGCGTGGTGAAGGCGGTGACCAGCGTCGCGCAGTTGCTCGGATTGCTCAAAACTGAAGCCCTGCCGGATCTGGTTCTGCTGGACTATTCCATGCCTGATACGGATGGGATTAGAGCCGTCGCGCAATTGCGCGAACTCTATCCAGATTTGCCCGTGGCGATTTTGTCGGGGCATACGGATAACGTTCTGGTCAAATCAGCGCTCGATAAGGGTGCGCGCGGCTGGATCCCGAAAAACCTGACGCCCAAAACACTGATTCATGCGCTGCGGCTGATTTTGGATGGCGAACGCTTTGTCCCACCAGAACTGTTGGTGGCGCCTGCCGAACGGGTTTTGTCTGAGCGGGAAGGGGAAGTGGCGCTGCTGCTGGCCGAAGGCAAGTCGGACAAGATTATTGCCGACCGTTTGGGCATCGAGCCCTCAACGGTAAAAGTGCACGTGCGCCGTATTCTGCAAAAATCTGGAGCGACCAATCGCGCGCATTTCGCGGCACTGAACCGCTAGCCGGGCGCGCCGCACCTTTTTCTTTAAGACTGTAAGTCGAGGTCAAACGACTGATCGCTTTAAAAAGATCGTGTCGTCTTGGGAGGAAAAATGGTGCTGCCGGCGAGGATTGAACTCGCGGCCTCTCCCTTACCAAGGGAGTGCTCTACCACTGAGCTACGGCAGCATGGTTTGCGCTCGCAAAGGAGGACTGTACAGAACCTCTTTCGGGAAATGGTGCTGCCGGACAGGATTGAACTGTCGGCCTCTCCCTTACCAAGGGAGTGCTCTACCACTGAGCTACGGCAGCATTTTCGCTAAGGCTTGGTGTTCCTTGCGGCGACGAGGGCTCATTTGCCATAGCGATTTGGTCGACGCAAGCGCAAAAAGCCTCTATTAACACCACCGTTGGAATCGAAGGCCTGAACTGTGGGAAAAACCGAGCAAGCACTGATGCGTGAGCAAAGATTAGCCGCAAAGCTGCGTGAGAATCTCAAGCGCCGCAAAGAGCAGGCTCGCGCTCGTGTCTCAGGACGCGAGGCGGGGCCAGAATTTGAGGTGTCGAAAACGGTGCCGGACAAGACTCCGTAAACCATTTTCGGGCGATTTTAACACGTCACCCTTTCCAGAGTGCGGCTGGTCTAGCCTACGCGGCAACGAAGACCTCGCCTACCTCCCTTTCAGGTAGCAGGCCCTTAAGGCCATTTCTGAGGACTTCTCTTTATGGATCGTATTCGTTTGGTCGGCGGCAATGAGCTTCGGGGCGAAATCCCGATCTCGGGCGCGAAGAACGCTGCACTGCCACTGATGATTGCGTCGTTGCTGAGCGATGAACCTTTGGTTCTCCACAACGTCCCGCGCCTTGCGGACGTTAAGCAGCTTGAACGCATCCTAGAAAATCACGGCGTTGATATCGCCGTTCACGGTCGTCGTCGCGGCGAAGAAGAAGGCGTGGGTCAGCGTATGACCTTCCACGCCGCTGATATCGTCGACACAACCGCCCCCTATGATCTTGTCTCCAAGATGCGCGCCAGCTTCTGGGTTATTGGCCCGCTGCTGGCCCGTTGCCACGAAGCGCGTGTGTCCCTGCCGGGCGGTTGCGCTATCGGTACCCGTCCGGTTGATCTGTTCCTGACAGGTCTGCGCGCACTGGGTGCCTCGATCGAGATTGATGAGGGTTATGTGGTTGCCCGCGCACCAGCCGGTGGTTTGGTGGGCGCAACTGTCAACTTCCCCAAGGTTTCGGTCGGTGCAACGCACACGATTCTGATGGCGGCGACCCTTGCAAAGGGCACGACCGTTATTGAGAATGCGGCGCAAGAACCTGAAATCACCAATGTCGCCGAATGCTTGGTTGCCATGGGCGCTAAGATTTCGGGCATTGGCACGCGCACGCTGACCATTGAAGGCGTTGAGCGTCTGCATGGTGCAACCGTGGAAGTGATTCCGGATCGCATCGAAACCGGCACTTTTGCCATGGCGGCCGCAATGACCGGTGGCGATGTGCTGCTGCGTGGCGCACGCGCTGATCACTTGCAGTCGGCTCTGACCATTCTGGGTCAGACCGGTGTTGAGCTGATTACTGAAAGCAATGGCATTCGTGTGCGCCGCAATGGCTCGCCGATTTTGCCAGTGCATGTCGAAACGGAGCCATTCCCCGGCTTCCCCACCGATTTGCAGGCGCAGTTCATGGCGCTCATGACCATGAGCAATGGCATCAGCGAAATCCGGGAAACCATTTTCGAGAACCGCTACATGCATGTGGCAGAACTCGTGCGCTTTGGCGCTGATATCTCGGTCAATGGTCAGGTCGCAACGATCACCGGTAAGTCCCAGCTTAAGGGCGCGCAGGTGATGGCAACTGATTTGCGCGCTTCGGTGTCGCTGGTCATCGCTGGTCTGGCGGCGAAGGGTGAAACGGTTGTGAACCGTATTTACCACCTCGACCGCGGGTTTGAGCGTCTCGAAGACAAGCTCAGCCGCTGCGGCGCCGAGATCGAGCGTCTGGCTGGCTAGTCGACGCGTTTCGTCAATCATTGAAAAGCCCCGGACCTCGGTTCGGGGCTTTTTGTTTGGGCCTATCGCCCGGTCACCTCGTCACCGGGCTTTTCCCGGTGATCGAGGAGGGGATGGGTATAGCGTTGTGCGCGACTACAGCGACTGCTCAAAGCGGAAGAGTTTTTCGGGATCAGTCGCGGTTTTGATGGCTTCAAGGCGTGGCAGGTTTTCGCCGTAATAGCGGGTCCGCCAATCGGATAGGCTTGGGTCCGGAAAATTCTGGAACGCGCCCTTGGTGTCAGCGCTTGTGACCACGCTATAGAGGTCGTCCTGCCAAGCGCAGGCGGCATCGACAATCGCAGGCTTTGTGGCGTCATCTTCCGACCAGCTCAGATTTGCTGTGCTGAGCCAGTGGCTGGTTCGATGAACAAAGGCCGTTGCGTCGCTGCGAACAGTGTTCACTTGGCCGCCCGTCTGGAAAAAGACCAGATTGCCCGAGGAACCGGTGCCGGGCCAGTTGGCCATTTTCTCAATGGCGCTTGCCAGAAACGCCCGGTTGGGTGAGCTCTGGTGGAAGGTCGAACGCTCGCGGTAGTAGGCGGGCTCGCCTTCTTCGGCGAGGAAATCCTGGGCCGCCCAATAGGTATTTTCCTCGATAGATTCGAAATCGGGTGTGCCGATTTCAAGCACAGGCTGCATCAGCTCCAGGAAGGCCTCCTTAGGGCCTGCAAACTGCCCAAGGAGCGTCAAAGGCACTTGTCGACCACGGTTGGCCATAGTTTGGTTCAACGCGCCCAGTGAGACGCGCGTGCCGATGGTGGTTGGGGCCGCATCTAGCGTCTCAAAGAGCTTGGTAGCGACGTCCAGAACATTGTCGCGCCAGACCATGCGGAAGACCGTCAAGCTTTCATCGGCGGGGTGGGTCTGTAGCTGCCACTTGGTCATCACGCCAAAATTGCCGCCTGCGCCGCCGCGCACAGCCCAGAACAAATCGGCGTTCTCAGTTTGAGAGAGTTGTAGAACTTTGCCGTCGGAGGTGACGATTTCAGCGCCCACAACATGATCACATCCCATGCCGAAGCGGCGCATGTTGAAGCCAATGCCGCCGCCGAGGAGGAAACCGGAAACACCGACAGTGGGACAGCGGCCGTGGGTGATGGTGCGCCCGGCTTCATCCAACGCAGCGTAAATGGCAGAATTGATCGCGCCCGCACCGATGGTGGCGACCCCGCTCGTTGGGTCCAAAGCAATATCGCCCATATCGGCCATGTCGATGATGAGACCGGCACTGGTGGAGTAGCCGGCGTAGGAATGGCCGCCCCCACGAATGGCGAAGGGCACTGCATTGTCGCGGCACCAAAGAACGACCTCCGCCACCATTTGAGCCGTTCGGCAATAGGCGATGGCCTGGGGCCTTACCGCTTCGAAACGAAGGTTATTGGGCAGGGCCGCATTGGCAAAGGCTGAGTCGCTTGGGGCAACCAGCTGATCGCCGAGAAGCTTTTTCAGTACCGCCCATTGATCTGCAGAAACCGCGCTGGGCTCGACGAAAAACAGTTCCGCTTTTGCGGGGAGTAGTCCGAGGGCGGTGAGCGACGCCAAGCTGGTGGTGAGAAAAAGACGACGGGTCAGCATGTTCGGTCCAAATCTTTCAAATCAAAAGCTTTGCGCTTTTTTGCTCCAAAAAAGCGCATTTGCACAGCGCCCATGCATTTCAACTGGCGTGCATGCGATTGCTCTTGGCCCGCCAACCTTGTAGATCGGTCCTGTCACGACCAAATGGGCTTTACCGACAAAGAACAAGGCCGCCCCATGACCGACCTCAAGCTGCTCGCGCTCGATAGCGAAGACCTCGAAGTTGTTTCCGCACATGTGCAGGACGCCGTTATTCGCGTTTCTGACATGGGCTATGCCAAGGGCGATAAGCGTTTCGCCCTGCTGATGAACCGTTTTGATTGGACCGCCGATCAACCGCGGAGCAAAGGCCTGCGCAAGCGCACGGGCATGCATTTCGAGCACGTGACCAACACTGCATTTGCTGGCTTTGACCCGGCCTCGCCTGAAGGCGTGGTGTCCTTGCTGGCCGTTACCTTTGAAGAGCAAAATGCGCCTGCGGGCATCGTTGAGCTGCGCTTTGCCGGTGGTGGCACTGTGCGCCTGACGGTCGATTGCCTTGAAGCGCGCTTGGCCGATCTTGGTGCCGCCTGGGCAGCGACTGCGCGCCCGGCCCACTCCCTAGACTAACGAAAGTTCACTATGCCCGTTCGCCTCGACAGCGCCGCGTCCGATTTTGAAGCCCAATTTGTGGCGCTCCTGTCGGGCAAGCGTGAAGCCAGCCAAGACGTCAACGATATCGTCGCCTCTATCATCGCTGATGTGCGCGACCGTGGTGACGCTGCGGTTGTTGAGCTGACCAATAAGTTTGACCGCGCCAATGTGACAGCGCAAACGCTGCGCTTCACCGCTGAGGAAATTGCTACCGCGTCAGCGCAAGTTCCGGAAAATGTGCGTGCGGCCCTGCAGACCGCGCATGACCGCATCAAGTCGCACCACGAAAAGCAAAAGCCGGTCGATCATCTCTATACTGATGATCTTGGGGTGACTTTGGGCAGCCGTTGGACTGCAGTGGACGCTGTTGGCATTTATGTGCCG
The DNA here is from genome assembly GCF_016595685.1 of Devosia sp. WQ 349K1. Taxonomy (NCBI): domain Bacteria; kingdom Pseudomonadati; phylum Pseudomonadota; class Alphaproteobacteria; order Hyphomicrobiales; family Devosiaceae; genus Devosia; species Devosia sp. WQ 349K1. The sequence continues at coordinate 16,649 of NZ_JAENGO010000010.1, read as the reverse complement.
GGTGGTTTGGCCTCTTATCCATCCTCGGTTTTGATGAATGCAGTTCCGGCCAAGGTTGCGGGCGTCGAGCGCATCGCCATGGTCGTGCCAACGCCAAACGGCGAAGTGAACCCAGCGGTGCTCTGTGCTGCGCAAATTGCGGGGGTCACAGAGATCTACCGCGTTGGCGGCGCGCAGGCTGTTGCAGCGCTCGCCTACGGCACCGACACCATCGCGCGTGTCGACAAGGTGGTCGGTCCGGGCAATGCCTTTGTGGCGGCAGCCAAACGCCAGGTTTTTGGCCAAGTCGGCATCGACATGATCGCCGGACCGTCCGAAGTGCTCGTCATCGCTGACAGTTCAGCGAACCCAGCTTGGGTTGCTGCAGACCTGATCGCGCAAGCTGAACATGGTGGCGGTGCACAGTCCATTCTGGTCACGACCGATGCGGCGCTGGCTGATGCGGTCGAAGCTGAAGTTTTGCGCCAGATCGCTATTCTGCCAAAGTCCGCGATTGCGGGCGAAGGCTGGGAAGAGTTTGGCGTGGTTATCACCGTGCCAAATCTAGACACTGCCATTGAGCTGGGCAATCGCATTGCCTCTGAACACGTGGAGCTGGCGGTCAATGAGCCTGAGGCGCTGGTGGCCAAGATTCGCCACGCCGGCGCGATCTTCATGGGCCATCACACGCCAGAGGCTATCGGTGACTATGTCGGTGGCTCGAATCACGTTTTGCCAACAGCTCGCACCGCACGCTTCGCCTCGGGGCTCGGTGTGCTGGACTTTGTGAAACGCACCTCGATTTTGGGCTGCACGCCCTCATCGCTGGCTGCATTGGCTGATGCTGCAGTGACCATTGCCGAGGTCGAAGGCCTCGCCGGGCATGGTCGCTCGATTTCCATACGGTTGAACCGTTGAGCATAAGCATGGGCACAGAGCCGGTGACCAAAGACACCAATCGTCTGGTCACCGTCACGCTCGACCCTAACACCATCACCTCGATCAATCCTGACGAGGTGCATGAGTGGCGCATTGCTATCTATGATCTGCTTGAGGACAACACCTTCCGCCCCGCACGCGTTGCGGCGGAAGGACCTTATGCGCTGCACGTCTCGATTATCGGCAATTCGATCGTTTTAGACGTCCGCGACCCAGAGAATTTTAAGCCCATTGCTGCCCATTATCTCTCGCTGACGCCGTTTCGCAGACTTATCCGCGACTATTTTCGCATCCGCGAAGCCTATTATGAGGCCATTCGTTCGGCGCAACCGTTCCAGATCGAGACCGTCGATATGGCGCGGCGCGGTCTGCACAATGAGGCCGCAGAGCTTTTAAGGACGCGGCTCGACAATAAGATCATCATCGATCTCAACACCGCGCGCCGCCTGTTTACGCTGATTTGCGCCGTGCAACCCTATGCCTCCCGCATTGACGAAGCGACCAGCGAACTGCCCACAGTGCTGTTTGTCTGCTCGATGAATTCAGTGCGCTCGCCGATCGCTGCGGCGCTTGCGCGCCAAGCCTTCCCAGGACGAATAATTGCCCGTTCTGTGGGGGTTAACGGCGGTAAGGCCGACCAATTCGTTCATGAGGTCATGGAGGAAGTTGGTATTGATATGAGCGTTCATACGCCCCATATTCTGGACGAACTGGTTGCCAACAAGTTCGACCTTGTTATCACACTGTCTGATGACGCCCCCGATGCTGTGGCCCGCAAGGGCCTTGAAGCAAAAGCGGTGGAGCACTGGCAGGTGGAAGACCCCTCCCTTGTAGAGGGAAGTCGCGTTCTCGTTTTGGATGCCTATCGAGGTTTGCGCGATCAATTGCGACGTCGTGTTCGCGAACGCTTGGAACCTTTGGTTTCCGGTGGTTCACAAAACAATTGAATTGAAGTAGGTTCCGCCCAAATTTGTGGCCCTGACGCGCCAATGTGTGGCAGCGGGGGCCTTCTCAGGAGAAAGTATGGCCAAGGAAGAAGTGCTCGAGTTTCCGGGCGTGGTCACCGAATTGCTACCCAACGCGACGTTCCGCGTGAAGCTAGAGAATGAGCATGAAATCATCGCTCATACTGCTGGCCGTATGCGTAAGAACCGTATTCGCGTTCTCGCAGGCGACAAGGTTCTTTGCGAAATGACGCCTTACGACCTGACCAAGGGTCGTATCACCTATCGCTTTAAGTAAGGCAAACCGTGGCCAGTCGTCCGGAACTCATTCTGGCGTCCGCATCGCCTCGTCGTTTGGCATTGCTCAACCAGGTCGGCATCGAGCCGGAACACCTGGTGCCAGCCCATGTCGATGAAACCCCTGAGAAGGGGGAGTTGCCGCGAAAGCTCGCACAACGTCTGGCAGACCTGAAAGCGATCACCGCACAGCACAAGGCTCGTATCGCCGGATATGGCGACACCGGCCTGGTGCTGGGCGCCGATACAGTGGTTGCTGTGGGGCGGCGCATTCTGCCCAAGGCAGAAACAATGGAAGAAGCTGCAGAATGCCTGCGGCTGCTTTCGGGTCGCGCCCACCGTGTTTACACCGGCATCACGCTGCTCACCCCATCCGGGGCGAAACGCCAGCGTCTGGTGGAGACACGTATTCGCTTCAAGCGTCTCTCGAATAAAGAGATGGAAGCCTATCTTGCTAGCGCCGAATGGCGGGGCAAGGCAGGGGGCTATGCTATTCAGGGCATTGCCGGGTCTTTCGTCGTCAAACTCGTCGGCTCCTACTCAGCCGTCGTGGGCCTGCCCTTGCACGAAACCACGCAGCTTCTGGCTGGCGATGGCTACCCCGTGCATTTTAACTGGCTCAACCAATCCAGCGTTTCTGGCGTCTAATGGCCGAGAAAGCTGAAGCTCTGTGCCCTATCTGCGGTCGGGCCCCGGCCGCAGAAAAATTTAAGCCCTTTTGCTCGCGTCGCTGTGCGGACGTAGATCTCAACCGCTGGCTTTCGGGCGCCTATGTCATCCCGGCAAAGGATGACGAACCTCTCCCCGATTTCGACGCCGAAACTTAAGGCCGGACACACAACGGACCCTAAGCTGCAGCCCTATTGTGCCTAGCTTAATAACGTGACATTCACTGTCATGTTATTTGGGCTGGAGGCTGAAGTGAGATTGTCATACCGGGTGTTGTGTTTGTCTGTAGCGGGACTGCTGTCTGGCTTTGCCCTCTCGACGCCGGCTTTGGCGCAAGTGGCTCAGGTGGTTAGTGCAACCGATGCCGAACGCGTCGTGCAGCACGCGAAAGGCGAGACCACTATTCCCGTCGCCCCAGAGCGCATTGTCACCTTGCACAATGTCTTTGCTGAAGCGTTGATCTCTATGGGCCTGGCTCCGATTGGTTCGGTTGATCGGCCCTCCGGCATGCCATCGCAACTGGTCGACGGCCTAGCGGCCACTGAGACCGTGGGAAACCATTCCGAACCTGACTTTGAGCGCGTGCTCAACCTCAATCCCGGTCTGATTTTAGCGCAAGCCAAGCAGCAAGAGAGCAATTACGAGCGCCTCACCGGCATAGCGCCGACTATTCTGCTGGATGAACCGGAAGCAGAATGGCGTGAATGGTATGTCGGGCTCGGGGATGCGCTTGGCCAAGCGGACGCGGTTAAGGCAACGCTAGAGGCTTACGAAGCCAAGGCCGCTGCAGCCAAGAGCGAGCTGCAGGCCGCGCTGGGCGAGCAGACCATTTTGCTGCTGCGCGTGCGCGAAAAGGACATTCGCGTTTATGGCGGTGCCCGTCGATCTGGCCCAGTGCTCTATCAAGACTTGGGTTTGACGGCGCATCAGAGCGTTCCAATGGCGGATGACCACGCCGAGGTCTCGCTTGAAAACCTCACCCAGCTTACGGCAGACCATATTTTCCTGATGGTCGAAGACCAGAACAAAATGTCCTCGATTGAAGAGATGGACCTTTGGAAGCGCCTGCCAGCCGTTGCGGCGGGGCATGTTTACGAAGTGAATATTGAACCCTGGAACCAGTCGGTTGGCCCGATCAGTTTCGGTGTGATCATCGACGACGTGCGCGCTGCGCTTCTCTAACTTTTTTATCCCTTGCGAAGTGATGCGTCTGCCTCTTAGGCGGGCGCATTTTTTCGGCGATTATCCGGCAGCTGAAGCGCTTGCCGGACGCTGATGTTGAAATGTGAACGCCAAATGCGCTCTTAGGCGCAACGAAGTCGGTGCAGGCCCGTTTCCCTCTAGTCGTTAACATGAGGGCTAAAAATGGGCATTCTCTGGACTATCATCATTGGCTTTATCGCCGGCGTGATCGCCAAGTTCATCGTGCCGGGCCGCAATGAGCCTTCGGGCTTTATCCTCACCACCATTCTCGGGATTATCGGCGCTTTCGTCGCCTCCTATCTCGGCCAAGCCGTCGGCTGGTACTCCGCCGGTGAAGGTGCAGGGCTGATCGGCGCGATCGTTGGTGCGGTCATCATCCTGTTCGTCTGGGGTGCCGTCGCTGGCCGCCGGGCCTAATCAAACACAAGAGGAGTTTCATCATGTCAAACCGTGGTATGCCGTCTATTCTGGCGCTTCTAGGCATGGCAGCCGTCGCAGGCTTTCAGCATCGAGACAAACTTGGCCAGATCCTAGGGCAAGTTGGAGACCAGGTGGGCAACCGGACCGCGGGATCAGGGCAAGGTGCAAACTCCTCTGCCACTGGTCAGGGCGGACTGATGGGCGGACTGAATGATCTGCTCGACACTTTCCGCAACTCAGGTCAGCGTGAACAGGCCGATTCTTGGATCACACCCGGCGTGCCCACGCAGGGACTGTCGCGAGATCAGGTTGAGCAGGCCATTGGCCGGGACAACCTTATGAATCTGTCGCGCGATACTGGGCTGGACTATGATGAGTTGCTCAATCGCCTTGCGCAAAACATTCCGGAAGCTGTCGATCGGGCAACCCCAGATGGCCGCTTCCCACAGAACGAGGACGAACTGCGTCAGCGGTTTTCTGGGCTCTAAGAAGCCTCGACCTCATACAGGAAAAGGGCCGCCCTTGGGGCGGCCCTTTTCGTATTGAAATACAGGTCGCGGGGCGACCATGGATCACAGGACTGATCAGGAATGGCTGGGCAGGGTCTTGCCGTAGAGGCGGACCATGTTGGTGCCGCCTGGGCTTTGCCAATAAACGCGACAGATAAGGTCTCTTTTTGCGCCGCTACGGAATAGGTGCATTCCCAAGGCTTCGCCAGCCGCCGCCTCTGGCGTCTGTGCGTCCAACTTGTGTTCGGTTTCCTTCTGCGCTGCGCGCAAATCGACAATACGAAACTGGGGCATGGTTTTCCTTCCATGACCCCAATGAATCTCGCTAACTATAGGTTCCCTCACACTATCGTGCTAACGCCTTGGCCGATCAATCCTTATCGTCGGTTATTGGGATACGGACGATCGCGCGCGTGCCTGGGTTATTGTCCTCAAAGCTCAGGGTTCCGTCGAGGCGCTGGATCAAGACCTGAACCATTCTTTGGCCAAAACCAGTGCCCGTAACCGTGCCGTCGAGCCCCTTGCCCTTGTCTGAAACCGTCAGCTGAATAGTCTGCAGATGTTGTGACAGCGAAATATGGACTGGCCCCGGCGCGCCGTTATAGGCGTATTTGGCGAGGTTCGTGACCAGCTCGTTTAGCATCAGGCCAAGGGTGACAGCCTTGTCCGTGGGAATGAGCACAGGGGCGAGGTCAAGTTGAAGCGACTTGCGCCACAGGCCGTCCAGTGTGTCGAAAAGTTCGTGAACCAGCTCCTCAAGATAGCGCGAGAGATCGATGGTCTCGACGCTTTCGTCTTGATAGAGGCGTCGGTGCGCCAGCGACACTGCCATCAAACGGCGCTCTGCTTGCTGCAATTCTCGGCGTGCCTCATCGCTCGTCCCGCGCGACTGCATGCGCAAGAAAGCCGCGACGATGGACAGGCTGTTTTGAACGCGATGATTGACCTCTTTGAGCAGATAATCCTTCTGCCGCATCAGGTTTTCGTTTTCTTGAACCGTCGCCGTAAGCTCACGATTTAGCTGGCGGATGCGGCTGTTGTTGCGTGCATCGAGCAGCATACGCGCGACGCGTGACGCGGATTCAATTTCGGCAAGCGACCACTGGCGTGAGCGACCACTGACGGTCTCGGACCATTCATCGAATGAGGCGCGCGGCGTCAAAGGCGTGCTGGGGTCGCCCGTGCTGGATTTGTGCGGATTGCCCGCCCATTGCACCGTTTGCAGATGTTCGGCCCGGAACCACATGAGGATGGTCGGCACTTCCGTGGGCATGGTGACGCCGAGGAGACCGCTGGCAATGTTTTTATAAGCCTCGGCGGACGGCACGAGCACCGATAGGTGATGGGTTGCGATTGGCTTGACCAGAGCGGGCGCGCGAACAAATTCTGCCAGTTCGCGGATATTCGCTTCGCTCGGCGAGGCTCCGACTTGATAAACATCTGTGCCTTGCACAGCGGCAAAGCCATCGGCATCCAAGAGCGTGGCCAGATAGCTGCCTGATTTGGCGAAGAATTGCCCGAGGTGACATTCATCGCCGAGGCGCGAGAGAATTGCATCTTCCTGCGTGCGCAAGCGAATGCGTTGCTGGTAAAATTCGCCTTCTTCTCGCACCTTCAACAGCCGCGACAGGCTCGTTGCCAGCGCTTGGCTGGCCATGCGATTGGTCAGCGCGATGTTTTTAGGCGAATGGTGGTGGCAGGCGATGAGCCCCCACAACTGCCCGTCCTTGATAATGGACATGGACGCTGAGGCGCCCACCTCCATATTTTTCAAGTACTGGATGTGAACAGGCGACACACTGCGCAGGGCAGAGACCGAGAGGTCGATCGACTTGAGCTTGGAGCTGGCGCTGATAATCGGCTGGGGCTGGGAGTGCACATCGGCAATGACCCGTACCTTGTTCCGGACGTAGAGAGCCCGGGCCTGCTTGGGAATATCACTTGCCGGGAAATGATGGTTCATAAAGCTGGAGAAGCCGGGGGAGCGATACTCGCCCAAGACCTTTCCGGCATCGCCTTCGACAAAGCGATAGACCATAACGCGGTCAAAGCCGGTGAGCCTGTGAAAGGCGAGGGCGGTTTCATTGGCGAGGTCTTCCAGCGTTCCCGCCCGTTCAAGCCGAGCCTCATGCGCGTGGAACTGCGCGAGGAAAGAGGCATCAATGGGCTTTGCTTCCTCGCTATAGAGAAGCTCGACAACCAAATGTTCGTCACTGCGATAGCTGAGAACGTCGTAGGTGCGACCAGAGAAAACCACTGGGGCGCTGATATGGACGCCCTGCGCTGGTGTTTGATCTCTCAAGGTCTCCCAATTCAGATCCAGGATATCGGCAAGCTTTTGGCCCAAAACATTCTCATCGAGCGCGCCGGCGAAACCAACCAGCGTGCCGGAGGTCGGCTCAACGATAAATAACGCGCCATTGCCTTGGATCGAGCCGGGAATGTGAATGGGCTCGAGGTCACAGGCATTCAGATCGGACCTGTCAATGGATGTCATTGGCTGGGTCCCTATAGATCTCAAACGCGAGCTCGAACACGCGCTTGGCAGAGGCGATGGCCTGATGATGGAGGTGTTCAGGAAGGCTATCGAGAAGGGCGACGAAGTGAGGCCAACGCCTAGGCTCGCTTACTTGCTGCGCCAAGTGACGGGCGCCAAATTGGGCATCAAAACCTAGGGCGGTGGCACGACGCAGCAATAGCTGCGCCCCGAGGGACGAGCCTTCCAGCACGTAAAGCGCTCCAACTTGTTCGGCGGTGTTTAAACGAATGGAATAAGAGCGAGGACAAGGGCGGCGCGTGACGCCTAAATCGTCAAGATCATCGCAAAGATACGGGCCCAGCTTTTGCGGGCTCCAGATGTCGAGTGAGTCTAGGGCAAACTCTAAAGAGAGCCTAAACCGGTAGGTAGCCGTTGCAAAGTGCCTATATTGCTCAATATTTGAAAAAATTCCTGTGATGCTGTCGAGTTGACTATGAATGTCTTTGGTTTCTGCGCGCAGAAGACTGCGCAATGAAAGTTCTCTCGTCAGTCTCAAAGCCCTCTCTCGAATTCAATTATTCGAGAAAGATTTATCATAAGGCACTGTAAAGACTATTCACTTTTCGGAAAGAACGTCTGCGATTGAGGATTTGATATTCTTCATCTGACGTGGTGTTGCAGATTTGTTGGCGCTGCTGTGGCGCAATTGGCAGAAATAAAAATCATAATTAATTGCTGTTACTAGAAATAATTGCCCAAGTCTTGTTTGGGTGTGAGGGCGTTGTTTGATGGTTGATGCGCGCGCATAAAAAAAAGCCCGGACGCTGGGGAGGGAAACCAGCATCCGGGCTTTGGTGTCGGCGGGGAACGCATCGCGCGCATGGAGGGAGGAGAAACGCACGAGGCTAAGCTCAACCCGATCCGAACTGCGAGAGCAGCAACTGTGGTCGTCGCTCTCTTGATTGGAAAGATAGGTACGCTTTGAAAAATTCCAAGCGCATACCAGCCATGTGCTCGGTGCTTATAAGAGGTTCGTGAGTAAAGCGCTCGCCGTGGCCACGATGCCAAAGGCTGCTAAGCTTGCCGACGCCAACATAATGTAGATGCGGTCGACGCGCGCGCGATGGCGCGCATTGCGCCGTGCTTCAGACAGCGCGGTGGCCGAAATTGGAGCGGGACTGTGTGACACCTTTTCCTCCTGGGATGGAGCAACTGGCGGGCTGGCGATTGTCTCTGTTCTCGCCCGGATAAGGGAGCTTAGCTGCACCGGGTTATCTTCCGAACCAGAACTGATGAACGCGGTTAATTCGACTTAAATGCCGAGCGCTGTAATCTTGTATGGCAGATGTTGATTGGCCCGCGCGAACGTGGCACAAACGCCCTCATGACACACCCAGCCCATCTGCACCCCGATCGTCTCTTTCCGGCCTCAGAGCCCGCGCAATCGATTGCCCGGGACCTTTATCCGGCTGTGAAAGATCTCCCCATTGTCTCCCCGCACGGCCACACCGACCCAAGCTGGTTCGCGCAGAACGAGCGCTTTGCCTCGCCGACAGCTCTGTTTTTGACGCCGGACCATTATGTGCTGCGTATGCTCAAGAGCCGCGGCATCAGCTATGATGCGCTAGGTATTCCGCGCAAGGATGGCAAGCCGGTCGAGACCGACCAACGCAAGGCGTGGAAGCTGTTTGCGGAAAACTATTATTTGTTCGCAGGCACACCGTCCAAGACCTGGGTCGATCACTCGCTGCATGCTGTTTTCGGGATCACCGAGGAATTGTCCGGGGCGACAGCCGACGCGATCTTTGATCAGATCGAGGGCCAGCTGGGCTCACCAGAGCTGCGTCCGCGCGCCATTCTCGAGCGCTTTTCGGTTGAGGTGATCGCGACCACCGAATTTGCGCTTGATCCGCTTGTGCATCATCAGTCGATGTTGGCACAGGGGCTCATTGGGCCGGTGCGCACCACCTATCGCCCCGACGATGTGACCGATCCAAGCCGCGCAGCTATTGCCGAAAACCTGCAAAAATTTGGTGAGATCACTGGCGAGAATATTACGAGCTGGGATGGCCTGATCAATGCGCATCGGGCGCGGCGCGAATATTTCCGCCGCTATGGTGCTGTGGCGACCGACCATGGCGTGCCAACGGCCAATACCGCCGATTTGCCCTTGGTCGAAAAGCAGGCGCTGCTCGACAAAATTCTGGCCAAGCGCCACGACGCGCAGGACGCAGAACTGTTCCGCGCCCAGATGATGACGGAAATGGCTCTGCTCTCGGTCGAAGACGGCATGGTGATGCAGATCCACGCGGGTTCGCGTCGGAATACCGATCCACTGCTTTTTGACGAGCGCGGCACCGACCTTGGCGCCGACATCCCCGGACCAACCGATTATGTTGGCGGATTGAAGGCCCTGTTGTCGCGCTGTGGCAACGAGAAGAATCTTCGTCTGTTGATGTTCGTGCTGGATGAAACCACCTATGCGCGAGAACTCGCGCCTATGGCAGGCTATTGGCCATCGCTGATGATTGGACCACCTTGGTGGTTCCACGACAGTCCGCAGGGCATTCGCCGCTATCTCGATCAGGTGGTGGAGAGCGCTGGCTTTTATAACTTGGCCGGCTTCAACGACGACACGCGGGCCTTGCTGTCGATCCCGGCGCGCCATGACGTTTGGCGGCGTGAGGTTTGTGGTTTCCTAGGCCGTTGGGTCGGCGAAAATCGCATCACCAAATCGACCGCCGAAGATCTGGCCAAGCACTTGAGCTATCAGGCCGCCAAGGACGCCTACAAAATACGCTAAACAGGAAAATGATTTGGCGGGGCATGGCTCCGCCAAATCTCTAGGGCGTGCCGTACTTCAGCCCGCTTTTCGCGCCATTCCCGTCGTATCCTGCATCGGCATCTGCTCTAATGGCGTAATGATGAATCAGACACCTCTCGAAACGGCGCTCAATCGAGCCATGATCCGTTGGTCTTTGACGAAATCGGCGCTGGTCGCCGAGACCCAAAACGGCTGGGTTTTTAAGGTCGAGCAGAACGGTCGCGATATGGCGGCCCTCAAAATCATCAAGCCCCACGTCCGCGACCAAGAAGGGCGCGGCACAAGCCTTTTGGAATACTATTCCGGTGAAGGCGCGGTGACGGTTTTCGACGTCCACGAAGACGCCATCTTTATGGAATGGCTCGACGGAGGCACGCTGGGAATTCTGTCTCGTTCAGGGCGCGATGCGGAAGCCACCGAGGCTTTTGCTTCGACCGTCCAGAAGCTGCACATGCCACGCGCGGATTTCCCGAAGGGGCTCGCGCCGCTCCGGCAAAATTTCGATGCCTTGTTTGAAACCGATGTGCGGCAATGGCCCCATACGGCGCGCGATCTTTATGCGCGCTGCGCAGGCACGGCACTCAAGCTCTTTGATAAGCCGACCCGCGAAGTGCCGCTGCACGGCGATTTGCACCACGACAATATTATGCGCTCTGATCGGGGCTGGTTGGCGATTGACCCCAAGGGGCTATACGGCGACCCGCATTATGAAGTCGCCATTGCCTTCCGCAATCCGCACAATGCCATCAAGGTTGCAGCGAACGCCAAGCGCATCAGCGATATGGCGGATGTGTTTTCGGCAAAGTTGCAGCTCAACCGTAAGCGCATCCTAGGCTTTGCGGCTGTCCATTCGGGCCTTGCCGCCTGCTGGAATTTGCAGGCCGGAAACGCTATTCACGGGGACCTTGCTGTCTTGCCTCTCTTGCTCAGCGCTTACGATCAGGCCTAATTCATGACCCTTATTTCGCGCCGTTCCTTGCTTATTCTTGGCGCTGCGGGCCTCGTCTCTGCCTGTTCAACCACGATCCCGCCCCTTCCGGCCAAGGCGTCGAGCCAGCCAGAGGGGCTGTCGCGCGAGGAAATCGTTGCCACCATCAACGCCGTCCGTCGGGCGAATGGGGCAGGGGAGTGGACCTATAGCTCGGCCCTTGAGGCGGCAGCGCGTTCGCAAGCGCGGCTCATGGCACGCAAGGATACGCTGAGCCACGATCTGGGTGTAACGCTGCGCGAGCGTGTGACGGAGGCAGGTTACCAGCTGGCTGTCGGCGAAAATCTCGCCAAGGGATATAAAACCCTTCCCGACACAATTCAGGGGTGGCTCAATTCCACTGGTCACCGCAAGACGCTGCTGTCGACGCGCTTTGTCGAGTTCGGTCTGGCGACGGCGCGGACCAATTCTGGGAAAATTTATTGGGCCTTGATCGCAGGCGGTCCGTTTGAGGCCTGGCGACAGTAAAGCCTAGCCGCGCGAAAACACCAGAACGGTTTCCTGATTGCCGTCGCCGCCCGTAATCGGTGACAGAATTTTGGTTTGAAGCGCGAAGTTTTGCGCTTCGACAAAGGCGATGACCTCGCCCATGGCGCGGTCGGACGCCTCAAGATCGCTAACGATCCCGCCCTTGCCGATAAAGTCCCGCCCGACTTCAAACTGCGGTTTGAACAGGATGATGGCGTCCGCTTTTGGAGCGCAGAGGGACAACGGGGCTTCGAGCACTTTGGTGACCGACACAAAGCTAACGTCGGAAACGACGAGATCAATCGGCTCCACGATGCGGTCTCGATCGAGGTCGCGGGCATTGGTGCCCTCATAGCTGACAACGCGCGCATCGGCGCGGAGCAGGGGATGAAGTTGGTCGTGACCAACGTCGACCGCATAGACTTTGGCCGCGCCACGCTTGACCAGAACCTGGGTGAAGCCGCCGGTTGAGGACCCGACGTCGAGACAGATTTTGCCTTCCGGCAAAATTTTGCCTTCGTCGAGCCCGGCAATCAGTTTGAGCGAAGCGCGCGAAACATAGTCCGCTGCCGGGTCATCAATTCCCAAAACATCATCGGCCCCCACCATCTGGTTGGGCTTTTTCGCCGGAGCGCCGTTCACTGAAACCGTGCCGCGCAAAATCGCATCGCGCGCACGAGCGCGGCTTGGCATCAAGCCACGCTCTTCAAGCGCAAGATCAAGCCGGATCCGGCTCACACCTTCACCGCACGCTGGATTTTGTTCTTCGCTGTCTCGGCATCTTCCCCGTAGGAAATGCTCGAAACAAACTTGCCCTTATCGTCGATTATATAGGTCAGCGAGGTGTGGTTGACGGTGTAATACTCGCCTTCACCGACGATTTCCGAGAAGGCACCAAAGGCCTTCTTGATGCTCTCTGTGTCCTCAGCTGTGCCGGTCAGACCAATAACGCTTGGGTCAAAGCCTTCGACATAGTCCTTGACGATCTCGGCGGTGTCGCGCGCCGGATCAACCGAAACAAAGATGATACGCAGATCGTCCTGGGTGAGGCCCAGCTGTGCGCGCCATGCGGTTGTCTCGGCCAGAGTGACCGGGCAAACATCGGGGCAATGGGTATAGCCAAAGAACACGAGGCTCGGCGTACCCATCAGATCAAGATCGGTAAACTCGCCACCACGCGAGGATGTGAGCGAAAACGTATGACCTTCTTCCCCGATGGTCTGCTGGGGTGGGCGGAAGGCGTAAAGAGCCGTGGCTCCAATTGCCGCGACGGCAACCAGCACCCAAAGTGCGATGCGCACAATGCGCAAGGAGTTGTTTGAGGACATGTGTTTCGCCTTTCAGATAGCCAAAAGGTCACGCAGTGCTCGGCACTCGCATGACCTTGTGACCGTATAATAAGGAGGGCTGGTCAGCCCAAAATCAATTTGCGTCGAGCGGCTCGGTGCCTACGGCCTTGCCTTCACGCGACAGCGTGATCTTTTCGATCCGCGCTTCTGCTGTCTTCAGCAGGGTCTCGCAATGCGCTTTGAGCGCTTCGCCGCGTTCATAAATGGCAATGGATTCAGCCAAAGGCGCGCGTCCGCTTTCCAGCTTCTGCACGATCTGTTCGAGCTGCTCGAGTGCAGCTTCAAAGCTCAGCGATTTCACATCGTCATGTGCAGTGTCGGCCATGATAAATCCTGATCCTGTTTACCCGTTGAGTAGGGTCGCAACATGGGTGCTGACCCCACCGGAAAGTCCCTTGAGGTCATACCCACCTTCGAGGAGTGACACAATCCGATTGCCGCATCGGCGCTCGGCAATGTCCATCAACTTGCCCGTTACCCAGCGAAAATCATCCTCTATCCATTCCAACTGGGCGAGCGGATCGAGAATATGCGCGTCAAACCCGGCAGAGAGAATGATCAGATCGGGCGCGAAATTGTCGAGCGCGGGCAGAATGATCTCATTATAGGCGGCGCGCATCTCCGCTCCAGCCGTTTTGGGCTTGAGCGCAGCGTTAAAGATATTGCCTACGCCATGTTCATCGGGCCGACCCGTGCCGGGAAAAAGCGGCATCTGATGGCTCGACGCATAAAAGACGCTCGGGTCGTCTTTAAAGATGTCTTGGGTGCCATTGCCATGATGAACGTCAAAATCGACGATGGCGATACGTTCCGCGCCATACTTGCGCTGGGCTTCCCGTGCCGCAATGGCTGCAGTGTTGACCAGGCAGAAACCGCTGGTGTCCGCGATTTCAGCGTGATGACCGGGCGGGCGAATGGCGCAGAAAGCATTGTCAACTTCGCCGAGCAAAACGCCACGCAGACCAGCCAGTGCGCCGCCAAGGCCCGTGGCCACAACGTCCAGACTGTTGCCGGAAATCACAGTGTCGCTGGTTAGCGAGCGAATGCCTTCGGCAGGGCGCGCGTCGCGGAGCGCTGGCAGATAATTGGCATCATGCACGAGTTCGGCCAGAAAGAGATCGCCATAAGGCGCGTCTTGACGGACAAGAGCGTCAAACTCAGGTGCAGACAAGGCTTCAGCCACGGCGACCAGCCGAGCGGCGCATTCAGGATGCCCTTTGGGCGTCAGATGCTCTTCGTAATTTGTCTGGCTGACCAAAAGGGTCGTCACATTAGCTCCATGCCGATACTGGCCTGATCACGCATAATCTACGCCCAGCCTATTCCGCCGTATACATCAGGGTGATGGTTTGTCTTGACGGCAGGCGTGCCTATTGTCAAACACCCAAGCATGAACGTTCCAGCTATCGAAACCATCCGGCAGGCGGGCGAAAGCCTGCGCGCAGGGCAGCTTGTCGCCTTCCCAACCGAGACCGTTTACGGGCTCGGTGCTGACGCGACCAATGCCGACGCGGTACTTTCGATTTATGAAACCAAGGGCCGTCCGCGCTTCAATCCGCTGATTGTTCACTGCGCCGATCTGGCGATGGCCGAACGCTACGGCGTCTTTGGCCCATTGGCGCGCAAGCTGGCGCAGGCCTTTTGGCCGGGCCCGCTGACAATCGTTGTGCCTTTGGCCGCAGGTCACGGCCTCGCGGATGTCACCACGGCAGGGCTCGATACTGTAGGCATTCGCGTGCCCGATCATTCAATCGCCAACGCCTTGATCCGCGCCGCAGACCGGCCACTTGCCGCGCCTTCGGCCAATCCATCTGGAAAATTGTCGCCGACGACGGCTCTGCAGGTCAGTGAAGGCTTTGCCGGCCGTGTGGCGGTTCTCGACGGCGGGCCATGCACATCGGGCGTCGAGTCCACTATCGTGACCGTCGATGGGGATACCATCGTCCAGCTCCGCGCCGGTGCGCTCGCGCGCGAAGAGATAGAGGCCCTCACCGGAAAAACTGTTGTTTTGGCGGAAAAGGGCGCGAAGATCTCCGCGCCCGGCATGCTCCTGAGCCATTATGCCCCCAATGCCGCGATCCGCCTCAACGCAATCCCTGAAGAGGGTGAGGCCTATCTCGCGTTCGGCTCCGCTGTCGCGCACCATGGTCCGACGCTCAATCTCTCGCCAAGCGGCGATTTGCGAGAAGCGGCACGCAATCTCTTTGCCTATCTCCATCAGCTCGACAAAGCTGGCGCAAGTCTGATCGCTGTGGCGCCTATCCCGAGCACGGGTCTGGGCGAAGCCATCAATGATCGCTTGTCCCGCGCAGCGGCACCGCGCGCCTAGCCTGCCTGAAAATCAGAGTGATCTAAGCGCTTTAGTGCGCCATATTGGGTTTCATTATTCGGAGCCCGACAATGTGCAACACATGTTCAAGCGTTTCGCTTTCCCGCCGTCATCTGCTTATCGGCAGCCTTGCTTTAGCGGCAGCCACAGCTCTCCCGCCGCAGAGTGCCATTGCCCTTGATATGCATGGGGCACCCGCGATCTCCGTCTCACCAAAAGAAGCGTGGGACAGGTTGATGCTCGGCAATCAGCGGTTCCTCGATAATACCCGCCGCAATGTCGATTTCGCAGCAGCGCGTCCAACACTAGCGCTCGGCCAACATCCCTACGCTGCAGTCCTGACCTGCGCAGATTCGCGTGTTGTGCCTGAACTCGCCTTCGACCAAGCGCCGGGCGATCTCTTTGTCCCCCGCGTGGCGGGCAATTTCGCTGGGGAGGACGAAATCGCCAGCCTCGAATACGCTGTGGCGTCACTCAATACGCGTCTCATCGTTGTTCTTGGACACTCAAGGTGTGGAGCTGTCGATGCGGCACTCGCTGTCGCCCGCGACAATGCCGATCTGCCGGGCTTCCTTCCCAAGCTCATCGACAACATTGTGCCTGCTGCCAATAAAGCGCTCCTCTCCGGCGCGGATGACGTTCTTGCCGAAGCGGTCAATGAGAACATCCGCATGACTGTCTCCAACCTTATTACCCGAAGTGTCGTCATCGGCGCTGCGCACCGGGAGGGGAAACTAGCGGTCCTCGGCGCTCACTATGACCTAGCCTCAGGAGAGGTGACCCCAGTTTCTTGAATGCTTGCGAAAACCCACAGGGCCTAGGGATATTTCACAGAATGAGAGCGGATAGCGCTAAGGCGCAGAAACTCTAGCAACTCAGTCGAGTTCTGCACATTGACCCTTGTTGCGAAACGTAAAACTGTCGTGATTTTGTCATGAGGGGGTTGCCAGCAAAACGGCCTGCCCCTATAACCCGGTCATCGCTGCAGAGCACAGCGCCTTCCGGCACTGAGTTCTAGCGGCACAGAAATCTGAAAGATCAGGCAGTTTGGCCGGTAACGGCGCAAAAAGCTTTGTCTCTAAGAACTCCGGAAGCTTAGCTTCCAAAATGACGTGTCCGGTTTGCGCCGATGGGTCAGCTCTTTGACATTGTGAAGATTGAAGAAAGAGAAACGTGGACGGCGAGGTTCTTGCGAACGGAAGCTGGGGTTTACTCCAGTGGAAGTTATACAAGACTTCGATGGGTGCACGTT
>NZ_JAENGO010000009.1:0-146099 GCF_016595685.1 Devosia sp. WQ 349K1 | reverse complement strand
ACTTCGGCAGAGCATCTGCCGTCATCAAAAACCGCGAAAACATCAAACGCAAAACAATCCAGCATCGACGCTTGATGCACCATAGGCTTGCCGCATAACATCAACCGAACGACGAGCAGTGCTCTCCGCTAATTAAAGCGCAAATCTGAGACAAAGCATCTGACGACGGACAACTATCGTCCAGAAAGACACGGCAGAACATAGTCATTAAGAATGATATTTTGCAGAGAGATCCCTTAACTACCGACGATGTAGGTTTTTAGGTTCGCTACACGGGAACAATTATGACCTATATGGGGCCGCAATTTGCTGTTCTCGTTTGATCGGTTTTGAAGCGAGAGAAACTGCCACCGCTTGGCGGGCATCAACGTATCAGCGGGGATCTCACAATTGATTTTGTAGTTTTAGGTTTTCAACAAACCAATCTAGCTGCTCAGAGTTCGCAACGTTGATCAGCGGCAATCCCAGTCTACTTGCTGACTCAAATACCTCTGCGTTATCGCGTAAGGTCCTGTTCAGGAATTTGTCGATCAGCATCTGGCGTGCAGGATTTAGTTGACTGTACTGGCTTTTAGCTTTGATGCGAGCTGTAATGAATTGCTCGTCAGCATGTAACCCAATCGCCGACAAATGAGAGTGGGACATCTCAGCGACATACTCTGGACGCAGGGCAGAACCCTCTAGTACCACGCCCGCCCCCCCGTTGAGTGCTGCTGCAATCAGGTGTTGAATGTGAGGCCACATGTTCTCGTGGTGTACACGCAGGAACCAATAAATCGTTTCGTCATTCAGGCTGGAATAGTATTCAGCCACTTGATCCCGCACCTCGGGCCACGGGCGTCCAGGATGCCTTGCAATCACATCCGTCGACTGCACATCCCATCCGAGCGCTGCTTGGATGCGGGCCGCTAGGGTGGATTTCCCCACGTTCGAAGAGCCAAATATCAATAGAACTGAAGTCACAATATGTTGCCTCTATCCGCAGTTCCTGTGCAGGAGCACTACCATCGACGCGGCAACGGTGCACTAAGTTCTGGGGCTATTTCGTGGCTGTACGCTAAGACGATTGCTTTGGGATACAACGAATAACGCTCAGGTTCTGCGGACCCTTTGAACGAGAATATCTGTTTCCGGGAACTATCAGCGCCATCGTCAATGGCACGGGCTGAATTGAATTGACTTGAATGAAAAGATTCTTTGCCGTATCGGCCGACTGAAAGCTGACTTGCGCAATGCTACGGGCGCCGCGCGCAAAACGTCTTGCGGTGAGCGAATGATGCTTCGTCGCCAACTAGTGGCGCGGAAGCGTTGTTCACCGTCGAGCACACGGCTTCAGCAGCCTTCGTTGTACAAGCGCCGCCAAGTCCGTAGTCACCCCATGCATTCTATCTACCAGTCGCCTTCTCATGTCATCACCGTAACGGCAGCTTTCGTGAAGCTCGCGGGGCCTGCCAAATGACTGAAATGGGTGCGAAAGCTGAAGGCGGCTGGACGTGGCGATTATGACCAATATCGCTGCCAAGTCGGACGTTGCAGAATCCGTATTTACTTCTCATATGCCTCCCCTCGTCCATAAGGCATTTGAGCAGCGCGCAATACCGTTTACCTGTATCCATAGAGATACGATTTCGGAGGGGTAGAGTTTCCGCTGGAAACCAGAAAAGCTCACATCCGATTTCCAATGTCACGATGGGCCGGGCCGGACTACTGACGCTGAGTCTTGCTAGTGTGACCTCGTTACCTTCGTGTCATCCGCTTCTGCCTGAACGCGGCGCATAGGCTGGCCATTCCACCCAAAATCAATACCACAAGCACTGGTGGGAAGCCCAAGTACTCCCATGTGTCTGGTGACAGCGCGAAAAATGTTGTGCTCCACGGTTCTACCGGTTGTGGTGCGGTTTGGAACGCACTGAGCCAGAGCAATTGCAGTAGGACAGTGATCACTGCGGTGGTGATTGTGAGCACGAGCAAGAGGAAGGGGGATGTCCCTCGGTCGCGCTTGTCCAGCGAACGCCAAACCATCAGCCACAGGAATATCCCCGGCAGTAAAAACGGCGTGCCAACGATCGAGCCAGGGGAGAGCAGGAAATGGATGAGGCCGGCGATCGTCGCCGTATAGGTGAGGCGGTGAAGGCGCCGCCAATTCTCGCCGCCCATGCGCTGAACGGCGAAGTCGAGCGAGGTGATGGTGAGGGCCGTGAAGATGAAAAGGGAGATAGTGGCGAGCCAAAGTGAGGGGCGGGACAGGCCTTCGATCAGCAGTGTCTCCACATTGAAGTACCGCAACCCAATCCAAGCGTAGAGATGCACGACAAGGTAGAAGTAGCTGGCCACGCCTATCATACGCCGAACTTGGAGGAGCTTACTCCAGCGCAAAATCTTGCGTAGGGGCGTGATGGCCAGCGATGCCAAGAGCAGGTATGCGGTCCAAAGTCCGGAATGGTAGATGAGCGGAATATAGGGTGAGGGGAAGTCCCATTCGCCCGATGTAAAGCCGTGAGCCAGCCACAGAGCAGGCAAGGCCAGAAGCACAAGCGTCAATGACTTTAGAGCTGAGAAGCGCCCCTGTGGGTCGAATAACGGCAGCAGTTGTAGAATAGATCCAGTACGCATGTGCGGTCGAGGGCTCCCCATCGAGAGCGTCATCCTATTGCGCGTAGGAGGAAGAGTTCTGCCTGAAATAATTCTCCTTTGTGCAGCTTCATTCTGTTCGTGCAGTTTGTCTGCGCGTTTAGGCAGGCACTTGCGACCCCTGGGTAGCACTATTCGGCTTTAGTGAAATGGTGTGGGGTGGTGATGAAGGTACCAGCGCTTTTTGTGCTGCTGTTTAGCTTCGCCTTTGTGGGGCCGACTTGGGCTCACGGTGTTGCAGGCGGAGACGCGGCATTTTTGGAGGCGTCGCGGGGCGTGGACATCGGTCCATACCTCTATCTCGGCGCCAAGCACATGTTCACCGGCTATGATCATTTGCTGTTTTTGCTTGGGGTGCTTTTCTACGTTTTCCGGATGAAAGACGTGGTGATTTACATCACCCTGTTTTCGCTCGGGCATTCGGCAACCCTGTTGCTCGGCGTACTGACTGGCCTGCACCTGGACGCGTATCTTGTAGACGCGGTGATCGGTCTTTCGGTCGTTTATAAGGCGTTGGACAATCTTGGCGGCGTGCAAAAACTGCTCGGCTTTGTGCCGAACCAGCGCGCGATTGTGCTCGCCTTTGGTTTGGTTCACGGTTTTGGCTTGGCGACCAAATTGCAAGATATCAACCTGTCTCCCGATGGGCTGATAGCCAACATGGTCGCGTTCAACGTTGGCGTTGAGCTTGGCCAGCTTTCTGCGCTGGCGTTCATCTTGACGGCGTTGGCTCTTTGGAGAGCGCAGCCAAGCTTCTCCCGTCAGGCCGCTTTCATCAATGTTCTGATTATGGCTGCAGGCTTTGCGCTGACGGCTATCCAACTCATCGGCTTTTGGAGGCAAGTATGAGCGATAATACTGCGAAAACACAGACAGCAGCGTCGTGGGGAGGCTTGGCGCGCCAAGTGGGTGCCGCGGCCGTTTTGGGAGCGGCGCTTACTGTGTTGGTGGCAATGCCGGCGGAGTTCGGTGTGGACCCAACTGGCTTTGGAAAGCTGACAGGCATTCTAAAGTTATCGCAGCCGCAAGAAATTGTGGTCGAGACGAAGTTCTCAGCGCCGCCAGATATTTCCAAGGCTGAGCCTATTCCGTTCCGTCAGGACGAGATCGAAATTCCACTTGGCGCGCTTGGTGCAGGGCTTGGCGCGACCGAATATAAGGTCACGATGGAAGAAGGGCAGACGCTTGTCTATTCGTGGACAGCGTCAACGCCGGTGGTCGTTGAGTTCCATGGTCACACCGTCACCAGCGATGGCAGTCCAGAAATCGTGATGGATTATATTAAGGGGGAAATGCAAGAAGGCCATGGCGCATTGACGGCACCATTGACCGGAATTCACGGCTGGTATTTTGCAAATCCAACCTTCGAAGACGCAACGATCACGCTGAAACTCTCAGGCTATTATCTTCTTGAGCCGGGTTTAATCGGCATCCACTGACAAGCATGTGCAGGCCTGTGCATTGTTTTTGCAGGCACAGGCCTATCTGCCTTGGCAAGGTATGGCTCGGAGGTCGCTATGTCGATGAATATCAAGACGGATATGTGTGTTGACGATGAGCCATCTCGGCGCGGCTGTATCAAAACGCTGCTGCGGATGTCTGGCCTTAGACCAACGCGGCAGCGCGTTGAACTCGCTGATCGTATATTTGGACGCGGGCGGCACTTGACCGCTGAGGATCTGCACAGTGAGGTTCACGCTTCGGGGCAGGAGATGTCCCTGGCAACGGTTTACAACACGCTGCATCAGTTCCAAAGCTCAGGCCTTATTCGCGAACTCTCGTTCAAGGGGACGCGTGCGGTTTTCGATACCGATACCTCAGGTCACCACCACTTCTATATCTTGGATGATGACAAGATTATCGACATGGAGCCGGGGGCGGTGAGCGTGACTGACGTTAAATCGGTCCCTGAAGGCTACGAAGTGGCCAAGATAGAGATTGTCGTCAGTTTGCGAAAAGTAGAAATTTGAAAGGGGCCGAATGGCCCCTTTATCGTCTGAGCATCTGGTCGAGCATTCCGATGAGCGCGGGTCCTAAATCGTCGATGGCATCGATGCGCTTGGCATGGCGATAGTATTGGTCGACCTCGTGACGAATGCCTAGGGCCGCAAGCTCGATCTGACCAGTACGTTCGATCTCGGCAACCACTTCTTTGAGATGACGGTCGAGGATGGCTTTGTCTTCGTTTGCCTCGATAGTCGCTTGATCAACAGGAGCGCCATCGGAAATGACAAGCAAAATCCGGCGTTGCTCTGGTCGGCCAACGAGACGACGCGCCGCCCAAAGCAGTGCTTCGCCGTCGATGTTCTCTTTGAGCAGGTCGTTGGACATCATTGCACACAGGTTGAGCTTTGCCCGGCGATACGGTTCGTCAGCGCTTTTGTAGATGATGTGGAGGAGATCGTTTAGGCGGCCTGGATTGGCCGGGCGATCAGCACGCATCCAATCTTGGGCTGCGGCACCGCCCTTCCATCCTTGAGTGGTGAAACCCAAAACTTCCGTCGACACAGAGCAATTCTCCAGCGCCGCGCAGATCAGGTCAGATGCCATGCAGGCGAGTTCAATGGTCTTGCCGCGCATAGAGCCGGAGTTGTCGATGAGGAGTGTAACGCAAGTATCCCGGAACTGAGACTCTTCTTCCTGCTTGTAGGCGTCAGCGAAGCCCGGATTGACAATGACGCGGTCAAGGCGAGAGGCGTCGATGAGCCCGTCTTCGAGGTCAAACGCCCAAGACCGCGTTTGTTTAGCCATGAGCCGGCGCTGCAATTGGGTAACAAGACGGGCCATAGCCCGCTTATTGGCGGAGCGCTTTTGTTCCAGCGCATCTTGCGCTTGCCGCATAATTTGTTGCGGCACGAGTTCGTCTGCGCGGGCGATGCGATCGTGAGAGTCTGTATAGGGCCTGTATGCAGGAGGTCGGGGCGGCGGGATGAAATCGATGATCGGTAACGCATCCAGCTTCTCGTCGGAAACTAAAGCCTCCGGGCCAGGCTCAAAGCTGTTGTCTTCATCGGTCTGGGTGCCGCCGTGTTCGAGCTCTTCCTCCTCATCGCCGCCACCAGTGCGGTTACTGATCTCGCGGCGGGTTGGGCCGTCGCCGCGCCCCTGCAGAGCCTCGTAAAGCGTCTGTAAGAACCACTTGGCTGCAAAGGCGTAGTCCTGCTGATCGCCCATCGTCTCGCTCAACTTGGCGAGTTGGGCGTCCAAACGCTGGTGCATCCAACGGTGCCACATCCAGAAGCCAGAGGTGGGAATTGACGCTTCGTTGCGGCCATTCAGGACGTCGCCAACCACCATCCGGATCGCCTCTTCGAGCGGAACCAAAGCTGCTAAGTGGGCCCCCATGATGTCGAGACGAGAGAGGCGATCAATGTGGTTGGCGACAATGTTCTCAGCAACACCTGGCAGACGCTCTGCGCCAAAGGACTCGCATCGTACGAGCTCCAGTAGGTCGAACAAACGGCGCTCGTTTGGATCGGGAGGAGCGAGGGCGGCATGAATTTGGGCGTCATGGTGCGCTATAAATAGCGCTACTGAATCGACGCGGCCGCGAAGCGCGGGCATGTTTTCGTCGGTCAGCTCACCCAAGCTTGCCTTCAGACCAGTATACACTCCGTCATCGCCAACGACTTGAATGTCGAGATCGTCACGTCCTGAAAGCGAGCGCGCCGAGGCGGCCAATTGTTGCGCCAAATCGAGACGATGCCGGTCGTGCGCCTTGGCGTCGGATTTTTCAGCGCGGCTCATCATGGAGGATGGGTCGGACCATAAGGCGAGCCATTCGGCGCCGTTTCGCACTGCGCCCTTGTCGTCGCGCTTCAGGATCGTTGATCTGATTTCGCCGTCTGTCATCGCTTCCTCCAACCGCTTCAATTGTAACAGTTTTGTCAGCGTGAAGGGGCGGCATTTGGCTCGGAATGCGCAGAAGCTTGGCAGCTTTGTGCAGGCTCAAAAGGTGTACT
Organism: Devosia sp. WQ 349K1; assembly: GCF_016595685.1. Taxonomy (NCBI): domain Bacteria; kingdom Pseudomonadati; phylum Pseudomonadota; class Alphaproteobacteria; order Hyphomicrobiales; family Devosiaceae; genus Devosia; species Devosia sp. WQ 349K1. The sequence continues at coordinate 139,506 of NZ_JAENGO010000009.1, read as the reverse complement.
CGAAATACAACTCGTAGATGGAAGGTTAACACCTGATACAAACAGAGGAGAGTGTGGCGTGGCACAGTACACCACAGAGTTCGGCTCGATCCACTCGTACAAAAAAGGCGGGATCACCGCCATTGATGATGATCCGAAGCGCTACGTATTTTCGAACATGTTTGAAGTTGCTGCGAAATCAGCGCCTTATGAGCGTGTAGCTGTCGCAAAGAATTTTGAATACGTCATTGAATCTGCCAAGGCCGAAGGTGAATCTCCTTGGTACTCTGCCGCGCATGATGAGTTCGTCATTGCTATGGACGGCAAGGTTCGTGTCGATTTCATCAAGCTCACTGATCCGGATGCTGTTGTCGATCCTGAGAGCGAAGGTGCTGTGATTGTGCAGGGCCAGCCTATCGGTGAAGCGATGGGTTATGTGGTGCTGAGCCGTGGTCACATGGCCATGCTGCCCGTCGGCTGCGCCTATAAATTCTCAGCAGCTGAAACCTGCACCATCATCATTCAGACCATCGACGGCGCCGTGACCCAGCATAAGTGGGCGCAGTTCTGCCAGAAGTAAGGCCGGAAGAGGAGATCCTAAAATGGCTATGAAAGAAGGCTTTGATAGCAGCGAAGGCGAGATCAGCAATCCGCGCGGTCTTCCCATCACTGGTGGTTATGCCGTCAATCCGGCTGACAACGTTACTGGTTATAAATCTTTCCAGGCTGGCTCGTTCAAGTTTCATCGTGACGAGTACTTCTGCTACGTGAACACTCCGAATGGGGTGCACACGATGCCGGCAGACGCCTTCCTGCGCGCACTGATGCGTGACGTGGCTTGGGGCTTCTTTTATGGCACTGTGAACTTTGACCAGGTCTTCGGCACCACCAATTATTATGGTGAAGTCGATATGTTCCTGGGCTCCACAAACGAGGCTTACACCTCTGCTGGTCGTGATTTTGTCGAGCGCTTTAAGGCCGACAAGCTCATGGACATCTTCAAGCAGATGGTCTCGGACTGGACCAATGAGGGGTACGATCCGTTTGCGGCGCCAATGGAAACCGGTGTTCCATGGGGTATCAAGAACGGTGACAACGACGAAGCTGTTAGCCGCGAGCGCGTGACTGCACGTCGTATGGTTGGCCTGCCGGGTGATACTCCGGTTCGTACCGACGGCAATGGCTACCCAGTCAATCGCATGTTTGCTGACGTACCGCAGGATCAGCCAGAAGTTCACGCTGCACCTGGCTTCGAGCACGAAGTTTCGGCTTACAATCTGTTTGGGTATCTGTCGCGCTCTGACGTGACCTGGAACCCATCGGTTTGTTCGGTGGTAAAGGACAGCCTGTTCTGCCCAACTTCGGAAGAATACATCCTTCCCGTTGAGCACGGTAACGACCGCTGTGAATGGTTCATTCAGTTGACCGACGACATCACTTGGAACGTAAAGGACGGCGCAACCGGTCGTCCACGCGCGGTGATCAACATGAAGCCAGGCGATTGCTGCTGTATGCCAGCTGACATTCGTCACCAGGGCTTCTCGGCCAAGCGCTCGATGCTCTTGGTGTGGGAAAACGGTTCGCCCAAGATTCCTGAGCTCATCCGTCAGGGCATGGCCCCTGATGTGGCTGTTGAGTTCTAACGAACGGGTGGTTGCTCCCACTTCCGCCCTGCGGCCGCCTCAGTACTGGGGCGGCCGTTTTTCCAACACGCTCAGAAACATCGGTGCGACCAGTGCAAACCAAGCTCTTCATTAACGGTGAATTCGTCGACGGCATCGCCAAAGGCACGATCCCTGTTTTCAACCCATTCTCCGGCGAAGTCATTTGCGAAATCGCAGAGGCACGTGCGGAAGACGTTGATGTTGCCGTCGCAGCTGCCAAACAAGCTCAAAAAGCGTGGGGCCGTGCTGATGCCGCTGAACGAGGGCACCTTCTGCTCAAGTTGGCCGATGCGATTGAGGCCAATGCGGAAGAGCTAATCCAACTTGAAGCGCTTGATACCGGCCACCCTGTGCGCGATGCGCGCAAGCTGGATGTGCCGCGCACATCGCGCTGCTTCCGCTATTTCGGCGGCATGGCTGACAAGCTGGAAGGTTTCGTCCCGCCAGTCTATCCGGGTTTCCTCAATTACGTTCAGCGCGAAGCAATCGGTGTGGTCGGTCAGATCGTGCCATGGAACTTCCCGCTCATGTTCACCAGCTGGAAGATGGCACCCGCTCTGGCCGCTGGTAATGCCATCGTTATTAAACCAAGTGAACTGACGCCACTGAGCACGTTGCGTATCGCCGAGTTGATGCGCGATGTTGGCTTTCCAGCAGGTGTCGTCAACGTTGTTCCCGGCTATGGCCACACCGCTGGTCAGCGTCTGGCTGAGCATCCTCATGTTGGCAAGATCGCTTTCACCGGCTCAACGGCTACTGGCCGCCGCATCGTCCAGTCTTCGGCTGGTAACCTCAAGAAGGTCCAGCTTGAGCTGGGCGGCAAAGGCCCAAATATTGTCTTTGGTGATGCCAATGTTCGGGCTGCCATCGGCGGTTCTGCCTTCGCAATTTTCCATAACCAGGGCCAGGCCTGCATCGCGGGCTCGCGCCTCATCCTGCACAAATCGGTAGCCGACGAGTTCCTCGACGGTTTCACCAAGCTGGCGAAATCCATTCGCCTTGGCGATCCGCTGGATCCGCAGACCGAAATGGGCCCTCTGACGTCCAAGATGCACCAAGAACGCGTGCTGCAGTTCTGTCAGGTTGCCAAGGATGAGGGGGGTGAAATCATCACCGGCGGCAAGCAGCCTGATCGTGAAGACCTCGCAAATGGCTACTTCGTTGAGCCCACAATCGTGCGCGCGAAGCCCACCGATCGCGTGAGCCAAGAGGAAGTGTTTGGTCCGTTTGTGACGGTCACCACTTTTGAAGACGACGAAGAAGCATTGGCGATCGCTAATGGCGTTCAATACGGTTTGGGTTCCGGTCTTTGGACGCAGAACCTCACCCGTGCTCATAAGCTTGCCCAAGACATTCACGCCGGCATGGTTTGGGTCAATTGCTACAAGATTGTCCACCCTGGTTCGCCATTCGGCGGGGTTGGCGAAAGTGGCTATGGTCGCGAAATGGGCTTTGAAGTCATGCGCGAATACACGCAGCCAAAATCGGTTTGGGTCAATTATGACTCGAAAATGCCTCCCCACTACGAGCGTTGATCGCACCACAGGAGAGCACTATGGACTTTGTATATAACGCCAATCCTTCACGTGTCATTTTCGGGGCCGGGGCGCGGGCGCGCGTTGGCGAAGAACTCGAACGTCTGGGCATCAAGCGCGCCATCGTGCTGTCCACACCCGATCAATCTCAGCTTGCCGCTGAGATCGCCAAAACCATCGGAGGTCGCGCTGGGATCATGTATCCCGGCGCCGTCATGCACACCCCAACTGAAGTGACAGAGTCGGCCTTGCAGGCGGTCAGTTCGGTGCGCGCAGATGGTTGCTTGGCGATCGGCGGCGGTTCGACGACAGGCCTATCTAAAGCCATCGCCTATCGCACAGACCTGCCGCAGCTGATCGTGCCGACCACGTTTGCCGGCTCGGAGATGACGCCTATTTTGGGTCAGACCGAAATGGGTCGAAAAACGACGCTGTCTAGCCCAAAAGTCCTGCCCGAAACGGTGATTTATGATCCCGAGCTGACGGTCACGATGCCGAAGTTCATTTCGGGACCGTCGGGCCTGAATGCAATCGCGCACTCGATGGAAGGGCTTTATGCCCGTGATCGCAACCCGATCATTTCTATGATGGCCGAAGAATCCATCCGGGCATTGGGCGTCGCTCTACCGAAGCTTATGGATGATCCGAGCAATCTGGAGGCGCACGGCGATGCGCTTTACGGCGCTTGGTTTGCTGGCATCTGCCTTGGTTCGGTGGGCATGGCTATTCACCACAAGATCTGCCACACGCTGGGCGGCACGCTTAACCTCAACCATGCAGATGTGCACGCGTTGATGCTTCCCTATACCGCTGCCTACAATCGTGAAGCTGCGCCTGAAGCTATGGCCGCCATTGCGCGCGCTCTGAAGGCCGATGATGGTCCTAGAGGCCTTTATGCCCTCATGAAGGTTTGCGCTAGCAAGCGCTCGCTTAAGGAAATGGGCGTGAGCGAGGCGGACCTCGAAAAGGTCGCTGATATTGCGATGGAAAACCCGTACTTCAATCCTCGTCCGGTAACGCGTGAAGGTATCCGTGAGATGCTTCAGGCTGCCTATGAAGGTCGGGAGCCGTAAGGTCTGACAATGGCATATTTTTGCTTTCACGCCTTTGATAAACCGGGTGTCCTCGACACACGCTTGGCGCTTCGCGACACTCATCGGGCTTTCTTACGCAATCACGACCACCCATTGACGGTGCATGTCGGTGGGCCGCTGTTGAACGCCGATGGACAGATGCATGGCTCGATGCTGGTCATTGAAGCGGAGACCAAAGCTGTCGTCGAAGCCTTCTTGGCCCAAGACGAATATATGAAGGCAGGCATCTTCGCCTCGTACACTCTTGAGCAGTTTAATTGGGGTTTAGGCCAGCCAGAGGCCCGCAATGGCTGACGCACTTTCGCAGCCCGATCCAAACCTATGGCGCACACGGCCGCGTGCGCCTATGCCCGGAACGGTTTTAGGCCCGCTCGAAGACGTCGGGAACGGCAAGGCAAAGGAATATGTCTTTGGCCGCGGAACGACCGTGTTCTCCATGTTTGTTGTTCGGCGGGACGAGCACGTCTACGGCTATCTCAACATTTGTCCGCACTATTCATCGCCGCTGAACCACCGTGCAGGCCATTTTTTGAACGAAGATGGCAGCCGAATTCGCTGCACCATGCATTTCGCCGAATTCCGGATTGAAGACGGATTTGGTGTAGCAGGTGCCGCCCAGAATTGCTGGCTCGACCCGGTTCCGGTTCATATCGAAGATGGCAATATCGTCATCTCTAAGTTGCAGGCGAGTTCATGAGCGAAGACAATTTCACTTTGGCAAAGCCAGACACAGAAGTGTCCATTCGCGATACGTTTGGGATTGATGTCGATGGGACGGTTCCTGCCTTTTCGACAGGTAACGAGCACGTGCCGACCGTTGATCCGGGCTATCAGTTCGATCCGTCGACGACGATGGCCATCCTGGCTGGTTTCCGGGACAATTTGCGTGTTCTGCTGCAGGGGCGTCATGGCACGGGTAAATCGAGCCATATTGAACAGGTCGCTGCGTGTCTCAATTGGCCCTGTGTTCGCCTCAACCTCGATAGTCACGTGTCTCGTATCGACTTGATAGGGAAGGATGCCATCGTTCTCCGGGACGGGAAGCAGGTCACAGATTACCGCGAAGGGCTGTTGCCTTGGTGCTATCAGCGGCCGGTTGTACTGATCCTCGATGAGTATGATGCTGGCCGTCCGGACGTCATGTTCGTGATCCAGCGCATTTTGGAAGCTGACGGCAAGCTGACCATTATGGATCAGAACAAGGTCATTCCGCCCAACCCTTTCTTTCGTCTGTTCGCCACGGCCAATACGGTTGGTCTGGGGGATGTGACAGGGCTCTATCACGGCACCCAGCAGCTTAACCAAGCCCAGCTTGACCGCTGGAACGTTGTGGCCCGTCTCGATTACCTCTCGGAAGAAGCAGAGCTTAACGTCGTACTAAGTAAGCAATGTTGGATGGCAGACGAACCGCACCGCTCGGTCTTGTTGCAGATGGTGCGCATGGCAAATCTTACGCGCAGCGGTTTTGCGCAGGGCGATGTATCCGTGGTGATGTCGCCGCGAACGGTCATTTCTTGGGCGCAGAACCTGCGCGTATTTGGCGATCTGGACTTCGCATTTCACACCTCATTCCTCAACCGCTGTGATGAGGTGGAGCGCGCAACGTATGGCGAGTATTACCAACGTTGCTTTGGTCGCTTGCCAGGTGAGGCCGCACCCGAGTTGTGGAAGCGGATATGAAATCGGCTCTGGTGACGTCCGTTGCACGTGTCGTTATGACCTAAAGCGCGACTCAGCCCGAACCGTCCATCACAGGTTTTTACAGGGTGAAGCTGGTATGCGACTAAAGTCGCGTACCGGTCGCGCCCTGTTTTTCATGATTTTGTTCTGTTTTGCACAGCGACACTAACCGAGAACACCCTGAAATATGAGGGCGTTAGTCATGATAGCTTTGTGCATAACCGCTTTTGATGCGTGCCCGTTTACAACGATTGCGTGATTATTTCGAGCGGTAGAAAAATAGTTGTTTTGTGCAGTTTTTTGACCAATTGATGCCCAGATCCGCGCTCGTCAACGCCGCATCTTGTGCGTTATGTCAACAAAACTCGCATATCGCTCAGATCATCTTGCGGCAGCCTCTGGCGAATGCATTAATTACATCATCGGTTCCGCCACCTAAGGCGCCTAACGATCTGTCGCTGATGTAACCTTGGAGGAGGGGCAGCGTAGCAGTACGCGGTCTCGTCGACATGCGTCAGCCAGCATTTAAAGCAGTCCATAGCCACTTCGTCCAGTGCATTAGAGCGCTCGGTTGAGCGTTCAAAAAGGGATCGAGTGGTGGGCTGGAAAATGCTGATCGGGTCTCGCTTAAGGTGCGGCGCCGAGAGTGCCTTGGCTCAAGGCCCTGAAGGGCAAGAAGACGAAAAGTCCGACCTTCAGAAGTGGGAGAGACTAATATGTATTTGACTAGGCCTTTCGGCATTGAGGAAACGCATGGGATGTTATCCCTTCCTGGTGTGAACTTTCGTTCCACCAGCAATGGGAAAGACTGGACATCAGTCTTTGCGTCCGTGCAATGCGAGCGTCCTTTTGAAGGCGTTTTTGGCCCAGCGCGCGATCAGCTGTTGGTCCTACATCGCAATGGTCCGGTCGAGATCGAGAATATCTTAGACCGGAAGATTGGGGCGCGAACGGTTCCTGCGGGATCCATTCACTTGATTTCGTCTGGTGAAGAGTTTGGCATCAATTTGAAAGAGAGTGTCGAAACCGCACACGTCTATGTCCGTCGTGCCGTTATCGAAGAAGTCGCTGCGGACATCGCCGAGAACGACCCCAGCAAGGTGATTATCAATTCTGATGTCATTCAGAACGCAACCTTGCGCTCGTTGATTGAGGCGACTGCATTTGCGCTCGAAGACGACAGTACAGCCTCCGGCATGTTCGCCGACTACCTGTCGCGTGCTATCGCCGCGCAACTGATACGCAATCACTCGAATGCTAAGCTTAAGCCAAGCAACGGCATTTTGAACGTTTCTCGAGTAACGCCAGCTCTCTCAGAGGCGATCGACTATATGTCGAACAACATGGACTCAACGATCAATCTGAGTGACGTTGCGGAAGCGACCAATCGTAGCCCAAGCCATATTGCGCGAATGTTCCGGTCCGAATTGGGGATGCCTCCTCATCAGTTTTTGATCAAGTTGCGCATAGATCGTGCAAGAAACTTGCTCGAAAAGTCGACCATGTCGATTGCTGAAATAGCCTACGAATGTGGCTTTTCACATCAGGAGCACCTGACTCGACTGTTCCGCCGTCATCTGGACACGACACCAGCAGCATATCGCCGTTCGAAACGGAACTAGTCTGCGCGTTTCGTGCAAAAATCTGCGTCTCTACTGGCAGGATGAACAGTTGAGACGCGTTTAGCATTCCCCCCGACAGCACCGAAAATAACAGCCTGAGCATGCTCGGGAATAAGGCTTGCTGTGAGGTCATCCTGGAGGAACTTCAATGTCCAAACTCGTGCATACGGCGTCCATTCGCCGCCGCTTTTTCTTGGGAGCCACGTCGCTTGTCGCAGTCGCAGCGATGGCTCCGGGTGTGTTTGCGCAAGAGCAGACCGTCAAGATCGGCTATGTAACGCCGCAGACTGGTCCGCTTGCTGCCTTCGCTGAGGCAGACGAATACGTTATCGCCCAGGTTAACGAGCTCCTCGCAGGCGGCATTGAAACCGCATCTGGCAAGGTGAACGTTGAGATTATCGTTCGTGACAGCCAGTCGAGCCCGAACCGTGCGTCGGAAGTTGCACGCGAACTGATCGTGGATGACGAAGTTCAGCTTATCGTTGTTGCCTCGACCCCAGAAACAGCCAACCCCGTATCCGCCCAGTGCGAAATCGAAGGCATTCCGTGCATTTCCACAATTGCACCGTGGCAGCCGTGGTTCATTGAACGCCAGGCGAACCCGGGTGATCCGGCTGCGTGGGAATCCTTCGATTACACCTACCACTTCTTCTGGGGTCTCGAAGACATCATCACCACATTCCAGGCGATGTGGAATCAGGTCGACACCAACAAGAGTGTTGGCGGTCTGTTCCCGAACGACGCAGACGGCAATGCTTGGGGTGATGCGGTTAACGGCCTGCCGCCAGCCATGGCCGCTGCAGGTTACCCAATCACCGACCCAGGTCGTTTCCAGAACCTGTCTGACGATTTTACCGCGCAGATCGGTGCCTTTAAGGCAGCCAACGCAGAGATCGTAACCGGCGTTGTCATTCCGCCAGATTTTACCACGTTCTGGACGCAAGCAAATCAGCAGGGCTACAAGCCAAAGGTCGTTACCACCGCAAAGGCAACCCTGTTCCCGGTTGCAGTCGATGCACTTGGCGATCTTGGTCACAATCTGTCGACCGAAGTTTGGTGGTCGCCAAACCATCCATTCTCGTCGTCGCTAACCGGTGAAAGCTCCAAGGAGCTGGCAGATGGTTATGTCGGTGAAACCGGTCGTCCTTGGACCCAGCCAACAGGCTTCATTCACGCTCTGTTTGAAGTCGGTGTTGATGCGATCAAGCGTGCTGAAGATCCTTTTGATCCAGACGCCCTTGCTGCAGCTGTCGCTGAAACCGAACTCGATACCGTCGTTGGTAAGGTCGACTTCGGCGCTGAAGGTCTGCCGCCAGCTGTTGCCAAGAACGTCTCCAAGACCCCGCTGGTCGGTGGTCAGTGGCGTCTGAAGGATGGCGCATATGATCTCGTCATCGTTGAAAACTCCGCGCATCCGGAAATTCCGGCAGCAGGCGTAATGGAAATTATCGAGTAAATAGAATGATCTTACGACTTGCCGGCGTTACTAAGCGCTTTGGTGCAGTCGTTGTGGCCGACAATATCGACCTCAATGTTGCACGTGGTGAAGCTCTCGGCATTATCGGCGCCAATGGTGCTGGCAAGTCGAGCTTGTTCAACTTGATAACGGGGGTGGTGACCGCTGATGCGGGCACCATCACTATCGGCGATAAGGACGTGACCAAGGTGTCAGTCCCCGATCGTTGTGTGGCCGGGGTAGGGCGCTCGTTCCAAATTCCCCGCCCATTTGAAACTCTGACTGTTTTCGAAAATCTTTTGGTTGCCGCGGAGTACGGTCGCGCGTCGCGTGCGCTGAGTTCGGAAGCTCTGTGTGCTTCCATACTGGAACAGACTGGTCTTGCCGCCCATGCCAATACTTTGGCCGGTAAGTTGACCCTGCTCAACCGCAAGCGCCTTGAGTTGGCGCGTGCTCTGGCAACACAACCTGATCTTATTCTGCTCGACGAAATAGCGGGAGGTCTGACTGAAGCAGAATGTCACGAGCTGGTGGCGTTCATTCAGCAGCTGCATCAAACCGGCGTCACGATCATCTGGATCGAACACGTCGTACATGCGCTACTCTCGGTTGTAGATCGCCTGATCGTTCTCGAGTTTGGCCGCAAAATTGCTGACGGAAAGCCCGACGCCGTAATGTCTGATCCGGTCGTCCGCCGCTCGTACCTCGGTATTGATGATGAGGCAGCAGCATGACTGCAGTACTAGAGACAAAGAACCTGGAAGTTTTCTATGGCGACTTCCAGGCCGTATTCGGCGTCGATTTTCATATCAATGAAGGTGAAACGGTTGCCATCATCGGCGCAAATGGCGCTGGCAAATCTTCATTTCTAAAGGCACTTTCTGGTCTGATCCCGGCAAAGGGACAGATCATGTTGGATGGCCAGTCTGTTTCGGGCAAGCCAGCCTATGACATGGTCAAGCAAGGAATTGCGCTGGTTCCAGAAGGGCGTCGGCTTTTCCCAACGCTCTCCGTTTCGGACAACCTCCGTATGGGCGAGAACGGCAAGAGTGGCGAACGTGGCTGGAGCTACGAGACCATTTGCGAATTGTTTCCGCTGTTAGCCGAGCGCGCTGATCAGCTGGCGCCGACCCTTTCCGGTGGCCAGCAGCAGATGGTTGCCATCGGCCGCGCACTGATCACCAACCCTCGCGTCCTGCTCTGCGACGAAATCAGTCTCGGGCTTTCCCCTGCAGCTGTCAAAGACGTCTACGCAGCGATCAGTGAGATCAAGAAGCGCGGGACCACAATCGTCATTGTTGAGCAGGATCTGAACGCCGCTCTGTCGGCCGCTGATCGCATTTATTGTTTCCTCGAGGGGAAGGTCAGCCTAGCTGGCCGTGCTGACGAGTTTGATCGTTCGCAAATTCTCGCGGCCTATTTCGGGAACTAAGCATGGATTACGTCAACACAATCGTGCAGGGCATTTTGCTCGGGGGGCTATACGCTCTCTATGCAGCCGGCCTCTCGTTGATTTTCGGCGTGATGCGCCTGATCAATCTCGCCCACGGCGATCTGATCGTTCTGGCCGCATTCGTGCTTTTGGCAATGGTGACGGCTCTTGGCCTACCACTGCCTGTTGCGCTTCTGATCCTGCTGCCGTTCGCTTTCGCGCTCGGTTGGGCTTTGCAGCGCTTTCTTCTGAACCGGACCCTTGGCGACGATATTCTTCTGCCATTGCTCGTCACGTTCGGTCTGCAAATCCTGGTTCAGAACGGCCTTCTCGTCGCGTTCAGTGCGGATAGTCGCAAGCTGTCTTTGGGTGCTATCGAGACGCAGTCCGTCAACATTTTGGGCTTGAACCTCGGTGTCATCCCACTTCTGACATTTGCTGTTGCCGTCGCGGTTTTGGGTGTTTTGAGCTATATTTTCTACGGCACGGCGCTGGGCCGTCGTCTGCGTGCGACATCTGACTCCACCGAAGTCGTCCAGCTGATGGGCGTGAACCCGCGTGTCGTCTTCGCAGTGGCAATGGGTATCTCCTTTGTTGTTCTCACCATCGCGGCGTTCTTTATGGGCATACGCTCGAACTTCGATCCAAGCGTTGGTCCTGCTCGTCTCCTGTTTGCCTTCGAAGCTGTTGTTATCGGTGGCTTGGGCAGTCTTTGGGGGACATTGGCTGGTGGCGTGATCCTAGGTGTCTCGCAGGCTATTGGCGCCCGTATCAACCCCGAATGGCAGATCTTGGCGGGCCACCTCGTGTTCCTCGTCTTCATCATTCTGCGTCCCCGTGGCCTGTTCCCGAAGCAGTAAGATCATGACCGATATTCAATCTAATGCGTCACGCCCCGCGATCGACGCTTCGCGCTACACTGTTAACGTCGCGACTAAGACCTCGCGTATCTTCATGATCGTTGCCTTGATCGCATTGGTCGCGCTGATCTTTGCTCCGGCAATCGTCTCGCGCTCTATGCTGCAGGATATGATCCTTGTGTTCCTACTTGCCGCACTGGCGCTGTGCTGGAACCTTATGGCAGGCTACGCAGGCCTGATTTCCGTGGGTCAGCAGGCTTTTGTGGGTTTGGGTGGTTATGCGCTTTTCGCGCTTATAATCCTCGGTGGCGTTGATCCCTTGCTGGCAATTCCCACGGCCGCGCTCGTTGTTGCGCTTTTGTCGGTTCCGGTCGGCACGCTCGTCTTCCGCATGCAAGGTGCTTACTTTGCTGTTGTCACCTGGGTCGTCGCCGAAGTGTTCCGCCTTGTACTGGCGCAATGGCGCGAGCTGGGGGGCGGTACGGGTACGTCGCTGCCACGCTCGGCCACAGGCAACATGTTCGGTATGGATTTTGTGGCTGAACTCTTTGGTGTTCGTTCCGCCGCAGCACGCGAAATCATCATCTATTGGGCCGCACTGTTCACCATCGCCCTTGTGGTCGCTGGGAGCTATTACTTGCTGCGCTCGCGCATCGGTCTAGCTCTACGCGCCATCAAAGACGGTGAAGTGGCAGCGCAGAGCGTTGGTGTGACGACCACGCGCATCAAATTTGCAGTTTACGTTTTTGCGGCGTTCGGTGCGGGCCTCGTTGGGGCGATTTACTTCCTGCAGGCCTCGCGTATTTCGCCTGATGCTGCCTTCTCGCTGCTCGATTGGACGGCCTACATCATCTTCATCGTGGTGATTGGTGGTCTCGCCACCATTGAAGGGCCGATCATCGGAGCCATTCTTTTCGTCCTTTTGCGCAATGCAATGTCTGGGTTCGGCCCGTGGTATCTCTTGGTTCTGGGCGCACTCGGTATCGCCGTTATGCTGCTCGCTCCAAAGGGGATCTGGGGTAATTTCTCCCTACGCACGGGTATTCACCTGTTTCCAACCCGCAGGACGCTCTTCATTGCCGATAAGGAGGATCGGTCCAAATGATCTCATCTAATCCCGTACTTGCAGCGATCACCGAACAGGTGATCGCCAGCTTCACCGAAACAGAAAATCCTCGTCTCCGTGAAGTTTTGGAGTCTCTCGTCAAGCACTTGCATGCGTTTGCTGAGGACACGCAACTGAGCTTTGACGAATGGATGATCGGCATCCAGTTTCTGAGCCGCGTTGGTCAGATGTGTGACGACAAGCGGCAGGAATTCATTCTGCTCTCGGATACGCTCGGCCTGTCGATGTTCGTGGACGCCGTGAACCACCCAGATGCAGATGGGGCTACAGAGACCACCGTTCTTGGGCCATTCTACGTGCCTCCACTAGCGGAGTCCGCACACGGTTCAGATATCGCCAAGGGTACCCCAGGCGTTCCAATGTATGCCGAGTGCCAAGTCCTTGCTGATGGTCTGCCACTATCCGATGCTTGGGTCGACGTTTGGCAGTCGGATGATGACGGCTACTACGATGTGCAGAAGCCCGGTCAGATTGAAAATCTGCGGGCCCGCTTCCGCACCGATGCTGACGGTCGCTTTACGTTCTGGTCGATTGTGCCGACGTTCTACCCAATTCCAGATGATGGTCCAGTTGGCGATATGCTCAAGGCGACCTCGCGTCACCCATACCGACCAGCGCACATCCACTTTATGATTGGGAAGGACGGTTTCGAAACGCTCGTCACGCACCTTTTTATCGACGGTGACAAGTATCTCACCAGCGACGCTGTGTTTGGCGTGAAGAAATCGCTGATCATCAGCCTCGCCGATGGCGAACCAGGGACCCGTGGGAGCGGGGATCATGTTCCTGCTCACAAGCGCCTCGTGCATAGTTTCGGTTTGAGAAAAGTTGACTAATTCCTCAATGATGAATGAAAACGGCACCGGATCTTCCGGTGCCGTTTTTGTATTGGGCGCTAGTCGTGGAATTGGATTTGCCACTGGGGTCCAATCGGCGCGGCAAGGGCACTCCACTGTTTTTGGATGCCGAAACCCTAAGGCCGTCGAGGGAGTTGTCACAGAGCTCACTTTGGCGGGGCATTGCGCGCTCGCTGTGCAGGTGGATGCGGAAGAGCCTGCCAGTATTCACGAGGCCTACCGGCAAACAGTTGGATTTGCAGGGAGCATTCGGACGCTCATTTACAACGCCGGGACTATCGAACCACTCGCGCTGTTCTCGGACATCTCCGAGTATGATTGGGAGAGGATCATACACGCCAATCTGCTCGGTGCTGCACGCGCCGTTAGGAACGCTTTACCGCTTTTGTCGCCAGATCCGCGGATAATTTTGCTTTCAAGCGGCGCTGCTCGCCATGCAGTGGAGGGCTGGAGTGCATATTGCGTGAGCAAGGCCGGGCTCTCCATGTTGACGAAAGCGCTGGCGCTAGAACTTGGGAAAAAGGCCTTTATTGCCGCTCTTAGCCCCGGCATGGTCGATACCGATATGCAGGCGGAAATTCGCGCATCCGGTCGGGGCGCAATTAGCGCCGTTGCGCGCGACACGCTCACTCCAGCTCCCTTGGTGGCTGAGACGCTGGTCGCCCTCGCTGATCAGGCGCCAAGAGCGTTGCATGGGTGTGACGTGACGCTGGAGGAGGCCCGCCGGATGCTCAAAATGAACCAAATTTAAACCTGCCAACTCCGTCAGGTTTATGCCAGAAAACCTGCTCATTTATGCAGGTTTAAATTCCAAGTCTGGGCCAATGTGGTTGCAATACACCACGAGCTTCTCCTCGGCGCTTCTTGGTGATCACTTTGGCTGACAGGCTCGTCCTGTCGGCCTTTTTCTTTTGGACGGACGCGAGAAAAAGGAACGCCCGCCACTGGTGTTGCGGCGGGCGTTGGAGCGTCGGGGAGGGGAGTTTAGTTCTGGCGTGCTGGTAGCCAGGTGGCGATGCCCGTTTTGGCCGTCTCGATGCCCTTGAGCATCGTTTGGCGCGGAACGAGGCGCGCGGAGTTGAGGATGAATGCGAGCTCAGAACCTGTGTGGATGAGCGAAGCTTCTACGGGGCCGATCCAGCCCAGCATGGCGGCGGCAATGCCCAAAATGTCGACCAGTACTGTACCGGCGAAGTTGAACCAGATGATGCCGCGCGTGCGGCGGGCAACATGAACGGTTTCGGCAAAGCGCATCAGGTCATTGCCAAGCAGAACGATGTCCGCTTTTTCGCGAGCCACCTCTGTGCCTGAACCCATTGCGATGCCAACAGAAGCAGTCGCAAGGGCAGGGGCGTCATTTACGCCGTCACCAACCATGGCTACGACACGACCTGACTGCTTGATAGCTTGAATACGCTTGAGCTTATCGCTCGGCAGGAGGCCTGCTTCCACAGCATCGATACCCAGTTCGGACGCAACCTGACGAGCGACTGGTGCAGTGTCGCCAGTCAGGAGTTGAACATCGATGTTCATCGAGCGCAGCTTGTCGATTGCCCGACGCGCTTCTGGGCGGATTTGGTCTTCGACTAGGATTTGCCCGATGAGGGTGTTTTCGCGTGCAATGTAAATGCGGGAGGCGACGTACTCGTCCTCCGCAATGTCGAGGGCGATATTGTTGGCGGCAAGCCATTTGGCATTGCCCACCAGAATTAGGCCTTGGGCGTCGCGTGCCGAAATGCCGAGGCCTGGTTCATAATGGAACTCACTTGCATCTCCCGGCACAATATTGCGTTCGGCCGAGTAGCTGATGATGGCCTTGCCAAGCGGGTGCTCGGAAAGTGCTTCAGCTGTGCTGGCGGCGCGCAGTATGTTTTCAAGGTTGGCGCCATTGTGTGGGAGGACCTTGGTAACTTCGGGTTTGCCGAACGTCAGGGTGCCAGTCTTGTCGAGAACGACCGTATCGACCTTGCCCAATGTTTCGAGGTGGATACCGCCCTTAATGATCGCGCCATTCTGCGCGGCGCGACCAATGCCACCGAGGATGGCGAGTGGGGTGCCTGCTGCAACGCCACAGGCACCAGCAACAACGATGACCGAGATGGTTGCGCTGATATTGCCTTGGGTAATCCAGTATTCAAACGCTGCAAAGCCAAGTGCCACGTAGACGATATAGCCTGCGAGTTTATCGGCGAGGCGCTGCACGGGCGCACGCGAGCGTTCGGCCTCCTCCACGGTCTCAAGAATTTGGCCGTAGCTGGTGGCGCGACCGATGCGTTCAGCGCGAACTTCTAGAGCGCCGGATTGGTTGATTGTGCCGGCATAGACGAAGTGGCCCGGCATTTTTTCGACCGGCATGGACTCGCCGGTGATGCGGGATTCATCAATGAAGGAATTGCCCGAGATGACCGGTCCATCGACAGGAACACGGGCTCCAGGGGCCACCACAACAACCGATCCGGTTTCGATGTCGTCGATCGAGGCGGTTACAACTTGGCCGTCGCGACGCAGTTGCACTTCGCTTGGCAGCAAGGCCATGAGGTCACGGATGGCCTTGCGGCCGCGTTCCAGCGTCATGCCTTCGAGTACTTCTGCGATAAGCACGAAGAAAGTGATCATCAACGCGACAAGGAAGTAGCCGGTATATGCGGCTGCCACCACAGCGATGCACATGGACAGTTCCATGGTCATGCGGCGGCGCTTGAGGCTTGCCCAAGCTTCTTCAAAGAGCGGGCGCCCGCCGATAGCCAAACCGGTCAGACCGTACCAAGAGAACGACAGGAATATCTGGCCGCCGATATCGAGATAGACGTGGTCAGGCAGTTGAAGCCAAACTGCCAGTGCGCATAGGCCTGTTAGTCCGATGCGAAAGAGCTCGGTCGGACCAAAGGCGTGGGAGTGATGATGACCGTCGTGATCATGATCGTGGTCATGGTCACGGTCATGGTCGTGACTGTGGCTATGGCCGTGATGATCATGCCCATGATGGTCATGCCCATGGTCATGAGCGCCGTGATGATGTTGATGACCATGATCGTGGTGATCATGGTCCGAATGGGCATGCTTCCCCATAGGCCTCTCTCCCAGATGCTGTTCGCATTCTTTGGAAGAAACACTGGCCAGAGTGCATCGCTAAATCCTGCACGTTTTCTGCAGGTTTTCGGCAGTTATGCCGTTTTGCCCTCAGAATGCAGCGAAAGGATCATAGAA
This sequence comes from Devosia sp. WQ 349K1, assembly GCF_016595685.1. Taxonomy (NCBI): domain Bacteria; kingdom Pseudomonadati; phylum Pseudomonadota; class Alphaproteobacteria; order Hyphomicrobiales; family Devosiaceae; genus Devosia; species Devosia sp. WQ 349K1. The sequence goes on along the minus strand of NZ_JAENGO010000009.1, from coordinate 122,994 downwards.
AACAAAGGCTTCGTGACAGGATGCGCAAGTTGCTTCAACAGACTCCCAGGCCTTGGCGAAGGCAGCGACATCGGTGCTTACTGCAGCGGCTCGGGCCTTTTGGGCGCTGTCTTGCACAAGCGCACGAAAGGCTTCAATGTCGTCCCAAACTGCGGCCGCAGCGGTTGTCGTCACTCCGTCGATAGGTGCTGCACCACCCAGCAGGTTAGTATTTTCCTGAAACATGACCTCGAACGCTTCTAGCGACTGTGCCGTTGCCATGCCCATTTCATAGAGTTCGGTGATTTTACTCTCGTCGTCCAGATCAGCAGTTGAACGGGCAAGTGCGGATAGAAACGCGGTTTGTTGCATCAGGCCTTGGCGTACTGAAATGATGCGCGCCGGGTCTTCAGCATAGGCGGCTGACGCTATGCTGGTGGATGCAATTATTGCCAGAATGATGGACCGCATCATTTCGCCCTCACGTTACGATTTCTATATTGGTAGGCGTGTGAGGGCCTTGGTTCCTGCATGTTTGAAAACCCTGTTGCCCGAAACATGCAGCGTTTCACGTACGCGCAGCTAAATTATCTGTTGTCCAAGTCACGCGGTCTTGCTTGCTGGGCTCCGTTAAGCCGAGCGTTTTGACGACAGCGTCTCGGTCGGCGACCAGATCTGCGATTGTGTAGCTTTCAAGAACCTTGGTGAAGGCGCGAAGAGCATCACTGAGCGCTGTTTCATAGCGGCAATGGGTGGTGAGAGGACAGTGCGCGCAACGTTCTCGTACGCATTCGCTGAGGTCAAAATCTTCCTCAGTTACGCGAAGAACGTCCATTACCGTGATTTGATCAGCAGCGGCGCCCAAGCGCACACCGCCATTGCGCCCACGTACAGTGGTAAGCAGTCCACTGCGGCCGATGGGGACAAGGATCTTGAATAAGAACATTTCGGAGACGCCGAAGGCATCGCCGATGTCTCGAATTCGGCTCAAACCAGAGGGGTTTGCGGCGCAGTAGATCAGCGCTCGGATCGCATAATTGCTTTGTTTGCTCAGTCGCAAAGCGCCACCTCTCCGGTATGCGCCTAGGCGGTCGCAAACAGCATAGAGATCTGGGCCTGGTAGAGCGCCGTGACGCCGATCCCGGTCAATACACCACCAACAACGCGTGCGTTCGCGTACAGCCGATCTCCATGCCAGAACCAATAGGCTGCAAACATTGCGCCGACGGCTATGAGCGTTTGCGTGATGCCGAAACCCATAAGGTAGCCGACGAGAGAGTTGTTTTCGCTACCGATGATTGACTGCGAATAGGCAAGCCCGTGCAAAAGGCCTGAGACGAGGAAGACGACATGGTGCCAGCGGCCGTTGTCGCCTTTGCCCGAGGCCATGAATAAGCCGAGCACCAGTGCGCTCATAGGGACGAGCCAAGTTGCCGAGGAAACCTCAAAGCCGACGGCATTGAGGAGACAGGCCGCGATTGTGCCGGCAACAAACCAGATCGGGAGCAAAAGTGTGCCTTGCGCAACAGCGGTCAAAATGCCGACCGCGATGACGAAAGCGAAGTGGCTCATCTCAATGACAGGATGTGCAAGGCCCGAAATAAATCCCTCAGCAAATCCAAGGGGCAGTTCACCGCCGAGGGCATGATGCGCAAAGGCTGGTACAGACAGGCCTGCAAAGGCAGCAATCGCTATTCCGCCGCGTAAAATCGTTCGCATTGTCCCCTCCTGGCCGCACTTCCGAGCAACCGAGGCACTTTGGCAGGTGGTGATCGAGCTCTCCTGCACGTTTCGTGCAAGCAAGGCGGTCTTTCTGTGCCTAACGAAGTCCATAGGTAATGGGCACGCGCAGAGCCATCTTATCAGCGCTAAGACCTTCTGGTGGGGCAGGGTAGGGTGAGGCCTTCTGAACGAGGGCAACGGCTGCCTCATCTAACGCTGCAAAGCCTGAGCTTTGAGCGATGGTCGCGTTGACCAATCTGCCGTTTGCGTCAATCGTGAAGCGCATAACTACAGTACCTTCCTGACGCGACCTTTGAGCCTCGCGAGGATAAGTCTTTTTCCGATTGAGATGTGTGACCAGTCGCCCCTGCCAGTTTGCTTCCTGCGTGGCTGTTGGCATTACAGCGACAGGAGCACGGGTGGGCGCGACCGCAGAAGATGGACTTGGCGCTGTGGTTTGCGCAGCACTTTTCGGCGCGTCCCGTTCCGGGCGCGGCGGTTTGGGTGCCACCAAATCTGGCGGGCGCATGACGGGCATAGGGACGTCCACCAGTTTTGGCTCTGGAATAGGCTCAGCGACAGGCTCAGATGTGATGGGATCTTCAGGCGGAAGATCTTCTTCTTCAGGCACATCAGCACTTGCAGATAGGGGCTCCAATTGCTCTGGCTCTGGCTCTGGCTCTGGCTCTGGCTCTGGCTCTGGCTCTGGCTCTTGCTCTTGCTCTTGTTCCGTTTCAGAGACGGGTTCCTGCAAAGTGTCTGGCTCAAGAGCGGGTTCGATAATCGGCGAAGTGAGCTCGGCTGTTTCAAACACAACTTCGATGCTGGAGATTTCTTCGGCGATGATGCCAGGGTTTGAGCTTGGCATGCGCTCCACAGCAACAAACCCCGCAGCGCCTCCTCCGATTACCAATAGACCCGCAGCGACCCAACGCAGAAGTTCTGCCGCGTCAAACTGTGCGGTCGGATCAATGGCGTGTGGCGAGCGTTTCATGGCGCCGTGCTGGCTCCATCCAGACCGACGAGTGCGACGCGATTGTAACCGCTTACGCGTAGATCGTTCATGACCACGATCACATCGCCATAGGGGATTGAGCCGTCCGCACGGATTAGAATGCGTTTTTCGGTGTCGTTTTCCGTCGCCAGATCAAGCGCCGCTTTCAACGTTGTCTTGTCGACAGGCTGTTCGCCAACAAGCAGGGTTTTGTCGAGCTGAAGCGAGACATAAACTGGTTTGTCGGTCGTCGGTTGGCTCTGGCTGTTGAGTTTAGGAAGGTCGACGGGTGCATCCACCGTTGCCATTGGGGCAGCCACCATGAAGATAATGAGCAGGACCAACATGACGTCGATAAACGGCGTCACGTTGATCTCTCCGACTTCTTCGATGCCGTCGTTATCGTCAAAACTGTCGCGAAGACCCCCGGCCACTTATGAATGCCCCTCGCGTGTGAGCGCTTCTGACAGCTTCATGTCGCGATCGCGCGACACGAGGCGCTCGATGAATGCGGCGGTGTCCGCGAGGTTTTGCTTATAGTTGGCGATGCCACGCGAGAGACCGTTGTAAAACACAACAGCGGGGATTGCGGCGACGAGGCCGAGTGCAGTGGCCAGAAGTGCCTCGGCAATACCTGGCGCTACGACCGCAAGGTTGGTGGTTTGTGTTTCGGCAATGCCGATGAAGGCATTCATAATGCCCCACACTGTACCGAAAAGGCCGATAAAGGGTGCGGTAGAACCAATTGTTGCCAGAAGCCCGACGCTGCGTTGCAGCTTGCGACCAATGCCGCTCTGCAAGCGGGCAAGGCGCGAATGTACCCGCTCCTTGAGCCCTTCGCTGCCTATTGACAGCGCATGCATGTCGGAGAGGCGAACTTCCTGCTCGCCCGCCGCGAGCAGTAGGGCGATATGGGTCTTGCTGCCGGTTTCGAGAGCCGCGGCCTCGGTGAGCGACGAGACATTGTTGAGTGCTTTTCGGCTTATTTTGAGCGCGCGGCGGCAAGCGATCAGTTCGAACCATTTCGCGAGCCAAATGACCCAGGCGACTACTGCGAAGGCGAGCAGCAAGAGCATAACGGATTTGACCACCAAATCGGCTTGCTCAAACATGCCCATGACGGAGAGGTCGTGGGGCAGTGACGTGGGTAAGGTGCCTTGGTCTTGCGCCTGAACCGCGTTCCCAGCAAGAAAGCTCACTGGGAACACGCACCACTTTATAAGGTGGGCTTTGATCGCCATGGCTTAAAAGCTTGCCTTTGCGCCGACGTAGAATGTGCGCCCGGCGTTATTGTAGCCGAGTACATTCTGGTACGAGACATTGAGGAGGTTCTGTACGCGCGCGTACACTTCGACGTTCTCGCTCACTTCATAGTTGATGCCTGCGTTGAGCAGCGCGTAGCCAGGGAGCTTTACATTCGTGCTGGTTGCAAAATCGGTGTCGTCCGCCTCGCCGACCAGCATGAGGTCTGTATTCAAACGCAGCGGGATTTCTTCGAAATCATAGGCGAGATTGATAACGCCCGAATGCTTTGGGCGGCGGATTTCGGTAACGCCAGAACCATCGCGCGAGTCGGTATAAGTATAGGAGCCTGACGCGGTGAAGCCGTTGAAGAAGTCCAGAGCCGCCGTCAGCTCGACACCTTGGCGCGTGCTGAGCCCAGTATCATTCTCGACTGTCGCAGGCGACCAGCCAACCGACTTAATCTCGTTTTCGAGGTTCTGGTTGAAGTAAGTTGCGTCTAGGGTGATCAGACCATCAAGCAGTGACTGGCTCACACCGATGTCCCAGCCAATACTTGTTTCTGGCTTGAGGTTAGCGTTCCCGACGAATGAACTCGGATTGTAGCCAAACTGCTCAACAAAGGTTGGGTTGGTCGAGCCGGTGCCGAGCGATGCGTGCAGCGTAGTGCCTGAATTCGGAATTTCCCAAGAGCCGGAGAGGCTGTAGGTCGTCACATTGGCAAACTGGTCGTTGATATCGTGCCGCACAGCCGCGGTGAGATTCAATTGATCTGCAAAGCGACCTCGGTATTCACCCACGATGGAATGGGTATGGCGTTTCTGTTCATCGAGAGCGTTTGGCGGTAAGCGCTTAAAAGTCTCGGCGACAAGGTCGTAGCCGAGAGTAAGGGTGTGTTCTGCGTCAGCAAAATCCGGGGTATTGAACTTGTGGCCGAGTTGGAACGAGCTCTTGTACCGGCTACCGGTATGAGCGCCGTTTTTCACGCCATTGGTGTCAAAAGTCTCGCGATCTACCTTGGTTCCGCTAATGCGCCCGCCGTGGAAAAACGCGCCATCATCGCTTTCCCAGCTATAGCCCAGAGCTCCAAGAAACTCTTCGGTGCGGGTTGTGTCGTATGTATCAATCAGCTTGCCATAGGTTGCGCTGCCGGAAGTCCAATCCTCATTATCGAGGTCCGCGTGAACACTGCCGTATCGTAAGTTGCCGTCGACCCGCAGGTTTTGGTTCACATCGGCATTGAACCGGATGTTGGCATCGATGTGGCTGGCGCCGTCCAGTTCATTGCCAAAAGACGACACGTTAAAGCCATCGGTATGGCGTGCGCTAAGCGCGCTGGTGATGTCAAAATTATCCTGGCCGAACGTCACTTGAACGTTACCCATTTTGGTGCCGTCAGTGCCAAATTCAGTCGCAAGAGTAGTGCGAATGCCATCTCTGCTGCCCGCCTTGGTGATGATGTTGATGACACCAGCCATGGCATTCGAGCCCCAGAACGCGCTTTGTGGGCCGCGCAAAATTTCGACGCTTTCAATGTTTGAAACTTGCAGGCGACCGAAGTCAAACTCGCCGGTGGATGTTTCACTGACCGGCACGCCGTCTATCAGCACCAAGACGTGGTTGCCTTCAGCGCCACGCATACGCACTTGGGTATTTGCGCCAGCCGAGCCTGACGCCGAAACAGAAAGCCCTGGCACCTGCTTGAGGAGGTCCGCAACATAAGGGACCTTGGCGCGATTGATCGTGTCGGAATTGATCAGCGTATAAGATCGACCGACCTCGTTGGCGGCAACGGGGGTGAGGCCTGCAGATACCACGACAGGTCCAAGCAAGGTTTCTTGCGCATTCGCCGTGCTGAAAGTGAGCAGCGAGGCTATTGCTGTAGCCGAAAGCAGCGTCATATTGAGCTTAAACATAGGACTTCTCATCAAATAGCGCGCTGGGAGACCCAGTCGGCATTGCGCTGGAGGCGTTCGAGTTCTGGGACCAGCGGGCAGCTGGCGCAGAAATTGTTCTTTTCGGATTTGTAGTAGAGGCAGCACGCCGCACGGCGCTGGCACACCCGGTTTTGGCCGCCTGTTTTGACTGAATAGAGTTTTGGCCGTGCACTGGTCGGAATGCCTGTGAGGCGAATAATTTCGTCAGCTTCCTGTTGCGCGCGCTCTTCTTGGCCCAGCGCTTCGCACATTCCATAGATTTGTGCGGCCCAAGACGACGAGACCATCGACCATAGAGCCTTGTACGAATAGTTCGACCAGCGGTGGAGCGCTTCAACCGTGTCAGCGCTCATCATGAGCAATTGTTTAGCAACTGCTGCGCGACGCGCTTCCACGTCCCCTAAAAGGCTGTCGTCGACTTCGAGCCCTTCAACACCTACTGATTGCAGTAATGTGCTGGATGAGAATTTGAGCGCAAACCGATGGTAGGAAATTGTCGACTGGCTCAGAAGGTGGGCGGCGACGGGAAGGCCTGCCGCCCAGCCCGTGCGCAGCAGAAGCGAGGCAGCGGCTCCCTTGCGACTGCGCCCAAATCCTTTGTGTTGCAGCTCCTCAAGCATGGTCGGCAAGGGGCCGTCGTTGGCGTCGCTCAGCTGTTGTTGAGTGATCCAACCATCCAAATTGGACCAAGTCGCGCCGATGTCTCGGACAACAAGGCTCGGCTGGAGATAAAACTCCTCAGCTTTTTCCAAGAAACGCTCCGTGGTCGAAGCCTTAAGTCCCCGTGAGCCATTGAGGATGGTCTGCGTCGTCTCCATCACGATGCATCCATCATCATGTCTTGGTAGCCCTCTCCGGTTTCATCGAATGCTTCCGGATCGCGGCCGAGGTAACGCTGAGCAATGTCGCGCCACATGGCAAGATTTTCCCAGCGCGCTGGTTTGAGCAGCTTGTCGCCTAAGTCAGCATGCGGGTTGGCGAAGTGGATGGTCAGCATCGGCGTGCCAGCACTGTTGATGAGATCAAAGCCCCAAGTGAGCGGCGCGCCTTTCATATCTAGGCGACGGAAAATGACGGCTTTCCCGGGCAACCGGGCTGGGCGCGTGTCGCCGACGGGCCAGCCGCCTGTGCCCACACAAATATGGAAGTGCTGTGTGCCGCAGGCGATGGTCAAAAAACCATTTGATAGATCGAAATAGGTCGGGGCCGTCGCACAAGTCATCTCATAGGACGCACCTTCGATCAGTGGACCGAAGTTGACCTGATCCCAGTAGGTTTTGAAGACGTATTGGATGAACTCAGCGAGGTAGTTCTCATCCAAAGGCAGAGCCCATTCCTGTACGGCGCTGGTAAAGCCGTCGTTGGAGGGAATGATCTGCGGTTCGCTCGATACGGGAATTGGGTTGGTCATGGTTATTCCGCCAGCAGTTCTGCGTCTTGATCGGCAGGGATGTTGTCGAATTGGCTTGCCCAGGCAGCGACATTGGCATCGCGCTTTTGGGTCAGGCGGCGCAGCGCAACGCGAGCGGTGGTCCGACCGCGGCGGGTGTTCGGCCACACATCGGGCCGCGGGGCCGTGCCTGCCGTGACTGTTTCGCGGACGGTCTTGGCGATGGCGTGCTCGTCGGGCAGGGCGTACTGGTTCCAGAGCGCGAGGAACGCTGCGTCCTTTTCGTCCGAGAAGGGCTGTTCATGTCCCAGTAGGTCACGCCAGGGGGAGCCCGGGTGCAGCGTGAGAATGGGCTGGTAGCCTTCTGGTATCGGATCTGTCGCAGCATGCGTGCGGCCTGAAGCGATCGACTTGGCGATCAAGTGTGTATGCGGACCTTCCGGGCTTTTGCCGTTGGGGTGCGGGATCTCTTGGTAAACCTCAAGACGCCCGAGTGGGCTCAGCATGACGCGGTGCGGTTGTGCACGCAAAGTGTCGGCGTGAAGGTGCCGTGCCTGCTCGGAGAAAATGGACAAGCCTTCAAGCGAGCGCATAATTTTGATGTGATCTGGATCGTGCGTGCGGGCGCACATGTGAACGTGGCCGATGCCGACACCGAGATCAAACAAGATCGCGTCGCGTTGGTCCTCACGCAGTGCATCGCGGTCTGGGCCAAGCTCGCGGACAACATGAGGCTTGTCAGCCTCGGCAGTGCGCTTCATGCAAAACGCAACATCGTTGTGCCAGCTCTTGCCATCAGCGGCGAGAGTTTCAAAGGCGATGATTTTAATACCATCGGCTGGTGTGATGCGAATGGCTGCGCGCTTGGTCACGCGGCTCAACGCGTCGGTATGCAGGGTCTCCTCACCGGCATCCCAGCGGAATTCACCAATTGCACCAAATGTGCCAATGCTCCACGTGTTGCGCGGATCAAGCAAGGCCTGTCGGACGACTTCTTTCACGTGTTCCCCCCAGTGGTCTTCGTGTCATTCGTGATGGATCGGTAAAAGACGCGCTCGTGATCACCCGCCAGATCAGGGTGAAGGATCGAGATCAGGTCTTTGATGACGAGGTCTGGGCGCAATGTGCCCATCTCATAAATCTGGACGCCCCCGTTGGGGCCTTTGAGTGCGTCTGGCATCCACACCTGACCCGCTTGTGCGGCGGGAAGGGCTGCAAGGCGTGGGTCATCAGCGGCGATGTCTGCAAGGCTCAGATAGTCGTTCGACGCATGGATCCAGAATTGTGCATCCAGAGCGGACACGATAAGCCGTTCAAAATCGTGGATTTGAAAGCTGCCCGCGTTGGTGTCAGTTTCGAAGACGTAACGCCCGCCTGCATCGACGATGGACGCGGCAACAAAGCTGGCGCCGCCTGCGGCAAAGAACGTGCCTTCAAAAGCGCTGCCACTGAGAACCCACGGCTTCTGCTCGTCGGTTAGATGGGCAACGCTGGCGACGGCAGTCGCGTACCCAGCGGTGATTTCGTCGTAAACCGCGTTGGCTTTGGCTTCTTCGTTATAAAGCGCGGCAACGAACTTGATCCATTCGGCCCGACCCAGTGGCGTTGTTTCTTGCCAATCAGAGTGATTGACCACCGAGATGCCGAGATTGCGCACTTGCGCCATTTCAGCCGAGCCGCTACCGGCGGCCAGCACCAGGTCTGGCTGAGCCGATGCAATACGCTCGACATCAACGGCTCCGCTTGACTCGAACTCGGTCACATCAGGCTTTGAGATCTGTGCGAGCACTTCGGGCAGGGAGACAAAGTCCTTGCGCGCTATGCCTGTGATCGTCTCCACCTGCCCAAGCGCCAGAAGGGAAGGATTTTGTGTGGTGCTGCCTGCGAAAACACTGCGGATTGGCACTTGGATGACAGCGTCGATCTGCTGCTCAAGCTTTGGAAGCGGAGCTCCGCAAAGATTGAGTAGATAGGTCTCAGGTTGTCCGCCCGGGAAAGGTTTTTTGACGGTGAGAAGCTTATAGCTATCGTGGTAACTGAGCGAAAAGTTCTTGGCGTTTGTGATCTTAGCCTTATGGGCGAAATAGTCCTCACCGGCGCTGTAAGACGTTAGGCAGCCATCACCATCGAACGGCGCGGCTAATGCGCTCGTGCACGCACAGACGGAAACAGCGGTAAGGATCGAGACGCGAGAGATCATGAGCCGGTGCGCTCCAAAATCTGAGCGACGCGTGCAGGCTGTTCAGTGAGGTTGAGGCCGCGAGCGCAGCATGCGAGCTCGCCAAAGCTTTGACCCAAATGGGCTTCGTCGTCGTAGCGCAGCGACCAACCGTGCGCGGTCACATTCACAATAATGAGGTTGGATGCATCGACGGGGGCAGGCGGGGGCAATAGGCCTTCCCGCTCCAGTACGGCTGCCGCCAACCCCACATTGTCTCCATCACCCGTCACGGTCGCATAGCCACGCAGGGTAGGGCGCACTGTGAAGCTGCGCTCTGCGGCGCAAAAGCTCATCGTTGGACCAGAAAAACAGCTCTCAAGATGGCCCGAGGCGATCAGATCTTCTGGCGCGCCATTGTGCAGCTGACCGTCCTTCTCAACGAGCCAAACGGTATCAGCGGTGCGAAGAGCAAGTTCGAGATCATGGCTGGAAAGGATAATCGCCACATTGGATGCGCGAGCGAGCGCACGGAGCATGCCGACCAGTTCAATGCGAGCCGTTACGTCAAGGAATGCTGTGGGCTCGTCGAGCAGCAGAAGGTCCGGTTGCTGCGCCAAAGCGCGCGCAATCATCACGCGCTGGCGCTCGCCGTCTGACATCTCCGAAACATCTCGGTCAGCGAGATGGCTGCCACCGACCGAAGCTAAGGCTTTGCGGGCTATAGCGCGGTCGTTGGCGCTCAACAGGCCTGCCCAGCCAGTGTATGGATACCGGCCAAGTTCGACGAGTTTTTCGGCGGTGATTGAACCAATGGACAAGCGATCGGTCAGTACCAAACCCAAATGTTTCGCCAAATCCATTTGCGACAGATGAGCGATATCGCGTCCGGCAATGTCTACTGAACCACCCGTGGGTTTCTGAGCCCGGGCCAACGTGCGCAGCAGTGTGGACTTGCCAGCCCCGTTCGTTCCCAGAAGGAAAACCAGTTCGCCGGGCATAATGGTGAGATTCAGATTGGCGAGAACGGTACGGGCACGTTTGCCAGTGACATAGCCAACGCTCAGGTCATGGGTCTGTAATGTCGGACGCATTAGCTCAGTACTCCACGGCGTGATTTCAGGATGACGAACAGAACGACTGGCGCCCCCACGAGGGCGGTCACAGCGTTGAGGGGGAGCGAGCCGAACTGTCCGGGGAAGAGCGAAACGATTTGTGCAAAAAGAGCGATCTGGGCGCCCAGGAGCACTGAAACGGGAACGAGAACCGCATGGTCAGACGTGCCGGTCAGGGCTCGCGCGAGATGCGGGACAGCGACCCCCAGAAATCCAATCGGGCCGCAGAATGCCGTCACTGCTCCGGCGAGCATTGAGGCTGATCCCATGGTGATGAGACGGGTGAAGCGGGTGTTGACGCCCATCGATCGCGCATAATTGTCGCCCAAGAGCATGGCGTTGAGCTGCTTGATCGAGGTTAGCGCAACAGCGATGCCCAAAAGGATGACAGGTGCGAATACTGGCAAGTCAGACCAGGTGACAGCGCTGAACGAGCCAAACCCCCATGCGGTCCAGCGCTGCAGTTGTTCGGGCGATGCACCAGCAACAAGCACGGTGACGAAAGCAGAGACGCCATAGCCGGTCATCAGACCAAAAATGAGAACGGTCGAAGGATTGGAAAGGCGAGCAGCAATGATAAGCGTTGGAATGAGTATCGCGAGCGCCCCGAGCGTTGCCGCAGTCACCAAGACCAGACCGCCACCGATGCCAAATCCGCCAGTCAGCAGACCCGCCATAGCGCTGCCGGAAGCCAAAACCACGAGGGCAACACCCAAGCTTGCGCCTGAGGTGATCCCCAAGACGAAAGGGTCGGCCAGTGGGTTGCGCAGTAGGGTCTGCATCTGAAGACCGGCTACGCCCAAAGCCGCTCCAGCGAGCAACGCAGTTAGGGCGCGGGGCAGGCGGATGGAGGTGATAACGCCAGCCGTGCTTGGCTTCTCTGTTGGCAAACCAAGAAGCGCTGCGGCGACGTCGGACAAGGCGATCGCAGTCGAGCCAATCGCAACCGCCACGCACAGCATGACGAGTAAGCTTAGGCTCAATGCGGCCAAGATCAGGCTATGACGATGGCGCGCAACAAATGCGCCCCAGGCGTTGCCTGATGGCCATCTGCTATCCGCAGATGTCTGGAACATTCCCTCTCCCTCCTGACACCATGTTCAGGATCTCCAGCGCTCGCGTCGGGCTTTGCCTCTTAAGCGTGTGGCGCTTGGTGATGGGATTACCGTGCACTGTCTGGCGCGTTCCGTGCCTGCACGTTTTGGATTTAAACTTGCCGATTTTTGCAGGTTTGTTTTGTGTAAATTCAACGCGCTAGGGGATACGAGTTTTTGCGGTGCGCTTGGGCATTAGAAAAGGAGGCGCAGGAGCCAACCCGCGCCTCCTAATTATGCTTTCAACTGGATTATGGTTTGAGCGCTTCGCCGAGAACCGCAAGGCGGGCCGCAAACGGATCTGCAACCGACCCAGTACTAGCCCCAAAGATCATGCCGTTCTTGCCGTCATTCCAGGTCTTCCACTCGGGAACCCCTTCGCCGTTTGGATTGCCGGTACGTGCAAAATTAGCCCAAGCAGTGCTCATCACAGTAGCAAGCGCGCGATCATCGGCATCTGGTTCACCTACGGTCGCCTTGGCTAGGTCAAGGTTGTCGAAAACATAAGCGATCTCTGCAGTGTGTGGCACGTTGAGTTCGCCATCACGGCCGCCTTGGCGCTGAGTGAAGTGGTAGACGTAGGTTTCGGCGTCTTGCCCGGAGCGAAGGTCTGCTACACGTGACACCAGCTGAGTCATCCATATGTCGGAAGCAATGATCTGGAACACTTCATGGTCCGGCGTGCCAGGCAGAAGGGCGCGGTAGCCATCCATTAGAGCGTCGATACGCTCGGCTGGAATGCGACCGGTGAAGTTGCCCTTAGCAAATGCTTCCTTCAAGCCATCAGCATCAACAGGCTTTGTTGGTGTGTTGTTGAAGAATGTCGACTCGGTAAAATTCGACCCGATAATGAGTGGTATCGACTTGCCTGCTGGATCGGCATCCGGCGCAAATGGACCGCGGGGGAGAGTCGAACCCTGTACTGGTCCCCAGTTTCCGCCTGCGACCAGCTTGGTCACATCCGCCGACTGCAATGATGCCAAATCAGTTACGCCGGCGGCTTCCAGAACGGTCGCTGTCGATGCTTGCGCAGCCTCAACTGTAATTGGTGCGGTAGCGATACCGCTTTGGGCGATAACCTTGGAGAAGAGGCCTTGGGCTGAAGGCATCGACATCAGCGTCGTTACCTTGCTGCCACCACCGGATTCGCCAAAGACTGTCACGTTGGACGGGTCGCCGCCGAGTTCTTCAATGTTGTCGCGCACCCATCTGAGCGCTTGTACGATATCGAGCATACCGGCGTTGCCGGAGTCTTTGTATGCGTCGCCAGCTACAGCAGATACGTCCATAAAACCGAGTGATGCCAGACGGTGGTTGAGCGTTACGACAACCACGTCTTGGTTGTCGACGAAGCGTGATGCCTCGTAGCGAATAGTGCCGCCCGAACCGCCGGTGAAACCGCCACCGTGCATCCACACCATGACGGGGCGCTTGCCGGAGTCGACACCTGGAGTCCAAACGTTCAAGAAGAGACAATCTTCGCTAGGTGCGTTGGGGTCGAGGTCAACGCCTTCCTCAGGCATCAAAATTGGTGCATACGGCAGCCCGTAGCACGTCGCGCCATAGTTTGAGGTGTCATAAATGCCGTCGATTGCTGGAACTGGCTGTGGTGGTAGAAAGCGGTTTGCGCCCCCGGCATCAGCCGCGTAGCGAATGCCCTTAAACACGGAGACGCCGTCAACATAGGTGCTGGCCTGACCGGCGATCTTGCCATTGCTGGTCTCTACGACGATTTGTTGAGCCAGTGTAGGAACGGCCAGCATTGCCAGCATGCTGCCGCCAAGCAGCAGCGAATTCAGTAAACGCATATTCTCCTCCAATGCGCATCGGTTCCATGAGGAACTTCCCGGCAAGCTTGTCCGGACTGCATCGATTTCACCTGCACGAAATTCGCAAAATGTCGGGATGTTTGTGTCTTGTTGGGGATCGCTAAAAATCCCAGCATGACCCTGGCGATCTATAAAAGAACCTACAAAAGTTGATCGTCACACATGAGAAGCAAACTTTGAGGAGAGCTTGCGTGAAGGTGCTGCCTATTCTTGTGGCGACTACATCTTTAGTCGTGGCTTCAATAAATTTTACTGTTTACGCGCAGGAGTTTGTTGAATTCCTGCCGTCGGCGGGTGAATCTGCAAATTGGACTGAAAGCAAAGCTAAGCTGCAGGCGTTTGGCGAGGAGTTTGATACTTCCGAGACGCTGTTTGCATTCCTGAAGGCCAAAGCCAACGGCGGCGTGCAGCTGACATGGGAAGATATGAAGAAGCCAGAATACGACTGGTCAGGTATCTTTACTCGCACCAAGGGCGGGTTGTCGTTCGATCCTGAGCTCCCTGCCAATGAAATTAGTGCCACACTTACGGACGAAGGTGCCGCAGCTCGTCAGGCTAAAATCGACCTGATGAACACCATTCACGGCGAATATGATCCAATCTCCGATTGTCGTGCGCCAGGGTTCCCGCGGTGGATCACCGAACCATTTCTGCACGAGTTCATCGTGACACCAGACACAACTTGGCTGGTCAACGAGATGGTCAACGACACTCGCCGCGTCTACACAGACGGTCGTGATCATACGGCTGAAGAAGACGCATACCCAACTTGGAACGGCGATACGATCGGCTTCTGGGATGACGATACGCTCGTGACCCACACGAAGTATCTGATGGAGGGTCAGTACCAGCGCGGTACGCAGCCAAACTATTCGGATCAAGTGCAGGTTGTAGAGCGCTGGCGGAAGGTCGATGGTGTCACCTTGCAGTCCGACGTCTGGGTGTTTGATCCGGTGAACCTTGCAGAGCCATGGTACACCCGTCAAAGCTGGACGGAACTCGCCAATGACGACCATCTGCTGCGTATTCGTTATTGGGACTGTCGCGAAAATCCAAACAACGTCGTCATCGAAACTGAAGACGGCAATAGCGACTTCCTCGCCTTCGACTTCATGAAGAGCGAATAGTTCCTAGCCTTTCGCTTATCGATTAACGTACGGAAATTCAAAATGAAAAAGCTTATTTTCGCGGGCGCTGCCTTGGCAGTGGCCTCTCTCATTGCGCCTGCTTACGCGCACCACTCTGCTGCCATGTTCGACCACGAGCAACTAGTCGAGCTCAAAGGCGTAGTGAAGGAATTTCAATACACCAACCCACACTCATGGCTGATCGTTGATGTCACCAATGACGACGGCACCGTTACTACATGGGGATTCGAGGCTGAGGGGCCCAGTACTTTGATGCGGGCTGGTATCCGCAAGAGCACGCTACAGCCCGGCACAGAATTGACTATACGTGGCAATCCAATGCGCGACGGCCGTCCGGGAGCCGCTTGGGTCGATGCTCAAATGACCAACGGTGAGAAAATCAATCCGCGGAACGGCTTTGCGGTCATTCCGGCCGGCAAAGAATAGGTTTTGGACTAGCCCCTCGCTTTGGTGAGGGGCTTTTTAGGCCACAAGGACAGCAAGTGCTTCAGTTCGCAACATGGCTGGGCGAAACAGCGATCAGCCGCTATATTCAACGCGAGTTTTGGGTCATTCCCACGATCCAATCTCTTCATATTCTGGCCATTGCGAGTTTGGTGTCCTCGCAATTGTTTATCAATTTGCGTTTGCTTGGCCGTGCCGGCGTCGATGCGCCCCTGAGTGCCATTGCGGATCGTTACTTGCCGTGGTTCTGGGGTGCCGCGCTTGTTCTGGCGCTGAGCGGCACATTGCTGATTGTTGGCGAACCAAAGCGTGAACTGCTTAGTGCGCCCTTCTGGATCAAGATGGCGCTGATCCCCCTCGGCCTTCTGGCCACTGTTTGGTTCGGGAAAGCGCTATTGCATCCTGATCTATCATCGCCAGCCAGCACGCTCAAAACGCGCTCCATTATTTATAGTTTGGCCACCACCGTCATCTGGATCTCCGTGATGACCGCTGGGCGGTTGATCGCCTACGTTTATTAGTCGGAGTGAGTTCGGTGGATATATCTGAGTTTCTCCTGTGGGTTGAAATGACCGCATTGGGCGAGTTCATGCAGACCTCAGCCTGGGCCTTTCCGGCCGCAGAAGTCGTTCATGTGATCGCGGTGGTTCTGGTTTATGGCGTCATAGCCGTTGTGGACCTGCGTCTGTTGGGCCTCGCCGGGACGTCGCGGCAATACACCAAGATTGCTCACGAGAGCCTGCATCTGGTGTGGATAGCGTTTGGATGTGCGGTACTGACAGGCCTGATGATGTTTGCCACGCAGCCGAGCAATTACTTCGAAAATCCCTGGTTCATCGCCAAGATGAGCGCGATCCTATTGGCAGGCGTGAACATGCTGGTTCTCGAGTTCGTTTTTGCGCGGTCGGCGAGCGAGTGGCATTTGACGGGTATTCCGCAGCCAGCTCGGATCAGTGGCGGGATATCGCTGACACTCTGGACCATTGTGGTGGTCGCGGGCCGTTGGATAGGTTTTACGATTTTTGGTGGCCCATCGTTTCTGTGATCATGACGCAGCGCCGCTTCGGCGGCCGGAGCCTGACTGAATATGAGATACTCCCCGTCAGACCGAATACACACAAATCCTCGCAGGCCCTATGCAGAACACGCGGTTCACAGCTGGGGTAAGATGAAGCTCAGCTCAAGCATGGGGGCAATCGTTGAGAGTGCGCCGGTACTAGCCAATCCGCTCATCGCACTGTTTGCTCAAGTTGGAGGAGAAGGGCTCTCTCTGGCGTCACCGAATGGTCTGGTCTCGTCGGAAATCGGGGTCTATGGTCCGGGCTCTGATCTACCATCGAGCAATGTTCAGCAGCGCGAAGCGCTTGTTCTCAGTCTCGATGTTGAGACACTCTGCGAGGTTGCCGAAGAGACGGTCGACGGCGGCATGTCCCGTCTCAGATTGCGGACCGGGGAGGGGCAAAGCGATCCGCCATTGGCTCTCCTCATAAGTGCCGTTCAAACCGCCATTTACAACAAAGCAGATGAAAACAGCGCCTTGCCGATGGCGCGGGCTATCGCTGCCCGTTTGATCCAATCTCATTCCACTGATCAGCAGTTGCGCTACACACGGTTTGAGCCCGAAGCATCGGTTTGTGCCGATCTTCGGCCTGCAATTCGGTACTTGCGGGATCACATAGACCGCAACGTAACTCTCGCGGAGTTGTCCGGAGTTGCCAATAAGAGTGTGTCCGCACTCTCGCGCTTGTTTGTGGCCGAAACAGGTAGTGCGCCGCACCAGTATCTTATCCAGCTTCGTCTAGCGAAGGCCAAGGCCCTCTTGCAGACAACCGATCTGCCGCTATTCGACATCGCGGACGCTTGTGGTTTCTCGCATGTTGAGCACTTGGCGCGGATTTTCAGGCGCCACACAGGATTCTCTCCTGGCGTCTATCGCGTCCGCCTACAAACTCGAGGCCTAGACTAAAGACTATGCTTGCGTAGCCAAGGGGTTGCGGTTCCCAAAGGATGTTCATCGAGCACGCTCTTACGCGTTCGTTTCGTGCAAACATTGGGCTAGCTCCGTGCAGGGCTAATCTCGATACTTCTGAGAATTTACCCTCGCAGCACCTCGTGGGCTGAACGGAGGAATATCCGAGCAAAACAGTGTCGGACCAAACTGCTG
The DNA here is from genome assembly GCF_016595685.1 of Devosia sp. WQ 349K1. Taxonomy (NCBI): domain Bacteria; kingdom Pseudomonadati; phylum Pseudomonadota; class Alphaproteobacteria; order Hyphomicrobiales; family Devosiaceae; genus Devosia; species Devosia sp. WQ 349K1. The sequence goes on along the minus strand of NZ_JAENGO010000009.1, from coordinate 105,778 downwards.
AACGCTCGTTCAGCCGTGCCGGTACCGTCTTGCCTGAATTCCTCAAATGAATTGTGCGGGTGGGAGACCGTGCGACTGCGGGACTTATGTCGCGCCAAAAAACAGCGGGGGATTGGGCGTGGCTGGCCATCCTTTCGAAATTATCAGGCCGAGGAGAGGATCTACCTATGAAGGTAACTAAAGTCTTGGGAGCCATGGCTCTTGGACTCATGGTTGCAGCAAGCGCTGCTTCCGTAAGTTATGCTCAGTCTACCAATCCACTTGCTGTTGAAGTCGTGAAGCCGCCAAAGGCATTCAAGACCGCAGAAGAGCACTTCAACTTCCTCAAGCGCCAGCATGACGGTGGCACCAAGCACACCTATGAATCTGTGCCGAAGTGGGAAGGTCTGTGGGAAGCCAGCTGGAACAGCGTAGCGCTTCGCGGTGGCGTGTCCCCGTTCTTTGAGGGCCCAATCCCGCCAGGTCTAGCTGCTGGTGGCGTCGTCAAGGAAGGCGTTCTGACCCCAGAATACGAAGCTGCATTCAAGCAGCGTCGTGAGGCCATGATCCCACATAACGAACAGGCCTATGACCGTCTCACCACGTGTGAAGCGATGGGCGTGCCGCGTTGGCTGCTTGAGCCGTACGTTCGCGAATGGGTGAACACCCCAAGCCAGTCTTGGTGGTTGAACGACTTGGCGAACGAAAACCGCCGCGTGTTCATCAATCAGGACCATGCCAACATCGATGGTAGCCACTCTCCAACTGGCGACAGTATCGGTTTCTGGGCTGACGATACTCTCGTCGTCTGGACCAACGACATGTGGCCAGCTGATTACTTCCGCGGTTATCCGGTGTTCTCCAACGAAATGGAAACCATCGAAATCTACCGCATGGTCACCGAAGAAAACGGCATGAAGCGCCTGGTTGCTCAGGTTTCCTTCTATGACCCGGTGAGCTTGGTGGAGCCGCTGCACGGTGCTTACACTTGGGTTCGCGCTAGTGTGCACGAAGATGCAGGTTACCGCATTCGCCACTGGGAGTGTGACCAGGCCATTCAGCGCAAAACCGAAGATAACCTGACCACCATCATTCTTCCTGGCGAAAGCGGCCTAACCTGGCACGAGATGCGTAACCCGGATCTTCCGGCTGACCTGTCAGGTCAGACTAAGACCCCAGGTGAGACCGACTTCACCGACTTCTTCAACGCAGCTGAATAAGAGCTACCGGAGAACATAATGAAAAAGACTATTCTTGCTGTTGCGCTTGCTGCAGTTGCTTCTGTTGGCGCGGTGTCGGCTTCGTTGGCGCACCACAGCTTCTCGATGTTCGATCCTGACCAGGAAATCGTCATCAAGGGTAAGGTTGCGCGCTGGGCATTCACCGCTCCGCACACCTTCATGATGATCGAAGATGAAAACGGCGACGTTTGGGCATTTGAAGGTGCGGCTCCGCCAAACTTCCTTACCCGTAATCCGCCGATGAAGGGCGACACCTTTGTGACCGGCCAGGAACTGACCGTGATCATGTGCCCACTGCGCGACGGTCGTAAGGGCGGCGCTGCAGGCCTGTTCATCGACGCTGAAGGCGTTGTCTACAACCCATCTGACGCTGGTTGCTTTGCTAACCGTCGTACAGCCGAATGGCCCGTTTGGCTTGAAAAGGGCTACAAGAACGCTGCTGAAGCGCTCGCTGCAGAACCAGCTAAGGCTGAATAAGCAGAACTAGTTCGGAGGCCGGGGTGACCCGGCCTTCATCCTGATAGGGCACAGGAGGCAGCCCAATGGTAGATATCCTATTAGAATTCGGTCAGTCGCCGTTTAGTCTGGCCATGGCAACATCCCCTTGGGTCGTGCCGACAATGCAATCGCTGCACATCCTTGCACTTGCTATTATTTTCACCTCGGTGCTGGTCATTGCGGGACGCATTCACGGCTTGGTCTGGGCCGATGTATCACTCAAGCAGACGGCAGCGCGTTTCTCACCTTGGGCACTGGGCGCGCTGGCTGTTCTGGTCTGCACCGGTATCATCCTTATCCTAGCGGAGCCTGTTCGAGAAATTCTCGCCCTCTCGTTCTGGATCAAGATGGCATTGCTGGCTGGTAGCATCGTGATTGCGATGCGCTTCATCAAGAAGATGAAGTCGGATGACAGTGAGATAACCCCTGCGATGCGCCGTATGGCCATCGTGACCATCGTTCTTCTGGTCGGCATCATCTTCTTGGGGCGTTTCATCGCCTACGACCCGCTGATCTGGGGTCAGCTGTCTCCAATCACCCACATTTAGGCCGGTGCATCATGGATATTACACAATTCCTATATGATTTGCAGAACTCTGGCCTCGCGAACTGGGTGAATACCGGCGGCGCGACATACCCCGTCGTGGAAAGCTTGCACGTTCTGGCAGTAGCTTTGGTTTTCGGTACGATCTTGATTGTTGACGTGCGCCTGTTGGGCTTTGCCTCGACCAATCGGCCTTACACCAAGGTTGCGCATGATCTGTTGCACCTGACTTGGGTCGGCTTTGTCGTTGCTGTCATCACCGGGTTCCTGCTGTTCCTGCCGAACGCGACCGGTATTTTTGCGAACGTCAACTTCCAGATCAAGATGCTGATGATCATGTTGGCCGGCGTGAACATGTTCATTCTCGAGCTGATCAGTGCCCGTGACGTTTCCGTATGGGATACGAACAATCCTCCTCCGAACAAGGCGCGCATTGCAGGTCTGCTCTCGCTTTGCTTCTGGACAGCGGTAATCGTGTTCGGCCGATTGATCGGCTTTACCGCAGTCGTCGATGACCCGTTCGCTGCGCTTCTCTAAAAACACTAACTCCACGAAAAAGCCCGGCAATTGCCGGGCTTTTTTTCGTTGTGAGGAGGGCGGGTTACTCTCCTGTCCAAGGAACGCCGCTCGGCGCGTTTGGCCTGCATATACGTTTGCCGCGGCGGGTTGGTTGGCCGCAATAAAGAAGGCCCCGGAGAATATCCGGGGCCTTCCGTTAGGTCCTGCGCGCTTACTGCAGGTTGTTCCTAGTGAGATAGTCCACCAGCGCTTCGAGTTGCGTGTCAGAAATGTGCGTCTGCCGGAAATGCGGCATGATGGAAACGCCATTACGTACGAGGTAACGGATATACTCTGGGTCGAGGTCCGTACGCTCCTCCAAAACGGCAGGCAAGCTGTCCCCGTGCAGTGCAGCGAGAGCGGTAGTGCCCGGCTTACCGGGACCTTCACCGTGGCAGTTCCAACAATGGTATTTGTAGATCTGCTCGCCATCCGTCATCGTCAAATGGTCTTGAAGGGGAATGAAGTTGGGTGCTGTGCCAACCCCGCTTTCCTGCGCCAACGATGCAGATGAAGCCGAGCCCAGAAGAGCAACAGCAGCTAAGACCTTAAACATGTTCATGATCATGACTTCCGCAGGTGTTTGGGCCAAATGCCGCCACGACCGGCCGCGATAATACCGTTGGGGTCGATGGCATCCTTGATGGTCTCGTTGAGCCGGAGTAGCGCATTGTCGTTGAAGTTATAGGCGCCAGCGATTTCATCGACGAAGGCTGGCGGAGCGCGATACTCGCCATAACCATGCTGTCGCGCGATCTCGATGATGCGAGAGAAGCCTTCACGGTTCTGGCGGGCAACTTCTGCATTGCCCTTAACCACGGGGAATCCGGTAATGAAGATGAACGTGTGATACATCCAAGTTGCAGGTGTGCTGAACGGGCCGAACATCGGCGGCATGCCTGCTTCCCGGAATGCCTTGGCCATCACTTCCTGCGCCTCGAGAACCCCTTCACCCGAGCGGGGGATCACAGCGGCAAACCACAAGTGACCGTCGCGGGGTGTTGGATTGGTCGCGGTACGAGCACCAATCGAGAAAATTTCGAGTTGCGGAATGCCCAGTGAGACACGGTGGTCTGCATTGTGCATCTGCTCGTCGGTCATCGGCATTTTGTAGAGTTCGCGGTCTTCAAAGACAGCGCCTGGAATAGCGGCGGCAATCTTTTCTTTCGCGTATTCCCAAGTGGCGAGTGTGGTCCGTTCCGGCCCATAGAACTGGAGCAACACGCCCCAATACATGTGACCGTGTTCCTGCGCCCAGGCGTCGATCGCATCGCCGTCCCATCCATCTGGAGCGTTCACGAGTGCCGAAAGCCCCTCGTCGCGCACAGCATTCATTGGGCTGCTGTAGCGTGGCATGCCGACGAGGCCTTGATCTTCAAGGTCGTTGACGATGCGTACAAGTGCGTTGATGTCTGCGCGGCGTGGAACTGTAACTTGACCGGAGCGATAGGTTTCCGGGCGTGGCATGAGATGGATGCCCATCTTGGTCACAATGCCAGCATTGCCTTGGGCAAAAAGGCTGTCCACTTGCGGGCCGAAGCCGTAGTGAAATTCGCCCCATGTTTTTGCGCCGGGTAGGGCGCCCATGCCGGTGCGGAGCAACTCGCCGTTTGCCAGAACAGCTTCCAGGCCGCTATGGGCGCGGAAGTGGTCACGGTAGTGGCCCCAAGTATAGCCAACGCCATGATCAAGTGCGTTGCCGACGATAGAACCCCAGCCTGGATCTGGGCAGTCGATCCACACGTCGAGATCATGTTCAACGATGTAGCGGTACAAATCAAAGTACGAGACGCCCGGCTCGACAATGGCGAAGTGGCGCACGTCATCGACTTCGATGATTTTGTTCATGCGCTTGAGGTCGACCACCACCGAATTATTCAGGATCGGTGCTGAGCCGCCATAGCCAAGGTTCATGCCGGTTGAGATCGGGTAGATCGGAATACGCAGCTCATTGGCGATGCGAACGATCTCTTGAACTTCTTCAACACTGGCAGGTGCCACTGCGGCCGACGCCATCAGCTCGCTGTCTTCGTCATACATTGGCGAATAAGCGTCGCGGTAGAGAACAACGTCCTCTTCCTCGGTAAAGACCCACTCAGCGCCAACAGCCGCCTTGAATTTCTCGATGGCGGTATTGAATTGTTCTTCTGTCACTCCAACGGGAAGTGCCATTTAGTAATCCTTCCTAGGAATTCAGATGTATTGGGCAGCGCCGGCTAAGGGGGCGATGATCCAGGCGTAGACGGGATCTTCCTCAGTTGCCGCTGTCAGGCCGGTGTTTTGGCTAAAGCGCGAGGAGCGAGGAACGTTGACGCCCGAGATGGAAAGGAATGATGTCGCGACATCTTCCGGCAGTCGGGCCGCATCAGCGCCGACAAGGCCGCAGCTGTCGGACATGCTGGATAATCCTTGAACGCGAATGCCACAGTCTGCACCGCGCTGGATGATTTCAGCCTGATAGACGAGGCGCATGCCATGTCGTTGGGCCAACTGGGTCAACATGAACATGGGTCCATGTTGGGTGACCCCGGCAATTGCCACAGGCTGCTTGCGCCAAACCGGATCGATTTCACGCGACCAGACATTGGTCCAGTTATCGACTACGCCTGAAGACGCTACGCCGTTGCGCGCTAACTCAGTCGAAAACCGACGACCGAAGTCGAGGTTTGCGTCATGAAAATATTTGCCAATTAGGGGGGCGCCGTCGGTCATCTCGAGACCAAACGCCTGCGGGAATAGTGCACTCAAGGCCGCCGCTCCCACAGCGCCTTTTATGACTGATCGTCTTGTTGCCAATTGATGTCCTCCTCAACAGTGTTGCGGATCTCGCCGCAACGCTAGAAGTCTTGTTGTTGAGGCTAAATCTCGTCCTGCACGAAAATTGGCTGTGTTCCCACGAAATGACTATTCTGCGGGCTTTCGATGGTAATTGGGTAAAACGCTCTTTGAGCGGAGAGTTGGGGGAGCGTAACTTCTGGTTTGGGTAACAAAGGCGCATGTCTGTCCGTCGTCAGATGCTTTGGCTCAGATTTGCACTTTGATTAGCGGACAGCGCTGCTCGTCGTTCGGTTGATATTATGCGGCGAGGCTGGTGTGCAGCAAGCGCCGATGTTGGATGGTTTTGCGTTTGAGCTTTTCTCGGTGCTTGATGATGGCAGTGGCCTTGCCAAAATAGGCGTCGGCGGGCGTCAGGTTGTCCAGGCTCTCGTTATAGCGCCGATGATTGTAGCGCTCGATGAAGGCCTCGATCTGGTTTTCAAGGTTTCCCGGATGAAGTGGTTTTCCAGGACGATGCGGTTCTTCAAGGTCTTAAGCCAGCGCTCGATCTTGCCCTGCGTCTGGGGATGCATCGGCGCGCCTCGGACATGATCCATGTCTGTTCGGCATCAGCACCTGTGTCTCAGAAATGGGTTTGCGATCTAAACTGTCATTTCTATCGGCATCGATTATTCATCAGCATATTGGTTTGATGATGGTGCGAAGAGGCGGTCGCGGGAGCCAGAGAGGTGGGTGCGCATCAACTGACGGGCACGCTCACTGTCACCCAGCGCAATAGCTTCGGTAATGGCGGTATGTTCGACAAAAACATGTGCAAGACCGTCGGACGTGCGGCGGAGTGAGAGACCGTGAAGGCGCATGCCGACGGCGATGTGCTCCTCAAGCGCTTGCATGGCTGTGACGAAATAGGGGTTCGACGAGGCCTGAGCGATTGAGAGGTGGAACATGAAATCGGCATCGGCACGGTGGGCTTGCCGATTGGTGGCGTCGCGCAGCAAATCGAGTGCGGTCTTGATCTTTGTCAGCGCTTCCGGAGTGCGGCGCTGGGCGGCAACGGCGGCGGCTTCAGGCTCAATAGTGAGGCGGAAATCATAGCAGTGTTGGAGATCGGAAAGGTTCTCCATTTGACCAAAGCCGAGAGGTTCGCGAATGCCTTGCTCGCGCACGAAACTGCCTGCGCCGCGGCGGGAATAGATCAGGCCTTGATCGCGCAGTTTTTGCAGCGCGTCGCGGACGACCGGGCGAGAGACCTGAAATTCGGCGGCTAGGGCGTGTTCGGTAGGGAGACGCTCGTCGACGGCATAGGCACCGGATTTGATCGATTTCTGGATACGGTCAAACACCGTTTCGGATAGGCTGCGGCGACCTGCTGGAGTGTCAGACATGGAACGAGCTAACTCCATAGGCGGAAGGTGAGAGAAGGCGGACGAGGGCGTCGGTATCGCCAAAACCGCCTGATTTGGAAACAACAGTCAAGCCGTCTGCGCGCGAGATGGGCAAGCCCGGTAGCGCTTCGCCTATGAGTTCGAGAGCGTGCAGACCAAGACCTTGCAATATGGTCTGTGCCGTTGCGCCGCCGGACAGCACGAGCAAGGCGTTCTGGTTGAGGGCGAGGCCGCCCAGGCTCGTGGCAAGAGCTGCGGCGACTTCCGGGCCAGTGGCGTGCACCGCGCCGGGCGTCGCTTGCAATATGGTGAGTGGCCGTTCGGCAGGCCCGCAGGGATGGGCCTCGCCATTTGGGGCGCCGATATAGGTGAGATCGGAGTAGGTGGAGCGGAGGTGCTCCACTTGCGCGAGGGTTATTGGGTCCGTGGAGCCGATGACCACATAAGCGGGGTGGAGTGGGTATTCTGGCGCGCGAGGGGCAGTTTTGCTCATGGTTTTGGCCAGAGCATTTGCGAGGCCGCGGGCGCCGATGAGGAGGTCATAGTCGTCCGTAAGGGCCGCTTCTATGTCCTCTTGGGAGGCTGTGTCGGGAATGGTGGCGCGGGTCGCATGAGAGCCAAGCACTTGCGCGATCGAAATTGGTGTTGCGACCCCGAAGCCGGTGACGCATCCATTCTCGACCACGCGACCGAAATCGGGAATGGCGGGGAGCAGCACACTACGAACGTGCGGAATTGCAGAAAGCTCGGCCTCGATATTGCCCTTGAGGCGTGAGTCCACCTTTTTGAAGAGTTTTATGCCGGCGGGGAGGGCTGCAATAACATCGGCGACGCGGGATTGTGCGCGCTCAGGCGAGATTTCGCGGCTGTCGGTTGAGATAGCGATCACACGTGGCTGGCTGGAGAGGGCTTGGTTGAAGCCCTCCATGTCCAAAGCAGCCCGGGTGGTGATGCCACGCATCGCGAAGGGCGCGGCAGCGTCGAGGGCACCGGTCAGGTCATCGGCGATGATGGCCAGCTCAAGCATTGGCTAAAACTGCGCGGCGTTGGGCTTGAACAGTCGGGTCAGGATCGAGATTGGCGGCGAGGAGTTTTTGGGTATAGGGCTGACGTGGCGCATCGAAAATTTGGGCGGTCGGACCGATTTCGACGATTTCGCCGGACTTCATGACAATGACCGTATCGGCAAAGTCGCGCACCACTCCGAGGTCGTGGGCGATGAAGAGGAACGAGATGCCAAGACGTTTGCGCAGATCGTCGAGTAGGGCGATCACTTGAGCCTGAATAGACACGTCGAGAGCCGAGACCGCCTCGTCGCAGATGATCAGTTCAGGTTCGAGCGCGAGCGCGCGGGCGATGGCAATGCGCTGGCGCTGGCCACCAGAGAACTGGTGGGGGTAGCGATCAATATGCTCGGCAGAGAGGCCGACCTGATCGAGCAGTTCGAGCACCCGGTCGCGGCGCGCTTGCTTATTGGGCATCAGCTTGTGGATGTCCCATCCCTCTGCAATCAGGTTGTAAACTGACATGCGCGGATTAAGCGATTGGGTGGGGTCCTGAAACACCATCTGGATTTCTCGGCGGACGGCGAGAAGATCGCGCGCGCTCAGGGTGATGAGGTCTTTGTTCTTCCAAAGGGCGCGGCCGCTGTCGGCTTGTTCGAGACGGAGGAGGGTGCGTGCCAAGGTGGACTTGCCCGAGCCGCTCTCTCCCACAACGGCCAAGCTCTGGCCGCGTGATAGGGTGAAGGAAACACCCTTGAGCGCGTGGAACTGACCGTAGGTTTTGCTAAGGTTGTCGACGCTCAAGAGCACAGGGGCCGCGCGATCAAGCAATTTGATGTCGCCCTTGCCCGGTGCAGCCCCAATGAGCTTTTGCGTATAGGCGTGCTTGGGCGTGTGGTAAACCTCATGCACTGTGCCGGTTTCGACGATCTCACCCTTGTTCATCACGACCACGCGGTCGGCGATTTCAGCGACCACGCCGAGATCGTGAGTGATCAGCACCAGCGCCATACCGGTTTCGGCTTGTAGCTCTTTGAGCAACGCGAGCACTTCGGCTTGAATGGTCACGTCGAGTGCCGTGGTGGGCTCATCGGCGATAAGAATATCGGGTTTGAGCATGAGTGCCATGGCGATCATCAGGCGCTGGCGTTGGCCGCCAGAGAACTGATGGGGGTATTTGCGCATGGCCTTTTCGGGTTCGGGCAGCCCGACGCGCGCAATCAGTTCAAGTGCACGCTTTCGTGCCATGTCGCGGGGACGTCCGTGCGCCGTCATCATCTCCACAATCTGCCACCCAACTGTATAGACCGGGTTGAGGTGGCCTAGAGGGTCCTGGAAGATCATGGCGAGCTTTTTGCCATTTAAGGCGCGATGCTCCTCGGCGCTGATCTTGAGAAGGTCTTTGCCCTCGTACATGATTTCGCCAGAGACGATTTCGGCGGGCGGAGTATCGAGCAGGTTCATTACCGCATTGGCGGAGACAGATTTGCCTGAGCCGCTCTCGCCCAAAATGGCAAGCGTTTCACCGCGCGAGACGGACCAACTGACATTCTTGACCGCATGGAATGTGCCGCGAGCGGTATGAAAGTCGACAGACAGGTTTTTAACGGTCAGCAGCGCTTCAGACATTCTTGGTCCTCCGGGCTTCCAGACGCCAGCGCTGGGCCGGGTCGAGCGCAACGCGCATCCAGTTCGAAAGTAGATTGAGCGAGAGAGCGGTGAGCACAATCATCAGGCCGGGCCAGAACGCGAGCCACCAGGCGGTGTTAAGATAGGGTCGGCCCTGGCTGACCATAAGGCCCCAAGTGATGTTGGGTGCCTGCACGCCTATGCCGAGGAAAGATAGAGAAGATTCAGCGAGCATCACGAAAGCGAAATCGAGCGTTGCAATAGTGACCAGTGTTGGAGCCACAACCGGCAAGATGTGCTTGAGAATGATGCGGGCGTGGTTCGCCCCCATAACGACAGCTGCCTGCACAAACATCCGCTCGCGTACTTCGAGCACCTCCGCTCTGGTGGTTCGCAAATAGATCGGGATGCGGGTGATGGCCAGCACGAGGATCATATTTGGGATCGAGGGGCCGAGCACATAGAGCACCACGACAGCGATGAGCAGCGAGGGGAAGGACATGATGACGTCAGCGAGACGCATGATGACTTGCGAGGTATTTTTACCCATGTAGCCAGCGACGAGGCCGAGGCCTGCGCCAACAGTTAGCGCAGCGGCTACGGTGCCCAAGGCGATGAAAAATGTGCTCTGCGCTGCCACAATGAGGCGTGCCAGCATCGGGCGCCCCAATGAGTCTCCGCCAAGGAAGAACACCCAGCCGCGCTCTAGGCTGAACGGCTCCAGATTACGCCCGCGCAAGTTCTGACGTGTTGCGACCTCGCCGAGGAGGGTAGGCCCAATAATCGCGGCGATCAGGATCAGCAGCAGGATGATAGCAGAAAAGAAAGCGAGCTTGTCGCGCCAGAGCATGGAGAGCAGCGAGGTGCCTTTGCTTTCTGGCGCGGAGTTTGGCTGTGCGGCGATATCGGCCATCGGAAGCTCCTAGTGACGGATACGCGGATCGAGCAAGCCATAGGCGATATCGATCAGGATATTCATGATGAAGATGGCGAGTGCGGTGATCATGATCGCGGCGAGAACCACGTTGAAATCGCGCTGCAAAATGCTGTCGATCATCAACTTTCCGATGCCAGGGAAGCCGAAAATGGTTTCGACGATAACCGCCCCGTTGAGCATGGCAGCCGCCTGGTCGCCGATGACGGTAATGACCGGCAGCATGCCGTTGCGAAGCGTGTGAACGAAGATCAGCGGCGTGTTCTTAACGCCCTTTGCGCGGGCCGTTTTTACGTAGGGAGCAGCCAGAGCAGAGAGCATTGAGCCGCGCACGACCTGCACGATCAGGCCGAAGGGGCGAATAAAGAGCACGGCAATGGGAAGAACCCAATGCCACGGCGTGCCGACGCCAGAGGTGGGGAGCCAACCCAGGCCCAGGGCAAAGATGACGATAGCTACAATCGCGATCCAGAAATCAGGTGCTGACGCGCCGATCAAAGAAACGATCGACACTAAGCGATCAAAGAAACCGCCAACGTTAAACGCCGCGAGAGAGCCAAGTACGATGGCCGCCACAACAGCTAGGGTCATGGTGATTAACGCTAGGGGCAGGGTCCAAGCATAGGCTTCCAGCACGATGTCGAGAGCAGGCCGCGCTTTGCGCAGGCTCTCGCCAAAATCGAGTTGGCTCAGATCAACGAGATAGAACCAGAACTGTTCGATCACAGGACGATGGAGGCCGTGCAGGCGTCGGAACTCTTCCTTCATCTGGTCTGTCGCATCGATGGGCAAGAACAGCACAGCGGGATCCCCGGTGAGCCGTGAGAGAAAGAAAACGAGCACCATCAGGACGAGCAGCGATAAAGTGCTCGCGATGGCGCGTTGCCCAATCAACTTGATCATACAGAGTGTCCCTTAGACGTCTCGGCGATGTCGGCGAACCGACACCGCCAGGGTTGTATCGCGCTTACTTGAAGCCGATTTCACTCAGCTGGAGCTGACCGTTGGTCGCAATGGTCGGGGTGAAGGCGAGGCGTTCGCTGACGCGGCTAAGACCAACCATGTGGAACAGCAGGACGTCGGCAACGGCTTCATCGTGGACATAGGCGAACACATCGGACCAGAGCGCGGAGCGTTCGTCGCCAGTGGCAGCGGAGGCCTTAGCGATCATATCGTCAAGCTTTGGATCGGCAACGCCCGACTGGGTGCCATCGCTCGCATACTTGAAGAACATCGAGAAGACTGGGTCGCCGCGGCTGTTGTCATGCTGCGCCATGATAAGGCGCGTGCCTTCGCTTTCTGGGTAGGGCTTGGAGTAGAACTGTTCGTGTTCTGCCACTTCAACCATGCGTACCGATGCATTAAAGCCTGCGTCGCCTAGCATCTGGGTGATCGCTTCAGCAACTTCCGTGACGTTCGGGAAATTCTCGGTGCGGGCGATGATTTCGATCGGCAGGCTGGTGTCGACGCCATCGGCCTTGGCTTCAGCCAACAGTTGCTTGGCGAGTTCTGGATCGTAGGCTGGCGGCTTGAGTGCTGCATTCCAGCCCAGAGTGGTGGGCGGGGTCATGGCAACAGCCAGTTCAGTGCCCTCAGGCAGAATGGTGCCGATGAACGCTTCACGGTCGATAGCGGCATTGAGTGCCTTACGAACGCGGATGTCGCTGGTCGGTGCATCCTGGCTGTCGATACGCAGGTAGACGGTTTCCGAATTCGGGTAAGCGAAATCGAGTGCCTTGTTATCAGCGGATTCGGCGGTGATCTGGGGAGCGATATCGGCTTCACCAGCGGCCACCATGCCGGCGCGAACGGTGGCTTCCGAGCGGAAGACGTAGGTCGCCTTGGTTACTTCAGGCTGCTCACCCCAATAATCGGCGCGGCGCTCAAGAATAATGTGCTGACCAGCGGTCCAATCGGTGAGGGCGTATGGGCCTGTACCAACAGGGTCACGGACGAATTCGATTGGTGTTTCTGATGGAACGATGGTGACGAGCGACATCAGTAGCGGCAGAATTGGCTGCGCAGGCTCCGCCTTCACATTGATCGTCTGGGCATCGATAATGTCGAAGGTGAGCGCGGTATCAGCGAAGTAGCGCTTGCTTTCACAGGTGATCTGGTCGCTGAAAACTCGATCGAACGAGTGCTTGACGTCGGCGGCGTCAAAGTCTGTGCCGTCAGAGAACTTCACGTTTGGACGCAGCTTAAACTGCCAAGTACCTTCGCCGAGATCTTCCCAGCTTTCGGCTAGGCGCCCTGTCAGGCCCTTGTCACCGCGCACGTCGAGTTCGGTCAGCGTTTCGCTGATGTTCTGCATCACTACGCGGCCAATGTTCGAACGGGTGGCCATGCAAGGCTCTACCAGATCGAGCTCTTCGCTCAGAACGACGGTGATGTCGGTGTTTGCCTGGGCCATTGCCGGGGCGATGGACGTGGACGCCAAAAGCGCGCCAACGAGAATCGGCTTCAAGTACATGTTTGCCTCCCTCCGCAGTTGTCGATTGGCGCATGGGCTGCTGCGGCAGCGCCTGGCCTATTTCCTCAAAGGGCTGGTTCGCCAGCTCTTGGCTTGTACTATCCGAAAACTCATAAATGTTGTCAATTGAAAAACCGATTGTTGCGACAAGGGTGATTTTGAAGTGATGCAAAATACTGAAAACATTTAGAAATTCGTGATATGACCAATATGTTGGATGCAAAAAGTTAGAATACAAACTTGACAACATGTGTTTGTGCGTTGAGTTTGATGGTAGATTTTATTCCTTGGGAGGGGACATGCTGCCGACCGAAATAGCAGTCCGAATGGATGGGGTTTTGCGGGAAGGTGAGAATGGCGCGTTTGAAGCGCTTCTGCCTTCGCCAATGGTGCAGAACCATGCAGCGTTTCTCGCGACTTTAGATGATGGTTCCCTTGCCTGCCTTTGGTTTGGCGGCACGTTGGAAGGGAAGTCTGATATCTCGATTTTTAGCGCGGTATTGGCGCTAGGAGACACGACTTGGGGGGCTTACTCGCAGCTGAGCAATGACCCAGACCGGTCTGAGCAAAACCCGGTTTTGTGGAAGAATGGCCATGGCGTGTGGCAGCTTTTGCACACGGCGCAGCCCGCCGGTAATCAGGACGAATGTCTGCTGCGGGCGCGAGAAATTGCATTTGACGGAGTGGCCCTAAGCGGCGCGGAGCCACGCGTGATTGGTCTGCCACTGGGGTGTTTTATTCGCGGACGATTTGTACGCCGCAAGGATGGCGCTTGGATGATGCCGATTTTCCGGTGCGTGTCGCGGCCGGGGCAGCGCTGGAACGGTAGCCATGATACGGCAGCAGTCGGCATTAGCCACGATGAAGGGGCAAGCTGGACGCTGCATGATGTGCCGGGATCGATCGGCTCCGTGCATATGACCATTGTGCCGCTCGATGGCGACCACATGGTGGCCTTTTATCGCCGTCGCCAATCGGACTTTGTGCATCGTTCGGAAAGTCTTGATGGCGGCATGACCTGGTCCGCGCCACAGCCGACCGATGTGCCGAACAATAACTCGTCCATCAACGTTATTCGACTTGCGGACGGACGCTTGGCGATGGTGTGTAATCCCACCTCGGCTGCGACCTCGGATGATCGTAGGGTTTCCCTCTATGACGAAATCGAAGCGGGTGATGATCGGCCAGACGCGAGTGGGGGATGTAACCCCATCTGGGGCGTTCCTCGTGCGCCGCTTACCCTTTGCGTTTCCGATGACACCGGCGTGACCTGGCCACTGCGTCGGGTTGTCGACAGCAGCTCAGGCGCTTGCCTTTCGAATAATTCGGAGGATGGGCGCAATCAGGAGCTGTCATATCCCTACATTCTGGAAGGCGCGGCTGGCGAATTGCATGTCGCTTACACCTACTTCCGGCGTGCGATCAAATACGTCCGTCTCCCCGTGGGATGGATCGACGGAGGTAAGTCGTGAGCCAAATCCTCGGCATCACCATGGGCGACCCGGCTGGCGTCGGCCCTGAAATCGCAGTCAAAGCCGTGGCGGAAATGGGCGCCAACGAACGTGCGCTCACCCGTATTTACGGCAATCGCGCCATTCTGGAAAAAGCCTGCGCCGTGACGGGCGTCTCGATTGATCTCGATGCGGTTGTGGTCAATCTCGACATCGAAGGCCCAGAGTTGGAGTGGGGCAAGCTCGACCCGCGCTGTGGCGATGCTGCTTTCCGCTTTATCGAAAAGGCTGTGCGTGATGCGCAGGCTGGCGACATCGGTTGCATAGTAACAGCGCCGATCAACAAGGAAGCTCTGAACCTCGCAGGGCATCACTATGACGGCCACACCGGCATGCTGGCAGCACTGACAGGGCAGAAGTCGGCGTTCATGCTCCTTGCATCTGAACGCCTCAAAGTGATCCATGTCTCTACCCACGTTTCGCTGAAAACAGCGATTGATCGGGCGACGCCAGACCGCATTCTGGCGACTATTCGTGCTGGCAATGAGCACCTTAAGCGCATGGGCTACGAAAATCCGCGCATCGCAGTGGCCGGGATCAATCCGCATTGCGGCGAGTCTGGTCTATTCGGCACAGAAGACGATGTGCAAGTGGTGCCTGCCGTGGCTATGGCCAAGGCGGAGGGCATCAGTGTGCAGGGACCGATTTCGGCCGATACAGTCTATCACCGTGCCTATACCGGCGCATTTGATCTGGTGATCGCGCAGTATCACGATCAGGGGCATATCCCGATCAAACTCGTGGCTTTCGACACGGCCGTGAACGTGTCGTTGGGCCTACCGATTGATCGGACCTCGGTGGACCACGGCACCGCTTTCGACATTGCCGGCACCGGCAAAGCCAACCACGTCAACATGAAGTCTGCGATTGCCTATGCGCGTCGCCTTGTTTCAGGAAAACCAGCATGAACCCCGCCACTGCACTTCCCGTTTCGGGTGTTTTTTGCGCTGCGGCGACGCCGGTTTTACAAGACGGAGCTCCCGACCAGTCGGCATTCAACACCCACGCTAAAGCACTCATTGAAGAAGGCTGCGATGGGGTCGCTCTGCTTGGCACGACTGGTGAAGCCAATTCGTTCAGTATCGGCCAGCGCATGAGGCTGCTCGAAGGCGTTATCGCCTCCGGCCTTGATGCCAAGCGCTTGCTACCCGGCACCTCCCAGACCAATGTTGCTGACAGCGTCACGCTCGTGCGCCATGCCGTGGATGCGGGCGTAAAGGCCTGTGTGGTGTTGCCTCCGTTTTACTACAAGGGCGTGAGCGACGAAGGTCTGTTCCGCTTTTACGCTGAGGTCATCGAAGGCGTTGGGAGCGATGATCTGCGGGTCATTCTCTATCACATTCCTCCCATCGCGCAGATCGGCATTTCGCTTGAGCTGACGGCACGTCTGCGCGAGGCATTCCCCGGCGTTATTGTTGGCGTCAAGGATAGCTCGGGCAAGCTAGAAAGCATGCAAGCCTTCGCCAGTGCCTTTGAGAATTTCTCAGTGCTGGCGGGTGCAGATCCATTCATGTTGCCGCTGCTGCGTTCAGGCGGAGCGGGATGCATCACCTCCAGCTCGAACCTGATTGGCGCGCATTTGCGTGTTGTATTCGACAATTGGTTCGACACTGCACAGGCAGATAAGGTTGAGGCGGCGCAGGCCCGGATAAACGCATGGCGCGACCTCTCGAACGCCTATGTGCAGTTGCCGACGATCAAGGCCATGTTGGCTCGCCGCCGCAACCATGCCGGTTGGACGCGTGTACGTCCGCCGCTGGTGGAGCTGACCGAAGCGGAGATCGCAACCGTCTGGGCGCAAATGGATCGTCTGGAGGCGGAAGACAATGGTTGACTTCGCTTTATCTTTGTCGCGCGCCATTACGCTGGTGCAGCCGGCGCGACTAGAAATTGGCGCGGGCACGGCGTCTCGCTTGGGTGAATGGGCGACGGGGCACAATCGCATCCTCGTCGTCGCGATGGGCCCAACTGTGGCATTCGTCGAGCGCCTCGGACTGAAGGGGGAGGTGAGCGTTTACACCGATCTTCCGCCTGAGCCAGATTTGCCAGCAGTGAATGCTGCCCTCGTAGCTGCTCGTGCATTCAAGCCTGACCTCGTGGTCGGGCTTGGTGGTGGTTCGGTGATGGACGTTGCCAAGCTTCTGGCGGCGCTGTGGGATAAGGATTTATCTATCCCCGATGTCGTCGGGGCAGGCAAAATTCCGGGTCGGTCGACGGCATTGGCGCAGATCCCCACCACATCGGGGACAGGGTCGGAAGCAGGCATTCGCGCCCTTGTCACCAATCCGGACACGCTAGCGAAGATGGCTGTCGAAAGCACGCATATGCTTGCCGACATTGCAATTCTTGACCCGGAACTGACGTATTCGGTGCCACCCGCCGTCACGGCGGCGACTGGCGTTGACGCAATGGCGCACTGCGTCGAGGCTTTCACCAATATCAAAGCTCATCCGTTGATTGACGGCTATGCGCGCCTTGGGATCGCACTGGTCGGGCGCTATTTGAAGCGTGCCGTTGCCGATGGCAGCGATACCGAAGCGCGTGCCGGGATGATGCTGGCCTCTTACTATGGCGGCATTTGCCTTGGCCCGGTGAACACCGCTGGTGGCCACGCACTGGCCTATCCTTTGGGAACGCGACTAAAGCTGCCGCATGGCTTGGCCAATGCGATCATCTTCCCGCATGTGCTGTCCTATAACGCCAAGGTATGCCCTGAGAAGACCCAAGAGATCGCCGATGCCCTTGGGTTCGACACAAGCACTGAAGCGACGCTGTTGCAGTCGAGCCTAGCCTACTGTCGTGAACTGGGCGTAGAGATGTCACTACGAGCCCACGGCGCTAGTGCCGATGAACTCGGCTTGTGGGCTGAAGAGGCTTTCGCCATCAAACGGCTGATCGACAATAACCCCCGCACATTCAGCCTAAGCGACATCGAAGCGATCTATCGCTCAGCGCTTTAAAGCGACGAAACCTCCCACAATCAACCACTACCTGATTGGTGGGAGGTCGTTCGCTTTACCCGAAACACCTAAGTGTTTTCGAGAGTGCGATGAGGCAAGCGCGCCTCGCAGGTTGTCGGAGCCGCCCGGTGCGCATTGGCAGTTTTTTGACATAGGGAACTCGTCCGCAACGTGGTCAGCAGACTACCTCTTGCGGAGTGCGATTTATCGGACATGCTCTCTTGCGCACTGGGTCGGATGCGTTACTGACGCGTCGAACTTCTCCGGGCAACCAGCCGGGGTGGCACAACAAAGTGCTCCGCCTCGACACGCCCCTTGATACGCTCGACAACAAGGCGTGCTGCTTGCAGGCCGAGGAGTTCCCCCGATTGGTCGATGCTCGAGAGACTGTTTTGAGCGAAGTCGCAGTACATGGTGTTGTCATAGCCGACGATGCCGACGTCCTCTGGGATCCGTAGACCCAGTTCGGTCGCCACACTGATGACCTCAAGGGCGATGAAATCGGTCCAGCAAAAAATTGCGTCGGCTCTGTTTGGCCCGAGTAACATTCGCCTGGTAGCGAGCTGCACGTCACGCATCACCTGTGAGCACGGGACGATGGAAATGTTTTTTCCCAGACCAGCCTCCATCATGCCGCGTCGGTAGCCCATTTCGCGTTCTGAAATGATGGTTGATGTGCCGGTCATCATGCTCAGCATAGCGATCCGCTTGTAACCGGCTGCCGCGAGATGTTTGACGGCTAAAAGCCCTCCCTGCTGATCAAAATTGTTGACGGTGTCGAAATGCTTGGCGTCAGGGTCGTGATGACCAATTGCCACCATAGGTTTTTTGCTGGCGATATAGTCCAAATTGGTTCGGCTTTCCGTAGAGCCGACCAGAATAATACCGTCCATCTGACGGTCTACCATCGACTCCACAACCGTCATTTCTAAGGC
This sequence comes from Devosia sp. WQ 349K1, assembly GCF_016595685.1. Lineage (NCBI taxonomy): Bacteria > Pseudomonadati > Pseudomonadota > Alphaproteobacteria > Hyphomicrobiales > Devosiaceae > Devosia > Devosia sp. WQ 349K1. The sequence goes on along the minus strand of NZ_JAENGO010000009.1, from coordinate 87,349 downwards.
TTCGTCCGATTGGCTCAGGCCCATCATCACCCGGTATTGAGTGCGCTCTAGCGCATTGTTCATGCCGACCATGATGTCAGCAAAGAATGGATTGCGGAGGTCTGGCAGGACAACGCCCAGCGTATAAGTTTGCCCTCTCATCCCGCGTGCGGCAGCAAGCGGCCTGTACCCCAGCTTTTCCATCGACGCGCGGACTTTGGTGCGCAAGTTTTCTGAGACGCCATAAGCATCCCGAAGGACTTTTGAAACTGCAGCCACGGAGACGCCTGCGTCCGAAGCAACGTCTTTAATGGTCACACGAGCAGACGATGTGTCCTGTTTTGCCATTATCAGTCTGTCCTAACGCATTGGATGCCATGGAATAACTCGCGCGGCTCTAAGCAGCCCGGTGCCGCGTGACATTATCTATAATTGCATATTGCCAAACCTACAATTTCGTAGAACGATGCACGTAGAACATTCTACAAGATCGCTATAGCGACATGTTCTTAGGGAGGAAAAGGCGTGGACCACGCATCGAATTTGCATGCCCAGATTTCTGAGGCCGATCACCATATTTGGACCGCCGAAATGGTCCGGCCTGATTGTGACCAAGGTGTGGGTACAGGTGCGAGTTTCATCGCTAAGACATTTTCGGTTTCGGCAACTGGTGGCACGACGCTGTTGCGCATCAGTGCCTTGGGTCTTTACCGGGCCTTTATCAACGGGCAGCGCGTCGGCCAGGATCTCCTGACGCCAGGCTGGACGGTCTATGACAAGCGCTTGAGCTACCAAACTTACGATGTCACGGAATTGCTTATCCCGGGAGATAACCGGGTCGAGATCTGGTTGGGCGACGGCTGGTACCGCTCGCAGCTCATGTGGGGTGAGTACCCCATTATCAACACTTGGGGCGACAAGATCGCCGCGATCGCGGAGCTATCGCAGGACGGTGCGGTTATTCTCTCCACCGATGCTACGTGGGAAAGCGGTGAGCTGCCTGTCCTTAAGTCCGGAATATACTTTGGTGAGATTTTTGACGCGCGGGTAGCGCCCAAGGTGACCGCAGGGTCAAGCGCCTTGCCGTTCGATCCTGCGATCCTGGTTGCGCATGAGACGACCCCTGTCAGGGAAATGGAGCCCCTAGCAGTTGTCAGATCATGGATCGAGGCAGATGGTGCGACCGTCTACGATTTTGGTCAGAACGCCGGAGGCAACGTCGCGTTCACGGTTTCTGGTGAGGCCGGTGCTCGTATCCGCGTGGATCATGGCGAGGTGCTGGATCAGGACGGCCATTTTTATAACGGCAACTATCGCACTGCCGAAGCCCGTATCGAATATATTCTGGCAGGGTCTGGCGAGGAACATTATCGCCCATACTTCACCTTCCAAGGCTACCGCTATGCTCGCGTAACGATAGAAGGGGCGGCGAAGGTCCTCGACATCGTTTCCGTGCCGATGTCGTCGGTCACTGAGGTTAAGTCGAGCTTCACATCGGCCAATCCAATGGTGGACCGTCTCTTCCTCAACACGATTTGGTCTCAACGCGCGAATTTCATCGAAGTGCCGACAGACTGTCCGCAGCGGGACGAGCGCCTCGGTTGGACCGGTGACGCTCAGGTCTTTGCTGGCACCGCTTGCTATCTTGCAGATGCACAAGGTTTCTTCCGCAAGTGGATACGTGATCTTGTCGCTGATCAGCGCGCTGATGGCGCGATCCCACATGTGTGCCCAGATCCCACGCGTCAAAACGACGAGCATTATCCGGGCTTCTTCGGATCGACCGGGTGGGGCGATGCCATCTACCAAGTTCCGTGGCAGATGTATCTTCACTTCGGGGATACGGAGATTTTGGCTGAAACTCTCCCCGCGATGGTCAAGTGGGTGGATTTTGTTTGGTCAATCAGCGATGGCCCGATTGTCAGCCCACCACGAGAATGGGGCGCTCGGGGATTTAGTTTTGGCGATTGGCTGCAGCCCAAAGGGCCGAGTGCTAAGCCGCTTCCAACAATCGGCGATGACGCCGCCGCAACGATTTACCTCTATATTGCAGCAGCTCAGGTTTCTCAGATTGCTGACCTTGTCGGTGATCGTGCCATCGCTCAGCGGATGCGAAAGATAGCGGACGAGGTGAAGGCCGCTTTTGCGCTTGAGTTCATCACGCCCTCAGGCCGTCTCGCCTACGATGACCAAACATCCTACGCGCTGGCCATCGTTCATGACCTCATCCCAGAGGCGAAATACGAGGCGGCAAAACAGTATTTCCGTAACACCATATTGCGGAGCGAGCGTCGCATTGGAACCGGCTTCATTGGTACGCCGGCACTGCTACCCGCGTTAATCAAGATCGGCGAGTGGGCGCTGGCGCGCGACGTTTTCCTGCAGGAGGATGTGCCCGGCTGGCTTTATCAAGTGAAGATGGGGGCAACCACTATTTGGGAGCGGTGGGATGCTATCCAGCCCGATGGGTCGATCTACAACCCGCAGATGAACTCCTACAATCACTATGCCTATGGGTCCGTTTGCCAGTGGCTGCTGGAAGGCGTGGCCGGCTTCCGTCCAGACGCGCGAGAGCCTGGGTTTAAGACGATCGTTTTCGAGCCGCTCATCCTGCCCGAATTGTCACCTGTTCGCGCTCATCATGACAGTCCGTCTGGGCGCATCGCGGCCCAATGGGAAATCAACGGCACGAGCGTGCGATACGACATCGAAGTTCCTGAGGGGAGCCGGGGACTACTGGTGTTAGCGCACGACTATCACGACGTAATTTTGGACGGGCAGGGGATAGAGGCCAGGGAGGCTCCACTATCGTCAGGTCCGCACACCATCACTTTCACTTACGACCCGCCGTCGCGCGACGTGATTGCGGAGAAGCCAGTGAACGCCAACACGCCATAAGCGTGTCGGATCGAAAAAGGTCCAAAAAGGATCCTTGGGAGGAGGAAACCAAATGAAGACGAAACTTGGTGCCATGTTGGGAGCCAGCACGCTGGGAATGTTCCTGTTGGCGACGGCCGTTCAGGCGCAGCCTACCGGAACGCTCACTTTCCTAGTCGATAACGGTCCCCAGTCTCTGGCGGCTGCCGAAGCTTGGATTGAGGCCTTTACGGCAAAGAACCCCGGCGTAACCATCGATATGGAGGTTCGCCCGGGTGGCAGTGAAGGCGACAACATCGTCAAGACCCGCCTTGCAACGAGCGCTATGGCCGATGTGTTCTTCTACAACTCGGGCTCGCTATTCCAAGCGATTAACCCGACGCAAAACCTGATGCCGTTGACCAATGAGCCGTTCCAGGCTGGAGTTCAGGACAGTTTTAAGTCCGTAGTGTCGGCTGGTGGTGAGGTCTATGGCGCGCCATTCGCTCCCGCTATGGGCGGCGGCATTCTCTACAACAAGCCTATTTACGCTGAACTTGGCCTCGAAATCCCCAAGACTTGGGCTGAGTTCATGGCCAATAATGAGAAGATCAAGGCCGCTGGCAAAACAGCTGTGATCCAGACCTATGGTGATACCTGGTCGAGCCAGCTCTTCGTCCTCGCTGACTTCTTCAACGTCTTGGCCGCCGAGCCGGACTTTGCGGATAACTACACTGCGAACAAGGCGAAGTTTGCAACCAGTCCCGCAGCGACGCGTGGCTTTGAAAAGCTGCAGGAAGTTTACGAAGCTGGCTATCTCAACGCCGATTTTGGTGCCGCCACCTATACTGACGGTGTTCGCATGATCGCCACGGGCGAAGGCGCGCATTACCCAATGCTGACCTTTGCCATCGGTGCTATTGCGGAAACCGTTCCGGAACATATCAACGACGTTGGCTTCTTTGCGCAGCCCGGTGATAGCGCGGACAGCAATGGTCTGACTACCTGGATGCCGGATTCTATCTACATCTCGAAGAACGCCGCAAATCCTGAACTGGCTAAAGCGTTCCTTGCCTTCGTTGTGAGCCCAGAGGGCTGCTCGGTGCGCAATGATGCCATCGGCGCAACCGGCCCATACATGGTTGCTGGCTGTGAACTCCCCGCTGACGTGCCGCCTGCAGTCGCCGACATGTTGCCCTACTACCAAGAAGGTGGCCAGAACGCTCCGGCGCTCGAGTTCCTCTCGCCGGTCAAAGGTCCTGCGCTTGAGCAAATCACGGTTGAAGTGGGTTCGGGCATTCGCAATGCCGCCGATGGTGCCGCGCTCTACGACGAAGACGTCCGTAAGCAGGCGCTCCAGCTCGGCCTCGCTGGCTGGTAATCCATAGGTCTGTTCCGGGGGCGTCGCTCCCGGAACACTCTTCTGCTGAGGGTGGCATGGCTTTCGCTCAACCGTACACGCGCAAGCACAGAAAGCAGGCGGCTTATCCCGCATGGTTCCTGCTGCCTGCTGCTATTATCTATACGATCTTCTTTCTTGCCCCCACTTTTGCGTCGCTCTATTTCAGCCTGACACGTTGGACTTTGTTTGATGCCACCTTCATCGGCCTCGACAATTTCGCCCAGTTTTTTAGAGAGCCTTTTCTCGTTCAGGGGCTGGTCAACACGGTCGTCTATGCCGTCATTACCTCCGGCTTGAAGGTGGTCATCGGCATGCTTCTGGCAGTCCTGCTGACTAGCCAGATCGTGGCCCGTGGCTATCTCCGCTCTGTTGTCTTCTTCCCGGTGTTGGTGTCGACCGTCGGCGTTGGCATCACCTTTACTGTTCTCATGCACCCAACAACGGGCATGATAAATCAGGCCCTGGCCGTGTTTGGCGTTAAAGGCCCAGGTTGGCTTGTCGACCCTAAGCTTGCCCTGTTCTCCGTCGCACTCGTTGATGTCTGGAAAGGCGTGGGTCTTGCCACGGTCATTTTTATCGCAGGTCTCGTTGCCATTCCGCGCGACTACTATGAGGCCGCTCGGATCGATGGCGGCACGAAGCTGCAGAACTTCTTTTACGTGACTTTGCCGCTATCCCGTCCGGCCACAGTGACGGTCATTACCCTGAGCTTTATCAGCGGGTTGAGAACCTTCGACCTCATCTGGGCGATGACCAAAGGTGGTCCGGGCTTTGCCTCCGATACCATCGCCTCAGTCATTTACAAGCAATACCAAGCCGGTTTCTACGGCCTTTCGACGGCGGGCAATGTGGTCCTCTTTATCCTGATCGCCGTTCTGGTCGTGCCGCTCACCATGTTCCTCAATCGTAAGCAGGGACACGAATGAAATCGCGCGCCCCACTCATCGGCGGCATAGCCGCTATTGCTGCCACTTTCGTGGTTTTTGTCATCCCCTTTGTTTTCATCGTTCTGATGGCAATGAAGGATCGCAAACAATCCGCGCTGCGCGACTTCTCTTGGCCCAATGGCTTCCACTTGTTCGACAATGTCATGGAAGTGGTGAAAACGCGCAATTGGATGATGATCACCGCCTTCATCAATTCATCCATCATCACCGTGTTGAGCGTGACGCTCCTGGTCGTTTTCGCGGCTATGGTCGGTTACGTCTTGGCCCGGCGCAAATCGCGTTGGAATGGCCTCGTTGAGTTTCTCATTCTTGCTGGGCTGATGATCCCACCCGCAGTCGTCCCAACGATTTGGTTGCTGCAGGGGCTAAAACTCTTCGGCACTCTACACGGCATGATCCTGATTGAAGTGGCCTACAATCTGCCGTTTTCGATCATGCTCTATCGAGCCTTTGTTTCGACCATCCCGCGCGATCTGGATGAGGCTGCGATCATAGACGGCGCCCGCCCGTTAGACGTGTTCTTCCGGGTGATCCTGCCGCTGCTCTGGCCCGTTACCGTCACCAATATTGTGGTGCAGTCCGTTGGCATCTTCAACGACTTCACCAACCCGCTTTACTACCTGCCGGGCAATGGAAATGCGACGGTGCAGCTGACGCTCTACAATTTCCAAAGCCAGTTCAACACGGCTTTCAACCTGCTCTTCACGAATATTCTGCTGATCACCATTCCACCCCTTCTGGTCTTCTTGTTCTTCAATCGTCAGATCGTTGCCGGGATGACCGCAGGCGCCGTTAAAGGATAACGCCATGTCCAGTTTAAAACTCACACAACTGCGCAAAAGCTATGGTGGTCTTGAAGTTATCAAGGGCGTGGATTTGGACATTGAACATGGTGAGTTCGTCGTCTTCGTAGGGCCGTCCGGCTGCGGGAAATCTACGCTTCTGCGCATGATCGCGGGCCTAGAGGAAATCACCGGCGGCGAACTTGTCATTGGCGATCGTGTCGTCAACGACGTCGAACCACGCGACCGTGGTATCGCCATGGTATTCCAATCCTACGCGCTCTATCCGCACATGACGGTCTACAACAATGTCGGCTTTGGTCTGAAGCTCGCAGGTGTGCCGAAAGATATACGTGACAAGAAGATCCGTGAAACGGCCCGCATTCTGCAAATGGAGCATCTGCTCGATCGTAAGCCCAGCCAGCTATCAGGTGGTCAACGACAGCGCGTCGCCATAGGCCGGGCGATCGTGCGTCAGCCAGAAGTGTTTCTGTTCGATGAGCCTCTCAGCAATCTCGATGCTGCGCTGCGGGTCGACATGCGCATGGAGCTGGCTAAGTTGCACAAAGATCTCGGCGCTACAATGATTTACGTCACCCACGATCAGGTTGAGGCGATGACCTTGGCCGACAAAATCGTCGTTCTTGACGGGGGCGTTGTTCAGCAGGTTGGCTCACCAATCGAGCTATACAAAAAGCCAGCGAACCTCTTTGTAGCTGGCTTCATCGGGTCGCCAAAGATGAACTTCACACCTGTCACGGTTGAAAAAGTTGATGGGGCGAGTGTCACAGTGAGCGGGCAAGACATCGTTCGATTGACCGTTCGTCGCGAGACGGTTGGACTAAAGCCGGGCGACAAGCTCACCCTTGGAATTAGGCCACACGATTTGAAACAGGCGCAGTCGGGTGCGATTGTTGGTCGGATCGGGTTGGTGGAGCGGTTAGGCAATGAGACCGTGGTGAACTTAGAACTTCCCACCGGAAGTACATGGCTTGCCGTTCTAGACGGCGACCGGCCGCTACAGCGCGGCGAAAGCCTTGCTCTCGACGTGGATGCTGAAAGCGTACGGTTTTTCGATGATCAAGGATTGGGGCTCGACTAACCAGTTTACTCCCCAATCACGACCCCGAGGCCTGCTCTGGCTGTTTCCCTTATCAGTTGAAGCGTGATGTCCTATGTCTACCGAGGCGCAGATCGCGTTCACTTTGAAGCAGGTCGAGGACCATCGCCGGGCTGATGCCCTCGGAAAGGAAGTGCTCGCGCTAGTTCGAGTAAGAAAACTCAACCGGAAGCGGCTCGTTGCCAAGCTGAGCTTGGACACCGCCATCCGACCACTACGGCGCGCATATACCCGGAAAAGCGTCTGGCAGATGGCCCGCTATCGGGGGCACGTCTCGTCAAGTAAGACGACATCAACGGGATTTACAGGTCAGCTCCCATGCCCAGACGCCTCCGCCGTCCCTCACCCGTTTAGATATTCCCTGTTGCAATAGAGCAAGGTGCCCGGCCGGTTATTTTCTCGCACGGAAATGACGCGGCCAAATAGGATGCGGTGCGTTGCTTCGTCGACATAGCTTGCCAATTCGCATTCAAAGCTTACCGCCGCATTGGCCAAAATCGGCGCTCCACTCTGCCCACGGTGCCAGTCGCCAGTCGCGAACCTTTCGCTCATTGGCGTGCCGCCACCGAAACGACGCGAGAAATCTTCTTGTCCTGGCGATAGGGTGTTGACGCAAAATTGGCCGGCATTTTCGAACGCCTTGAAGCACGAACTCGCCCGGTTGATGCACACCAGCAGTGTTGCTGGCGTATCGCTGACGCTGCACACGGCCGAAGCGGTGAAGCCGTAGTCTTGTCCTTCAAACAGGGTGGTGACGACGTTCACGGCGGACCCCAGGCGTGCCATGCCGTTGCGGAACGTGGTTTTGTCGACGGTGGTGGAGCGAAGGTCTATCGTGCCCATGGCAGTCTCTTAGTCAAAAAGGGGCCAGCGATCGCCGCGCGGTTTTCGCGCCGCGTCGTGATGTTTGCAGAATTTTTGCGGGTCGATTTGGCAACCAGCGCGAAGATATCTGCGGCAAGGACGTGGCGGCGGCGGGCCGCCACGCGAAGGCTGAGCGCTTTAGGATGTAAGCTCTAAGCGCACGATGGCTGCGCCCGCACTGAGGGCGCTGAGCTTGCCGCGAGCGACGTCGCGCGACAGTGGCGCGAGGCCGCAATTGGTGCAGGGGTAAAGCTTGTCGGCGTCGACAAACTGCAAAGCCTTGCGAAGGGTGTCGGCGACTTGCTCAGGCGTTTCGATTGTGGTGCTTGCCACATCGATTGCGCCCACCATCACATCTTTGCCGCGCAAAAGTTCGATCAAATCCATCGGCACATGCGAGTTCTGGCACTCCAGCGAGACCATATCGATGTTTGACTTCTGCAGCTTTGGGAATACCTGCTCATACTGACGCCACTCTTGGCCCAGCGTCTTTTTCCAATCGGTATTGGCCTTAATGCCATAGCCATAGCAGATGTGAACGGCAGTCTTGCACTTGAGCCCTTTAATGGCGCGTTCGAGCGCGGCGACGCCCCATTCATTGACCTCATCAAAGAAGACATTGAACGCTGGCTCGTCGAACTGGATGATGTCCACGCCAGCCGCTTCCAACTCTCTTGCTTCCTCATTGAGGATTTTCGCAAACTCCCAGGCGAGTTTTTCGCGGCTCTTGTAGTGGGCGTCATAGAGCGTATCGATCATGGTCATCGGGCCGGGCAGGGCCCATTTGATCTTCTGCGTGGTTTGCTGGCGCAAGAATTTGGCGTCTTCCACGAACACAGGCTTGTCGCGGCTGACAGCGCTCACCACCGTGGGGACACTGGCGTCGTAGCGATTGCGTATGCGGACTGTTTCCCGCTTCTCAAAGTCAACGCCCGAAAGGTGTTCGATGAAAGTGGTGACGAAATGCTGGCGGGTCTGTTCGCCATCGCCAACAATGTCGAGGCCCGCAAGCTGCTGCTCGTGCAGCGACAACCGCAGAGCGTCTTGCTTGCCTTCCAAAAGGCCTGCGCCTTCCAGTTTCCAAGGCGACCAAAGGGTTTCTGGCTGCGCCAGCCACGAAGGTTTCGGCAAGCTGCCAGCTGTCGAGGTGGGGAGGAGTTTTGTCATGGGAATGTCTCGATTTTCTGGGGCTTAGCGATGTGCGTTTTCGCGCGCCCATTGGCTGAGGACGTGCTGGAAGGGCTCGATAAGCTGCTCTTTGGCAAACTTTCCTTGGTCAACGCCCAGCCGGCTGCGTTCTTCGCGGTCGTAGACCACTTGGGTCAGCGAATAATCCTGATGGTTCAAACTCGGCTGATAGCGCCGACCAGCGACTGAGTTGGCGTTGTAGATTTCCGGGCGATAGATGCGCTGGAAGGTCTCCATCGTGGCAATCGTGCTGGCCAGTTCGAGGTTGGAGTAATCGTTCGCCAGATCGCCGGTGAAGTAGAAGGCAAACGGCGCTGAACTGTTGGGTGGCATGAAGAAGCGCGGTTTGAGGCCGGTCTTGAGGAAATAGCTGTCGGTGAGCGAAAAGTCGTTTTGACGATATTCAACGCCAAGCACGGGATGCGCATTCCCGGTCTGCTCGTAGATTTTGCTGCTCGATGCGCTGATGCAAATCACGGGTGGTTTGCGGAAGTGCGTCTTGTAGACGTCTGAGTTCAGCAGGCTCTTGAAGAGATCGCCGTGCAGATCGCCAAAGTCGACGGGCACGCTCGTGCCTACGCCGCTCGCCTTATGCGCCGCCAACACCACGCTGAAATCATAGTCGCGCACATAGGACGAGAGGCTGTTGCCGGTCACGCCCGGGATAAGGGCATCGGTGAGCGTGTCGTGGATTTCAGTTTGGAGCATTTCGATCAGCGGAAACGCCGTCTTCGTGCTCTGGTCGGCTATGTTGAGATCGATGGAAATGATCTTGAGCCGGACAGCGTATCGGTCACCGCTCTCATTGTCCCAATGGATTAGGCTGTTGAAGCGGTTGTTGATCATGCTCAGCGCGTTGCGCAGATTTTGCTGGCGCGTTTCCCCGCGTGCCAGATTGGCGAAATTGGTCGTCAGGCGGGTGTTGTCGGCAGGAACATAGTTTTCGTCAAAATCAATGCTGCGAATTGAGAACTCTATGGTTTTGGTCATCGTCTTATCTGCCCCAAACTGTCTGTTGCGCTGGCTTTGCGAAAAGCCGTCCTGGGCCGTTACCGGTGCCGTCTCACGCCCGTGCCCACAGCGGGAACGGAAGCAAAGCTGCGCCACGGATGGCGGCGGTTAATTCTGTTTGGGACAGGTTTGCCCCAAGTGTGGGGGCAAGGCATCGCGAATGCATAGCAAGGCTGGCCGCGCAGCGACCTTTGCTACGGCACACTGGGACACCCCGCCCGTGAACGTTATCTCGCCACAGGCAGGTCTCCTGGCTCGTGGGTCAAAGCCTCCATCCGTCTTCCCAGGGATAACCCCAGTGACACTTTGGATGTCAGCTCGCCACTTACAGTTGCGGGGGCAGCATTGGCTTTCTCGTTGAAACGAGGCACCAACTTCCCTCTTAGCTTCAACGCGTTACAGCGAACGGCTGAAGAACCTAGGCCTGCGTACTATCGATCACATTCAACCGAACGTCAATCCATATAAAGATATCTTTATATCTTTAAGTTTTGATGCTGTGCGAAAGGTTCTTGAGCGAGGGCAGACGTTTCCGTCGTTGGACGGTGACGTCGTGCCGAGGTCTCACGCGTCCGCGCGGGTAATGCCGTGGCGCTTGAGCTTGTCGTAAAAGGTCTTTCGCGGAATACCGAGATCGGCCAAACAGGCAGCCACATCGCCTGCGTGCATCTTGAGGGTTTGGCGCAAAATCTCGGCCTCGGTTCGCGCCAAACGCTCGGGCAGGGGCAGCCGGGCGGCAGTTTCAGGTTGAGCCGGTTGATCTTCTTCTAGACCGAGCACAAACCGTTCAGCGAAATGGCCCAATTCGCGCACATTGCCCGGCCAGTCATGCATCATCAGGAAATCGTAGAGCACGCTATCGACCTCCGGGGCTTCAACCTTGAACCGCTTCGCCGCCCGATTGAGGAAGTGCGTAAAGAGCAGTGGGATGTCGTCTCTGCGTTCACGCAGTGGGGGGATGGAAACGCTCACCACATTAAGGCGATAGAACAGGTCTTCGCGGAACTCGCCGCGTCGCGAGGCCTCTGCCAAATCCACTTTCGACGCCGCAACGACGCGTAAATCCAAGTCGCGGATTTTATTGGTGCCAAGCGGGCTGATCCGGCGCACCTCTAAAACGCGCAGAAACTTCACTTGCGTCGCCAGTGGCATGCTTTCGAGTTCGTCGAGGAACAGCGTGCCGCCAGACGAGTGTTCGAGCCGGCCAATACGTTGCTTGGCAGCGCCGGTAAAAGCGCCGATCTCATGGCCAAAAAGCTCGCTCTCGATGACGCTCTCGGGCAGTGCGCCGCAGTTAATGGGCACGAATTCGTTGACCGATCTGCGGCTCCATTGATGCAGGGCGCTGGCCACGACTTCTTTGCCAGACCCGGTTTCGCCCAAAATCAGCACATCGACATCAGCATTAGCGATTTGCTTGAGCGTCCGACGCAAGCGTTCCATCACCGGCGTTTGCCCCAGCAGAGGCAGGCTATCCTCGGTCTCAATCAACGCTGTCTTGAGGCGACGATTTTCGAGTGTCAGGCGGCGTTTTTCGAGGGCATTTTCGACAGTGAGAATGAGTCTCTGCGGTGGCATGGGCTTGGCGATGAAATCGTAAGCCCCGGCCTGCACCGCGCGCACAGCCATATCGATGTCGCCATGCCCTGTGATGAGGATCACCGGCAGAGCGGCGTCGATAGCGCCAATTTGGGTGAACAGATCAAACCCGCTCATCTTCGGCATGCGAATGTCGCTGACCACCACACCCGCGAACTGGCTGTCGATCTGCTTGAGGGCGTCTTCCGCCGAGCCGAACTGCAAAACGTCAAAGCCAGCCAGCGTCAGGCTTTGCGCTGTTGCCGTGCGAAAATCGGCATCATCATCAATCAGGGCGATGGTTTTGGTCATGGGGTCGGTCTCGGAAAACGGAGCACAAAGCTCGCGCCGGATGCTGTGTTGGGGTCTAGAAGCAGGCTCGCGCCAAAGCTCTGTGCGAGGTCTTGGCTGATCACGAGCCCAAGTCCGAGCCCCTTCGCCTTGCTGGTCGAAAACGGGGTGAATATGCGTTCTGCCATGTCCGGCGAAACCCCAGGTCCGTTGTCCGTCACCCGCAGGTTTACGCTTCCGGGCTCACTCGAAAAGGCGATGAATATGGCTTTGTTCGCTCGCCCCTCAAGAGCCTCTAGGGCGTTCTGGATGAGGTTGACGATGATCTGTTCGACCCCGGTCTCATCTGCAAAAATCGGCACATCTGTCTGCGGCCGCGTGTAGTCGATCCGCACATTCTGATGCCGAATGTTCGCGCCCAATAGGCTCAGCGCCGCGTCCACGGCACTGCGCAGATCCATCATTACCGCGTTCCGTCCACCCTTCCGTGAAAAATCGCGAAGGTGTTCGGTGATCTTGGTAATGCGGTCCGTGAGGCGCGAAATCGCCCCAAAATTCTCCAGCGCTTCGGCATTGGCACTGCGCTGTAGAAAGACCTGCCCATTGTCCGCATAGGCGCGGATGGCACCCAATGGCTGGTTGATTTCATGCGCCACACCGGCCGCAATTTGCCCTAGTGATGCGAGGCGATTGGCTTGGGTAAGCTCATCTCTCAATCGAGCCGCGTTCAACTCGGCTGTGTCGCGTTCGTTGATCACTTCCACCAGAGCGTGGTTGGTCGCGGCCAAATCGGCTGTGCGCGTCTCGACGGCAAGCTCCAATGCGTGGTGCTGATCGGCCATGCGCCGCCCGACCCGGTCCGACCGTTGCAGTAAAGCCAAGGCCAGAGCGGCCAAAGCCGCCCCCGCGGCCAGGACCAGCAAGGCATTGGAGCGCGTGGTGGTGATCGCCGCCGCCCGCTCAGCTTCTACTGGAAAGAGTGCGGAGAGCTGCCAATCCGTTGTCGGGACCGCAATCTGCACCCGGGCAAACTGATGTGGCGTCTCGTGGGGTGGAATGAGGGCCTCAACGACATCCGTGCGCCCTTCATGAGACGCAATGGGCAGGGGCCGCAAAGGCGCAGAGAGATACTGCAAGCTTTGTCGCAATCCCGCGACTTCAGCCGCGCTCTTCGTCTCGGCGGCGTAAAACTGCCAATTCGGCACACTTGAGAGCAGCACGACGTCTCTGGCATCTGTCACGTAAGTGGCAGCATTCCCCGGCGCCCAGAGGGTCTCGAGCAATCTAAAGTCAATTTTGACAACGGCCACGCCCAGCGTGCCATCGGGTCCCTCAATGCGCTCGGACACATAAAGCCCGGGAACACGGCTGGTCGCTCCCATGGCGAAAAGCTGGCCCGTGCCGCCCGACATCGCATCGCGGAAATAGGCGCGATACTGGTAGTTGTTCCCGACAAAGCTCTCGTCAGTGTCGAAATTGCTCGCCGCAATGGTGTCGCCGGCGACATTGATCACATAGATCACACTCGCCCCAGCGCCTTCAGCGAGCGTTCTCAGCTTCTGGTTTAGCCCCGCGACGGCCAATGGCTGACCGTTATTGAGGGTAGCGATGACGTCGGCGTCCCGGGCCACCAGAAAGCGGACCGCGCGCTGTTTATCGAGTTCTGCGAGCAGCGCCGACACCTGCAATTGTGTGGTTGCGTCTCCACGCTCGAGCACCTCGGCGTCCGCTTCCGCCTCACCAACATAGGCGCCGACAGTCAGCGCCACCCCGCCTAGGGCCAGCAGCACAGCGCCCAAAAATGCCCATTGCAAAAGCGGGCCGCGGACTATGCGTTTGAGAGAAAAATCCATGCGCATCCTTGTGCGGATTTTCGCACAAACTGCAATTCACGATGTGTGGATTTACGCACAAACTCGCGTAATGTGGCAGTTCTTTGGAAGTTTTGTGACGGTTTATCAGAGAGATAGGGGTGAAGTCGGTAACTGGCACACTAGTTGCGAAAGGAGTGGGAGCACAACGAGCCGCGCAACTGCGGCCCCCCTACGGGAGTGAGACCATGATGCCCCATTCAATGGCAGACTCTTCTGCCCCAAAGATACCTCTCTACAAGCACCTCTATGTGCAGGTGATCTTCGCAATCGTTGTCGGTATTTTGCTCGGCCACTTCTGGCCGGCCATCGGCACAGAAATGAAGCCTCTCGGCGATGCCTTCATCAAGCTGGTGAAGATGATCATTGCGCCGGTGATCTTCCTCACCGTTGCCACAGGCATTGCTGGCATGAGCGATCTGAGCAAGGTTGGTAAGGTCGTTGGCAAGGCGATGATCTACTTCCTCACCTTCTCTACCCTGGCGCTGATCGTTGGCCTTATCGTTGCCAATTTGGTTCAGCCCGGCGCTGGCCTCAACATCGATCCAGCAACGCTCGATCAGGCTGCAGTGCAGGGCTATGCGGACAAGGCGCATGATAGCACCATCACAGGCTTCCTGATGGGCATCATCCCCGACACCATGGTCAGCGCCTTCGCTGACGGCAACATCCTGCAGGTTCTGTTCGTCGCCATCCTGTTCGGTGTGGCTCTCGCCGCCGTTGGCGAACGTGGCAAGCCGGTGCTGGACCTGTTCCAGACCCTGACTGCACCAATCTTCAAGATCGTTTCGATCCTGATGAAGGCCGCTCCAATCGGTGCCTTCGGCGCTATGGCCTTCACCATCGGTCGCTATGGCATTGGTTCCATTGCCAATCTGGCGCTGCTTGTCGGCACCTTCTACCTGACCTCTTTCCTCTTCGTCGTGGTCATCCTCGGCGCAGTGGCGAAGTACAATGGGTTCTCCATTTTCGCCCTCATCCGCTACATTAAGGACGAGCTTCTGCTCGTTCTCGGCACGTCTTCCTCCGAAGCTGCTCTCCCAACTCTGATGCAGAAGATGGAAGACGCTGGTGCGAAGAAGTCGGTTGTTGGTCTGGTGATCCCGACTGGCTACTCCTTCAACCTCGACGGCACCAATATCTACATGACCATGGCGGCGCTGTTCATCGCGCAGGCGACTGGCATTGAGCTCTCGCTTTGGGATCAGATCATCCTGCTGTTGGTGGCGATGTTGAGCTCGAAGGGCGCTGCAGGCATCACTGGCGCGGGCTTCATTACCCTGGCGGCAACCCTCTCGGTTATTCCATCCGTGCCAATCGCAGGCATGGCGCTGATCCTCGGCATCGACCGCTTCATGTCCGAATGCCGCGCACTGACCAACCTCACCGGCAATGCCGTTGCGTGTCTGGTCGTGGCCCGTTGGGAAGGCGAGCTGGACGTTGAGCAGATGAATAAGGCGCTGTCTGGTGAAGTTGTGGCAACACCACCCGCTTCCGAAAAGCCAGCTGCCTTGCAGCCAGCAGAATAAGCAAAATGGAAAAGGCGGCCCTTGAGGCCGCCTTTTCTTTTAACCGATGAAGTGTCTGGCCATCCCTGAGCGCTGTACCAATGCGGCGCTCAGTTTGGGACACTCAAAAGCCGGATGTTAGCTCAGTGGCACAAATGCCAAGCCGTTGTTGTTGTTGAGCGGAACAACCAGCTGATTGGCTTCAGCATCGTAGCACATGGAGGCTGCGCTCGGGATGCCGGTTGCGATCAGCTCAGCTTCAGCGCCTGGCACCATCTTCGAGATCCCGCCTTGCATGACGCTGCTCACATATTTGGTGCCGTCAGCCATGATAACGAGGCCATCGCTGCCTGGCTGCGCCGCTTTTTCCGTGTTGAGCAGTTCGCCATCGACGGAGAAGGTCAGAACAGCGTCATCACCCATATTGGCGATCACGATGTTTCCGTCATTGTCGATGCCGACGCCATTGGGCAGGGCCAGTGGCGCGCCTTCGAGGAATACGCTGGTTTCACCTTCTGGTGTAACCTTGAAAATGCGCTGTGGCGTACCCGCTGGGCCCATGCCGGTGTCTGACCCGTAGATCGTACCGTCACTGGCCACTTCAATGTCATTGAGCCAAGCGACACCAGCCACTGGCACTTCGCCGACGGGCGCGCCGGTCGCAATGTCAAACTTGCGGATCACGGCTGTGCGTGGATCGTCCTCGGCGGTGCCGCCATCGCTATCAGCGAGATAGAGAATGCCCTCATGGATGTCGCTGCCGAACGGCTCATTGAGAGTGAGGCCGTTGCGGTTGGCGCCGATCCAGCGCGGGGTGTGGACGGACCCGTCGTGATTGATGAGCGAGACGAAACCATCATTCGGGAAACGGTTCTGTGGCGCACCACGGTTCACCGCAATAACCAAATTCCTCGTCTCGTCATAGGAGCAGCTTTCTGCACTGACGATGGCGCCAAAGACCTTCACATTATCAGAGGCCGGAGTATGCGCGCCCTCCCTGTCCACTATGCCCACTGGCATGCCGGCAACGAAGGGAAGCTCCTCCGGCTTTGGCGCGGCGTCCTGAGCAAGGGCAATGGATGAGCTGGCTAATACAGCAGCGCAGCAGGTCAGGCTGAGTAATTTGAACATGAGGTCTCCGGGATTCTAGAAATGCTAATGAATTCGGAACGTCGAAATGACTTAAATTCTAGGGAAAACACGCCTCGCCACACAGGGTGGGAAGCGAAAATCCTCCTACAACCATCTGATGGTATTGGCATTCTCCATAGGTGTCTATGGGGAAGTCGCGTTGATTTGATGGATGCTCTGCCCCTCGCAGAAGCGCGGATATCTGGACTTTGTCAGCGTCACAGCGCGCCAAACGCCAGCAGTTTAGCTGTAGACAGCCTGTCTGTCGGTACACGAAAGTGCCGAAGAAATGCACATTCCGGAAGGCTCTGATATATTAGTAAAAGAGGGGTGCTGCGTTTTCCGCGCAACGCGCGAGGTCGCAATTCGGCCGCCGGGCGCGCACGCGGTCATCTGCGCGCTGTCTTGTGGCCAGCTTGCCGCATTTTTCTTTGGGAGCTAAGTCGTAGATCCTAAACGAAGCCTCGTTTAGCGGCGGAAGACAACGCCACCGAGCCAGCCAGTGAACAGAGCGAGGAATGCTGCGGCGAGACCGTAGAGGAGAGAGTGATTGCGTGCGCTATCCACCAGCATGCGCTCGAACCCTTCGGTGCGAACCGCAAATCGCGTGGTGGTTTCCGTTATGAGCTCGCCATTGGCGTAGAGATAGGCCTGCGCAATGTAGAGCCCGTTGGAGACGTGTGAGGGCAGGGAGATGCGCGCGGCAAAGCCGGTCCGGGAGAGAAACACCACGCCCATAGCGTTCTCGCTATAGGTGCCGCCCTTGGTTTTGATCCGCACAAACTCGCTGTTGAGCTCTTGTGGTCCCGACAGATGGGAGGCTTCCACGACGCGCAGCAGACTGAAGTCAGGCCGCTCGTTCAAACCTTCCGGCAGGATGACGTTGAGCGGTCGATTGGACAAAATGGCGTAATAGCTTGGGACGCCCTTATACATCGTCATGTCGGTGGTCAGCACCACCCCAAGCTCGCGCCCCTTCATGCTGACACGTTGGTCATGCGGTGGACCTTTGATCACCATCACGACGTCATAGCTGGTGTCAGCG
Source organism: Devosia sp. WQ 349K1 (assembly GCF_016595685.1). Taxonomy (NCBI): domain Bacteria; kingdom Pseudomonadati; phylum Pseudomonadota; class Alphaproteobacteria; order Hyphomicrobiales; family Devosiaceae; genus Devosia; species Devosia sp. WQ 349K1. Next base: position 69,776 of record NZ_JAENGO010000009.1, on the reverse strand, counting down.
GGAAGATTGTGCGCAGCCGGGTCGATCGCGCCGAAGAGGGTAAAACTCTGGCCTGCAAAATTGGAGTGGACGGCAACGACGGGGTCCGAATTGGCCAGAACCAGGCCCTGCGCTGCGACGGGTGCTGTGGCGGCAGCGATAATCAGCAGTGTGGCGGCGATGGTTTTTCGGAGGCGGGAGAACATCACAGTGTTTCTCCAAACCCAATGGTTGTGACGGTGAACGGGTCGGCTGGCATGGTGAACAGCGAAAAGCCGAAGCGCGTCGCAATCAGCAAAATCAGCAGAGCCAACAGCGCCCGCAATTGCTCACCCTTGATCGTCTGACCAGCGGAGGCGCCAAATTGCGCGCCAACCACGCTGCCCACCATCAGGCAGAAGGCGAGGAGAATATCGACCGACTGATTGGTCACGGCCTGCAGCACGCAGGTGACGAGCATGACCACGAGCAGATGGACGAGCGAGGTGCCAATGACCACATTGCCCGGAACGCGCAACAGGTAAACGAGGGCAGGGACGAGGATAAAGCCGCCGCCCAGTCCGAGCAGCGCGCCCAAAATGCCGACGCAAAAGCCGATGCCGATCACCGGAATGACGGAAATATAGAGCTTTGAGCGGGGGAATTGTGTGCGCAGCGGCAGGCGCTGCAACCAGGACGAACCCTGTGGCTTCGGCGTCGGCACATAGTCCTTGCGGCGCGCGCGGATGATCGCGCGAACGCTTTCAAACAGCATGGACGAGCCGACAAAACCAAGCAGCACCACATAGCTGATAGCAATGAAGAAATCGACCTGACCCCATTGGCGCAGCAGAGCCAGAACGCCGATAGCCGCAATCGATCCGCCGACGCCCCCGCCAACGAGATAGGCGGCAAGCTTGAAGTCTATCCCGCCTTTGCGGAAATAGGAAATTGCCCCGGACGTTGAGGAAGCGGCAACCTGCGCTGTAACCGAAGCAACGGCAACTGCGGCGGGCACGCCAGAAAACAGCAGCAGCGGCGTCATCAGGAAGCCGCCGCCAACACCAAACAGACCCGAAATGAAGCCGATCGCGGCACCGATACCGATCAGGAAAAACAGATCGACGGAGAGTTCAGCGATAGGCAGATAGATGGGCATTGCGCACCGGGGACGATATTAAAAACAGGCGCTTAAAGCGCCGAGGCTAACCACTCGAGAGCGATAAACATGCGAGGTGTGCTGGACATCACGTGCGGCTCGAAAATGCAAGGCGGAAGCCTGCATTTGATCCCGCACTATCCGGCGACATGGCCATACGTGCCGCAATCCGATAGCGGTAGCAATAGGAGATGTGACAAAGGAACGAACCTCCTTTGAGTACTTTCTCTTTGTGCTGTGCCGCACTGGCATTGCGAAGCTTGGCCGACTTGCTCAGAGAGCGAATTTTGAACGCGTCCTGCGTCCACTCCCAAACATTACCCGCCATGTTGTAGAGCCCCAAACTATTGGGTTCGAAGCTCTTTGCGGGCGCTGTCAGTAGATAGCCGTCGGTCAAACTATTGTGCCGCGGGAAGCTGCCCTGCCAGATATTGCAGTAAATATCGCTGTCGCTTGGTTCTGCATCGCCCCAGGGAAAACGCTGTGGATGTGCGCCACCTCGGGCTGCATGTTCCCACTCCGCCTCGGTGGGCAGTCGCCCACCCGCCCAACGGGCATAAGCGTTCGCATCATTCCACGAGACTTGCACGACAGGATGATCTTCCCGGTCCCGCAGATCCGACTGCGGCCCTTCTGGGTGGTTCCAGCGTGCCCCTTCAACAATCTTCCACCACGGCAGTTGATTGCCCACCGAGGCGGCGTGCGCAAGGTGTTCGCGGGAGCTGTCGAAAACAGGCGACCAGCCGATGCGCTCGGCCTCAGTGATATAGCCTGTGGCGGCGACAAATCGCTCAAACTCAGCGTTCGTCACCGTAGTGGCGCTGATCCCATATGGGGCGAGGGTAACACTTCTTTGCGGCCCCTCACCATCCTGCTCAATGGCCGGTGTGTTGGTGCCGACAAAACTCTTGCCGCCCGCAATCGCTACGACGCCGACCGAAACCTCGGCAGCAGAGACTGTGGTGGCAGTCGTCTGCTCCGGGAGGAGACTAGTGGCATTCGGCGATGGCGGGCGGCAACATTGGCTCATTTTATGGGCGACGGATCATCTTAGCTTTGGACGCGTATAGCGGCACTATCGTGTTCTGCGATATCGCCGATTTCCGTCATCTTGTGATCCAGCTTTTCCAGCATGGCTAGGAAAATCTCACGATACTTCGGATCATTGGCAAGATTGACCAGTTCTTTCGGGTCGCTCTGGCAGTCGAACAATTCCCATTCAGGTGGCTCATCGCCATTGAATGCACCGGGCTGGTCGAGCGCATCATTGTACCAATAGATCAGCTTGTAGCGATTATCGCGAATGCCGTAGTGCGCAAAGGCGTTGTGGTAATAGTCCTTGTGCATCCAATAGCGATGGTAGGCCAGATCCTGCCAGCTCGCATCGTCGGTCTTTTCCAAGATCGGACGCATGCTGACGCCCTGCATGAAGTTCGGGATCTGCACGCCAGCGTAATCAAGGAATGTCGGGGCAAAATCGACATTCGATGCGATGCGCTTGGTCACCGACTGTGGCGCAATACCCTCTGGGTAACGGATGACGAACGGCATCTGCAGCGACTCTTCATACATGAAGCGCTTATCAAACCAGCCATGTTCACCGAGGAAGAAGCCCTGGTCGGAGGTGTAGATGACCATGGTGTTTTCGGTCAGGCCATTGCTGTCGAGATAGTCGAGCAGGCGCCCAACATTGTCATCAATGCCCGCGACCGTGCGCAGATAGCGCTTGATGTAGCGCTGATACTTGAACACATCGAGTTCGCGCTTGGTCTTGAAGGTGAAATTGGTGCCAGTGTCCTTGCAGATCAGTACGAGGCCGGACACGTCTTCCAGATCGGGAACGTTGCGGCTGATTGCGCCGTTTTCGCTGCGAATAGCGCTGCCGACTTCGTCGCCGCCCTCAGGCTGTACCAGCCCCAAGTCTTCGTAGGTCATGTCCTGACGAACCCGCATACGCGCCAGTTCCGCCGCCGAAGCGCGGTTGGAATAGTCGTCGTCATAAGTTTCTGGGATCGGCAGATCTTCGGTGTAAAGCTCGCGATAGCGCGGATGCGGCACGAATGGGCGATGCGGCGCCTTGTGGTGACACATCACGAAGAACGGGCGCTCGCGGTCGCACTGCTCCATAAACGCGATTGTCTTGTCGGTGATGATGTCGCTGGCGTAGCCGGGCTCAACATGTGGCCCATTGCTGTCGATCATGACCGGGTCGAAATAGTCGCCCTGGCCCGGAAGAACCGACCATTGATCAAAGCCGGTGGGCTGGTGAGCCTTGCCTTCGCCGAGGTGCCACTTGCCGAACATGCCGGTCTGATAGCCCGACGCCTGCAGATAACGCGCCACATTCGGCAAGCGATTATCGAGGTCGGTGGTCAGCGTGGTGACGCCGTTCACGTGGTTATACGTGCCCGTGAGGATCGAGGCGCGGCTTGGTGTGCAAATAGAGTTGGTGACGTAGCAGTGGTCGAGACGCATGCCTTCTTGTGCCAGCCGATCAATATGGGGCGTGGCATTCAGGCCCGAGCCATAGCAAGAGATTGCGCTTGCAGCATGATCATCGGCCATGATGAACACGATATTGGGTCGAGTTGTCGTCATCAACTTAGTATCCAAAAAGAGAGACAGTCTGGGTCTCCGCTGCCGATGAAGGCAGCGAAGACCGTGTGGATTTCAGCCGATGGGCTTACTTGGCGTAGAAATCGCCGAGGTAGAATTCAGACGCTGGCTGAACGCTCTCAACCTTGCCGAAGGTCACATAGAGCTGCGCCATGGTGTCGAGCCAGGAATTGACCGAACCATTGATGGTCAGGCCAACCAGCTCTTCCGAGTTTGGCTGGGTCGCAAGCGAAGCTTCTGCCTGCAATGGCTCAACTGGAACGCCAAGGAAATCTGCGGTGATGGTGACGGACTCGTCGAGGTTGTCACGGCGGAAGTCGATGGCTTCCTTGATTACCGCGTTGACCTTGCGAATGGTGTCGCCGTCTTCAGCCATGGTGTTGGAGACGATGAACGAGCTTGGGAAAGCCACAGCCGGGAAGAAGTCGGCGTTGGACGACAGTTCCTTCAGCTCTGGAATACGCTGACGGATGATGTCAACGAATGGGTACCAGATGCCAGCTGCATCGACCTGACCGGAGGCAAATGCGGTCACGATGGTGCTTGGGTCCATCATGATCGGCTCGATGTCAGCAAGGGTCATGCCTGCTTCTTCAAGCGCGAGGCGCATCAGCATGTCGCCCGAAGTGCCTTCTGGGATAGCGACGCGCTTGCCGCGAAGGTCTTCCATCGACTCAATGCCTGGCTGGGCAATAACGCGGTCGGTCGAGCCGAGCGCGTTGATCGCGATAACCTTGGCCTGACCGGAAGCAGGAAGCCACAGAGCGCCTGGTCCGATGTAAGCAAAGTCAAGCGAACCAGCGCCAAGAGCCTGAACCTGGATCGGGCCGTTGGTGAAGACGCTCAGATCAGCCTTAAGACCATGCTTGGTCCACAGGTCCTGCTTGGTCGCAATTGCTGCAACACTGCTGCCGAAGTAGTCAGCGATATAGCCCATGCGGATTGGGGTCAGGTCCTGAGCCGAAACGGGCACGAGGCAAACGCCGGTCAGGGCAATCCCTGCCATCAACTTGATAAAGCTACGCTTTTTCATATCATCACTCTCCCTTGAGTTTTCTTATGAATGGCTTGGCTGCGAGTAAACAGCGTGCCAAACCTTATTGCGGATTTCCGCAAATTCTGGCGACAGACGCAGTTCGTCATTGCGCGGGTAGGGGAGATCAACATTGATGACCTCCTGCAGGCGGCCCGGACGGGCAGCCATGACGATTACGCGATTGGCGAGATAGACGGCCTCGTCAACGTCGTGGGTAATAAACATCACCGTGCGGCGTTCTTTAGACCAGGTGTCGAGCAATTGATCCTGCATACGGACGCGGGTCAGCGCATCGAGCGCACCGAAAGGCTCATCCATCAGCAGAACCTTTGGGTTCACCGCATAGGCACGAGCAATCGCGCAGCGCTGCTTCATGCCGCCCGAGAGCATTTTGGGCAGCGCATCGGCGAAGTCGCTGAGGCCCACGAGACCGATATAGTGGTCCGCAATGCGACGGCGCTCTGCCTTGTCGATGCCCTTGAGCTTGAGGCCAAACTCAACGTTCTCGCGAACGGTGAGCCATGGGAACAGCGCGTATTGCTGGAAGATCACACCACGGTCGGGGCCCGGACCGTTGACGGGTTCACCGTCAACGAGGCACTGGCCGCTCGTGACATCGAGCAGGCCGGCCACAATGTTCATGGCTGTGGACTTGCCGCAACCGGAAGGCCCTACAACGGTGATGAACTCGCCATCGTAAACATCGAGATTGAGATTTTGCAGCGCGGTGAAATTGCCCTTATCGGTGCCAAATTCACGGCCAACATTCTCAAAACGGATTTTGACGTCTTGCGTGTTCGACATGCTTAGATTCTTTCCTGCCAGACGGTCAGCTTGCGCTCGGTGAAGCTGACGACGCGATCCATGATCAGGCCCAGTACGCCGATAGAAATCAGCGATACGAAGATGACCGGCAGATCGTAGTAGAGCTGGCCCTGCTGCATGCGGAAGCCGAGGCCCGCCTGCGCTGCAATCAGTTCTGCGGCCACAACGGTTGCCCATGCGGAGCCGAGGCCAATACGGAAACCAACCAGAATGAACGGTGTCGATGCTGGGATAACCACGCGTGTGAAGATGACCCAGTCCGACGCACCCAGAACGCGGGCTGCGTTGATAAAGGTCTTATCGACGCTGATCACGCCCTGATACGCTGCAACAACCGACGACAGGAACGAGGCCAAGAAGATCACGAAGATCTTGGGCGTTTCGTCGATGCCCATGGTCACGATAGCGAGCGGAATGATCGCCAGTGGTGGGATCACGCGGAAGAACTGGATCCAAGGATCGATCAGACCACGCGCAACCTTATACCACCCCATCAAGAACCCGACGGGGATCGCAAGGAGTACGCCAAGGGCAAAGCCGGTGAGAACGCGTGTCAGCGACGCGCGCACGTCCACCCACCACTGGCCAGAGCTAAACGAGCGAATGAACCGTTCGAGTACTTCTACGGGGCCGGGCAAAGGGGTGGTGGTCAGCGACGTAGCAATCCACCAGAGAGCCAGACCACCAGAGATAGACAGCGTGGTCAGCATCACAGCTGATCTGTCCACGGTGAAGCCTGATTTACGCGCTGGAGGCGCAGCTTCGGTATCTCCCATTGAACTATCCTTCAAAGACATATTTCTCGAGCGCGACACAGGCAGCCCCAAGGGCGCCAGCATCGGGCACTAAGTGAGCACGTTCGATCCGAACGCCTTCAAACTGGCGCATCAGACGTGGGGTGAGATCAGACTTGAGCTGATCGATGAATTCTTGTGGTGCCTCGCCCAAATGGCCGCCGAGCAAAATCAGATCGGGGCCGAGCAGGGTGATGGATGTGGCAAGGGTCTGTACGAATTGCTCGTAGGGCAGGGCCCAAACCTCAGCATTGGCGCGTGCAGCCGCGATCAATCCCTCTTCGGGGACGTGATCGAGTTGTAGCGCCGACAACAGCGCCGGTTCAGAGAAGCGGGCTTCCAGACAGCCACGTGTGCCACACACACAGCTCAGGCCGTGCGGCTCGACCACCACATGACCGATTTCGATTGGGCCGGGCGAATTGGCTTCGCCATTACGGAAATGCACAAGGCCCGCGCCAAGACCGGATCGCATATAGATATGCAAAACCGAAGCATTGCCCGCCCCGGCGCCATAGATGGCTTCCGCCAAGGCAATGGCCGAAGCGTTGTGTTCGAGCACGACCGGCAAAGCCAGTCTCTGTTCGATACGGTCCGCGAAGGGCACTGCTTGCCCAGAGCGTTCGAGTTTCGAATAAAGATTTGAGCGCTTGGCCGCGTCGACCTTACCCGGAACGCCCACACCAACACCGGCTATTCTGGTGCGCGGGAGCTGGCTGTCTTCGATGAGCCTATTAGAAATTTTGCTCACCAAATCAATCATGTCGTCGACTGTCGTCTTCGTCTGATCGAAGTTGGCGCTGGCTGTCTGCTGCACGGTCAGGGCAGAGTCCACCAAAGCAACGCTAATGCGTCCATAGCCAATATTGGCGCCAATGACGTAAGCGCCACTGGGGTTGAACGCGAGCAGGGATGGGGGACGGCCCATTGGGCTAGGCGCTGTCGTGTCGGCTTCTAAAACCAGACCGCGGGAAATGGATGCGGCCGCCAGCTTGGTCAGCACCGATGCGGAGACACCGATACCCCTTGCCAGATCAGCACGTGACTGTGCACCGCCATCGCGCAGCATAGTCAGCAATTTCCCGGACGTGCTTTTCACAGCCCAATTCCCCCACAGATCGGAAATATCTTTCATACTTTCTTTCTACTGACAAGAAAGTATTTTCGTCGGGGTTGAGTGCGTGTTTTTGGGCGTTTTTAGCGCCACCTCTTTGGTGCGCATGGCTTTTTGGGTGAAGTCCTAGCCCCAAAGAAACTTGGGCGCTACGACATCACAGGAATGTCACAGCGCCCAAAATGACTCGGGTCAGCGCAGAATGCGCCGCTCAATCGGGGTCGTTTATGCGTTAGCGGGCGCGGATCGCGTCTTTCGTGCGCAGCCAGGGAAGCAGACCATCCAAGAATCGTGTGGCCGACGGCATAAAATGGCGGCCGTGATGCGAGAATGGATCAAGGCTCGTGATGATCATGCGCCCCTTGGTCGTCACATCGTCGATGTAAAGGATCGGCCGATTGTCAGGGCCAGTCGCCAACACTTCAGCGCCTTCTGGCACATTGTAGAAGCCGTGCAGATGCCAGGTGATCGCCTTGTGGTCGATGTATTGGAAGAGGCTGTGCTCAGGCTTGGCGATTTCTGTCCCGAGCGTTTCACCCGGCGTCAGCCACCACCAAAAATTGGTCGGGCAGGGGTCAAAGCTGACATTTGGCAGCCACTGCTCATTCTTGCTGCGGCCACTGGCGAACAGCGTCCCGCCACGCTCCAGAAAATCGAGTAGAACCTGCTGCTTGGCCAAGATGCGATGCACCGGCGTGTGGCATGGAATGATGAGCACATCATGCCCTTCTAGCGCTTCGGCGGAGAGCTCTTCCGGACGCAAGGCCAGATCAAAATACTCGCGAAAGCGCGGGCCTTCGAGGCATTCGAGCTGGAAGCAGGCACCGGAGTTTACAAACACAACGCCCATTACATCTCTCCCTTACACCAAGCCACGAGCTTGGGTGCCATTGCCTTGCGCGCATCGGGCTGGTTGCCCACCACCCAAAGGTCATTGCCGGAGTGGTTGAACACCACGCCCCCCTTTGGACGCTCCCAAATCCAGTCGACCGGAACCTGTCGCTCCCCAAAAACCTGAATGGCTTCAGCCCCTTCCGGCATAGGGTTGTGGCCGCGCCCATAAAAGCCCACCACGCCCTTATTGGACTCAAGCGCTTCCGTGGGCACGTCAGCAAAGATGGCGTGCTCGCGCAGGCGGAAGAGATTGAAGTCTGGACGCTTCGGCTTTTTCATCGGCACGAAAATCCCCGGACCATCGATAAAGGGCCGCAGCATATGGCACATGATGGCGATGCGGCCGCCACGATCCAGAAGCGCTTCTAGCGCAGGCTTGATTTCCATCAGGGCAATCTGATCGACCGCGAGCGGCAGGATCAGACCTTGGGCGTCGGCGAGATCATCCGCTGTAACATCGGATTGACGCAGCCAGCGCAGATCACCGGCCGCAACGCTTGGCTCAAAGCTGGAGGCAACGCCTCCGTCTCCATTGTGCAGGAGGACCACTGGCGCTTTGGTCATTGTGAAAGCTCTCGTAGAATTTGAGTGTATTTAGGCGCGATCAGAACGTCGCCATCGGCAGTGACGGATTTCGAAACCGGCACTGAGAACGTGTCTTCAAGCAACTGCTCGGTAAGGGTCGTGCTGACCGGACCGAACACCGGTCCGCGTGTTTTGGACAGCACCAAGACTTGCCCGCCGCAGACTAAGGCATGCTCTGGATCATGGGTGGTGACGATGACGGTATTGCCACGCTCGCGCAGGCGCTGGATTGCGGCGATCACCTGCATCTGATTGGCAATATCGAGATGCGACGTCGGCTCGTCGAGCACCACCACTTGCGATTGTTGGGCCAGCGCACGGGCAATACGCACCATCTGCCGCTGACCGCCCGAAAGTGATGGCAGTTCACGATCGGCGAGATCGGCCACGCCCATCACCTCGAGCACCGCTGAGGCGATCTCCTCGTCCTTCTTGCCCGGACGTTCAAACAGCCCCAGATGCGGTGCGCGCCCTGTCAGCACGGTTTCGCGCACAGTCAGCGCAAAGGTCATGTTCTCGCTCTGCGAAACTAGTGCAATGGCCTTGGCACGATCGCGAATGCTCATGTCTTTCAGCGGCTTGCCGAGCAGTGTCACAGTGCCACTGATGGGGTTGGAGAGCCCGGTGATGGCGCGCAGCAGCGTCGTTTTACCAACGCCATTGGGCCCGAGAATATTGAGAACGTCGCCTTTTGCGAGTTCGCAATTGAGGTCGCGGACCAGCACGTTCTTGCCATAGCCGGTGGCGACTTTGCTGAGGCCAAGGGCGGTCATGACCAACCCTTTCCGCTACGTGCAAGCAGGACAGCAAAGAACGGCGCGCCGACGAGGGCGGTGACGATGCCCAGCGGAATTTCCGCCATGACAAGGGTGCGGGCGAGCGTATCGACGATCAGCAAGAACGTCGCGCCCAGGGCCATGGACATCGGAATGAGTTTGACGTGGTCGGGGCCGACAATCATGCGCGCCAGATGCGGGGCCACCAGCCCAACCCAACCGACGATCCCGCAGGTCGAAACTGCGGCCGCACAGAGCAGAGTGCCAAGCGTGATGTGCAAAATGCGCTCGCGCTTGACGTTCACGCCGAGCAGCTGCGCCTGTTCATCGCCAGAGGTGAGCAAGTTCAGCCGCCAGCGCAGCAGATAGACCAGCACCATCGCCGGGATCGCCACCACGGCGATATTGATGAACGCATCCGTGCCAGCCGCGGAGAGCGAGCCGAGCAGCCAATATTCGATCACCGGCAGCTTGTTCTCGGTGTCGGCGGTATATTTCAGAAGGCCGAGGAGGGCGGTGAACACCGAGCTCGTAATCGTGCCGGAGAGGATCAACACCAGCGTGTTGGAATTCTTATAAAGCCGCGCCAAGAGCACAGCGGCAATCACTGCCAGCCCGCCAAAGGCAAAGGCATAAAGCTGAATGGTCAGCGTGCCGCCGCCCTGCAAAATCGCCACAGCCGCACCAAAACCGGCACCGGCGGAAACGCCGAGCAGGAAGGGGCTGACCAGCGGATTACGGAAGACGCCTTGGAAGCTCACGCCGCTCGACGCCAGACACGCGCCAACCAGCAAGGCCACGCCAATGCGCGGCAGGCGGATATTGAAAATGACCGTTTCTACGCGCGCATTCCAATCGACGGGAATGTCGATGAAGCGCGATAGGATCACTTTGATAACAGTAACAGGATGAATGCCGTAGCGGCCTGCATTCATGGCGAAAAGGCTCGCCGCGATCATGCAAACGCAGGTGATCGGCAAGGCGGCGCCGGACAAAGTCCGGCGCACAAGGCTGTCGCGATTAGTCACGCGCGTAACCGATGCGGTAGAAGGTCTGGTAGTAGTCCTGAACCATCGCTTCTAGGTCGAGATCGGCATAGAGTTCTGGATAGAACAGCGAGCCGAGATAGGCTTCGCCGAGGCCGAGGCTTTCCGGTGCCGGATGGCCATTCGGGCGCACAAATTCTGGCAGCAGGTAGACCTTGCCGTTCTTGACGGCGTCGATTTCGGCCCATTCGGCCTTGGTGGTGATCGCCTCATAGGCTTCCACCGAACGCTCTTCGACGATGATCACTTCCGGGTTCCACGCCAGGACCTGCTCAAGGGTCACGGTCGCATTGCCGTGCAACTCGCCAGCAACGTTAAAGCCACCCGCCTGTTCGATGATCAGGCCGGTATACTTGCCCGCGCCACGGGTGCTGGTTTCGGACGAGGCGAGATAGACGCGGGTGCGATCTTCTTCAGGGATGCCTGCAGTGCGTTCATCCGCAATCGCACGACCCTTTGCCATCGCCGCAACAAGCTTTTCGGCCTGTTCTTCCTTGCCGTAAATCTCACCGAGCAGTTCCACAGCCCCGGTCACACCAGCGGTGTAGGCGGCCTTCTCGTCTTCCAGCTCTGGGTCGGTCTTGCCATATTGGCTTTCCGGCAGGTCCGCGAAGGCGAGCGCGATGGTTGGGATATTGGCGTCTTCAAGCTGCTTGATTACGGCCGCATCCATAAAGTGCGGGATGATCACCAGATCTGGGTCCAGCTCCAGCAGGCTTTCCATGTTCACCGCGCGCAATTCGCCTGGCTTGGCGATGTCGATGAACTCGGGCGTGATCTTGCGGAAGCCGGGGCTCAGGCGCTTGTCCCAATCAACCAGAACGCCCGCCACCTGCGCTGTAGCATCCAGCTGTGCAACCACATCGAGCGCCTGATGGAAGAGAACGACCGACCGCTCAATCTTATCAGCGACAACAACTTCACGACCCATCTGATCGGTAAAGCTACGATCGGCGAAAGCCGGGGTGGAGATCAAAGCGATGGCAGTTGCGAGCGTAAGGGAGTGTGCGAAGGGGAGACGCATAATACAAACCTGATTTAGGAACTCAGATTTGCGTGCTCTAGTGCCATTCGCCGCCGAGTCCAAGCCCCAGTCTGGACGATTTAAGCCATTGGTTTTGAAATGATTGTTGATAACATGATGCAGTGGTTCATGTTTTCGGCCGACAGCGCCCCGCGCCGAGACCTTCTGACGCACAAACATCACGCAGCGTGGAAAAACCCCCGCGCCATAAAAATAGCCCCGCCGTTGGGCGAGGCTAAAAACCTTGTGGTGCGGTGCGAGCCGGTCGGCCCGCGAGCGGTTTGCGTTATTCAGCGGCTAGAATGTTCAGGCTGATGGGCTCGAGGCCTTCAACGCCACCTTCGATGCTCTGACCGGCAACGATAGCGCCAACACCGGCAGGCGTACCCGTGTAGATCACGTCGCCGGGCTGCAGGTGATAGTAGTGCGAAAGGTGCGAGAGCAGCTCTGGAACCGACCAGACCAGATCGGAGAGCTTTGCGTCTTGGCGGGTTTCGCCGTCGACCTTGAGCCAGATCGACTGCTCGCCAATCGCACCGAATTCCGCAGCCGGGGTGATCGCTGTCAAAACAGCTGACTGTTCAAAATCCTTGCCGAAATCCCACGGACGACCCTTGGCGCGTGCGACGAGCTGGAGGTCGCGGCGGGTCATGTCGAGGCCACAGGCGTAGCCGAACACCGCATCACTGACCTCATCGATAGACGCCTTAAACAGCGGCTTACCGATGACCACGACGAATTCCATTTCGTAGTGGTAGTTTTCGGTGCCCGGCGGATAAGGGATCGACGAGCCATTGGCGGTCAAAGCCAGCGGGTTCTTGAGGAAATAGAACGGAGTCTCGCGATCGACCTCAACACCCATTTCCTTGGCGTGGTCGGCATAGTTGCGACCCACGCAGAAGATACGGTGAACCGGATAGAGATCGTCGGTTCCGACAACTGGAACTGCCGGGAAAGACGGGTCAGCAAAGAGACGATTAGACATAGAAAACCTTATTTATCAGTCGTTTCCGCGACGGTTCTGCCAGAAGACAACGCGCTTCTCGGTGAACATGACGATGGCGTACATCGATAGCCCGACGAGGCTGAGATAGATGATGAGGGCAAACACGCGTGCCGTATCAAGCTGCGATGCAGCCACACGGATCAGTTCACCAAACCCCTTGCCGCCACCGAGGAATTCCGCGGTGATTGCGCCGGCCATAACTGACAGAGCCCCGATCTTCAGACCTGTAAAGATCTGCGGCAGACCAAAGGGGAACTTCATGCGGATGAGCGTTTGCAGGCGGTTAGCGCCCATGGTGCGGAACAGCATGTGAGCATTTTCGTCCGCAGATTGCAGGCCCGAGGCCGTGCCGACGATGATCGGGAATACCGATACAAAGGTTGCCAGAGCAATCTTGCTTTCGAGGCCAAAACCCAGCCAGGCGACAAACAGCGGCGCAAAGGCAATCTTGGGCATGGTGTCGATGGCAACCAGATACGGCATCACCGCGCGTTCGCCGAACTTGGTTTCACCAACCAGCGTGCCGAGCCCGATACCGATGATTGCGGCGAGCAAAAATCCGATCAGCACTTCCTGCGTGGTGATCCACAGCGCGGCCAGCATATAGCCACCGGTCGCCAGATTGAGCCCGACGGTGATGATCTGGTTCCACACCTGAAACGGTGTGGGCAGGATGACAGTGTTGATCAGGCCCGACATGGTCACGAGATGCCAGAGCGCAAAGATAATCGCGCCCAAGCCGAGAATGGCGACCGAGCGGGGCAGGCGGTCGATGGGCGATACTTTTTCGGTCCAAACGGTGGATGGAAACTCAGTTGTATCAACCAGCGGCGGGAGGACCTTGATGTTACTTCCCATGGTTCACACCAATATCTAGTCGGTTGCGGATGTAAGCAACGAGTTCGCCGAAATGAGGATCAAGCATCATCTCCAGCGTACGCGGACGCGGCAGGTCGATGATCACTTCTTCCATGATCCGACCGGGGCGTGCGCCCATGACAAAAACCTTGTCCGACAGCAGAACGGCTTCGGGGATCGAGTGGGTGATCAGGAATGTCGTGGCATTGCGCGCCATGCAGATGCGCTGCAATTCCATATTCATGTGGTCACGCACCAACTCATCGAGCGCCGAGAACGGCTCGTCGAGCAGCAGGATTTGCGGCTCGGTGATCAGCATTCTGCAGATCGAAGCGCGTTGCTGCATCCCGCCCGAAAGCTCTTTGGGATAAGCGTTTTCGAATCCCTGCAGACCAACCAGCTCCATCAGCGCTTCGGCATTGCTCCGTTGCGCGCGTGCAGCCGCTTTTCCGTGACGGATTTCAATGGGCTGAAGAATGTTCTCGATCGTGGTCATCCACGGCAGTAGCACCGCCTGCTGGAACATCATCCCAATGTCCGGGCGCGTGCCCAAAACGGGCGAGCCCGCCAGCATCACTGAGCCTGCCGTTGGCGATACCAGACCAGCCATGATCTTGAGCAAAGTAGATTTGCCGCAACCCGACGCGCCGATCACCGAGGTGAAACTGCCACGCGGCAGGTCAAAGCTCACATTTTCAAGCGCGGTAACGGCCTGTCGAGCGAAGGCCTTTTGGAGGTTGCGGACCTGATAGACCGCAGGAGCCGAAGCTCCTGCGTTTGTTGTTTCCAGACCCACAGAAGGGGACTGCGTCATTTGCCGTTCCAAGTGTCGATGAAGTCATTGGTGTAGACGACGCTGAGGTCTTCCAGTGGCTTTTCCAGCTCGCCGGAGGCCACAAGGCTTTCTTCCCATGCCTTCCAGGCGTCGAGGTCCTGATAGCCATAACCGAGCGAAGCATCGAACGGGGTCTGACGAATGATGATCTGGTCGATCAGCGCATTCGCGAACTCTTTGTCCTCAACTTCCTGCGGGTTTTCAGCGCCAATGTGCTGGATCAGAGCTTCGCGGTTTGCCGGATCAGCAGCCCACTTTGCACCCTTGACCACAGCGCGGCCGAAGGCTTCAACGTCGGACTTGTTCTCATCCAGATACGGCTGCATCGCTGCGAGCGCGTTGCCGAAGAAGGTCTTGAACTTGTCCGGTGTGATGTTGGTCAGCTTGACGCCACGGGCGTTCAGAATTGCCGCGTCGTTGGTCGCTGCCGCATAGGCATCGATATCGCCGCGCAGGAAACCGGCCGTAGCCTGGCCACCATCACCAACCACGAGGAAGGTGAAGTCCTTACCTTCTTCAAGGCCGGCTTCGGTCAAGATCGAGCGCGCAAACGCCGATTCAGACCCGTCAGCGGTACCGATACCGATGACTTTGCCCTTCAGCTGATCAGCCGAAGTGATTTCCGAACCTTCTTTGACCACGATCGAGAACGAGCTGAGTGGGTTGAGGCGGTAGATATTGGTGATTTCGACGCCACGCGAACGCGCCTGTAGCAGCGGGCCTGCACCCGGATTGCCGATCTGCGCCTGGCCAGCGGCCAGTGCCTGAATAACGGCACCCGAGCCGTTCAGGGCTTCGATGGTGACGTTGACGCCTTCGGCTTCAAAATAGCCTTCGCCCTGCGCGGCAATAATTGGCAGGAGCAGAACAGCCGATGGATTTGGGACCGCAACGGTGATGTCACCGGCAAATGCTGCTTGGCTGCTCATAATTGCGAAAGCAGATGCAGCGATCCAACCCTTGAAATGATCCATGATTTCTCCTCCAAACAAGATAATGGATTATTCTTATAAATTCGAATAGAATTCCATTTTGCGACTTTGTCAACCTGCGCTAGAACAGACCGGTCTGGGGGACGCCATGAACGAAGACAAACCTGATGAGCCGACCAAGCTGACGGCCGCGAGCCAAATCGCCTTGGAGTTACGTCAAGAAATATTGCAGGGCTCATTGCCGCCCGGCAGTCGTTTGCGCATTGAAGTGCTTCGTCAGCGCTTTTCGACTGCGATCAACCCTGTTCGAGAAGCGCTCAACCGCCTTGTTGCAGAAGGCTTAGTTGATCTGCAGGACCACAAAGGCTTCTCGGTCAGCCAGGTATCTTTGGAAGTATGGCGTGATCTGCTCGAGGCCCGGTGTATTCTAGAGGTTGAGGCGCTTCGCCGGTCCATCGCCAACGGCACCGAAGAGTGGCGCGACGAGATTGTCGTAAGCCTGCATCGGCTGACCCGCACGCCGCGATTCTTGGATGACGCGCGCAAAGTCCGGAATGATAAGTGGGAGGTCTACCACCACCGGTTCCACCGGGCGCTGGTGTCCTGCTGTGGCTCAGACAAAATTATGGCGATCTGCGATGACCTGCGGGAACAATCGGACCGCTATCGCGCAGTTGCCGCTTCATCGCATAAGCCCCGCACCGATTATGATGATGAGCACAAGGCGATCGCTGAAGCCGCAATGGCCGGAAATGGCGATGAGGCCGCAGGGCTATTGGAGCGTCACTACCGGAAAACGCTCAAGGTGATTGAGCAATATTTCGCTGAGCAGCACTGATCTCAATCGGCGCGGACGGCTGTTTCGTCCAGAACAAAAACCGCGTTGATCACCACGTCGATAGACTCGGCAATTTTCTGCATCACCGGATTATTGCCGGTGAGCATGGCAGTCATCAGATTGACGCTGCAGGTCGCGCCAAACAGCATGCCAGCGATGAGGTTGGAGCTGAGAGCAACGCGTCTGCGTTGTTCCGGTATCCGGTCGATCGCTTCCACAAGCGACGCGCGACTTTGATAAATACCCAGCTCCAGAAACGTATCCGCAATCCCGTTCTTGGAAATGCTCTCTCCAACAGCGAGCCGACACAGATTGATGTGGCGGGGCGACAGCACATGCTTTGAAATAATGCGCAATCGCTGGCGCACTTCGTCCACCGGGTCATGCGCCACGGCCTGCGATGCCCCGGCGTCCCACAAGTAAGAGGACGACACCAGCTCGCGCAGCAGTTCTTCTTTGTCAGCGAACATCACATAGAGCGTCTTCTTGCTCATGCCCGCTGCCTTGGCGATTTCGGTCATCGTTACGCCGGAATAGCCCTTGTCACAGAACAACCGTTCCGCATGTTCAAAGACCAGTTCACGTCGTTCTTCTGCTGCCATCGTCACTGGCCGGCCGACACGTGCCATACTCACTGCCTTCGCTTTATTCGCCGCTCTTTTCACCGACTGTGCACGGTAAGACACCGCCCGAACCTATTCTTGTCCATATACTGGAAAAGTCTCAAGATCGTTGGTGAAGACCCAAAACTTTGTGTGTCGCCAAAGCTGACACTCCGACCTCTCGTCTAAGTATCTGAAACTAAGATATTTTCTTTCCATCCTTTGTGGTGCCGCAAATGCTCCCACAGGTGGTCTGTCAGACCCATGGTTTTGCCTTTTTGTCCGCGAAATCCACGCGGAAAATACAGAAATCCAGCCAGTTTTTCCGCGCCGAACCTGCACCTTAGCGCCAAAACCCACCCTCATTCCGTCCAAAGAATTCCCCCGATATCCGATACTTGACTTGGGAAACTTCCAGGTTTCCTAATGGCGGCAACAAAGGAACTCTAGGGAGGAGGTTTCCGATGAAGGAAATCAAAGTTCTCGTTGTCGGAGGCGGGATCGGTGGACTCGCAACGGCTATTGCAATGCGTGGCAAGGGCTTTGCCGTCGACGTCATCGAACGCAGCTCCGATATGCATGCATCGGTTTTTGGCGTCGGCATTATTCAGCCTTTCAACGCCTTACGCGCTCTGGATGCTATTGGTTGCGCGCAGCAGTGTTTAGAATTTGGCTATTCCACCCGCGCTTGGGGTAAGACCCTGAATGCAGAAGGCGTCGAAGTTCGTCAGATGCCGGGTGCGACCATTCCCGGTTCTAACCTTCCGCCCATGAATGGCATTACCCGTCCAAAGCTGCACGAAATTCTGACCACGCGGGCCAATGACGTCGGCGTCAACATTGCCTATTCGACCACTGTTTCCAGCTACGAGCAGGGCGCACATGGCGTCGATGTGGTGTTCTCGAACGACACAGCGGCCCATTATGATGTGATGGTTGCGGCGGACGGCACCTATTCCAAGCTCCGCGAAGACATCACTGGCGACGACACCAAGCCCGCGTACAACGGCCAGTCGGCATTCCGCGTCAACATTCCACGCGTCATCGACGGGGAGATGGAGATTGACCGTATCATTCTTCAACACGCACCCCACGGCATGGCCGGGTTCGTGCCCATTGGTCCAGACTTGGCCTACATGTTCTTCAACACCAGTTGGGACAAGTCGGTTCGCTATGAGGCCGCGGAATTGCCAGCGGTCCTGCGCGAGCAGCTCAAGGGCTTTGGCGGCCTGACCGGCGCGGTGCGCGATCGTTACATCTCCGATGATGCCAATATCGTGCTGCGCCCCATTGAGTGGATGATTGCTGATGGCCCATGGCACCGCGACCGTCTCGTGATGATCGGCGATGCCGCACACGCATTCCTTCCGCACATGGGGCAGGGCGCTGCTCAGGCCATCGAAGATGGTGTCGTGCTCGCGGAAGCACTCGCCGAACACGACGATTACGAAGCCGCTTTCACCAGCTACTTCGAGCGCCGTTACGATCGTTGCCGCCGGGTTATTCAGGCCTGTGTGGACATCGGCGAATGGGAGAAGGGCCGTCTTAAAGACTTCGACAACGTGGCCACCACGCAGTCGATCATCGAGACCTTGGTCCAGCCCATTTAAATCCATCAACCTGTCATTCAAGGAGGAGAGAATGACACTACTGAAGCGCTTGGCTGTTTTGGCTGCGCTGGGGGCGTTTTCGTCCCCAGTCGCCGCCCAAACGGAAATTATTTTCAACACTTACCTGCCGGTTTTTGAAGTCACTCAGCAAGTCGCCGTGCGCGAATTTGCTGAGCGTATCGAAGCGGAAAGTAAGGGCGACATCGACATCCACATCCCTGATGTGTCGTTGGCCCCGATTGATCGCCAATATGAGATGATCCTTGATGGCATCTCCGACATGGCCTTCATTCCAACCAATACTGTCCCGCAGATTGTTGCGCTCAACCGTATTGCCGATCTGCCCGGCCACGCCCCATCGGCGTCCGCTGCCTCGCAGGCGCTCTGGGCCACCTATAAAGAGCACTTTGAACCCTTGAACGAATACAAGGGCTTGGTTGTTCTTTCGGTGCATGCCCTCCCAGGTCGCCAGTTCATGTCGATCAAGAAGCCTCTGGAAGAGGTTGCCGATTTCCAGGGCATGAAGCTGTGGACCCCACCGGGCGCGATGAGCGAAATCGTCACCGGTCTTGGTGGCGTGCCGGTTATGGAGCCCTTCACCAGTCTGCATGAGAACGTCAGCAAGGGCACTGTTGAGGGCTTGGTGATCACACCAGACTCCGCCAACTCGGCTCGCGTTCTGGAAGAAGCCCGTTTCCAGACCAAGATTGATGGTGGTCTGGGTTCAATCTCTTTTGCGGTGGTTATCCGTGAAGAGCGTTGGAACGAGCTGAACGACGAGCAGCGTGCTGCAATCGTCCGCGCTGCTGAAGGTTTACCAGCCCGCACAGGCGCAGCCGTTGATGCGCGTGAAGTCGAAGTTGCTGCCAAGTTTGATCATCTGGCTCAGGTTGAGCCATCGGCAGGATTGGTGGAAGCCATTACGCCGATTTTGGCTGGCCAGCTTGAAAACTGGAAAGAACTCGCGAAGTCGAAAGGTCTCGCCGATCCAGACGCTGCAATTGCGACCTACCGCGCGGCCCTCGCTGCCGCTCAATAAGAACAAGCTCCCTCCCGGAGCTCGGGGCTCGATCTTCGGATCGGGCCCTATTTGTCTTTCTGGCAGCCGAAAGAGAAAGGCCCGATCTTCCGATCGAGCCCTGAGTGGTTACTTGCTGGCGACGGCCACAAAATCACATTGCACCAGCATTCCTCCCTGCAAATCCGCCTGCACGGCCTGCCGGGTTGGGCGGTTCTGCGGATCGGGGAACATTTTCACCCAATGCGGATTGACCATGTCGCGCTGCGAGCGGTCTTTCATCAAAATGGTGATTTTGATGATGTCATCCGTGGTCAGGCCCGCCGCTTCCACGATGGTCCGCACATGGCCGAACATCAGCTCGCATTGCTTTTCCATGCCCTCAGTCGAGGTTGCCATTGTTTCGGGGTCGAAGCCATGAATACCGCCCGAGTAAACAATGTCACCGATCCGGCACGCAGCCGGTGTCGGGTTTTTATGGACGAAGCTATCGACGTAGATGCTCTGACGTTTCGACACGTTTAGGGCTTCCTCTTCCCAATCTTGTTTGGTGCCAGCAGCAGTCACAATCGTTGATTGTTCAAGGTAAAAGCCCACTCTTTTTCACATTACGGACAGGCTCTTGCTTGTCGGTGGGCGCATCCGGGCTGGGTGATTTTAGTTTTCGCTATGTGAACAAAAACGCCAGCTTCAGTTGAGGCAAACTTCAGCACGCGCTCAACGTGCCTACCAAGAAAAGTCAGCAATGACCCTGGGAGGCAGGTCCATGAGCATGGACGATATCGTTCTTCATCCGCCGTTCAACATCACGCGTTCGAGCCACATTGTGCTCACCGTGGCGGATCTCGACGCGTCTAAGGCATTCTACACCGATCTTTGCGGCTTGGTGGTCAGCGATGCCGATAGCGAAGCGGTCTATCTGCGCGGCATGGAAGAGGCGGCGCATCACTCGCTGGTTCTGCGCAAGGGGACCGATCCAGTCTGCCAGCGCGTTGGTTTCCGCGTGCAAACCGATGACGATATCCGTGCTGGGTATGACTACTTCCAGTCCAAGGGTGTTGAATCGTCCATCGTTGAAGTCCCGTATCAGGGCCTGACCCTGCATGTGCGTGACGCGGTGGGCGTGCCACTGGAGTTCACCTCCAGCATGGAACTGCGTCCGCGCCTGATGACGGCTTACGATCAATACCGCGGTGCCTCGGCCCAGCGTCTTGATCACTACCAACTGCAGTCGGCGAAGGTTCGCAAGAGCTACGAATTCT
This sequence comes from Devosia sp. WQ 349K1, assembly GCF_016595685.1. Classification (NCBI taxonomy): domain Bacteria; kingdom Pseudomonadati; phylum Pseudomonadota; class Alphaproteobacteria; order Hyphomicrobiales; family Devosiaceae; genus Devosia; species Devosia sp. WQ 349K1. Next base: position 48,988 of record NZ_JAENGO010000009.1, on the reverse strand, counting down.
ATCAGCCCCTCGGCTTCCGCACCTCCGAATACACCTTCTCGGAAAACGAAGACGGCTCCGAACACCTCTGGGGCGTGTGGATGCAGCGTAAGGGCAATCCGCACGATATCGTCTTTACCCATGGTCCTGGCCCGCGCCTGCACCACTTTGCCTACACCCTGCGCGACGCGTCCGACATGATCCGTGCTTGCGACGTTGCCGGTGCTCTTGGTTTGGGCCAGCGCCTCGAACGCGGTCCGGGCCGTCACGGCATTTCCGGTGCCATGTTCATCTACTTCCGCGATCCGGACGGGCATCGCATCGAGCTCTTCAACACCCATTACCAGCACATCGACATCGAACCCGCTGTGGGTTGGTCGCTGTCCAATCCCAAGCGTGCGGATCAGTGGGGCCTGCCGGCTCAGGAGCAGTGGTTTGCAGAAGCCACGCGCTTTGCTGGCGCCGAGCCGAGCCAGCCAGACGAAAACATCCCGCTGCCAACTCTTGAAAAGTTCTTGGCGCGCAAGGCGGCCGAACGCGCCTGACGCGCGGCCATTAGAGGAGAAATGACATGCTGAACATTGCCATTATCGGCGCTGGCCCCGGCGGCCTCGCACTGGCTCTGCGCTTGCAGCAGAAGGGGTTTAACCCCACGATTTATGAAGGCGCACCAGAGCTGAAGCCGCTTGGCGTTGGCGTCGACATCAAGATCTATGGCGTCAAGGAAATCACCGAAATGGGGCTCCTTGAAGAGTTCCAGTCGATCTCGGTGGAAGCCATCGACAGCATTTTCTACACGCGCTACGGCCAGATGATCTATGGCGAAAAGTGCGGCAAGCACATGGGCTATCCCCATGAGCAGCGCTTCGTTCATCGCGGCGATCTGCAGATGATGTTCTACCGTGCGGTCCTGGATCGTCTCGGCCCGAACTCTGTTCAGCTGGGCAAGCGTTGCACGGGCTTTGAACAGGATGAAACCGGCGTCACCATTCACTTCGAAGGTCTGGACGGCACCAAGTCCTCGGCCCGCCACGATGTGCTCATCGGCGCCGATGGCATCAAGTCCGCTGTCCGTAACCAGCTCGTTCCCTCGTCCTCGGCTAGCCACTATTCGGGCGTTGCCATGTGGCGCGGCGTCACCGTCATGCCTCCATTCCGCAATGGCGGCACGATCCTGCACATCGGCGATCCAATCGCTCAGGGTTCGATGATCGTTTATCCGATCACCAACAATGTCGACGGCAAGGGCAACCAGCTCGTCAACTGGGTGGTCGAACAGAACGGCCAGCCAAAGTCGCTGGAAGACTGGAACCAGCGCATGGATCAGGGCGAAATCGCCCACAATTTCGACGAGTGCAAACTCGATTTCGTCAACGTGGGTGAGATCATCCGCAATGCGCGCGAAGTCTATCTGTATCCGTTGATCGACCGCGATCCTCTCGACCAATGGTCGTTTGATCGCGTCACCCTCATCGGCGACGCCGCCCACGCCATGTATCCGCGTGGTGGCAATGGCCTGTGTCAGGCGCTGGTTGATGCCCGCGTTCTGGCTGAAAAGCTCGCTGAGATCGACAATCCCGCTGAAGCCTTCAAGGCCTATGAAGGCGTTCGCCGGGAATTCGCTAACCGTCTCGTCATTGCCAACCGCGGGGAAGGCCCCGAGGTCGTCCGTCGCATTGTCGAAGAACGCTCTGGCGGCAAGCCCTTCGACAATATCGAGGACATTTTCCCCATCGCCGAATGCGAGAAAATCTTCCTCGAATACCACCGCATGGCCGGCATGCAGCGTCCCGACGACGCTGGTCCGCTCGGCTTCCGTGACGAGGGCTTCTTCAACGAGGATCGCGCCAAGAAGGCCGCTGTCGAAAACGACATCGCTGGCGCCAAGGGCTCGGCGCGCGCTTAACGCGCGCCCTCCCGCCGTAGAGATTTGAAAGGACTACCCATGACCGTTATCGACGCCAATATGCACTGGCTGCCAGACACGCTCTTCACCGATGAGAGCCTGCGTGATCTGATGATGAGCTGCATTCCACGCCAGCACGGCATCCACGTTTCGATGGTGCCAGTCGAAGGCAAGGACATTCGCCAGATTATCATCGAAGAGCCAAAGGGCGTAGTGAACATCAACTACGCTGAAGGTCAGTACAACATTGAAAGCCAGCTGGCGGACATGGACAAGGCTGGCATCGACCAGGCTGTGTTCCGTATTCCAGTGTGGCAGGAATGGCTGAACCTTGAAGCCTCCAAGCGCCTCAACGATGGCCTTGCCGAATACATCTCGCGCTCCAATGGCCGCTTCACCGCGCTGGCGGTTTGCCCACCTTGGGGTTCCAAGGACATGATCCGCGAAGTCGAACGTTGCGTTGACGATCTCGGCTTCAAGGGCGTTCAGCTCGCTTGTAAGTATGGCAACATCTACCTCGATGACGAAGCCTTCTTCCCATACTTCGAATTCCTCAACGACCGTAAGCTGCCAGCAGTTGTGCACCACACCCCGCTGCCAGTCGATCACGGCTCGATCCTGACCTTCAACAACATGCGTCGCCAGTACGGTCGTTCGATCGCACAGGGTACCGCTATCGGTCGCGAACTCTTCTCGGGCCTCTTCGATCGCTTCCCAGAGCTGCGCCTGTCGCACTCCATGCTCGGCGGTGGTTTCTTCGCTTTCGTCGACATGCTGGTACCAAAGCCAAAGCACACCTATGGCGATGCTGTTGATCGTTTCGACACCGGTCGTTCCGATCTGCGCGCCCAGCTGCGCAAGAACCTCTTCTTCGATATCTCGGGTGCACCACAGTGGGGCAAGGCCCAGCTTGAATGCGCTATCGAAGTGCTTGGCGAAGACAACATTCTGTACGGCGGTTCCTACCCGATCCGTAAGGACTGGTTCTTCGATGGCGTTCCAACCGTCAATGGTCTGAACGTTTCTGACGAGATCAAGACCAAGGTTCTGTCGGGCAACGCCAAGAAGCTCTTCAATATCTGATAAAAATACAGCCGACGCCTGCTTTTGGGCGGGCGTCGGCGTTATGTTTTCCTTTGGAAACACGAAACACCTCCCAAAGGAGCGGGATATGACCCTGAAAGATCCGAGCCTTTTCCGTCAGGCTGCCCTTGTTGGCGACCGTTGGATTGAAGGCACAGCCGAAAACGGCTCTCCGGTAAATAACCCCGCCACCGGGGAAATCATTGGCTACACGCCAAAACTTGGCGTTGCCGAAACGCGCGAAGCTATTCTTGCTGCCGAAAAGGCGCAGAAGGCTTGGGCCGCACGCACCGCCAAAGACCGCTCGAACATATTGCGCAAGTGGTTCGACCTGATGATCGCCAATAAGGAAGATCTCGGGGCGATCCTGACCATGGAGCAGGGCAAGCCGCTTGCTGAAGCCATTGGCGAAATCACCTATGGCGCAAGCTTTATTGAATGGTTCGCCGAAGAGGCGCGCCGCGTCTATGGCGATCTCATTCCCGGCCACCGTCCCGATGCGCGCATCATGGTGATGAAGCAGCCTATCGGCGTGGTCGCTGCCATTACCCCATGGAATTTCCCCAATGCTATGATCACTCGCAAGGCGGGTCCGGCATTGGCGGCTGGTTGCGCTATGGTGCTCAAGCCCGCAGCCCAAACCCCATTCTCCGCCATTGCCCTCGCCGTTTTGGCTGAGCGCGCAGGGCTACCGTCGGGCCTGTTCTCGGTCATCACCGGCTCCTCGCGCGAAATTGGTGGCGAACTCACCGCCAGCCCCATCGTGCGCAAGCTCACTTTCACCGGCTCCACCGAAGTCGGCGCGGAACTCTATAAGCAAAGCGCCCCGACGATTAAAAAGCTCGGCCTTGAGCTGGGCGGCAATGCCCCCTTCATCGTCTTTGACGATGCCGATGTGGACGCCGCCATCGAAGGCGCTTTGATCGCTAAATTCCGTAACAATGGGCAAACCTGTGTCTGCGCCAACCGCATCTATGTGCAGGATGGTGTCTACGAAGAATTCGCCGCAAAGCTCGCTAAGGCGGTGGGTGGTCTCAAGGTCGGCAATGGCTTTGACGAAGGCGTCAATCTTGGCCCGCTGATCGACGAGAAAGCTATGGCCAAGGTCGATGAACACGTCTCTGACGCGGTCAGCAAGGGCGCGCGCCTTCTCCAGGGCGGCAAGGCCCACACGCTCGGCGGCACCTTCTACGAACCCACCGTTATCGCCGATGTGACGCAGGACATGGCCGTCGCACGCGAAGAAACTTTTGGGCCACTGGCCCCGATCTTCCGTTTCACCGACGAGGCCGATGTTATCCATCAGGCCAATGACACCGAGTTCGGTCTGGCGTCCTACTTCTACGCCCGCGATCTCTCGCGCGTCTTCCGCGTCGCCGAAGCGCTCGAATACGGCATGGTCGGGGTCAACACCGGCCTTGTCTCCACCGCCGAAGCGCCCTTTGGCGGGGTGAAGGCATCCGGCCTTGGCCGCGAAGGCTCGCGCTACGGCATCGATGACTTTGTTGAAATTAAATACGTCTGCTTGGGCGGCATCGCCTAAGCCTATACTTCCCAGGGGGGACCCGATGAGGCCGAAATTTGCCAGCTTTGTAACACCAGAGGGGGCGTCTTTCGGCCTCGTCAGAGATGACGGTGTCGTCGACATTGGTCGTCGTGACCAGCGCTATGCTTCGCTCAAAGCCGTGGTCGAGGCGGGGGCACTGTCATCCCTGGCAACCCAATATGCCGATACGCCTGTCGACCACGCGCTCGACGCGATCACCTTTTCCATCCCGCTCGCCGATCCAGAAAAGATCATCTGCGTCGGCGTCAATTTCCCAGACCGCAACGAAGAGTACAAAGATGGGCAGGACAGTAAGCCCAACCCGTCGCTGTTCATCCGCTTCCCGCGCAGTTTTACGGGCCACGGCCAGCCGCTCGTCCGCCCGCCCGAAAGTGTTCAGCTCGATTACGAAGGCGAAATCGCTATCATCATTGGCAAAGCGGGCCGCCGTATCGCTGAGGCAGACGCTTACGATCACATCGCCGCACTAACCCTTTGCAACGAGGGCACGCTGCGCGATTGGGTCCGCCACGCTAAGTTCAACGTCACCCAAGGCAAGAACTTTGACAATTCCGGCGCTATCGGCCCATGGCTGGTCCCCTTCGAGAACGCCGACCAGATTGCCGACATTCGCCTGACCACCAAGGTCAATGGCGAACTCCGTCAGGAAGATCGCACCAGCCGCATGATCTTCACCTTCCGCAAGATCATCGCCTACATCTCAACCTTCACCACACTCGTGCCCGGCGACATCATTGTCTGCGGCACCCCCACTGGCGCTGGCGCACGCTTTGATCCCCCGATCTGGCTCAAGCCCGGCGACGCCATCGAGGTCGAAGCCGAAGGCATCGGCCTGCTCCGCAATACCGTTGCCGATGAGGTATTTCCATGATGAACACGGCAGACGTCATCGACGCCGCTCAGTCGCTTGATGGGGCCGAAAAGTCCCGCCAGCAGATCGGCCTTTTGTCCCTAAAATACCCCGACATGACCATGGACGACGCCTATGCCGTCCAGGCCGAATGGGTGAAGCAAAAGATCGCCGCTGGCCGCAAGGTGATCGGCTGGAAGATCGGCCTCACCTCAAAAGCCATGCAGTACGCGCTGAACATCGACATCCCGGATTCCGGCGTGCTGTTCGACGATATGCTCTTTGAAGACGGCGCGACCATCCCGCCGGATCGCTTCATCCAACCGCGCATCGAAGCCGAAATCGCCTTCATCATGAAGTCCGATCTTTCCGGCCCCAATGTCTCGACCTTCGACGTTCTCAACGCCACCGATTACATCACCCCGGCGCTCGAAATCCTAGACACCCGCATTCTGCGCGTCGATCCTGAGACCAAGAAAACCCGTACCATTGTCGATACCATTTCCGACAATGCCGCCAATGCTGGCATCGTTCTCGGCGGCCGCGCCATGCGTCCCAACGAGGTCGATATGCGCTGGATGGGTGCGATTGTCTCGCGCAATGCCGAGGTCGAAGAAACCGGCCTTGGGGCAGGGGTTCTCAATCACCCCGCCCGTGGCATTGCCTGGCTGGCCAATCGCCTGCACCAATATGGCGACAAAATTTCCGCTGGCGAGATAGTGCTCGCGGGCTCGTTCATTCGCCCCGTCGAAGCGCGCCACGGCGACACCATCACCAGCGACTACGGTCCATTTGGCACCGTCAGCTGCCACTTCAAATAAGGCGCGCCATGCCCGCACCCACCAATAAGTTCAAGCAGAACATCCGCTTAGGCAATCCGCAGCTCGGCCTCTGGGCCGCTCTCGCCAATCCTTACACCACCGAAATCCTCGGCGGTGCTGGCTATGATTGGTTGCTCTTGGATGCCGAGCACGCGCCCAACGATGTGCCGGTTCTTATGGCGCAATTGCAGGCTTTGAGCGCATCGCCCAGCCACGCGATTATTCGCTCACCGATCGGGGAAACCTGGGTCATCAAGCAGCTCCTCGATATTGGCGCGCAGACCCTGCTCGTGCCCATGGTCGAAAGCGCCGCCCAAGCCGCTGAACTGGCTCGCGCCATGCGTTACCCACCCTTTGGCGTGCGTGGCGTTGGCGCAGCCTTGGCTCGCGCCTCAAACTTCAATCGCATCCCCGATTATCTGCAAACCGCCAATGACGAGGTCTGCCTTCTCGTCCAGCTCGAAAGCCAAAAGGGCATCGCCGCGCTCGATGAAATCGCGGCTGTCGACGGCGTCGATGGCGTTTTTATCGGCCCGTCTGATCTCGCCGCTGACATGGGCTTTTTAGGCAAACCCGGCGCGCCGGAAGTGCAAGCCGTGGTCGAAGCCGCAATTCTGCGCCTCGTGAAACTCGGCAAGCCAGCGGGCATTCTCATCGGCGATCAGGCTCTCGCCCGCCGCTATCTCGAACTCGGTGCCACATTCGTTGCTATCGGCAATGACGTCACCCTCTTCTCGACAGCCGCCTCAAAGCTGCTCACTGAGTTCAAAGCCGGAGCGCCCATTGTCTCCGCAGGCTCCAAAGACCCTTACGGCTAAGGCGAGCACTCCAAATGCAAAAGGCCTCCAACGGGAGGCCTTTTTCTTTGTTGAAATGACTACTTCCCCCACCGTCATTGCCGGGGTTGTCCCGGCAAACCAGACAAGCTTAGCGCCGCACTGGATCACCGGGACAAGCCCGGTGATGACGAGAGCTCGCAACCGAAAATACCCGAATAGTCAGCCCTTCCTGAGCATTTCTCCCCAGCCCAACGCCCCTTCGTCTCCCTCCGCCTGGAGGGGAGGGATTAAGGGTGGGGGATAACCCCCCCAAAAAATACGACTACCCCTGTTTCGCTTCCCAAGCCCGCAACAGCGCCCGTCCATAATCATTCCCGTTCGGAATACGGGTAATGTGATGGATATGGAATTTGGCTGGCTGTTCATTGGTCAGCCACATGCCGGAGTGATGGTCAAATTCCAGCATGATCACCGGGCTCTGGATACGGAAATAGAACGGGTCTTCGTCCCCGTGTCCGCCGATCCAGCACCAATAGGTTTCATCCAAATGTCTAGCAATCAGCGCCATCTGCGCCTGACGCGCCGCATCCGGCACATGCTCAATAAAGGTCTCGATCAGCTTGAGCAGTGCAGCCTGTTGGTCCGCTGAAAACTCACTGGCCTTCACCCCCTCATAGGGGATCACGCGGTTGTCCTGAAACGCCCCGCCAAGGTGGCGTTGGTCGGCGAAGTTGAACCGATCCGGCCCCATCTTTGGGTCTTCCATCAGCTCAAAAATCGTCGCGCGCTGCTTCTGCTCGGAGCTCAGCGATTGCATCAGCGCCAGGCCCTGCCGCTCTTCTTCGGTGAACAGCGCAAAGCAATTGCCATTGCCGCGATCGATCACATTGGGCTCAACGCCCATGAACGTCGGTGAAATCACCATCTGATTGCCCACGATCAGGCAATTGAAGGCGACGTGGTGGCCATAAATATTCCAGCCCCAAGGCGCGGTGAGCGAAGGCGTACCAAACATCAGGAAGTGGAAACTCCACTCGTTCATGATGTTGAGCAGGTCATAAATCTCGCCCAGATAGCGATTGGCGGAGAGCAGGTTCTGCACCTTGGTAAAGCCTACTTCACTCGTGCAGGCCTTAAGCAGCTCTAGGAAAGCATCGCGCGCCGCCTCCGGCATATATTCAAGCCGGACCCCATGGTCGTTGAATGGGATTTCCGGATTATACCAGCCGCGCCATTTGTCATCGTCGCTCTTGTGCGCAACTCCGGCCTGATGCTCGGGCGATAGCGCTGCCAGCATCTTTTCCATAGCCGCGACAGCAGGGGCGGGGTCGAATCCCTGATCTTCCAGCGCAAACAAATCTTCAATGACCGTGCCGTCGGATGTCACGCCTTTGAACGGCTGGTTGTAGCGGCTCTGCCATTCGGCATTGAGCGCGATCGCCCGCTCCGTTTTCAGAATCGGTTGTGCGTAAACGAACGGGTCCAGCCCGCGCGCATTGGCAATTCGAGGCGTATCCAGCGCCAGCATGTAGTCGCGGAAGTTGTTGCTCGCCATGGTTTTCCTCCCAATCTCTGCGTCTAATCGATGGTCTTATACAAAATCGATTTTTTATGCAAAATAGTTTTGCTTGCATCTGATCCCATTTTAGAGGAACAAATAGACCCAATGGAGACTGCCTATGGCGCAAAGCAAAACCGCTGCTGTTTATGAAACCCTCAAAACCGAGCTGCTCGACGGCATGCATACGCCTGGCCAAAAGCTGGCGATTGACCAGTTGGCTGCGCGCTTTGGGGTAAACATCGGCGCGGTTCGCGAAGCGCTCTCGCGTCTCACCTCCGATCATTTGGTCACCTCGCAACCGCAAAAGGGGTTTCTCGTCGCCAAGGTGTCGGTGGCCGATATGCTCGACCTCACCGCCGTCAGAACCGACATTGAAACCCGCTGCCTGCGCCGGTCGATTGAGCTGGGGACTTTGGAGTGGGAAGGTCAGATGCTGGGCACATGGCATCAGCTGTCCCGCACCACGCCCCTCATCGGCGGCGAGCCCAATATCGAATGGTCGCGTCTCCACCAGAAATTCCACGACGATCTGATTTCCGCTTGTGATTCAGTGTGGTGGCTGCGGTTGCGTTCGCAATTGTTTACCCAAGCTGAGCGCTATCGTCGGATGATCCAGCCCCATCGTCGGGGTGGCCGCGATGTCGATGCCGAACACCGCCAATTGATCGAACTCTGTCTGGCGCGTGACGCCGACGGCGCCTGCGCCGCGCTCACCGAGCACCTGAACAGAACCGCTCAGACGCTGATCACTTATGGCGCACGCTATTTAGACGAACCTGAAGACGTAACGAAAAAGAACGCTGCATCAGCAGCATAACAGGGAGGCGACTATGTCTGAGGAGACCGTTACCAAGCCCCGCGCACGTCGGGATGAATCGGGTACGCAGTGCATTCACCGCTCCATTGGCGTCATGCGTCTTTTGGCGTCTAGCCCGCGCGAAGGGCTCAAGCTGGTCGACATCGCCTCGATGCTCGATCTTTCGCACCCCACGGCGCATCGCATTCTCAAAGCCCTCGAAGAAGAAGGCGTTGTCGAGCGCGTTCAAGGTTCGCGCCGCTACACCGTTGGCACCGAAGCCGCTTGGCTTGGCCTTGCCGCCAATGAGCGATTCCCGATCACCTCGGTCGCCGCTCCTGTTCTCGATGGGCTGTCTGCTTCCATCAAGGATACCGTGTTCCTTGCCGTCCCCAGCATCAATGACTCGGTCTATGCCGACCGCCGCACCGGCTCTTATCCCGTGCAGGTGACCACTCTTGCCGTTGGTGCGCGTCGCCCGCTCGGCATCAGCGTTGCCGGTCGCGCCATGATGGCCTTTATGGGAGACCGCAAGATCGAGGCGGTTCTCGCCCAAAACAGCGCCCGCTACGAACCCTATCGCATGACCGCCGAAACCGTCAGCGCCAGCGTTCGGGAAGCGCGCAATGCTGGCTATCTCTGGGCCGATAGTGTCACCGCCAAAGATCGTCGCGCCCTCTCGGTTCCTGTGCTGAATATGGCCGGAAACCCTGTTGCTGCGCTCAGCGTGATCGCGCCGATCCACCGTCTGCCAGAGGGGCGTATTCCCTCCATCGTGCCTATCCTCAAGCAAGCGGCGGCCGAGATTTCTCAATCGCTCGTCAAGCGGTCGATAGCCGCCTGATAGGCTTATAAAAATTCCACAGGGCGGCCTTCGGGTCGCCCTTTTTTGTGTCGTTGGTGGCTTTGTTTTCGCAATGTGAACAAAGCCCCAAGCGCAAGTTGCGAGCAAGCCGCCCTCACGGAAAAAGTCGTTTCTAAAATACGGCTTACCGCATGGGAGGGGTTCGTATGGCCCAGACGATCGCCAGCGATCTCGAATATAGTTTTGATGGCACACGCATGATTGGTCGCCGCTTCGTGCCTGTTGGGGCAGGGGATGTGCCGGGCGTATTGGTCATTCACGCCGCTCATGGCCTCGGTGAACAGGTTCTTGGCTGCGCCGAACGTGTCGCCGCTTTAGGCTATGCGGTTCTCGCCATCGATCTTTGGGGTGAGCGCAAGCAGATCACCAATCCGGCCGAAATCGGCCCCATGCTGGGCGCGTTTAATGCCAATCCCGACATGTGGATGGGGCGTATCGAAGCTGCGCGTCAGGCGCTGATCGCTTCGGGCAATGTCGATGCCAATCGTATTGCTGTCATGGGCTATTGCTTTGGCGGCTCGTCATCCATCGAATTCGTCCGCTCCGGCGCGCCAATTGCTGGCGCAGTGAGCTTCCACGGTGGTCTCGACAATGTCGGCGATGATTTCACCAAAGCTGGTGCAGATGCCCGCGTTCTCATCCTGACCGGCTCTCAAGATCCGCTCGCCTCCGCAGCCGATCTTGCGCGCGTTGAAGCCGGGATGAGTGCTGTTGGCCTCAATTGGGAAACCAATGTCTACGCCAACACCAAGCACGGGTTTACCGAGCCGGATCGCGGTCCCCGCCCTCCCTTCGCCGCTTACAATGCCATCGCAGACCGTCGGTCGTGGTCGGCTATGAGCGCCTTCTTCGCCGATCTTTTCGCCCACTAAGGATAGCACAATGGATCTTGGTATTGCTGGGCGTAAGGCCCTAGTTTGTGCGTCTTCTCAGGGGTTAGGCTTTGCCTGCGCCACCTCGCTCGCGCGTGAAGGTGTGGCGGTTACCCTCAATGGTCGCAACGCCGAAAAGCTCGTCGCCGCAGCTGATAAGCTCCGCGCCGAAGTGCCGGGCGCTGTGGTTGATTTTATCACCGCCGACCTCACCACCACTGAAGGGCGGGCCGCGATCCTATCTGCCCTGCCGCAGGTCGATATTCTGGTCAATAACAACGCTGGCCCCGCTCCTGGGGCTTTGGCCGATTGGTCCGAAGAGGCCATCCTCGGCGCCATCAACGCCAACATGCTCCCCGCTGTGCAGCTCATCCGTGCCTATGTTCCGGGCATGCGCGAGCGCAAGTTTGGCCGCATTATCAACATCACCTCCGCTATGGTGAAGTCTCCCCATTACATGATGGGCCTCTCGACCTCAGCCCGCGCTGGCCTCACCGCCATTTCCAAAGCCATCAGCCGCGAAGTTGTGGTCGACAACGTCACCATCAACAACATCCTGCCCGAGCGTATCGATACGCCGCGTCAGGAGTTCATGGCCGAAAAACTCTCCAAGATGCACGGCATCACCAAGGAAGAAGCGCGCGCCCGCTCGGTCTCCGAGATCGCTGCCAAGCGCTTTGGTCGCCCCGAAGAGTTTGGCGATGCCTGCGCCTATCTCTGCAGCGCTCAGGCCAGCTTTATTTCTGGTCAGAACCTGCAGCTCGACGGCGGCTCTTACGACGGGTTGATCTAATGAACACGCTCGAAAAAGACCTCGCCGACGTCCTTGAAACTGAAGAAGCGCGCCAGCACGCGCTCGTGAAAAACGATCAAGGCGCGCTCGAATGGCTCCTCGCTGACGATCTTGTTCACGTCCATTCCTCGGGTCAGGTCCACACCAAGCCCGAGTTCATGGCGCACCTTAATCGCATGGGCGGCTTCCGCTCCATTGAGCGCGGGCCACTAGACATTCGCGTCGAAGGCGACATCGCCATCGTCACCGGCTCGACCATCAATGGCGTCACCAAGCCCGACACCAGAGAACCGGTCACGCTCGAGGGCTTTGCGACCCAAATTCTGCGCCGCGGGCCGAAGGGCTGGCAGATCGTGCTTTCACAACTCACGCCATTTCGCGCCGGACCGCAGGGCAAATAGCCCCGTTCCCCGCACAGCTCATTAGCAAGGAATAGACATGAAACTCGCTCGCTTCTCACAAGCGTCGGTCGACGGGGTCCGCATCGGTCGGGTCGAGGGTGACACCATCATCGACCTCTCGGCATTTCTGGGTGTGAATGCCTCGATGCGCCATCTGATTGCCAATCTGGAGGCCCTTAAAGGCCAGCTAGATGCCATCAAAACGCCCATCCTCAAACTCTCTGATGTGACGCTTGAAGCGCCCATCAACGACCCACAAAAATACCTCGCTATCGGCATGAATTATAAGGAACATGCCGAGGAAGCGCGCGCTGCCGGGATCACCATTCCCACCAGCCAGATGTGGTTCAACAAGCAGGTGTCCTGCATCAACGGTCCCTTCGCCCCCGTGGTGAAGTGGACTGCCGTCGAGAAATGCGATTACGAAATCGAACTCGCAGTCGTAATTGGCAAGAAATGTCATCAGGTTAAGCGCGAAGACGCACGTTCCGTCGTCGCTGGTTACATGGTCTCCAACGACGTTTCTGCCCGCGATTGGCTGCCGAAATCCCCAACCTTCACCCTCGGCAAATCCTGGGACACCCATGGCCCAATAGGCCCGTGGATCACCACCGATGATGAGATCGAAGATCCGCTCAACCTTGAGATGAAACTCTGGATTAACAACGAGTTACGCCAGAACCATCGAACCAACGACATGATCTATAACATCTGGGATCAGATCGCCTATCTCACCCAAGTCATGACCCTTGAGCCGGGCGACATCATTGCCACCGGCACGCCGTCAGGCATCGGTGCTCCAAAGGGAATTTTCCTTCAACCAGGCGATGTTATGCGCCTTGAGATTGAAGGACTTGGCACGATCGAAAACCCTGTCGTCGCCGAAAAGGCCTAAGCGAGAAAACACCAATTCCGCATTGTGAAATTTTGGTCGCGCGCCGATTGCGGTGGACGCGGCCAATTAACACTATTCAAATTGCCGGTCTGTGTTTTTTATAAATCTGACAGGCACTAACGGGAGGAAGTACCATGTTATCCATTCGCAAGATCGCTCTTGCATCCATCTTCAGTCTGACCCCAGCCGTGGCTTTTGGTCAGGCGATCGAGCTGATTTACAACAACACGCTGCCGCCGTTCAATGAGACCTATCAGGTCGGCATTCGCGATTTTGCAGCAGCCATCAACGAAGCCTCCGGCGGCGAAATCAAGGTCACCATCCCAGATGCGCAGCTTGCGCCAGTGGACCGCCAGTACGAAGCCGTCCGTGATGGTATCGTTGATATGGCCCTGATCGACGTGAGCGCGGTCACCCAGCACGTTGTGCTCAACGGCATTGGCGAACTGCCAGGCTTTGCGCCGACCTCCGAAGCAGGCTCCGTAGCCCTTTGGGAAACCTACCAAAAGTTCTTCGAAGGCGTTGGTGAATGGGACGGCGTCAAGGTCCTCTCGACCCACGTTCTGCCGGGTCGCCAGATCCTGTCCGTTAGTGAATTTGTTCCAGATACCCCAGAGGGCATGCGCGGCGCTCGCACTTGGGCCACATCGGCAACCTTGGCCGTGATCGCCCAGGCCTTTGGCGGCGTGCCAATGGATACAGCCTACCCAGAACTGCAGGAAAACGTCGAACGTGGTAACTTGGACGTGCTGTTTATCACGCCAGGCTCTGCTGATGGCGCCGGCGTCCGTCCAAGCGTGACCCATCTCACCAAGATCCCTGGCGGTATCGGTACTGGCTCCTTCGCGGTCATCATCGCCGAAGAGCGTTGGAACGAAATGACCCCAGCGCAGCAGGAAATCATTTTGGCTACCGCCGAAGGCCTGCCACGTCGTCTTGGTCAGGCCAATGACGTCGAAGAAATCGAAACCGCTCCAGCCTATGCCAACGTCCCGACTACGGAAGTTGAAGGCGAGGCACTTGCGGCGTTCCACGAGGTTCTCGACCAGCAGGAATCGATGTGGTTCCAGCGCGCTGAGGCTGCTGGCCTTGCTGACCCACAGGCCGCGATCGACTTCTACCAGAGCGTCCTAAAGCGTGAAGCAGGCGAATAAGCATCACGTACTCCACTCGGCTCCTCAGGCCTTAAACCTGAGGGGCTGCCCCCCGGCACAAGCCCTAAGCGTTGTGTCCATTCCAGACCATTTCACGTTGCAGACGCGCGAAAGGGCCTGGTCTCTAAGGAAATACCGTTATGATTGACAAGATCAATCACTGGCTGATCATCCTGCTGAAAGTGGTGTCAGGCAGTGCCATCGTTTTCATGGCTCTGATCGCCTTTGTTGACGCTGGTGGACGCCAATTGCACATGCCCATCTTGGGCGCCTACGAGTTCGTCAAGCTCGCCCTAATGCTCTTCTTCTTCGCGTCGATCGGGCTCGTTGTTCGCGACGACTCCCAGATCCGTGTTGGTCTGATGGCTGAGCTGTACAAGCCGCTGGCAGCCAAGATCGAAGGGCGCATCACCCTCGTTGTCGAAGTGATCGCAATGGCGGGTCTGTCATGGATGATTTTTGACCAAGCCAGCCGTTTGACCCGCTTCGGCACGGTTTCGTCCTTCTTCCACTTCCCTATGGGCCCTTGGGTTTTCCTCGGCGCTCTCATGACACTGGTCGGGGTGTGGTTTGCAATATTGAATTTGGGTCGTTGGCGCACGATCGGTGAAGCACCGGTCAGGCACCTCCAGCCCGGTGAGGAGATTTGACGTGGGGGATTCCCTGATTATCGAAATTCTCGTGATCGGCAGCCTGCTTGGGCTCATGGTGTTCACGCGAATTCCGCTCGGCTTTATTATGATGTTCTGCGGTGCTGCGGGTATCGCTGCCATGCACCCGCGCGGTGTGGGTGCAGGCCTTGCCGTCGCCGAACAGCAAATCATGGATCTGGCCCTCAACTATAACTTCTCGGTTCTGCCGCTGTTCATTCTCATGGGCATTTTCGTGGTCAAGGCAGGTCTTGCCGACGAAATGTTCGACGCAGCAAGAGCTTGGCTCGGTCACTATCGTGGTGGCTTGGGCATGGCGACGATTGTTGCATGTGGTGGTTTCTCCGCCATCTCGACATCGTCGACTGCCGGTGCCGCAACCATGGGGCACATCTCGATCCCGGCCATGGTCAAGGCCAAGTACAACACAGGCCTTGCGGCAGGTGCTGTTGCTGCGGGCGGTACGCTACTCATCCCGCCATCGGGTGCGCTGATCGTTTATGGCCTCGTAACCGAAGAGAGCATCACCAAGCTTTACATCGCGTCGCTGATCCCTGGCTTGCTGCAGCTTGCCTTCTATCTCGTCGTCATGCTGCTGTTCGCTTACATCGTGCCATCTTGGGCTCCAGCCGACTCCCGCGTAAGCTGGAAGGAAAGACTGCGCGCTCTCAGCAAGGTTTGGGGTATCGCGGCTCTGTTCCTGCTCATCATGGGCGGTCTGATGGCAGGCTGGTTCTCGCCAACCGAAGCCGGTGGCATTGGTGCCGGTGGCGCACTGATCTTCGCCTTGGCGCGCCGCAAGCTCAACTGGGCCAGCTTTGTCGATGCTCTAGCGGATACCGCTAAAATCTCGACCATGATCTTCCTCGTGGCTGCCGGTGCTATGGTGTTGAACCAGTTCATCAATATCTCCGGAATCTCCGGCGATACGGTGAATTTCATCCAGTCGCTCAATCTCGAGCCTTGGCAAGTTATCCTCGGTCTCGTGGTCTTCTATATAGTGCTGGGCACGCTTATGGACGGCTACGCGATGATCCTGCTGACCGTGCCAGTCATTGTGCCGGTGGTTCAGGAACTGGGCTTCGACCTTATCTGGTGGGGTGTGATCACCGTCATCTTGGTTGAGCTGAGCTTGATCTCGCCACCGGTTGGGCTGAACGTCTTCGTGCTGCGCTCCGTCTTGCCAAATGTGCCTCTGAGCGCATTGTGGCGCGGCATGTATGCCTTTATCGCGGCTGACACGGTCCGTGTCCTTATCCTGATCGCGTTCCCAGCTCTTGTGCTGTGGTTGCCATCGTTCACGGGTGGTCACGGGTAGGGCTACCAAAACAGCGAAGCGCACTTAAGGATGCGGCCATCTTGGTGGTCGCATCCTTTGTCTTTTCAAAGGGCTTAGCTTCTGTCGCGGGCTTGCATGGCCGCATTCCGCCAGATCGCCTCAGAGGCCTCTCGAGACCCGGCATTCAGCGCGTCAATAATGTGAGGAAGGCGGCCGTCGTCGAGGCGCGACCGCGTCCCGATCACGCTAATCGCGGCGATGGCATTGCCCGCCATATCTCTCACGGGCGCTGTGATCGCGCGCGTATCGCGGACGGTCAGCCCTTCGCTCACCAAATGGCCTCGCTCCCGCACAGAAGCGATCTGATGGCGGAGCCCATTTTGCTCGTCTGCGTCCGCTGCCGCGATAATGGGTTCAACCAGACGGTCCGGCATATAAGCGAGCATTGTTAGGCCCGCAGGGGTGGCTTGTAAGGGCATTCTCGCGCCCACAGCGGCAGACGTGACACGGATTGGCAACTTGCCATTCCGTCGCTCGACACAAACGGAATAGATGCCACTCCGCACACTCATGATGACGGTGTCGCCGACCCCGTTGGCGATCGTGCTCAGTGCTGGCGCGACAAGCGAGAGAAGCGGGAAGCGTTGCGCGGCACGGAGCCCAAGCCACACCATCTCGACACCAATCACATAGCGCCGAGAATCTGCGCTGCGTTCCACCAGCCCTTGCTCTTCTAAGGCGCGCAAAATGCGATAGGCCGTCGGGTGCGACAGGCCTGTGGCCTCAGCAATATCGATCAGTTTCATACCGTTACGCGGTCCTGCCGATAGGACTCGGACGATATGCAGCGCGCGGTGTATAGCTTGCGCTCCGCCAGAACTTGTATCTGATTTCAGTTGGGCCAATGGCAGCTTCTGCTCGCCATCTTCAGTATGTTCGCTCATGCGTCTCGTTCCTCCCACGCCGCTGCATGGCATGGCCACAGCGCGATCCCTAAGGCATCGTATCAGCAGCGCTCGGCTCTGCCATACATGCTTTCAGGAATTCTGCGCATTCCCCAGACCTATTTCCAGCCAACTCAATGGGCTCACGCGACCGACCTTGTCAGTCTCCGTCGTGATGAAGTCTTCAATGTGAAGGGGAAGGGGGCGCTCGACGCACTCTTTGGCGGAGCCGAATGGTGACGGTGCCCAGTGTGTTGCCGGGCACCGTTAAAGTCATTTAGTCAGAGACGAGGTCTCAGTCGTTGTCGTTCTCGAGGCGGAACATCTTGTCGCCTTCGCGCGACGACAGCAGGCCAGTCTTGGAGTAGAGGTCTAGCTTGGCGCGGGTGTCGACGATGTCGAGATTGCGCATGGTCAACTGACCGATACGGTCCGCAGGTGAGAACGGCGCGTCTTCGACCTTTTCCATGCTCAGGCGTTCTGGAGCATAGGTCAGGTTCGGGCTCTCGGTGTTGAGGATCGAATAGTCGTTGCCACGACGCAGTTCGAGCGTCACTTCACCAGTAATGGCCTGTGCAACCCAGCGCTGAGCGGTTTCGCGCAGCATGAGGGCCTGCGAGTCAAACCAACGGCCCTGATAGAGCAGGCGACCGAGACGGAGCCCATTGATGCGATACTGCTCAATGGTGTCTTCGTTGTGAATGCCGGTGACGAGGCGTTCGTAAGCAATGTGCAGCAGCGCCATGCCTGGTGCTTCGTAGATGCCGCGGCTCTTGGCTTCGATGATGCGGTTTTCGATTTGGTCGCTCATGCCGAGGCCGTGACGGCCACCGATGGCATTGGCTTCGTAGAAGAGGGCGACTGGATCGGTGAAGGTCTGACCGTTGAGTGCAACAGGCTGGCCTTCAACGAAGCGGACTACAACCTTCTCGGCCTTGACGGGCTCTTCGTCCTTCCAGAACGGCACGCCCATGATCGGGCTAACGATCTTGATGCCGCTATCGAGGCTCTCGAGATCCTTAGCTTCGTGGGTGGCGCCCAGCAGATTGCTGTCGGTCGAATAGGCCTTCTCGGCGCTCATCTTGTAAGCAAAGCCGCTGGAGGTCATGAACGCCGACATTTCAGCGCGACCGCCGAGCTCGTCGATGAACTGCTGATCCAGCCAAGGCTTGTAGATGCGCAGGTTTGGATTGGTCAGCAGGCCATAGCGATAGAAGCGCTCAATGTCATTGCCCTTGAAGGTCGAGCCGTCGCCCCAAATGTTGACGCCATCTTCCTTCATCGCCGACACCAGCATGGTGCCGGTTACGGCGCGGCCAAGCGGGGTGGTGTTGAAATAGGTAACGCCGCCGGTCGAAACGTGGAACGCGTTAGCCTGAATGGCCGCGATGCCTTCGTGAACGAGCTGGGTCCGGCAATCAACGAGGCGTGCTTCCTCGGCGCCAAATTCCATGGCCTTGCGCGGAATCTCGTCATAGTCGGCTTCGTCTGGCTGGCCGAGGTTCGCGGTGTAGGCGTAAACCTTCGCGCCCTTTTGCTTCATCCAAAGCAGGGCAGCGCTGGTGTCCAGACCACCGGAGAAAGCGATACCAACTTTCTCACCCTTGGGCAGGTTTTTAAGAATTGTACTCACGGGTGGATTCCAGTCGGC
Organism: Devosia sp. WQ 349K1; assembly: GCF_016595685.1. Lineage (NCBI taxonomy): Bacteria > Pseudomonadati > Pseudomonadota > Alphaproteobacteria > Hyphomicrobiales > Devosiaceae > Devosia > Devosia sp. WQ 349K1. Next base: position 30,142 of record NZ_JAENGO010000009.1, on the reverse strand, counting down.
TTGATTGAAATGATGTTCGCCGCGAATACCAAATCTCGCGCCACCCGCCAAGGGTGCGTATGGCCGCGTTGCATGATCAATACGTGTGATGGCCGCTGACGGGATGCCGTGGCTGAGGTGATCAGGCCACGGCAAATGGTACAAGCGCATTTAGGACGCGGCTTCTAATAGGTGCAGCGACCGCCGGAGAGGTCGAACACCGAAGCGGTCGTAAAGCTGTTGTCCTTGGAAACAAGCCAAGCCACCATGGCGGCCGCTTCATCGACTTCAAGGAACCGCCCACGCGGAATGCGCACGAGCATGTAGTTGATAAACTCCTCGGTCAGCGTTTCGAGGATGCGGGTTTTGGCTGTCGCAGGGGTAATGCAGTTCACTGCAATGTCGTACTTCGCCAATTCCTTGCCGAGTGACTTGGTCAAGCCAATGACCCCTGCCTTAGCCGCAGAATAGGCGGATAGATTGGGATTTCCTTCCTTACCGGCGACGGAGGAAATGTTGACGATACGCCCGTAATTCCGCGCTTTCATCGAGGGTATGACGACCTTGTTGACGTAAAAGGTGCCATTGAGATTGATCTCGACCACTCGCCGCCATTCATCGGGATCATAGTCCTCCAATGGTGCGTTGTTTCCGGCAATGCCTGCGGAATTGACGAGGATCGAAACGGGTCCGACTTCGCCTTCGACTTCCGCATGAACCTTCATCAGGCCCGCAAGGTCAGTGATGTCGACGACCTTACTCGACGCGCCCGCGCCGAGCGCTGTGACTGCCTTGTCGAGAAGCGCCGCATCGCGGTCCCAAAGGCTCACCTTAGCGCCGGAGGCCAGAATGCGTTGGGCCATTGCAAAGCCGAGCCCTTGCGCCCCGCCGGTGATCACGGCGACTTGGCCGTTAAGATCAATGTTGTTCAATTTTCTCTTCCCAAAACGAGGAGGCCCGGTTGACCCGGGCCTTTAGTGTTTAGAGGCGTACGACTTCGCCAGTATGGATTGACTCATCTGCGGCCAGAACGATGCGGAGGCTATTCACCCCGTCATTCATATGCGCGCTCAAGTCCAAATCTTCGGTGATGGCCTTGAGCAGATAGCGCTGCTCGCGTTCACACAGGTCATCGTGATCTGGTTCATCGGTCATGTCGATCCGCTCGTCTGGGCGGGTCATGTCGGCGTAGTGGCGCAGGATTTGGTTGGTCTTCGTGTGGGCGTTGATATCGTCCGATTTCACGCCCGAAGCATTCTCTGCCATGACGATGGAGACCGAACCCTTTGGCCCGAACACGTCTTTCACAAAGAATGCTGTCTCGCTGACCATCGGGCCCCAGCCAGCTTCGTACCAGCCAACGGACCCATCATCGAACTGCACCTGCAGCATGCCGTAGTTTTGCTTGGCCACTTCGTCGGTCAGACGAGCGCCAATGGCGTGGACTTTCACCGGCTTGGCGTCAGTCATCTGACACATGACGTCAACATAGTGCACGCCGCAGTCAACGATGGGCGGGAAGCTGTCCATAAGCCGCTTGTGCCATGACCAGGTTTCGCCATTCGACTGTTGGTTGAGGTTCATGCGGAAAACCAGCGGCGTGCCCAATTCGCGCGCGATTTCAATGAACTTCGTCCAGCTCGGGTGTTGACGTAGGATATAGCCGATGACGAGCTTCTTGCCAGTCTGTCGCGCGACCTCGACCACTTTTTCTGCGTCAGCCACGGTGAGCGCCATCGGCTTTTCGACAAAGACATGGGCACCGGCCTGCATGGCTTTGATGGCATAAGGAGCATGGGTGTCGGGCAGAGTGTTGATCGAGACAACATCTGGTTTGAGTTCCGCCAGCGCGGTCTCAAAATCATTGTAGCGTGCCGCTCCTGACAGCGCGTCAGGCAGTGACAGGCTTTCAATATGCCGCGTGCAAACGCCAGCCACCTCAAAGCCATCAATACGCGTGTAGGCGAGAGCATGGCTCATGCCCATATTGCCTAATCCTACAACCAGAACACGCAAAGCGCTCATGGTTAGCCTCCTCAACGAATATGAATAATAGTTCCCGTTCGGGCGGACTCCTCGGCCGCCAGACAGGCTTGCAATGCACCGGCGGCGTCCTCTGGTCGACCAACATCAGGTTGTTCGCCAGCAAGCGCTTTCCGAGTGAAGTAGTCGAACTCGTCTCGCAGCGCTCCTCCTCGAACGCCGTCGAACATCGGCCAATAGGTCGTGTCCGGGCTGTGCAATTTGTTGTTATCGACTATCGCCAGATTGGGGAAGGTATCCTGAATATGGATGATGCCTTCCGTGCCGATAATCGACATGCGCTCGTCGATGTCGAATGGGGTCTTTTCCGGCATGCACCACACGGTTTCCAGTGTTGCCGTCGCGCCGCCTGCAAAGCGGAACATCGTCTGGCCGATATCGGGATGCTTGAGATTGCGCAGCGAGGTGGTTTGGGCATAGGCGGAGACGATCTTGTCGCCCGTCAGCCAAAGCATAATGTCCGTGTCGTGGATCGCATCGCCAACGATGGGGCCAATCTTCTGCAGGATCGTCGGCGTCCAAGAGGCCGGAATATTGCGGCGTGAGGAGAGGGCAATGATCTTGCCGATGCGCCCCTCGTCGATTGCTTGCTTGGCCATACGATAGCGTGGATTGAACCGAACCACGTGGCCAATGAACAAAATGCCCTTGGACGTTTTGGACGCTTCCACGATTTTCTGTGCGTCTTCGACGTTTGAAGCGATCGGCTTTTCCAGGAAGACGTGCTTGCCAGCCTTGAGTGCCGCGATTGCAGGCTCGGTATGTTGGTCCCACATGGTGCAGATTGAGACGGCGTCGATGTCTGGGTCGGCGAGCATGTCGTTGTAGTCAGCGTAGAGCTTGCTAACGCCAAACTTTTTGCCCAGTTCAGCCAATCGATCAGGCGTGCGCGTGCAGAGCGCGTCGAGCTTTAGGTTGGGGATGCCCATGATCGTTTCGGCGTGGATCTCCCCAAACCAGCCCAGCCCAATGATGCCAATTCGTAATTGTGACATTGTTCTTCTCCCCTCAAAGATCCTCGAGCGTAAGCTCGCGGGTCATCACGATATTTCCTGAACTGAGGCCGCAATCGACCGGGATGACGGCACCTGAAACGGCGCTCGCTGCATCCGACGCCAAAAAGCCCACCACAGAAGCGACCTCTTCGGGTTCGACAATCCGTCCCAAGGGATACCAACGCTCTAGGGTCTTGAGGACATCAGGGTCCTTTTGCGCACGTTCCCGCCACAGCGGTGTGCGCACTGTTCCCGGCATGACGCAGTTAGAGCGGATGCCGAACTTGCCCAATTCCTGCGCAAGCGTCCGGGTCATGGAAATCATGCCCGCCTTGGCGGCGGAATACGCCGGGTCGCCGAGAGCACTTTGGCCGTTGACCGAGGCAACGTTGATAATAACGCCAGACTTTTGCCGCTTCATCCGCTCTGCCGCGGCGTGGGCGCAAAAGAAAGCGCCGTTGAGATTGCCATTGATCTCTTCGGTCCAGCTCTCTGGGTTTGTGAGCCGTAAAACGTGATGGTTGGAATAGCCCGCATTGTTGATCAGCACGTCGACTTGCGGGATTTCGCGGAAGGCCGTCTCCACAGCCTCTGCATCGCCAATGTCGAGCCGCAGAAAGCGGGCTTTCGCCCCGGCATCCTCGAGTGAACTCATTGCGCCGCCAGAGGTTATGGATTTGTCGATCCCGACGACCTCGGCTCCTCGGGCCCCGAACCAGTGGGCAAGGCAAAGGCCAATCCCCCCAGCCGCTCCAGTGATCACGACAGTCTTTTTTGAAAACTCAGTCATCACGGAACCCGCGCCAAAGCTTCGCCGATCCACTCAAGGTTGCGGCGGCGCTGGTGGCCCCAATTGTAAAAGGCGATGTCGGTTACTCCACCGGCAACCAGAATATCGACGGCCGAAAGGAATTCCGCTTTGCTTTCAATGTCCGGGTAGCTCGGGCGAAGAATGCCGCGGATCGTCGTGTTCGTCGGAACTCTATGTTTCAGGTCGAACAGGTCAGTGGCTATCCGAGCAGCATTGGGCTCGTAAAAGCACGCCTCGATAATTCCTGTCGTTTCGCCAATGGCCTTGAGATCGGTCCCTTCGTACCACGCCCCACCCGTGGGGCGAGCGACAGATGGGATGATGGCAACATCGACGTCCTGCCGAACCGCCTCGCGTATCTCAGCGATAAGGCTGGTGACCTGGCCCGCGCGGAAATCGAGATAGGTGCGAAGATCTTTATTGGTTGCGATTTCCGCCAACCAGAAGGCTCGGCCCATATCGTCGGGAATATCGACGTCGCTCTGCAAAAAGCTATCGATGCGGTTTGCGACATAGGCTTTTAAGTGGTGCGCATCAAAACCCTGTTTGGACGCAGCGCTGACGCAGTGATCGCAAAAGCACAGACCCATCAGACCCTCAAACATAGGGTCCTGACGCACAAAGCTCATCTCGTGGTGATAGCCATGGGCATAGGGCGTAAAGCCGGGCGCCTCGAGGGAAAGACCGGTAACAGAGTAGTTTTCTGTCACGTCGACGCAAAGGCCTACCGCATAGGCTCTGGCCTCTGGCGCGCTTGGACAGAGATTGTAGAAATAGGGGTCGCCGAAGGCGTTCCGGACCACTGCATTCGGGTGCTTCATGCCCAAGGCCGTGTTGTGCAGCAGCACCATCCAGACGTTGATGTCTAGTCTGCCGTCGTCACAAAGCTCTTGAAGAATGTCTCGTTCGGCCAAAAGGGAGTTCGGCAGAGGCTTAATCTCACCATAACGATCATCGTCGTGGCGGAAGTAAGCAGTTCCGTCTTCAGGGAAATAGACCTTGCTCGATTTGCCCTGTGGCCGCAGAAACTTCCCAGCGTGGTAGGTGCCTGCGATCGAGATCGTGTTGAGACCCATCTCTTTGAACACAGAGATGGACTCGGTGACACCGTGGTCCGCAAAATCCCAAGCATAGGTCAGAATGGCTTTGTAGCTCATTGTCCGAACCAGCCGTCCTTGAGGTAACGCATGTATTCAAAGACCATTCCGTGCTTGAGCACGAAAGCGACTTGAAGGAAGTCCCCCACGATGAAAGGCGGGATCAGCACTTCGTCAGCCTCAGCGAGACGCTTCTCCATATCGTCGATCCGATAGGCAACATGAGGATTGTTTTTGACAATCTCGGGGGTTGGGCTATCCGGCTCGTAGCGCAGAAACTCGATATGTTCCGGGTGATTGCGCGGGTTTGTCACCCACAAGCGCGATTGCTCGACCCAGTCTTCTTTCGGCTGTTTTGTGGTTGTTGTGATGCCAACATGGTCAAATTCGAACACAGCGATGCCTCGTCGGTTTAGAAGGGGCGGGGAGTGACCCCGCCCTCAGGCTTGATCAGAGGGTGGCTTCAATCGCTGCGATGTCGACGGCTTTGTACTCGTCGCGCAGCTCAAAACCTTCGGCATCGGCTTTGACCTTGGCGTGGTCAAAGTCATTAGCGCCGTCAATCAACGCATTGGTCACGACATCACCGGCCTTCAATGGCTGCGATATCTGACCGATTTTGTGGATGGCGTCGAAATACGACTGCCAGCTGTCCTCGAGGTGGAGACCCCACTTGCCGCGCTTGTCCCAGTGAGCGTGCATCAAGCCACTCTGCTGCATAAGGGACTCGACGGCGGTTGCAGGATCCATCTGAGTTGCCAAACCAGGGAACTCATCCATTGCGATCTGGGTCGCTGCGGCAGGGTTCAACCAGCCAAACTCAAGGCCCATCGACCAGCCACGCAGATACTTCGTATAGGTCTCGACTAGCGCTGGGTCGTCGAGGTCTTTCGCGCGAACGACGAAGCTGTTGGCAGGGAAAACCGAAGCGTTCTTGCCGAGCAGATAGTCGAAGTCGAAGCCTTGTCCACGCCACTGGGCGCGCAAGCCTTCCCAAGTCAGAGCGGCGTCCGCCTGACCTTGGGCGAGTGACTGTCCCCAACCGGCCACTTCCACATACTTGATCGTTGAGAGGTCCACACCGGCTGCCGCCAACATCGGATCAGCGATAGACTGCCAGCCAGCAGAACCCAGAACGATGGTCATGCCTTCCATGCCCTTGAGGTCGGCAGGGGCCTTGCCCTTTTGGAACGCAAAGTCGAACACGTCGCCAGCCATGATGTGGAAGACGGACTTGAGCTTCATGCCCTGTTCTAGGCCCAGTGAAAGCACGCCGGGCGATGGGTAACCGAAATCGGACTGGTTCTGGTCAACCAACTTGATTGCCGCTGTTGCATCTGGTGGACCAGCTTCAACGGACGTGTCGAGATCACCGAAGTAACCCATGCGCTTTGCCACCCAATAGGCGAAGTCGTCGACGACTTCCAAAGAGCCGCGTGGCGAAACCCAACGGATCGGACCGCTTTGCGCAAAGGCGCGAGTGTTCATTCCGATCGCCGACAAGGCAACGCCTGCGGCGGAGATTTGAAGCATGCGGCGACGGTTTAACGTAGTTGTAGTCAGCAGATTGGACATAGATTTCCTCCCATATGTCCGGTTGACGCCCGTGTTCGGTTGTCACGCTGGGCCCATCAGGACTCCCAGCTGGTCCATTTCTTCCCGATCTGGAAGAAGATGACGTAGATGCTGATGCCGATGGTCGCGAGAAGCACGATCACAGCGAAGAACTGCGGCATGCGGATCATCGACGAATAGTAGTTGAGACGGTTCCCGAGGCCTTCCGCGCCGCCGACCATTTCGGCGCCGACGGTTGTCAGGAGGCCAAAGATCGAGCCGATCATCAGGCCAACCATGATCATCGGCATGGCCATCGGAATGCGGATCTTCGTAAAGATTTGGAAGGTCGATGCACCGAAGGACTTTGCCAGTGCGATTTTCGCGAGGTCGACACGACGGAAACCCGTCGCCGAGTTAATCATCACCATGGGGCCAGATGCGAGCGCCACAGCGATAATGCGTGGTTCCCACCCAAAGCCGAACCGCAGCACCAAGAGTGGGACGAGCGCCAGCATGGGCGTTGTGACCAGAAGCAAGATGTAGGGCGTGATGATCTTTTCAGCGAACGGGAACTGAGTGATCACCGCCGCGAGAATGAACCCTATGGATGCCCCAATTGAAAACCCAATAAGCAGCTCGCAAATAGTGGTGACGAGGTGTGGCCACAGGAATGGCCATTCCGTAATCAAAGCCGATCCGATCGCGCTCGGCGGTGGCAGAATGTAGAGCGGAACTTCAAACAGGCGTATCAGCAGTTCCGCGCCGCCAATTATAACAACAGCGACCAGTGCGATAATTACAGTTTCGAATGCAGTGCGGTTTGAGTTGCCTAAGAGCGCGCCTGCGCCTCCGGCTAACCCTGCCTCAGTCTTCTGCCCCTTGTTCCCAAAGCTTGGGATTTTGTCGTGCAAGGCGTCACTCATTTCAATCTCCTTGCGCGCTCAGGTGGCCGGACGGTGGTCGATCATGCCCTTGATGGCTTCGACCCGTTCGAGAAATTCGGGGGTTGTCTGGAGCTTCACCGGGCGAGGGCGCGGCAAGTCGACATCAACAATATTGGAGATGCGCCCTGGGCGGGCGGACATGACAACGATCCGGTCCGCCAGGAAAACCGCTTCAGCGATGGAGTGGGTAATGAAAATGATCGTCTTGCCCGTCTCCATCCAAATCTCTTGAATGAGAAGGTTCATCTCGTCGCGCGTGAAGGCATCGAGTGCGCCGAATGGTTCGTCCATTAAGAGGACTGATGGGTCGACGGCCAAGCTGCGAACGATTGATGCACGCTGTTGCATGCCGCCGGAGAGTTCGCGCGGATATTTGTTCTCAAAACCTTCGAGGCCAACACGCTTGAGTAGCTTTTTAATCAGCTCCCGATTGGGGGGCTGCTTTTTGATCTCAAAGGGCAATTCGATATTGCTGCCCAAATTGCGCCAAGGCAGCAAATTGGCTTCTTGAAAGATCATAGCGATTTCAGGATGAGGCTTGGTAATAACGTCAGAGCCGAGGCGGATCTCGCCGCTGGTGAGGCCGTGCAAGCCGGCCATGGACCAGAGCAAGGTAGACTTGCCGCAGCCCGACGGTCCGAGCAGACACAGGAATTCCCCTTCTCGAACGTCTATCGAAACATTGTCCAGGGCATGTACGCCCCCTGACTTCGTTTGATAGATTTTCGTTGCCTGCGATATTCTCATTTTGGCTGGCATATGGGCGTCAGATATCGCCCCTGCTGCATTAGTCATGCAGCGTCCTCCCTCAGCAAGCTGTCGTGTAAAGCATGCTCGCCTCCTCTGGCAGAGCACACATTCTCCTGACCTGACTGAAACAGAATTTCATGACCCAGCGTATTATACTTTAGTCGCATTCCAATGGCGATTTTCGGGCTAAATCGGCTGTCTGAAACCGAAAATGTTGAAATTTCTCAAGCGTGTTAGTGATGGCTCTAACCACTCAAGCTTCCTGTTTCAAAAATTTCTTGCTTAAAAATCGGAAGGCTGTAATTCAATTTCATAACAGTGAAGAGGTGTTTGGCCGTATGACTGCTAAGTCGGCGAATGTTGTTCAGTCGGATGTCATTGATATCGTCTCGCGCATGCAGCGCGTGGAGAGCGAGCTGTCGCCAGCCGAGCAGCAGGTTCTTAAAGCCGTGCGCGTCGACTTCGAAGCCACGACGCGAATGACCATCGCTGAACTCGCCAAAGCGGCGGATGTCAGTCAGCCTACCGTGACGCGTTTCTGCCGGTCTATCGGTAGCGCTTCCTTTGCCGATTTTAAGATCAACCTCGCCACGACGTTGACCGTCGCCGCCGCCTATTTGCAGCCAGACCGCCAGTTTGACGATGATGCAGGGCACCTTGCGCAATCAATCATGTCGCGTGCGATCAACGCCATGAGAGATGCTCTGAATGGGCTCGATACTGACGCCGTAACCCGCGCCATCGCAGCGCTGTCCAATGCGCGTCGCGTGGATATTTACGGGCAAGGCGGGGGCTCGGCGAGCCTGGTCGAGGACGCAAAACTACGGCTGTTCCGCATTGGGTTGCCTGTGTCGGCCTATATCGACGGGCATCAGCAACGCATGTCGGCAGCGACCCTGAGCAAGGGTGATGTTGTCATCGCTATATCGAACAGCGGGCGGTCGAAAGCGGTGGCAGAAGCCGTTCAAATTGCGTCGTCTTTCGGCGCGACGACCATTGCGTTGACCCGACCTGATACGCCCGTGGCAGAGGGCGCCACGATCCTCATTCCTATCGTTATCGCCGAAGACGAAAACGTCCTCGCGCCAACGCCTTCCAGATACGCCCACATGATGGTGATCGATACGATTGCCGCAGGTGTCGCCTCAGAGCGAGGCGCTCAGGCGCGCGAAATCTTGCGGCGCGTTCGATACACGGTCGCCAGCATTGGCATAGCCATTCCCGCGCCATCCACTGACCCAACGATCTTGATGAAGACCATCAAACCGCACGAGTGATCCCATGACCTTGGCCAGCAACAATACGCCCGATTGGGTGTTCCGGAACGCGCGCATCATCGATGGCACGGGAGGAGCGTCCTATCACGGGGAGTTGGCAATCGTTGGCGACACGATTTCTGCAGTGGGGCCGGTCGGGTCAATTAGCCAGACGGGACGCAATGAAGTCGATCTGGAAGGGCTAGCACTCGCACCTGGTTTTATCGACTCTCATACCCATGATGACCGCATCGTGCTCGATGCGCCGGAAATGCTGCCAAAAATCAGCCAAGGTGTGACCACCGTTGTCGTTGGAAACTGTGGTGTTTCCCTCGCTCCCGTGACTTTTAAGGGCGATCCTCCACCGCCGATGAACCTTTTGGGTGGCAATCGTTCCTATGAATTCGTCACCTTCGCCTCTTACGCGCGGGCGGTGGCCGAGGTTGTACCCGCTGTAAACGTCGCTGCACTGGTCGGCCATTCAGCCCTGCGATTGGCGGTGATGGCTGACGTTAACGCGAAGGCGAGCGACAGCGAGATCGAGCGCATGGGTGCATTGCTATCCGAGGCAATGGAAAACGGGGCAGTGGGGTGGTCGACAGGCCTGTTCTATCCCACAAATGCAGCAGCAGATGCTGACGAGGTATCCCGGTTGGGGCGCTATGTTGCGCGACACAGCGGTGTCTACGCGACCCACATGCGCGACGAATTCGAGCATGTTCTCGAGAGCATCGACGAGTCTGCTGACACCGCTAAAGCGGCGGGTACACCATTGGTCATCTCGCATCATAAATGTGCGGGGGTCGAGAACTGGGGGCGATCGCAGCAGACACTGCCCAAGATTACGCGCTTGGCCCAAGATCAGGCGATCAATATCGACGTTTACCCCTATGCGGCTGGCTCGACCAATCTGCGCGCGGATCTGATCACCGATACATATCCGATCATGATCTCGTGGTCCGGGCCGCATCCGGAAATGACAGGTCGTTACCTTATCGACATTGCCGCAGAGTGGGGCCTCGACCTGAGTGCCGCTGCCGCGAAGCTGCAACCTGCTGGTGCAATTTACTTTCAGATGGATGAAGCGGATGTGCGGCGTGTCCTCGCCTCACCGCTCTCGATGATCGGTTCGGACGGATTACCGCATGACGTCCATCCGCATCCGCGTTTGTGGGGAACATTCCCGCGCGTACTTGGGCACTATGCACGAGATGAGAATCTGTTCGATCTGGAGACTGCGGTCCACAAGATGACGGGCAAGACTGCAAAGGTTTTTGGGCTGACCCGGCGCGGTCAACTCAAAGCCGGTTTCTTTGCCGACCTCGTCGCATTCCGCCCGGACGCCATTGCTGATCTGGCGACATATGAAAAGCCAGTCCAACAATCGGTTGGCATCGAACTGGTCATGGTGAATGGCAAAATGAGCTTTGGCCAAAGTGGTGCGTCGGTCACGCGTGCTGGACGACTTGTCTACCGCGACAGGTAATGGTTTTTCTTGGGTCGGTGGTGCGTTACGAGGCGACGTGCAATCTGAGCACAATGTCCTGATCGTAATTGCCAAAACCCTTGCCAAAAATATTGATGCCGCCGGGATGCTTGGCGTCGTCTTTGACCGCGATGCGTAAGCGGATCGAGTGGTGCGTGTCCAAATCAAGGTCGGCCATCGACACCGGCGAGATTTTCATCCCGTCAACGTAAGTGCCGGCAGCTGTCACGCGCCAGCTTTTCAGCTTTCCGTATTGGCTGCCTTTAAGCTTCCACCAGTCGGGCGTGTAGACGCCTCGTTTGTCGCCATAGTCGCCAGTCGACATCCAAGTGCCGATTTCGATGCCATTGATCGAAAGGGTAATGTCGCTTGGCCAATCGGCGGATGTGCCTGGCACCTCGGAGCTAAGCTCGATTGCGAACTCTAGGGTTTCTACGGTTGTTTTGGAGAGGCGGGCATTATTGGGAAATTGGTATTCTAGATAGCCGCGCGTGAACCATATCAGTCCGGCCTTCATGCGGTCGGGGTCGAGGAATGTGTCAGGCACGTCCAAGAGCCCAATGATGCTTTCCGTAGAACACAATCCGCATGGCGCCGTGACCTCACAACTGGTGTAAAGCCCCAAGGGCATGGACACTTCTATGACGCTGTCACGCTTGTCACTTTTGTCCTCGTTGAACATGACAAGGATCTCGTCAAAAGTGGAGTGGCAGATCTTTTGATTGCCCTTCCGTGCCTTTTGCGTTTCGAGCCGTAAGAGGCCTGCGGCCTCTAAGATCTGCACATTTGTGGAGACGGTCGATTGCGGCAGGCCCAAGTGGTCGGCAATGTCGTTGCCATTGAGCGGGCCTTCGGTCCGCAGAAGTTTCAAGATTTTGACGCGAATAGGGGAGGCTAGGCCTCTGATGATGTCTTGGCCTTCTTCCGGGTCAACCACTAGAAAATTGCGGCTCATCAGATCCTCGTGGCCCAGATCGGCGAATGTATATCAGATAGACTGATACGTATTGGCTGGCAACTCTGGCGCGGGCTTGCCGCTAAAACAAAAGAGACGCGCGCCGCTCCAGACGCACGTCCCTTTTGCGCGGCCACACCTCGGTGAGGATGGCCAGCTATTACCTACCCTTTGTGTCCCTCAGAAAACTGATCACGCAGGTTTTCGGCCATGGCTCTGTCGATCGTGACTCGGTCGTGAGCTAGGCCAATCCGTCAAATGGCGACTAACCCCTTTGACGGTGTAGGTAACGTATTCCGTTCGTCCGTCATCGGACTGTCAGACCGTAGTTCTCCGCCAGTTTTGCAACCGTGCCATCTGCCTTGAGGTCAGCAAGTGTTGCGTCCATTTGACGGCGTAGGGTTGTGTCACCCTTCCAGAAACCGAAGCTGAGCCCTGTGGCCGCGGGACCGTTTGGGACGGGGCTGAGGCTGAACTCGCTCGTGTCAAAATGGGCGGCCGCGATCGTGCTTTCGGTGATTGCAGAGCTGATTTCGCCTTGGGTGAAAGCTTCGACCAAGTCATCGACGTTTTGCATTGGCAGTGCGTCGACACCGGCCCGAATAAGGCTTTGAGCCAGCGCGACGCGATCCAGCGAGAAGGTGCCCGGTGCGAAAGCAACGCTCTCGGGTGGCCACGCTGCCTCGCCTTTGTGAACCCATGTCCATTCGCTCAACAGGTAAGGGGCGGTTAGCTCCAAAAGGCTTCTGCTCCAAACATTGTCGCGGATGCCGCCAACAATAACGCGGCAGTTGGCGCGCGAGATCCGCCAGTTGGTCGGATTGTATTCCCGGTTCATCGCCGCGTTCTGTGTCACCGTGATGGTGAGACCCATCCGACTGGCCGCCTCACGGAGCAGTTCGATCTCAAAGCCCGGCTTCTCGCGGTCGCGCGTGACAAGGGGACCCATCTCACGCGGGGCGCAAACGGTGAGGCGTTCGGCCTGATGAATTTCAGACCAGGACTCGTCGGACGGCAGAAAGCTAACGCCGAACAGAATGGCGAAAGACACTGCAAGCGGTACGAGGGGGCGAAGAGAGATCATCGCCTAGACCTTGCGGAATTCGTACATGGCGACGAGAAAGAGAACGATAGCCATGCCACCCGCGACCTGCCAGCCCAGCATAAGGGGGAAGGAGTGAAAGCCGATGAGGATGCCGCGTAAGCTATCGACGGCATACGTAATCGGATTGGCTTCAACCAGCGCGACGAGCCAGCGCGGATAGACGACGAGCGTTTGAGCGCGAGTAAGAGCCGGATCGAGCGGAAACACCGAGGACGAGGTGAAGTAGAGCGGGAGCACGAGCGCGTTTGAAAACACGCCAAAGCCCTCAAACCCTTTCACATGGTTGGCAATGACGATGCCAAGCGATGTCATGCCAAAGGAGATGACGAACATCAGTCCCAAGGCGGCAATGAAGTCCTCCAAGCTGATGTGGATATTGGCAAAGCGCGCTACGGCCAAAACCAGCATGCCGTGAACCACAGCTGTGGTGGCTCCGCCTAAGACTTTGCCCAAAAGGATGAAATTGCGCGGCAGCGGGGAGACGAGAACTTCACGCAGGAAGCCAAACTCACGATCCCAGATTAACGACACCGCCGATTGGATGGAGGTGTAGAGGATGTTGAGGACGATCACGCCGGGAAAGATGTACTGCAAATAGGTGAAGGGGACGATGAACTTAACGTCGCCCATGACTTCGCCCCGGAAGAACGGGTTGAGGCCAACGCCGAGAATGAGCACCCAGAGGAGCGGCCGAGAGACGCCACCGATCAGCTGTCCGCGATCGGTGAGTGAACGCTTCACCTCACGCCACCAAATGACCTGCACACCGCAAGCGATGTCCCACATATTGCGCAAGGCCGAAGGATTGTACTGACGGCGCGCGCGCGGAGTTGGGCTTTTCTGGCTCATTTGCGAGCTCCTTTGCCAGCGGGCTTGCCGCGTCCAGAGTTCGGTGCTTCTTCGCGCAAAGCGCGGCCGGTGAGGCTGAGGAAGACACTTTCGAGGCTTGGCGGTTCAAGGGTAGCCAGCGCAACTTTGCCACGCAGGGCGGCAAGCGCGGCCTCAGCTTCAGGTAGAGAGGCGAAGCGTACGAGCATCTGGCCGTCGGGCATTGTCATGGCGTCGGGGTGAGCAGAAACAATAGCTTGGCGGCCAGCGCTGCCTTCCGGCTGCAACCTCAAGAGCGTCGTGCCATGCTTGGCTTTTAGATCTGCCGGCGTGCCTTCAACGAGGATTTTGCCACGGTCGATGACACAGACGTCGTCGGCTTCTGCCACTTCGTCGATGTAGTGCGTGGTGACGACAACCGTCAGTCCGGTCTGCTCGCGCAGGTCCGTCAGGTGCTGCCAGATATTGGCGCGGGACTGAGGGTCGAGACCAACAGTGGGTTCGTCCATAAAGAGAATTTCTGGGTCGTGCAGCAGGCCGCGAGCGATCTCTAGGCGGCGCTTCATGCCCGCTGATAGGGCGCGAACGGGCGCTTTGCGCCATTCTTCTAAGCGGACGAGTTCGAGCATTTCATCAATGCGGCGATTGCGTTCGGAACGCCCCATGGCGTGAACGCGCGCGTGAAAGTCGAGGTTGTCGAAAACCGACAGTCGTGTGTCCAGCGTAGAGTTCTGAAATATAACGCCAATCCGGCGACGTACGTCGCGCGGCTGGCGCGCAACGTCGATCCCCGCGACGACAGCACGCCCGGCGACTGGCTTGCGAATGGTTGAGACAATATCGATAAGGGTCGACTTGCCTGCGCCATTGGGGCCGATCAGGGCAAAGAGGCTACCGTTAGGAACGGTGAGGCTGACATTGTCCAAAGCCAGGGTGCGGCCATAGCGCTGGGAGATGCCGTCCACAACAATGGCGGCGTTGTCACTGACGGGCGCTGACGGATATTGGGTCATGCGATGACTCCTGCTTGAGGCAAGGTCTCAAAACACAGTGTGCTGAGCCTGTCCTCGGCATGCAGAGTGAGGAAAATATTGCGTGGGTTTACCGCGGTGCGGAGCGATAGCTGCAATGTATCAAGGGCTTGCCTGTATTGGCTAAGCATTGTTTCGTCGATGGTGATGTCGCGCTCTTGCCCGGTTTCTGCGTCGACAAAGCGGTGAACGCCTTCGCCATAGGCCCCGGGATCACGCTCCACAGCGCTGAGAATTTGCAGGGCGGCTACACTCGCTGGCGTGGCCGCCAAACTGCCCAAGCTCTGCGCCGCACCGGGCTCCCAGAAATCTGAAAGCACGATGCAGACCGAGCCTGCATCGGCCGTTGCACGAAGAGATTCAACGCTTTGGGCAAGGCTAGACAGTGCGGGCCGAGGTACACCGACTTCACGGTCGGGGACTGGCCTTAGGTCTGTTTGCGTGAATGCGAAGAGCTCTGGTGCTCTGCTACGGCCTTGCCAAACGGGGGAGCGACGGATGGCATTGTCGCCCTCTAGGACGAGTATTTGAACGCGATCTTGACCGACCAGCGCGACAAACCCGAGGGCGGATGCCAGTGCTGAGGCAAGGCGAGCCTTCGCAGGAACGCTGACCATAGAAG
This sequence comes from Devosia sp. WQ 349K1, assembly GCF_016595685.1. NCBI lineage: Bacteria > Pseudomonadati > Pseudomonadota > Alphaproteobacteria > Hyphomicrobiales > Devosiaceae > Devosia > Devosia sp. WQ 349K1. Next base: position 14,683 of record NZ_JAENGO010000009.1, on the reverse strand, counting down.
GAGTTAGGTCGAGAACAATGGTAACGAGAAGCTGACGACGTTGCACATAGCTACGGGTCAGTGGCGCCCCAAGGGCGAGGCTGCGCGGATCAACATGGCGCAGATCATCACCAGCGCGATAGGCGCGGTATTCGGCAAACTCCATGCCCGCGCCACTCGTCTTTGACTGGCGCTCGCCAACACCGCGCGTGGCTCGCGAAGAGCCCGCTACAATATGCATTGCTGAAAGCTGATCCATCAATGCAGGCGTGAGTGCCGCCTGCGCTTGATTTGCCTCTAAGCTCATGAAATTGAACCGAGATGTTTGTCAAAGAGGCGGTTGAGCAGCTTGGTCACGGCCAGCGGATCCGCCTTGGCTTCGAAGCGAGCGTGGAGGCGATGGAGCAGGGTCGGGCCCATGACAGCACGAAGGTCCTCTACGGCAACATGGTTGCGACCGGCGAGGAAAGCGTGGGCCTTGGCCCCGAGGAGCATGGACTGGGCGCCACGTGGGCTGATGCCATAGCGCAGAATGCGATTGGCTTCGGCGTCGCTATCGGGGCTGCCCGGCTGGGTTGCTGTCGCGAGTTTGGCGACGGCCAGCGGGATGGTGGAGTGAACTGGCATGTCGCGGACCAGCGCGCGCAGGACAAGAATTTGCTCAGGCGTTAGAACAGCTTGTAGCTTTGGCTTCTCGGTGCCGGTGGTGGCAATGAGGATTTCAGCAAGGCTTTCCGGGCTCGGGTATTTGACTTCGATGCGCAGCATGAAGCGGTCAACCTGCGCCTCGGGGAGGGTGTAAGTCCCTTCCATTTCAATCGGATTTTGGGTCGCCAAAACCGTGAATGGCTGCGGCAGCTGTTCGGTGCGGCCATTGTGAGAAATGGCCCCGTCCTGCATCGCTTCGAGCAAGGCGGACTGGGTGCGTGGGGTGGCGCGGTTGATTTCGTCGGCCAACAGGAGCTGGGTGAAAATCGGGCCCTTCTGGTAGTCGACGCGGGGGCGGCCGGTCTCGTCTTCCACCAGCGTCATGCCACCGGTGATGTCGGCGGGCATGAGGTCAGGTGTGAACTGAATGCGCGCGAAATCGAGCCCGGTTGCAGCGTGAAGGCTTTGAACGAGAAGAGTTTTCCCGGTTCCCGGAGGACCTTCAAGGAGAACGTGGCCGCCTGAGATAATGCCGATCAGGGTCAGCAAAATGGTCTCGTCCTGACCGCGCACGGCCTTGGCAATCTCACTGCGTGCAGCGCTGAGGGCAGTGCGGAGCGTTTCAATATCTGAAGCAATTGGGGCGTGAGCGGTCACGATGCCAGTCCTTGATTGGTGGGGGCTTGCATACCGGCCTTGGCGCGGGGGCGCGGGGGACGCATGTAGAAGAATAGGGTGATGAGGAAAGCGAGGAGCGCCAGCGCAGTCCAAGGCGTGGTGAGGCCGGGGACGAGGCGCAGGGCCATGCCTTCGGGGGCTTTTTCGATGCCGCCAACAAAGCGTGGCGCGACGTCTGAAATCGGTTCTGCCCAATAGGATCGATTGATGAAGGTGGCAGATTCCGCAATTAAATCAGAGGTATCGCGTGCCGCCGCGCCAAGACGCTTCGGCGGGGTGATGGCGACGCGGGCGTGAACGCGGCCGGTTTGCTCGGTGAGAACATTGGCCGTGTAGGTGCCGGGAGAACTTTCTTGCAAAGCGATGTGTTGGACCGCTCCATCGGCGAAGGTCACTTCGGCGATGGGGGCGAGACCAAATCGTGGCGCGCCTTCATCGTCCAAAACGTCGAGCGTAAGCGCTATGGTTTCGCCTTGGCCTCGAATGGCCAAAAATGGGCCGCTGGCCGGCACTATTGGGCGTATCTGGCGCAAAACATGGGCCCAGAAGGGGCCTATGGTGGCGTCATTTCGCCAGTTCCGTGTCCATTCGCCGGTGGCATCACTTGCAAAAGCGAGAACGGAACCATTGCCATAACGCCAGCTCGCCATAAGGGGCGCTTCTTCGCCCTCAGCATTGGTCGAGGTCATGCTGACGAGTGCCTCCGGCTTTTCGGTGGTGAGCACCAAGCCAGAAATACTCGGCGGGGTCGCGGACAAGCCGCGCATCAGATCGGCGCTGAGCTGTTTAACGCGCGGCCGTTCTACGCCCTCACGTACGGGCGAGGACAGCAGCATAGCCTCTTGCGAGAGGATGGAGGGTAAACTTGCGAAATCGTCCGAGGCGTGGACCGAACCGCCACCGGCTTGCGCGATTTCGATGACGGCACGGGTATCGGCTTCGGTGCCGACAGCGACGGCCGACACGGTAATGCCTTGGTCTCGCATTTGGCCAGCGATGCCAGCGAAATCGCCGGGCAGGCTGAGACCATCGGACATGACAATCATGTGGCGCGCTTGCGCTTCGGAATTTTGAAGCAGACCCCAGCCAGCTTCGAGACCGGGCACGATGGCAGTGCCGCCGCCGGTATCGACCTCGGCGAGAGCCGCACGAATGGCATCGCTTTCGCTAGCAGCTGTGAGCGGGAGAATGACCCGGGCTTCGGTGTCGAAGACCACAATGCCGACCTGGCTGGCCGGATTGAGCAGCTCAATTGCGCCAGCAGTTGCCTGCCGGGCGAGTTCAAGACGCGTGCCGCTACCAACCGTCTGGTTCATGCTGCCTGAACGGTCGAGCACAAACACCATTGTCACCTCTGGCGCTTCGCGGGGGACGCGGGCCGAAAGAGGGGAGAGGTTCTCAAATGGCGTGGCGTAATAGCCGCCGGGTCCAAAGGCCTTGTTGCCGCCTAGGGCGATGAGGCCAAGGCCGTGTTCGGAGACTGCTGTTTCAACCAGACCAGCTTCGCGGGAGGTAATCGCGCGCGCAGGCATGTTGACCAGAACCACGGCATCATAGTTCAGCCAGCCGCGAAGATAGTCGGGTGCGGACGCTGGGTCGAGTACGGCGACGTCCGCTTCCGTGTGGCCGGGCAGCGCCATTTCGGCAAAGGCCTCGCCGTGCGAGAGAGCAGGCGCTAGGACAAGAATAGGGCGACCGGCACGGGCCGTGGTGATCGCCGACATTTTGCTGGCGAAGCCGCGCTCGGTGGAGACGTTGACCGTAAACAGAGTTTCGCCCAATGCCAGCGGAGGGAGTTCAGTCTCAATCCGGTTCATGCCCGGCAAGAGGGCGATGTTTTCAACGACAAGCTGGGTGCCGTTGGCATGGAAGGAAACTTCCGCGGGGAGTTCCACGGGAGTGCTGACGAGAGCCGTTAGTACAATGCGATCGCCGGGCTTGGCGTCGGCGGGGACGGCGAGCGCTACGAGTTCAGGCTGCTGTGCTTCTGGCACTGAGGCATCAGTGTGGGTGATGGCGGTCCGGCCGGATAAGGCGAAGCTGTTGCTTGCCGACATCTCGGTGCGGATTGGCGCGCTGATGGTGATCGCTGCGTGTTGATGGGGCGGAACGAGCGCTTCAGCGAGGGCGAGAGCAGGGCCCAAATGAGTCAAGCGTGTCGCGGGTTGTGCTGCGGTATCTGATGGCGCTAAGCGCGGAACTGGCCCGGCAGCAATTGTCGCGGTGTCAGGCACTGACGCCGCGCCCTGCGGAGCGATGGTCACCGCAACACTGCGCACGAATGGCAAGGGCAAAGCGAGGCCGATCACTGCAGCGCCCAGCAAAGCCATTGGGATGAGAGCGGTCAGCGCACGTCGGCCGCTTTTGCGATAGCGGAGGGCCGCATCGGCAGCCATGAGGGCCAAGGCGAGCAGGATCAACCACGGCATCAGTGCCAAGGGAGCCGACGCAGAATCTGGCTCAACATTTTCAGCTGAAACTGCTGGTGCGCGGCTCGGAGCGGCGTTGATGGCAATGAACTGGCCAGTTTCGGAGGTGAAGACGCCAGCGGTGCTCGGGGTGAACGCAGCGGCCGCAACCGAGAACGGCTCCGCGCCCGTCACCGACGTGTACGGTCCCGTCTGTACACCACACGGCAAACCGACCTGACAGTTGAGCAGCGGCATGCCGGAGAGGCCAAGCCAATCGGTGATCTGGCCCGAAAGGATCGGCAGAACATCTGAGCCCTTCCAGTCAACTGTGCGCGGGTCAAAGCGGACGAAGAGATCGCGATAGGTTTCGCGCTCGATAGTTGCGAGGAGCGGAAGGGTATTGCCGGCAACCAAGACTTCGGCACCAGCCGGGAGCGAACGCGTGGACACCTGAGCATAGTCGGGAATGTGCCAATCTAGCCCACGGGTGAGGGGGTGCACCGGGTGCCAGTAATCAGCGTCATGCGCTGCGGCAGTGGCATCGCTGGTTTCAGCAATTCCGGCCGCGCCGATCCAGATTGTATGCGCGGCGGGCGCACTTGGAAGTGTGAGATTATCGACCACGACGAGCGCAAACTCGCTCAGGTCCGACGGCAACTCTGCAGTTTTGAAGACCTCAACATTGTCTTGCGCCAGCAATGCGCGAATGAGCGGCTGATCGGCGCTGGTCGGATCGGCAACATAGAGAACACGCTGCGGCACTGAGCTCGTGGTTAGCGTGTAATGGGTCGAGCCAGCCCAAGGTTGTGTATCTTCGGCTGAGACGCTGACGGTGATGAGGCCCAGATCTTTGAGCGTGATGGTTTCGTCGATCGACGCGACACCATCGACAAACTTGAGACGGAAACTGGTCCACGGAAGGGGTTGATGTTCGCCAATGTCAACGAGGCTGGTGAAGCCAATTTCGAGGCGCGCTTCTTCTACTGTGGCGGCCGCGGTTGCGCCGCCCTGTATGCGCCACTTGCCGTCTGCTGTGGGCGTTAGACGCAGATCAAGACGCGGCGCGAGGACTGGAAGCGTGATTGGCGTGTGCGCAAAGCTTGGCAAGGCTTCATCCGAACGAAGCGCCTGGGGCAGGTGCGCACCGATATAGAGGCCTTCCACCGTCTCATTGGGGAGGAGGGTTTGGTGAATGAGATCCAGAACTTGCGCAATGTTGGCGGGACCGTCGCTTGACAAGGTGGCAGCGACGAGGGGCGCTGCCATTTCGGGTTCATAAGGATGGCGTGCCGCCAGCAATTGCGGCGCGGGACCCGAGAGAATGATGGAGACACGCTGAGGCGCTGCGCCGTTGCGCGTACGTAAGCTCGACTCTAGCGCGGCACGGGCCTTGTCGAATGTGCGCACGCCATCGGTCGAGACATTCATCTCGGCGGAGCCATCGAGAACGACCACCAAATGGTCAGCCGGGCGCGCGCCGAGGAAAGGCTGCGCGAGCGCGAGGACGAGTGCGGCCAAGGCTGCCAGTTGCAAGAACAGCAGGGCGGAAGGCTTGGGCAGGCGGCGGCGACGCTTGGACACGCCCGCCATGTCTGGCAGGGAGAGCCAAATTTGCATGCTGGGCACGATGCGACGCACAGGCTGGGTGCTGTGCAGCCATATGATCAGTGCGCCGAGCGCGAGAAGGAGGAGCATCGCGGGAGCGAGAATGCCAGGGGTCACGACGCAATGGTCCCGGATAGTCTAGGGAGAGAGTTCATTCCGACACCTTCTCGAAATAACGCGACAAGGTAGATCGGTGGCTGGCGCTGATGGTTGACCGGGTGACCGGGACAGGCGCATGGGCGCTGACTGTCGCTCCGGCTTCACCTGAACCGGCCCCTGCAAGTCCTTGTTCTGACTCAGAAGGGGGCAGGCTGATACGAATGCGACGGCCTGTTTCCTGTGTCGACTGGGGCAGGGAGAAATCTTCGGCTCCGTTGGCGCCAAGGGCAAAGCTTTCGCCCAAAAGATCGCTGCTGCCACCACCGGCTTGATCGGCTGGGCCCTTGCCAGAGTCCGCCGAAGCACCGACCGCTTCACGAGCCGCGATCTGCAATTGCTTGGGTTCAAGCTTTTGCATCGACATAGCGCCGCTCATCGGCTTGTTGTCGCCTTCGGTGATCTCGCCAAAAGCTTCGGTTTCGTCCAACTGTTCGCCATTGGCTTCCATAATGTCGAGCTGGCGCTGGCGGCGCGCGCTTTCGAGATCATCCAGATTGATCGCGAAAGTATCGTCGCCAGCCTGCTCGGGCGCATTGCGCGGGCCACCAGTGATGGTCGCGCCTGCTGTGCCCTCTTGCGGTTTGCCCGTGATACGATTGTTGTTGAGCCAACTCGGAGGGGTATCCCCGAAAGCGGACTTGGCTTGATCGATCAAGGCATCAAGCTCGGCCTCAAGCTCTTCGCTAGAGGTCTCCTCGCTGGCATTGGCAACCCGCTCTTCGATGGCGCGGGCGAGCGCTTCGAGAATGGGTTCATTGCGGCCAATGGCTTCGCGCTTGAGCTGATCAGCAAGGGACTGCGCGCTGTCGCGAATGTCGTCGGCAGAACGCTCGGACGTCTCGACAGCAGGCTGGAGGGACGGCGTGAGGACGGTGTTTTGAAGGGCTAACGCAAGACCGCCGACGAGCAAATTTGCGGCCAAAAACATCTGAACGGTTTTGGTGAAATAGGGCCAGAGCTTGGCTTGGTCCAGACCAGATGATGCAGCTCTGGCATTATTAATCAATGCCTTGGCGACTGAACTGGACTCATCGCGCGAATAGGCTTCGAGCGCCGTGGCGTACCCCAGGCGCATATCGCTTTTGCGGTCGATGGCGAGAGCAAGCTGCTGCGGGCTGGCGAGGCGACGCCAGTCGGACGACAGGAAAATGCCGAGACCAATGCCCGTAAAAGCTGCCGCGCTGATAAACTGATTGAGCGGCGACAGGCCTTGCTGACCGAGCAGGCGAAGACCCGTATCAACCGCCAAGACGAGCGACATTGCAGAGGTGGCACCAATGCAGGCTGCTGCAAACAAGCGGAGCTTGAGCCTCGACCGGCCTTGGACGAGGGGCTGGAGAATTGGGTCTGCAGATGCGTTCATCGCCACACCCAAAGTTTGATCGCAAAGGCCAGAGCGAGCGTCAGTGCGGAAAGCCAGGTGGTGGGCAGACGCAGGCGGGCGGGCAGAATGGGCTGCACGATGTGCGCAGCGGTCAGAGCAAACAGCGGCAGGAGGTTAAAACCAGCGATGCGATCGGAGAGGCGGGTGAACGAGAAGAGCCACGCTTCGGCAAACTGCAGTAAATCGGGCGGTGTGATGGCAATGAGGGTGCCGCGATTGGCCATGGCCAACCGGCCGAGTGCGAAGGTCGCTGCAATGGCGAATAGCGCAGCGGCGGCAATGCCAAAGAGGCGGCCTTTGATGTCATTGGGCCGAATGTCCATGGGCTTGACCCAGCCAAAGCCGGTCACGACCACACCAACCAAGGCGTAAATGTCGATATGAACGCTCGGATCAGCAGTGAGGCGCCCATCGTAGCTCGGTCCACGATCGCCCAGCCACTTGGCTGCCAGCGCCAAGAACAGGCCATGCAGGGCGAGGACGACGACACCAGCACTGGCGTCGTAGAGTATGCGGGTCGGGTGGAGTTCCCATAGGAGCGAGATCATCGCGCTTCGCTCCAGAGAACTTTGTGACGGAGACCCATTTCCACCAGCGTGCCGTTCTCGTCGAGCGCGTTCAGCGCTTCATCGATGAGGACACCCAGAAAGCGATCTTCAATGCGCACGGCGGCGCTGACGCCGATGGGATCAACTGGGAAGGGCAGGCGGGCCATGGGATAATAGCCCTCGGGGTTGCCGTCGGTGCCGGCCATAAGCGCGCCTTCCCATATCAGGGCGGCGTCGACTTGATCGGAACTGAGCGCCGCGAAGAGATCCTGATTGGAACGGAAGCTGACGCGTTCTGGCGTCGTGCCCTTCGCTTGAGTGTTGAAATAGCTCACGAGAGCAGCGTCGCCTGAAGCTTGACCGTGCACGCCCAAGCGAATGTTGGGACCGAGGTCTTCGAGCGACTTTAGCGCGGGATCACGCGTGATGCCGAGAACATTGGCAGAAATGTAGGGGCGCGACAGACGCAGCCATTCAGGCGAGGCCGCGGACAGGTGTATGCCCAGCACGACGTCGCAATTCTGCGCCATCATGATGAACATCTGATCGTCGGTGAGGCCGAAGTAGTAATCGAAAATCGAGGGGCGAACCGGGAAGCTGCGCGGATTGAGCGTGTAGGTGCGCACTTCGGTGAGGAGCATCTTGCCGATCTGCTCGGCGAGCTCGGCTTCAAAGGCTGCGATGGGACCAAAGGGCCGCAGGCAGAAGGAGATGAGATTGCCCTCGTTGCGCGTACGCTCGGTGTAGAGATCACGAGCGACAATATCGAGTTGGGCAAGGGTCGGAGCGCTGGTTGCGAGGAATGCGCTGCTGATAACGGCGGCCAAGCAGATGCAACGGCTGGCAAATTCGCGAGCAGACCGCAGCGATAGAGAAAAATAGTGCATTAGGCCGAACGTTCTAGAGGGTGATCGGCGCGGGGTGAGCCGCGCCGATCTGGGAGGATTATTCCTGCGGGAGAGCGAAGACGTGGATCGAAGCGCCGAGTGCACTCATGTCAGTTGGCTTTTCGTTCAGACGGGTTTCGAGGGTCGAACCGTAAGCCGGGTTGCCGGTGACGATTGCAACATACTGCTTGCCGTCGACTTCGTAGGAGACTGGAACGCCCATTGCCGAAGCAGCGAGGCGGGTCTTCCAAACCAGATCACCAGTGGTCTGGCTGATAGCCTTCAGGTAGCGGTCAGCGCCACCGGAGAAGAGCAGGTCGCCAGCAGTGGTCAGGAGCGATGCGTAGTTCACCGAATCCTGTTCGTAGCGCCAAACAGTTTCACCGGTTTCCATGTTGATCGCGTCGATACGGCCAGCCTTGTCCATGCCTTCTGGCAGGGAGTAGGTCGAAGTCTGGTTGTACGAGTTGACCGGAATTGGAGCATCCGGACGTGGGGTCATGGTCTGGCACGCGTTGGTCAGCGGTACGAACATAACCTTAGAGGTTGGGTTGTACGCAGTACGCGGCTGGTCACGGCCACCGAGGAAGGTTGGGCAGTGGTAAACAGAGTCGCCACCTTCCTTGTGGACGACATCTTCGTTGACGGTCACGAGACCGGTTTCGTCGATGTTGTCGATCATGTTCTGGAACGCGGTGTCACGAGCGAAGATGAACTCGCCGGTCACTGCGTCGAACTGCCAAACGGTACCAGTCTTACATGGCACGCCAGTCAACACGCGGCGTTCGCCGGTTGCAGCCGAGGTGTTGATCGCCTGGAGGGTTTCCATGTCTGCGCTTGGATTGACGTTGAGGGTATCAACGACCATCTCGAAGGTGCATTCCTGATCCCAGTTGTCGCGTGGCAGGGTCTGGTGACGCCATACGATTTCACCGGTCGATGGCTTAACAGCAAAGCGGGTGTTGGTGCCGTACTGGGTGCCGCCGATGGTGCCGCGCTGAACTTCAGACGCAGGGCCGGTCGAGGTCGAGCCGTAGTAAACGAGGTCGTTGACCGGATCATAGGTCATCTGGCCCCAAGCGCCGGTCATCCAGCGGGATTCGTAAGCCGAACCACCCCAAGTGTCGTCGCCTTCTTCACCTGGCTTCGGGATGAAGTAGTTGCGCCACAGTTCTTCACCGGTCTTTGCATCGTGGCCGGTTACGTAGCAACCAAAGCCCGAGTACTGGCAGGAAGAACCGAGAACGATCACGCCATTAGCGATGATTGGACCGGAGGAGTTGGAGATGCCTTCATCGCCTTGGCCACGGTCGATGTCGAATGCAACCTGACCAGTACGCATGTCGAGAGCGACGAGGTGGTTGTCCCAAGTGGCGTAGTAAACGTTCTCGCCATAGATGGCGATGCCGCGCTTACGGTCACGGGTGATCGAGTTGAGCTCTTCTGGCTCAGCTTCCATACGGTGGCGGTATTCCCAGAGGAGATCGCCGGTCACGGCGTCGAGCGCCTGCATGACTTCGCCTGGGGTCGCGATGAACATTACGCCGTCATACACCAGTGGTGCAGTCTGGGTCTGGCCGGATTCAATGCCGCGTGCCCAAACCTGAGTCAGGGACTTAACGTTGTCAGCATTGATCTGTTCGAGAGGGGAGTAACCAAAGTTGGATACGTCACGACCGTAAGCGAGCCAGTTGCCTGGAGCTACGTTCTGCAGGTCGGCATCAGTAACCGGCTTCAGGTCAGCGAGTTTGTCAGCAAATGCCGGAGCACTCGCCAGAGCGAGCGAAGCGACCGTTGCCATCAGTAGGCGATTGATCTTCATAGGTACCATCCTCTTTTGAAGAATCGTGGTCGACAAATCCCTGCCGCTGGCGCGATTGCGTCAGCGGAGAGATGTCGAAATAGGTGTTTTGAGTGTGGCTTAGTGCCCGTCGTTAAACGGTACCTTGACCTCTTCTTCTTCCTCTTCGCCTTCAGCCTTAGGAGCTGGAGGTGGGAGGTCAGCTGGGGTTTCGATGATTTCGAAATCACCCAGTTCCTTGATCTTGTACGGCAGCTCAGTTTCGCCTGCTGGTGCGCCATGCAACTCAAGCATGAAAGCGAGAACGTCCGAGTATTCCTTGTTCCGCAGCTTGCCTGGAGCTTCAGGCGGCATCGCCATGATCATGAAGTCCATGACGTCGGCAAGCGTACCGCCCGCCTTGTAATCAAGTGCGCTACCGGTCAGCGGAGGAGCAGCTGGGCCGCCACCACCCTTGGAACCATGGCAGTTCGCGCAGCTATCCATATAGATCTGCTTGCCACGGCTGGCTTGGTCGGCGCTGTAGACGCCTTCGAAGATGTTCTTCGGGCCAACGGTGTAAACGGTGTCCGCCAGTGCGGCAGAGGTTGAGAGTGCCGCGATTAGGCCTGCGACTGCGACAATTTTGGTTCTGGTCATGAGGAGGACCTTCTTGATATTCAAAGGGAATTGCCAAAGCGCAAACCGGTAGTCGTGCCCTCTCCAAAGTGCATAGCGGCTAACCGAAAGTTGCGCCGTAGACCGATCTCTACCCGTTAGGCAAAGAAACAACGTTCTCCATGTCCGTAGGATGTGGAGGTGCAGTGGTGCGGCACTTTTCGTGATGTATTACTGGCGCGACAAAATGTTCAGTTCGGCGTCACTCCGATCCGTGCATAAAGACTAGGCGTACGCGTGGCGAGGTGTTTTGTCGCTGTGTACTTGTATGCCATTACGTCGCACTTATAACTTAAGTCAATGATCGACTTTAGCTTTGCCTATAAGCGCCGTGGCCACAATTTGCGCATTCAGATGCCGTGAAAATGCCGCAACCACGCGGGTGTGGTCATTTGATGCAGGGTCAAATAGAGATATTAGGCAAAAAGTTTTCCACAGTAGTCTATTCAATTTGCGACGTTTTTCTGTCGCAGGGTGGAACCAAGCTCAGCCGATAGCGACCGCCACGGCGAAAAAAAACGGCCCACCGAAGTGGGCCGCGTTGATCATGAGTTTTGCTTAGATCGTCTGGTTGTGAAGGTTGACGTCATACTCCTGACCTTCAATCACCACTGTCACGGTTGGACCAGTATCTATGAGCTTGTCCAAATCGGCACTGTTGACCTCAATGATCGTGCCATTGTTATCAGCGCTGCTTGAGGCTTCAGTCTGGCCAGTGGCTCGATCGAGGAGCTCTGTGATATCGAGAGTGTCCTCAGCCATGTATTCGTCGAGGCTCGCGGACGCATCCATATCTGAGCGTGCTTCGGCGGCTTTCTCACCATCGGTCCACGCCTGCGTCGCGGCTAGGCTCGAAGCGAGATCATCTTCAGCCTGGGTGTAATCATCCGCGTCACCATCGCCAAACTCGGTATCGAGTTCCACTTCGACATAGGTGCCTGTGGTGCCGTCGTCACGCGTGAACGTTCCCGCGCCAACAACGGTTTGGCCATCAATTTCTTGGCCCGTGGAGGTTGTCGAAGCATCGATACTGGTGATGCCGTGCTCAACCAACGTTTTCAACTCGCCAGCGTCCGTAAACCCGTCGCCATTATCGTCTTGCCAGATGCGTAGCTTGGAGAAGGCCTCATCTTCAGGCGAAATTATGCCATCGCCATTGCTATCGAGGGAGGCGAGAGCGTCTGCCCCGCTGACGAAACTTCCGCCTTGGAACCAAGGTGTGAACAGCTCTGTACCATCGTCGGCAATGCCGTTTTCATTGCCGTCATAAACCAGAATGCCATCACTGGTGTTGTTCCAGGCCAGCTTGTCTTTGGCCCCGTCACCATTGAGGTCGAAGACGACACCATGGGAGAGGCTGCCAAAGCCAACACCATTGCCATCGAGATCGAGGATAATGGGGTCGTTAGCATCGGAGTAGACGACGAAGTCGGATGCTTTGAGGGCGGATACTTCGGCAGCCGAAATAACGTTTTCGAGCGTCGCAATCAGCGTACGGGTTGAGGGGACGCTCCAGTTTGTTGCGAACCAAATCTCGCCGTGCTCCGAGGTGCTATTGTAGACAATGACATAGCTGTTGTTTGCGCTCGTTACGCTGCCGGTTTTAATCGTGGCCTCAGACTGGGCGGTCGATATGACGATGACCCTTTGATCGTCGGAGTTGTCGATATTGCTCATCGACGATCTGGCGACGAAGTCATTGCTGTTAAGCACTGCCCCGGCAGATGTGCCCGTCGTATTGGCAAAGTTGACACTGCCACTTGCACTTGTGCCTGTATCCAGGAAGCCAATCTTGTCGCTTTGGAAGCGATTGAAGTCTCGCAGGACATCAGTGCCTGAATTGGACGATAGCCGGAACTGATCGGCTCCCGTGCCGCCGGTGACGACATCGTTCCCGGCTCCACCAGCAAGGATGTCATTGCCCGATCCGCCAATGATCACATCATTGCCCGATCCGCCAAGGATTTTGTCGTTGCCACTGGAGCCGGTGATGCGGAGGCTTTCAGTTTGGTTGGTTAGATCCGCGATTGTGCGGTTGCCTGATGCCGGCGCGGCGAGTTCGACGCGTTCAACATTGACAAGTTGTTCATTGCTGGCGGTCCGGAATGTGCCAGACACGCGCAACGTGTCGATGCCTGAACCACCATCGATGAGGGTGTCGTTGCTATCGGCAATGATGATGTCGTTGCCGGCGCCAGCATTGATGGTGTCGCTGCCAGCTTTGCCATCGATGATGTCATTGCCGACGGTACCGGTGAGCGTTTCAGGGCCTGCCGTGCCGTTGATCGTTTGACCGGCAGTGATGATCTGACCGTTGCTATCAACCTTAGAGATGTCGAGCGTGAATGTGGCTTCATCGGTGTCGCCGTCACCATCGGTTATGCGATAGGTAAAGACCTCCTTGGCTCCTGTCGGAACTTCGCTCGCATCCTTGGTGAGGGTGTATTTGTATTCACCCGCACGATTGACGGTCAGCGTGCCGTATAGACCTTGCACCTGATAGACGCCATTCTCGAGCGTTGTATCAGCCGCGCCGGTGCCGATGAGTGCAACTACTGCCAAGCCACCATCCGCGCCCGCAGTGTCTGCATTGCTGAGCAAATTGCCATTCGCAGTAATATTGGTGGTGTCAGATGAGACCAAGCGTACGGCCAGCTGATAGGTATTGCTCTGTCCTTCATAGGTCCGAACAGTGTTGACGATCTGATTATTCTCATCAACAAAACCGGTGACGTCCAAGGTGTACTTCTGGCCGGCAATGGTAATGGTCGTCGTTGACGTCGCAATCGAGATGATGTCGCGACTGGCCTCTGGGTCGTTAGAGTTTGGTGTCTCGTTGTGGGTAAACGTTATCACCACAGGGCCGACGTTTACGGTCTGCCCATTGATGATGACTTGGAAATTCACTGTCAGCTGAGCCTGAGTGATGGCTGTACCAGACGTGACTGGCAAGTTCCTGTGCGTGAACTCGCCCAGGTAGAAAGTCTGGTTCGTGAGCAGATTTTGGAGATCTGCTGCTGGGGCATCGACAAAACCATAGCCCGAGCGACCACTGCTGTCGCCCCAGGTGACGTGGTCACTGAGCCCGTCTCCATCCTGGTCCGTATAAACGAGATTTCGACCGCCGCCAGTGATTTTCCATGCGGCATTAATCGCGCCCACGCCAAGCTTGTCATAGACGATCTCAAGAGTGCCGGTGTCGTCTTTGGCGGTTGGACCATCGTCCTTAAAGGCAAAAGTGTCTTTGCTCAGGTCGAGGCTGTGGGACGCGGTGTCGCCATCGGCGTCGGTGACGGTGGCAACAAGCTTGAGGGCATTGGCCACAGCGTTGAGGGTCTGAGTGTCATCTGGATTGGTCTTGTCGCCGTGCCAGATGGCCTTGATCTGGTCGAGCTTGAGTGTGCCATCGGCATTGAGCGTGATGGTGAAGTAGTTTTGTCCACCAGCTGAGCCGGTGATGACATTGCCCGTCTGATTGAGAACGATCTGGGTCCCCTGAGCGCCATTGGTGCCATGGGCGTAGAGGCCACTGGCGACATTGGAGCCGGTGAGGCTGAGGGCATAGGTGGTGGAGCCAGCGCCGTCAGCGCCATAGGAGATGGCACTGCTAAACAGATTGGTCAGATTGGCCGAAGCGTCGGTTGTGAGGGTGGTTTCATCGACGATGAGTTGGGTTGGTTTCCCGACCTTGTCGCCGTCGATCTTTGGACCGTCATCCTTGAAGGCAAAAGTGCCCTTGCTCAGATCGAGGCTGTGGGACGCGGTGTCGCCATCGGCGTCGGTGACGGTGGCAACAAGCTTGAGGGCATTGGCCACAGCGTTGAGGGTCTGAGTATCATCTGGATTGGTTGTGTCGCCGTGCCAGATGGCCTTGATCTGGTCGAGCTTGAGTGTGCCATCGGCATTGAGCGTGATGGTGAAGTAGT
>NZ_JAENGO010000008.1:0-215362 GCF_016595685.1 Devosia sp. WQ 349K1 | reverse complement strand
CGGGGCCAATGTGGATGGCACTCCGCTGGTCAGCGGTGAGGTGGACTCGACGGAGAACGCGTCCTACACCGGCACGATCACGGTCAACTACGGCAACGACGTTCCGGCCGACCTTCTGGGTGCGATCAAGCTGGCGACGACCGGGCTTGACGGCCAGCTCGACGCGCTGGGCGAGGACGTGATCTGGGCGTTGTCGGCTGACGGCCGCACGCTGACGGGTTCGGTCGGCGCCGGCGCCACGGAGGTGATGAGCATCGCCATCACGGCGGCTGACACGCCGACGGCGGCGGGCGCGGTGACCTACACCTACCAAGTGACGCTGTCGGAAGAGGTCAAGCACCTTGGTGCGGGTGAGGACAAGCTCACCCTCGACAATGTCTCGTTCACGGTAAGGGACAAGGACGATACCCCGGCCAGCGGCAATTTCGACGTCGAGATCGTCGACGACCAGCCGACGGCCAACAACGACAGTGCGGCTCCGGCCGAGGATCAGCCTATCGTCATCAAGGTACTGGACAATGACGACAAGGGCGCTGATGGGGTCGACCTAGTGACCGGCGTTGAGCTGGAGACGGGTCCGTCGAAGGGCAGCGCCGTCTATAATGGCAATGGCAGCTTTACCTACACGCCGACGGCTGGTGCGACGGGCACGGACAGCTTCACCTACACGATTACCGACAAGGACGGCGACAGCTCGACGGCGACGGTGACGATCACGCTCGCGGCGGATTCTGTTCCTGAGATCACGGTCAACGACCCGGTTGCGGTGGTCGACGAGGACGGGCTTGGCGGGGCCAATGTGGATGGCACTCCGCTGGTCAGCGGTGAGGTGGACTCGACGGAGAACGCGTCCTACACCGGCACGATCACGGTCAACTACGGCAACGACGTTCCGGCCGACCTTCTGGGTGCGATCAAGCTGGCGACGACCGGGCTTGACGGCCAGCTCGACGCGCTGGGCGAGGACGTGATCTGGGCGTTGTCGGCTGACGGCCGCACGCTGACGGGTTCGGTCGGCGCCGGCGCCACGGAGGTGATGAGCATCGCCATCACGGCGGCTGACACGCCGACGGCGGCGGGCGCGGTGACCTACACCTACCAAGTGACGCTGTCGGAAGAGGTCAAGCACCTTGGTGCGGGTGAGGACAAGCTCACCCTCGACAATGTCTCGTTCACGGTAAGGGACAAGGACGATACCCCGGCCAGCGGCAATTTCGACGTCGAGATCGTCGACGACCAGCCTAGTGCCGTTGCAGATTTGGCCTCAGCTGATGCTGGGAGTGAAATCAGCGGCGATGTCCTGACGGGAGCTGGGGCCGATCACTTTGGTGCTGATGGCAAGGCTGCCGGTGGTGGTGTGGTTGGGGTGCGCGCTCTGCTGGGCGGTAACGATACTACCACTCACGCCTCAAGTGGTTTGGGCGCCGAAGTCTCTGGTACCCACGGGAAGCTGATTTTGGGTGCCGATGGCGAGTTCAGCTACAAGGCAAATGCCAATGTTCCGGTTGGGGCTGTAGACACGTTTGTCTACACGATCATAGACGGAGATGGCGACCTCTCGACGACGACGTTGAAGATCAACGTTACCGGTTCGAACCTTTCCGCTTCAAATGAGAATGCTATTGTTGACGAGGCTGCTCTACCTACAGGGAGCAATCATAGCTTGTCCGAGAGTATTGTCGGCACTCTAACGGACAACGTAACAGGCGGTGTCGGGGCAAAGTCATTCGCGCTAGCGGGCAGTGGAACCGGTGTCTATGGCACTCTACAGCTGTCGTCTAATGGCGAGTGGACCTATACGCTCACCTCGCCTGTTCGGACCACGCCGAGTGCGGACAATAATAGGCACATCGAAGACGATGAGGAAACGTTCACCTATCGGGTGACTGACAGCAATGGGAACTTTACCACCAGCACAATCACTATCGATATTAGAGATGACATGCCCGTTGCCAAAGTGCTCACCGCGACGGTTGATGAGGCTATCGGGACCAACACCAACTTGCTACTGGTTCTGGATACGTCTGGCAGTATGGGGTACGAATCTGGCCTTTCGAACCTCACGCGCCTTCAAGTTCTTAAAGCGGCTGTGGACGAGCTCTTTGAGCAATATGGGAACCAAGGCAATGTTGCTGTTCGGATTGTTACGTTCGCTGGCAGCGGAACGACCCAGGGAGAGACTTGGGTTTCGCTGAGCGCTGCTAAGACAATTGTCGATGGCCTGTCTGCTACTGGCGGTACGAATTACGACGACGCCATCAACGATGCTATGGCAGCTTTCGCTAGCGCAGGGAAGCTGACAGGTAACAGCGTCCAAAATGTTGCATACTTCATCTCTGATGGCGCGCCAGAAAATGGTGCTGTAGGGTCTTCTAGACAGGCATCGTGGGAAGCTTTCCTTCGAACCAACGACATCAAAGCTCATGCACTTGGTATGGGAACTAACGTACCAGTAGGTCCGCTTGGACCGATCGCATATGACGGGGTGGCTGAGACTGATGTTGCTCCAGTCATCGTTACAGATCTCGGACAGCTGGCGCAGACACTGGTCGGCTTGGCTTCCGATGTGAATGGCAGCCTACTCGCGAGCGGTAGTTTTGGTGCCGATGGCGGCTACGTGGCGTCCATCACTATTGATAACACCAGTTACATTTACAACCATAGTACGGGGATCGTATCGGGAGGAGGTAGCTTTGATACTAGTAGTAAGCAGCTGACAGTGGCTTTGGGCGGCGGTGCATCATTTAGCGTCAATATGCTCACCGGAGCATATCTCTATAGGCCTCCTGCGATAATCTCGGCAGATCTCGTGGTACCTGTAAGCTACACACTGGTAGATAACGACGGCGACACTGCCTCTAACGTTCTGACTATCAACGTTAAGAACGCGGACACCGCACCTATGGTGCGGAATGACAGCGTTATTACGAACGTTGCTGCGGTCAGTGGTCTTGACCCCATCTCTATTCCGAAATGGGCACTCTTGTGGAACGACACTGACGCGGACGGACAAGCTATCGGAATCACTGCTGCCGCAGCGATTTCGAGTTTGGATAGTGCGATTGACCTTGCTACTTCAAACGTCCAGGTCCGTGAAGACGCCAGTGATAGTACCAACGGCGGGAAGTTCAGCTACACCGGCACTGCAGGTGGTAAGTCTGATACTGCGATTGTCACAATTTCGCGCCCGACTAATACAGGCACTACTTTAGACGGAACAGGCCTGGGCGAAATACTTCTAGGCCGTGCAGGGGCTAACAATACGCTCAACGGTTTTGAAGGGAACGATGTTCTCATCGGTAACTCCGGAAATGACGTCCTTAATGGCGGGACGGGAGCCGATGCGATGGCCGGCGGCGCCGGTAATGATGTCTATAATGTCGATGATGTCGGCGATCTTGTGATCGAATATGCCAGCGAGGGGACTGACCGGGTTGAGGCCTCCATCAGCTACTCCTTGGGAGACAACTTGGAGAACCTAACGTTGACTGGCAATGCCAATATCAACGGCACAGGCAACGCGCTGGACAACGGCATTATCGGTAACGCTGGAAATAACAATATCTTAGGATGGGGCGGCAACGACACGCTGTCTGGCGGGGCAGGAAACGATGTGATCGATGGTGGTGACGGCAACGACACCATCACCGGCGGTTCAGGAGCCGACACGCTCATCGGTGGAACAGGTGATGATACTTTTGGTATCGCTAATGGAGACTTTGTATCTGGCGAGAGCATAGACGGTAGTAGTGGTACCGACACAATCCAACTCACCAATGCAACCACGGTGAACGTTGCTGTCGGCACCATCACCAACGTGGAAAGACTGATTGGTAGTTCAGGCGCTGACAATGTCACGATCACTGCTCAGCAATTCGCCGAGTTGACCAGCATTGATTTGGCCAGCGGTACAGACGCGCTAAACGTGACAGTCAGTGGTGCTGCCGATATTTCCTCTGCCCCTTCCACCACGGTCAGCAACACAGAGACGCGGAACGTTACGGGCAGTTCTGGTAACGACACTCTGACCCTGTCTGGTCCTCAATGGGCAGCAATTATGAGTGGTAGCGGTACGCGTTCGATTGCTCTTGGAGCAGGAATGGATACCCTTATTCTAAAAGATGTAGCGGGTTCTATCGACCTAACAGGTATTGTAATTTCCGGCGTCGAGAATTTCGAGATTGCCGGTAACGGAGCCAATTCCGTCACGATGCTTGCGGCCCAGTGGGCGGCATTCTCATCGATTGATCTCGGTGGTGGAATAGACGTTCTTAACATTCTAGTTAGCGGGGCAGTGAATTTGTCAGCTGCTGCAACTACGCTGATGACCGGTATAGAAACCGTCAATTTCCTCGGTAGTGCTGGCACTGACAATGTTACGCTCACTGGAGCTCAGCTGACTTCGCTCCTGGCCAGCGGTGCCACGATCAACCTTGGTGGTGGGAATGATACCCTCACAATAGCAGGAGGCGAATTCACGGGTGCAACGAATGATCAGTTGCAAGGGATCGAAACTGTTACGATGAGCGCCGGTGGAACGCTTAATCTTACGAACCAAACGGAAGGGTTCAATATTACTGGTTCTTCCGGCGCGGACATAATCACTGGCGGCAATGGAGCTGACGTGATCAGAGGTGGCGCCGGCGCAGATATTCTGACGGGTGGGAATGGGGCCGATAGCTTCAGCTTTGCCGCAAATCATAGTCTACTTTCGATCGGCGGTAGCGGATTATCTGGGACTATATCCGGTTACGACGTCATCACCGACTTTAAGCCGGGTGCGAATGCTTCATCGAGTGAAAAGATACTCTTCGCAAATGCATCTATTGTAGCCACCGGCACTGGAAATGGGGCCAATTCCAATCTGCAGTTGGAGAGTGGACGTGTAGTCGGGTCACATCGCATTTCAAACGGCATAATAACGTTTGATGACGCACCTGCGGCCGGAAATAACAATCAAATGAATGTTGCCTACAATGCGGCATACGCACTAACATCAATGGCTCATGTGGCTGCGGCCGTGCAGTACATGCAAGGAGTTGACTTTGGTGACGCCGGAGCAGCGATTGCATTCAATGCGACTATTGGAGGTGTCAACCACACCTTCGTATTTATTCAAGGTACGGGTGGCGGCACAAATTCGTCTGATGTCTTGGTCGACTTGGTGGGGGCAGCAGCCACGCAAATCAGCGTCTCCGATGGGCTAATAAGCGTAATTGGCTCAACAACCGCCGATCCGGTAATTCTCGATCTCGACAACAACGGCTATACCTTCACCACGTTGGGTGAGGGCGCGACGTTTGACTTGGATGCGGATGGGCAGAAGGACAAACTGGCTTGGAACTCCTCAGCGGACGGCATTTTGGCCTACGATCTGAACGGCAATGGCGCCATCGATGATGGCTCCGAGCTCTTCACCCCGTGGTTTAATGGTGGCAACCATGCCAATGGCTCTGCAGCTTTGACCACGCTCGACACCAACGGCGATGGCGTTGTCGACGCCAATGACGAAGCATTCGATAACCTTTCGATTTGGCAAGATCTCAACGGCAACGGGATCACCGACGAGGGCGAACTCAAGAGCCTAGCGTACCACGGCATCACCAGCCTCTCGGCCAGCACGAATGCCGTTAATGAAACTATCGATGGCCAGGGCGTGATCGGCGAGGGGACTTTCACACGCGCTAACGGCTCGACCGGCGGCTATATCGAGGTTGAACTGGATACAGCCTTCGGCGCTGCGGCCGACGAGAGTGATGGTCAGACTATCATCGGTACGGACTGGGACGACTTTCTCACCGGTACTGAGGGTGATGACATTATCATCGGCGGTAGTGGCAATGACACACTAGTTGGTGGCGCTGGAGCGGATACCTTTGTCTTCGTCGAAAAGGGCGGCGCCAACGTCAGCACCATCCAGGACTATGTCTTTGAAGATGGTGACGTTATTGACCTCACCGCGCTGCTTGATACCGCGCTGGTTGCAGAAAACGGTATCGAGAGCCAAGTCACTGTCGCCACCAGCGAGGCAGGCGTGGAGATTTCGGTCGGCGGTGAAGCCGTCGCCATTCTCGAGCACCATTCGGATCTTACCCAGATCAAGATCTTCGTCGATGGCGACGAGTTCAAAGTGGATATCTGAGGGCTAACCCGCCACAAGCAAACGACAAGGCTCGCTTCCAAGCGGGCCTTTTTTATTGGCGGGTTTCAGCCTTAGCTCATTTCATCGCGTGTCTTACGCGTCGGATTGGCCCCGCGTTATATCTAGTCGTTCTCTCGATAAAGATGAAGAAACGCCCTGCTGGAGAGCATTATTGCGCTGACCCCGGCGCAATCGCTGCGAGATTTCGGGGCATGGCGGTTGTCGACCGTGTACCGCGATCAAAGCCGTGCACAAAATTTCTGGATCCTGCAAAGCTGATAATGGGCATGTATTGGGTATAGGCCGTATCCGCCTGCAGTCGGTCGGTCACATTGTCGAGCACATAGGCGCCGGAAGCCGTGTGTACGACGAGGACAGCATGGAACAATTGCCGCCGCGTGTCCTGCAATACCACCATTTGCAGGTTTTCGTCCGCAACACCTAGGCTCCGCAACAACCAATATTTTGCGATGGCGAAATCTTCGCAGTCGCCAGAGCCTTTGAGTGCCATTTCACTGGGGGTCGCCCAATGGTCGCGCAGCCCCCAGACGGCTTGGTCGTCACGATAGCGCATAGCGTCGTTAACGGCTCGATTTACCAAATCGAGCTGCGCCCGATCCGAAAGACCGGCGGCTTGCTGGGCCACAGATTGCAACGAGCGGGCAAATGCAGTGTCGCAGGCACGCGCATCGGCGACTTTGCATTTGTCGTGGAATAGTCCTGTTTCGTCCTGCGTGCGCGCGGCTTGCCATTTGGCTGCAGCTGGTAAGCCTGCTGCAGAGATCGCTACCGATTTAAAAACGCCAAGGTCAGCTGAGCTTTTCTGTTCAACCGGCGTTTGGGTGGCGACACTCGTAGGGGCAGCAATGCTGAGTTCAGAATGAAAAGAGACCTGCTTGATATTAATTTCAGAGGGAGTTGCTTGGGTCAGTATTGCTGCATCGCTCGCGCTCAAGGCGAGAGCAGTCAGAACCATTGCTTTGACGGTAACGAGCGGCATGGGCCTCTCCCCAAGTTTCAAGGGGACTATGCCATCTATGATCTAAGGTTCTGAAAACAAACATAGTTTTACTTTACTAAAAATTATTCGAAAAATTTTATCAAACGGCTTCCCCCAGACTTCAATTGCGATCGATCCATAAAATTGTATCAATAGCGCGTAGGAGGCGTTCAAGAAATTACCCCAATATGCCGCTCAAATGGCGGATAAGGGGCCTGAGCTGATGACTAAGAAAGACAAGCCAAACTTGCGCGATGAGGTTCTGTCCGAGCGTCGTGCCGGTCCCGCGCTGGACATGGCTGATTTCGCGTCGAGCGATGTTGATCCTGCACTTGGCACTCTTACCTGGTCCAGCTTTTCGCGCGTCCTAGAAGAAGACCGCTCGCAGGCGCAGGACGGTGTTTTGCTCATGATTGATATCAGCGAGGCCAGCCGAGCACTCCTCGGGAATGCAGCCGAAACTCAGTCAGACGTGTTGCCGCTTTTGGCGAGCGGGTTGCAACAAGCAATCCGTCACACGGATCTGATTTCCTACATCGGGGGGTATCGCTTCGCCGTGTTGCTGCGCGGGGCGTTGCAAAATGTTGCTGCGGACGCCGCTGATCGTATGCATCAGTCGATCATTGATACGGTGTTTATGATCAGCACCGGAATCGCAGTTATCGAGATCACAATTGGCGGCGCTAGCCTGTCGCCCGCACGCCCAAGTGAGAATAGCGTTCTAGACAGGGCTGCGGCGAACCTTGTCGCCTCATGCCAAGCGCCGTCGCAGACCGTCATTGAATAGTACCCGAATGGTGCGCGCTAGGTGCGCCGACAAAGAGCTCTCGTTTTGGGCACTGAGGTCGTCCGAAGCCAACAAATACTAACGGCCCATTGTGCTCAACTGCGGCTGCGGCAATCGCCGCCGCCTTAACTCTTGCTCCCCGCTCGCGTAAAACCTCTAAAAATCACAAAATTTTGGGCTGTCCGGCATCCGCGCCCGTGTCTCAGAATTGGATTTGAGATCTCAGGAGAGTTCTGGTCTCGTCTGAGTGGCGAAAGACACAAGTTCGGACGCCGAACACGGGATAGGCGTGCGCAAGCGAAGCCCACAATAGGCGATGGGATTAGTTTTCTGTCGCAGCTTTTTTGATCGGATTGACAGCCAAAGATATGCGTCTTGGTGTTGGATGTTCTGCTTAGATTGTGCTGTACGAAGCAAGACGGCAGATCGTACATTTCCGCCAGCCCGCTAGTGTTTTGAACTTGTGTGTGCATGGTTCAAGTTATCGCGCTGTTAGACAACTGAGCCGCGTCGCTTTTCCCTCCAAGCTTTTCGAAGCCTTCCTCGTCCAAAATGCGCCGAAAATGGCGGCTTTGGGAGTTCATGGCTGGACAGGGTTGCGCAAAATCGGGAACTATAAACCAGACCTCATTTCAACGACTGGTACGCCAAGTGCAGTTTACCAAGACGGTCAAAGCAAAGCTCCTGATCGCTTTTGGGGTCATACTCGCCCTCAATATTGCCGTCGGTGTTCTCGCATTTCGGGGTTTTTCTCAAACTCAGGCCGCTCTTGATCAGCTTAGTGATGAAAGCCTGACCGATATTGTCGCTGCGATGACCTTAGCGCACGAGAGTTCTGCCCTTGCGGCCCTTGCGCCTTTCGTTAGCTCGGTGAGCGTGATGAATGAGCTCGAGAACGAAAGCGCCCGTCTCGCTGCGCAAGTCGAAGCCTTCGCCGCATTCGTGCAGGATCTGCCCCAAAGTCCAGCTTTCTTGGACGACAATCGGCGCGATAGGGTGGAAAGGCTTGCTGGTAGTTTGTCGACCTCTTTGGTGGACCTTGTCAGCACCACAAAACAAAGCCTCGACATTCGCGCCGATCTCGCTGAGAGGCGATACGGCCTCGACGCGCGAGAGCGGCTCATTTTGGCGCTGGAACAGCAGGTCGGCGATACACACGCGCTCGCCGACAGTGTTCGCTTGGCGCTTGAGCTGGTTTTTGTTGGCATGACATCGGACAATGACTTCACCCTGAGCAGGGCCGAGGCCGATTTTACCGCGCAACTGTCACGACTGTCGGCGCAGCTTGAAAGTCATGGCGCAGCGGGACGGTCTGTTGCTCGGCTCCTTGAGCAGCAGGCAAGCTCGTTCAATCTCCACCGGCGCGACGGGCAAACGCAACAACGCGTGCGTTATCTGCTGGCGACAATTCACCGGCTGTCCACACAGCTCAGCGAGGAGGTCGCCACAATCGTGGAAACCACATCGAGCGCTGTCGCGCAACGCAGCGCCGTGGCTGATTTGGAGCTGAGCCGCAGCAAGGAAATCATCACCCTCTTGGGTACGCTCGCAGTTTTGGCGGCCGCTTTTGCTACATTCTACGTCATGACCGATATGGCGCGACATCTGGAGGGGGTCACGCGGGCCATGGTGCGTCTGGCCGGTGGCGATCGGTCCAGCACGGTTCCTGGCCTCAACCGACAGGATGAATTGGGCAGCCTCGCGCGTGCTTTTGACGTCTTCAAGGAGGCCAGCTTCGAGCGTGAAAGCTTGGCTCAGCAAGTGGCCGAGAATAGTCGCATGGTCGACGCCATGTTTTCGAACATGAACGACGGCATCTCCGTGTTCGATGCTGCTGGGCGGCTGGCGAAATGGAACCCGCAGTTTTTAACGGCGCTGGCCCTGTCGAGCGACGAGATCGCGGCCGGCAAATCCTTTGAGGAGGTCGCGCAGCACATCACCTGTGTTGGGGGCAGGGCGATGAGCCTTGATGGCACGCCCATGGGGAGTGAAGACATGCTGGGGGATCGGCAAACCATGCCGGCACAATTTGAAATCCACTTTGACGAGGGGCGCATTATCGAAGTGCGCAGTCGCCCAATGCCCTCAGGCGGCTTCGTCACCACCTATGCCGATCAAACCGACCGGCGCGGGCTCGACAGGCAATTGCGCGAGGCCCAGCGTATGGAAGGCGTGGGGCAATTGACGGGCGGAATTGCCCATGACTTCAACAACCTTCTCGCTGCCATTAGCGGCAATCTGCAGTTGCTGCATCAGGAGCTTTACAGCGACGAGGCTTTGTCATCGCGCCTCATCCGCGCCATGGACGCTACAGAGCGCGCTTCAGCGGTGACCCAAAGGCTTCTCGCCTTTGCAAGGCAGCAAACACTGCAGCCCCGCATGACCGATGTGAACGGGCTTGTTACAAACCTACTGGACCTTGTCGAATACAGCTTGGGCGCTGGCATTGAGGTCGCCACCGAGTTTGATCCCGCCTTAAAGCAGACGATGATTGACCCTGTGCAGCTTGAAAGCGCGATCCTCAACCTCGTCTTTAACAGTCGAGACGCTATGCCAGAGGGCGGGAAAATCTCTATCCGCACCTGGTCAGAGACCTCTTGTGGTGACGAGCAGGTCCGGATTTCCGTCACAGATACCGGACAAGGCATGCCGCCAGAAGTTCTCTCCCGGATCTACGAGCCGTTCTTTACCACCAAGGAAAAAGGCCGCGGCACCGGACTGGGCCTCAGCATGGTCTATGGTTTCATCAAGCAATCGGGTGGTGAGATTGCCATCAATTCCACGCCTGAGCGAGGCACGCAGGTGGTTATCAGCCTTCCATTGAGGGTTGAACAGAACCTTGTGGCGCAAGCCGGGGACATCTCTCGTACTGCGGCACGCGGGCAGGGCGAGCGCATACTGCTCGTCGAGGACGATCCCATCATGCAGGACACCGCTGCGGACATGATCGAGAACTTGGGCTATGTCGTCATGCGCGCTGGCAGTGCCAAGGCCGCCATGGCGTTGATTGAAGCTGAACCCTTTGCGCTCGTCTTTACCGACATTTTATTGCCAGACGGGATGACCGGGCTCGATGTCGCCAATTTCGCCAACCGCGCGCGCCCAGATATGCCAGTACTCTTTACGTCGGGCTACGCACACGAAGGTCCCAACAAGCGCATGATCCTTCCTCCCGACGTTATCCTTGTCGAGAAGCCATATGCCATCGCAACACTTGCGCAGGCTCTTGGCTCGCTTATCCGCCCGGTTGAGAATAAGCCAGACGGTGATCAGCCTGTCTCAACGTGAGTGGCGTCGTGCTATTGGTGTCGAGTAGGGCCGCGAGCGGCAAAGCCGCGGCGCCGATCGAACCGGCACGCGCTCCAAAAGTGCCAGCCACAATTGTTGGCGGAACGATGCCGTCGGTCGGTGCTCGCCCGAATTGGGTCTGAACGAGGTTGACCAGTTTCAGGCCCAGACGCTCCGGCAAGACGCAGTCCAGCACCACAGCTCTGATGTCGACGACTGAAGTAATTGCGAGGATGGCTTCGACGAGCGCCTGCGAACAGTCCTCCAACCATGCGTCTACCGCTTGGCTATCCACATGTGATGCGACTGCGCCTATACGATCAACCGTGATCCCATTGCGCGCCAGATGATCAATCAGAGTGATGCCCGAGGCGCGGTGCAACAGTCTGGTGCCGCCCGCGGGAGCAGGCGAAATTGCTGACGGCGAGACGGGCAGCGGCCCCAATGCTGCGCCATTGCCATGGGGCCCGGTCAAAAGCTTGCCGTTCTGAACCAGTCCGCCACCGACCAGCGTGTCGATGGAAATATGCATAAAATCGCGCAAACCCACGCCCACGCCAAAGCTGAGTTCTGCCAAGGCTGCTGCCGACGCATCATTGGCAACAAAGACGGGATAGTCGATGCCGCGCGTGAAGAGCGTACCGGGGTCGACTTTCGACCATGTTTTGCCTAGGTCCGCCGGAAATCCCAATTCACCGCTCCAGCCACCCAGGAAGAAGGGAGTGCCCACGCCTATGCCAGAAATCTCTGCGCCTGCCTGCTGCTCGCACTGGCGGAAAAAGCCGTCCAGACTGGCGCGGCCGACACGGCTGATGAACTCTGGTTCGGGCCAGACATAGTCGTGTTCTTGGCGAGCCCGTTCAGCCCCGGAAAAGTCGACCAACACCGCTTCGAGAGTTCGCCGGCCCATCTTCAGCCCAATACTGAAAATGCGATCTGGATTGAGAGCAAAGAGCACAGACGGCGATCCTCTTTGACCAAATCTTTTGCCAACTTGCTTTATAAATCCATTTTCTTGCAAGGCGTCGATCACGAGACCAGCCCCGGCGGGCGTGAGGCCAATCTTGCGCGCAATCTCAGTCTTGGACGCTTCCCCGAGCTGGCGTATCACATTGAGTACGACACGCTCATTTGTGTGCCGAAGCTTGATTGAGTTCAGTGATTTACTGTCCATCTGGGGTCCACTCCTCGGAGGTCTAGGGCGTTATGATGTCTTTGACACACCTTGTTTTCGCCGGCGTCCATGTGTGCAAATAGAACATTGTTTGCCACGAGTAGTTAATATAGTCAGTTTATTAAATAAGTTAAAGCGTCATGTTTGAAGCAAGTCTGGGTGTGGGGCCAAGTTGTTCTCTGGCATGACTTTACTGTGTGGGGCGGCATTGAGCGCCTGCCATCTGTTGGGGGCTGCTTTAAGGTTCGACGGAGCCGTCAGGACGAGGCGGACCATTTTGTAATCCGTTGTCGATCTGACGTTTCGGAAACTCGGTTGAAGCAACGGCGCGCTGGATACTTTGGGACACAGCTACAACTGCGCACTTTCGGATTTTTAGGCGCTTGGCTGGGCAATTGGCCCATACCCCAGTCCAAAAGCGGATTGCTGTCTTTCGGACAGCGCTCTGCGCGGGCAACGATGCAAACTGTCGAGGAAACGCGCGGCCGACCCATTTCGGCCTCGCCTTTTTCTTGGCGTGTAACCTGGCGCTGTAAAATGAAATTTTCGTACCCAGCACACGCGGCGCCAATGTTGCCGATGCGTGTCCGGAAATTATTTAATAAAAACGGCGGATTTGGTGCTAGTGTTACGTTGTCATGTGCGAGGTGTGAGTATTTATTCGCATTAAGTTTGCAAATTTATCACAATCATTAGCGGAGATATTAGCTCCGTTACAATTGTTACAATAATTACAGCTAAATTTCATTTGCGCTGCGTAATCGAAAATACTGTGTTCACATTGCTATTGTCTTCATAGCCGCAACGGTAATCACGTTGTTTCTGGGAGGAAAAGCGATGACCAAGCCAGTTCTGGAGATGCGCAATGTCTCCAAGACTTTTGGGAGTGTGAGAGCGCTCACCAATGTCCAGCTGACACTCTATCCCGGTGAAGTCCATGCCCTGATGGGCGAGAACGGCGCGGGTAAGTCGACGCTCATGAAGTCGCTTTCGGGCGCCTATCAGCCTGATCCCGGCGCTGAAATCCTCATTGATGGGGTCCCTGTCCAGATCCGCGATCCGATCTCCTCGCGTAAAGCGGGGGTGTCGATCATCTATCAGGAGCTGGCGCTTTCGCCCAATCTGACTGTGGCTCAGAACATGTATTTGGGCCGCGAGATCAATCGCGGGGGCATTGTTGATCGCGCGTCAATGTCCAAAAGCGTTACGCCGGTGCTAGAGCGCCTAGGTGCCAGCTTCACCGCTGAAACGGTTGTCGGCACCTTGACCATCGCCAATCAGCAACTTGTCGAGATCGCTCGCGCCCTGCATGCGGACTCGCGCATCTTGGTTATGGACGAGCCAACCACAGCGCTATCCTCGCGCGAAACAGACGGTCTGTTCTCCATGATCCGCCAGCTGCGCAGCGACGGTCTGGCCATTGTCTACATCTCGCACCGCATGAATGAAGTCTATGAACTCGCCGACCGTGTGTCCGTGCTTCGAGACGGCACCTATGTCGGTACCTTGGACAAGGAACAAATCAGCCCCGAGGCCATCGTACGCATGATGGTGGGGCGTGAGCTTTCATCCCTTTATACCAAGTCTGATCGTGGCGATAAAACTGGCGCGTCCGTCGTCCTTGACGTGAACAATCTCAGTTCTGGCCCCCTCGTGCGCAATTGTTCCCTGACACTGCGCGCTGGCGAAGTGGTCGGGCTCGCCGGGCTGATTGGTTCTGGGCGTACCGAATTGGCTCAGGCAATTTTTGGTGCGCGGTCGCGCGACGGCGGGTCGATGACCCTCGAAGGCAGGCCTTATCAACCGATCTCTCCGCAACAAGCAATCGACGCTCAGGTTGCCTATCTCACCGAAGATCGACGTGGCGATGGGCTTTTCCTCGACATGTCCTGCCAAGACAATATCAACACTGGCGTGCTGCGTCCGGATGCGCGCTGGGGCACTGTGCTCGATCGCAAGCGGGCGCGGGAACGCGCTATTGAGTCCATTCAGGCGCTGTCCGTCCGCGTGCCGTCTGAACACTTTCCGGTGGGTGGACTGTCTGGCGGGAACCAGCAGAAAATCCTGCTTTCGCGCTGGCTTCAAATCCAGCCCAAGGTGCTCATTCTCGATGAGCCGACACGTGGCGTCGACATCGGCGCCAAGTCCGAGATCTATAAAATAATCGACGCCCTAGCGCAGCGCGGCATCGCGATACTCGTGATTTCCTCCGAGCTTACGGAAGTCATCGGCATTGCCGACCGCATCCTTGTCATGCGTGAGGGTAGCATCTCGGGGGAGGTGGGCGGTGCCACAGGCATTGCCCCGACGCAAGAGAACATCATGGCATTTGCAACTGGCGTCGATCTGCCAGCCGTAGCCTGACTTCGTCTTCAAAACGAACACCTTGGCGCAATCGCATAGTCGATTGCGACCCGGCATTGGGAGGTTTCAATGACCAATATAGTATCAAATCCGGTTGGGCTTGAAGCCGCTGGATCTATCGAAGCCCGCAAACGCAAACTACGGGCCATGATGAGTGCTGCTGGGATGCTTCCAGTGCTGCTCGTGGTGGTAGTGGCGTTCCACTTTTTGTCCGGTGGTCGATTTCTAACCGGTCAGAATATCAGCATCGTCTTGCAGCAGGCCTCCGTCAATACGGTCCTGGCTGCGGGGATGACCTTCGTTATTCTGACAGGCGGTATCGATCTTTCGGTCGGTTCAATCCTCGCCGCAGCGGCCATGGCCGGTCTTATCGCCTCTAACGTGCCTGAGCTCTCCACGCTTTGGATTTTCGTGGCACTGGGCGTCGGTATCGGCTTTGGCGTCCTCAATGGCTTCCTGATTGCGAAGCTCAAGCTCCCCCCGTTCATCGTCACCCTTGGCTCGATGACGGCTGTGCGCGGCCTCGCCCGCCTGATGGGGAATGACACCACCATCTTCAACCCAGCGCTGCCCTATTCCTTTATCGGCAACGGCGCCCTTCCGATCATCCCGGGCGTGTTCTCGCTCCCATGGCTTGCTGTGATCGCGCTTCTAGTCATCGCCGGATCGTGGTTCGTGCTCAAGCGCACTGTGTTCGGCACCCATGTCTACTCGGTCGGTGGCAATGAGGCAGCAGCACGACTGTCCGGCATTAAAGTTCCGCGTGTTTATCTGGCAGTGTACGGCATTTCCGGCCTCTTTGCGGGTCTGGGGGCGGTCATGCTCTCGACGCGGCTCTATGCAGCCAATGGCTTGCAGCTCGGCCAGGCCTACGAACTCGACGCCATCGCTGCGGTTATTCTGGGCGGTACATCCTTTGTCGGCGGCATCGGCTCCATCTGGGGCACGTTGATTGGCGCCCTCATCATCGCTGTGCTGTCCAATGGCCTCGTGCTCATCGGTGTCTCGGACATCTGGCAATACGTCATCAAGGGTCTGGTCATCATTGGCGCCGTGGCGCTGGACCGGATGCGCCAACGCGGTTCGGCACGGACCTGAACCCATCTCAGCTTCCGGGCATGGGTACTGGTCACCATGCCCGGTTCAAAAATTGACCAGGGAGGAGTCCCCACTATGAAAACCCTTTTGATCGCTTCTGCTCTCGCTCTCGCCGTAGCTGCGCCTGCAAGTGCCAAGGATCTGAACAAGATCGGTATCTCGCTCGGCACACTCAGCAATCCCTTCTTCGTCGCGCTGGCCAATGGCGCCACGGCCGAAGCTAAAAAGACCAACCCCAATGTAGAGGTTCTCTCTTTTGGCTATGACTACGACATGGCCAAGCAGTTCAGCCAGATCGACAACTTCATCTCCGCTGGTGTTGACCTAATCCTGCTCAACCCAGCAGACGCGCAGGCCATCGGCCCGGCAATCAAGCGGGCCCAGGAAGCCGGTATTGTCGTGGTTGCTGTTGACACCTTCGCTGAGGGCGCCGACGCTGTTGTCACCACCAACAATGTTCAGGCCGGTGAAATTGCCTGCCAATACATTGTCGACAAGCTCGGTGGCGAAGGCAATGTGATCATTCAGAACGGCCCGCAGGTTTCGGCTGTGATCGACCGCGTTACCGGCTGTGAACAGGCCTTTGCTGCCGCGCCTGGCATTACCGTTCTCTCCAACGATCAAGACGGTAAGGGCTCTCGCGAAGGCGGCCTGAACGTCATGCAGAGCCACCTGACCCGTTTCACGGAAATCGACGCAGTCTTTGCGATCAATGATCCTCAGGCTATCGGGGCGGACTTGGCGGCTAAGCAGCAAAACCGCACAGGCATTGTCATTACCGCTGTCGACGGTGCGCCCGATATCGAAGTCGCGCTCAAGGACCCGAACTCGGTCATGATCGAAGCCTCGGCCTCGCAAAACCCCTACAAGATGGCCGCGCGCGCCGTGCAGCTTGGCACCGCAATTCTCAACGGTGAAAAGTCCGGCGCGGTCGAGCTGATGGATTCCGAGCTCGTGACACGCGACAACATTGGCGACTACGTCGGTTGGGCTGCAGTACCAGCAGAATGATCGTTACGGCGATCCAAATAAACTAATCGGGAACACATGACCTCCATAGTTCCGGTTAGTTGAGCGCGACGGCGCCCCCCTCTGAAATCGTGTCGCCAGCCTGGCCCTAATCCATGGCGACTTGATTTAGCCGTCGCGCTCTCTACCCTGCATATTCAGACGGAGGAGACCATGCTCGCTTTGAGATCATCTCTGCAGCGCCTGTCTTGGCAGCGGAACCGCTCACGCCTTGCCAGTTGTTTCGTTCTGAGTTTGCCGCTGGTGCTCGCCGCACCCACGATCGCGCAGGAAGCCCAGCACACTGGGATAAAAGTCGCCCTGGTCATTGCGGATCTGACCAACCCATATTTCTCATTCATCTCCCAGCAGGTTGAAGCGGCCGTAATCGAACGCGATAGCGACGCTGAGATTATGGTGATGTCGAGTGGCTATGATTTGTCGCGGCAGACCGCGCAGATCGAGAAAGTGGCCACAGATGGCTACGATATTCTGGTCCTCAATGCCGTCGACACTCACGAAGTTGCCGCCTCGATTGAGAAGGCCAAGGCGGCAGGCGTGGTTGTGGTGGCGCTTGATGTGACCGCCGATGGGGCACAGATCACCGTCACTTCAGACAATTACACCGCTGGCGTGACAGCGTGCGAATATCTTGCCGAAAGACTTGGTGGGAAAGGGGATGTCGTCATTCTCAATGGCCCGCCGGTCTCTGCGGTCATCGATCGCGTCTCCGGATGCAGTGCGGCCCTCGCGCAATATACGGGCATCAAAATCCTCTCCGACGCGGGCGATTCAGGTGGCAGCGTGCTGGGAGGGCTCACCTATATGTCGTCCCTGCTCACGACATTGCCGCACATTGATGCTGTGTTTTCAATGAATGATCCGACTGCCCTTGGCGCCGATGAAGCTGCACGGCAGGCGGGACGGAGCGAGTTCTTCATCGTGTCCATTGATGCGTCTCCAGCTGTCGTCGGTGCTATGGGCCAGGCTGACAGTCGGCTGGTTGCCAGCGTCTATCAGGACCCAAAAGCTATGGCCAATCAGGCTGTGCAAATGGCTTTCGACCTGCGTGATGGCAAGGCTGTCTCGTCTGATCCTATTCTCATGCCCGTAAGGCTGGTGACGCGCGATACGCTAGATGGCTTCGTGCCTTGGGAGGACTAGATCATGACACCTCCAACTGACATCGAGCCTATTCATGTCGCGGTGGTCGAAGACGACGCTGAAATTGCCGCGGTACTCGTCGATATGCTTGGCGACGAAGGCTACATTGCCCATAGGTGCGGGAGCCTGGCGGAGCTCGAACAAACTGTCGAGCAGCACGCCATTTCGCTGATCTTGCTGGATCTGAAGTTGCCGGACGGCGACGGGCTCTCGATAGCACCCAGAATTCGTGCAAACCACGGAATTCCCATCATAATTCTCTCTGGAAAAGGGTCTGAGATCGACCGTGTGGTCGGGCTTGAGATCGGTGCCGATGACTACATCGTCAAGCCCTTCAGCGTGCGCGAGGTGGCCGCGCGCATTCGCGCAGTGTTGCGTCGGGCCAGTCCAAAAACCCATGCGACGCAGCCCCAGCCCAATCGCGGTTATGGTTTTGTTGGGTGGATGCTGGATCTAGAGCGTCGGCGGCTGACAAATCCCCACGGCCTCGATATTTCGCTGACCGTAGCGGAGTTTGATCTGCTGGCCGCGCTTCTGAGTGCCCAAGGCCGCGTCTTGTCCCGCGATCAGCTGTTGGATTTGACCCGTCGTGAAAACGACAGTGTCATTGATCGCACGATCGACGTGCTGATCTTGAGGTTGCGGCGAAAGATTGAAATTACGCCAGGGCAACCGCAGTTGATCCTGACCGAACGTGCTGTGGGTTATATGTTCGGCGTCAACGTCGAAAAAATCGGTAGTTTCTGACCGAGGTCAGGGCGAGATGTTGCTGCACGCACACTTGAGATTTTGGCCACTACGGTGATGCACAGCCCCACCTAGGCAATGGTGCAAATCTTGCCGGTATTTAGGCAGATGACGGTGCTATGAACGCTATCGAAACGGCCTAATGTACACCGGAGCCGGTTTGCGTTGTGCGCGATGCCCGCAGCCAAGTATTCCAAAATCGGTAAGACGATGAGGCGGGCACGTCGCTATGAAGCGCCACTCGACGCGCAGCGATATTGTGCCGCACTACGTCAAATATTGCGTAATGGATCTAAAAATAGATAAGTGCGGCAAAATAGCCACATTGAGATTTTGTGCGCCGATAACAAGTTGAAAAAACACCTCTTTTGGAGTTAGGGAGTGCCATATCGTGGTATATCAGCACGCGTTGTGGCTGGCATTGCCCCATGATACACACACGCCCAGATTCGTGACGGAAGTCGCGTAGGTCGTTGATTATTACTGCTAATTCCCCATTTCAGGTTTGGACGTGTCCATATTTACCAAAGCTCCCTCGGCAGGCTCCTGGCTTGCTACGGCCGCCTCAATTTTATTGGTCACCTCCGGGCTCATGGCGCCCGCGCACGGCGCAGCCTATGCGACGGGCGGGTCGAGCCCATATCGCAACACAGTGCTATGGCTAACTTGGGGTGGTGGTACAAACGGCACGCATGCGCGGGATATTTCCCAGCTCTCGCCAAGTACCCAAACGGGCAATGGTCCAGCGACACACGCGGTAATTGCTGGCATGGATACCAGCTCTGCGCGACTGCAGATCGCAGATGACATTGATCTAAGTTACAGCTGCGAGATATCCAATATCTCGGTTACGGCCATCAACGGGGCCGAAGGGGGCATTACCAATCGCCTCCGCAGCTACAAACCGGGTGATTACAACGGCGACAGCCTCGACGATATGTACAATATCGGCGGGACACATAGGCTGAACCAGCTCGTCTCAGGCATTAGTTATCGCGGTGGCGAGGCATCGTTCACGGTGACTTGCAGCGCGACCCTGAACGGCCAGCCCTATAACATCCCCGGTCTGGTGGTCGCCGACGCGGAATCGATTAACAATTCCGGCGAGTTCATTGAAGGGACGGCCGAAGGTACGTGGAACGTTGTGGACGTTCGTAAAAACCTCGGCGCTGGTCCTTACACTGTCACGAAGTCCAATGGCGGCAGAACCATCCGCTTGGGCAACGGCAATGACAACAATACGGCCGCCGTTTCATTCCTGAAACTAACCACGCCCGCTAGTACTGTCAGCATGAACTTCAGACTCCGTGGTGGCGGGCTTCAGGCCATCGCTATCGGGGTACTTTCACCTCACGCTGACTTTTCCGACGCGCCAGCCAGCTATGGCGCAGCGATGCACGTCGTGCCGGAACTTCGTTTTAAGAGCGATAACATAGCCGTTGGCGCGGGCGTCAATATCAATACCGCGGGCTACGCCGTCGGCGGGCTGGAACCGCCACTGACCAATCTGCTCGGAGCCATCGGTCCTGACGCTGAAAGTAAAATGATGCCAAGCGCCGATGCGCGTGGTGACGACATTTTCCCAGCGAATAACCAGCTCGAAGAGAACGCTTGGCCGGCAAACAGCACGATTTCCATTCTGGACCGTGGCAATGCCTTCCGGAAAGAAATTGCTTGTATCGGAACTGGCAATGTCGCTGGTTGGATCGATTTCGATCTAAACGGAACGTTTGATGCCGATGAGCGTGCGGCTGCCATTTGTGCTGCGGGCAACGCGTCCCTGCAGTGGTCTGTCCCGACGGACACCGTGGCTGGCGAGTCTTATGTGCGCCTGCGCTATGCGTCCAATGCCGCTGAGATCATTGAGCCAACCGGCCCGGCTGAAGATGGCGAAGTCGAGGATGGTGTCGTCACCATCCTTGGCCCCAAGCTGTCTATCACCAAGACCAATAATGCCATCAATGGCACTTGGAAGGTCAACCAGCCCGACGCCTACTATCGCTTGGTCGTCAAGAATGACGGCCCGGTCGCAACCGGCGCAACCATTACCGTTCAGGACACTCTGCCTGCTGGCATGGTGGCTGGCTGGACCGGCACACGCACCACAAATGGTTGGGCCTGCGCGCTAACGGGCGGTCTGGTTTCCTGTACGACAGATCAGGTTCTCGGCAACGCTGGCAGTGCCACAAGCTCCTCGACCATTGATCTGCCGATCTCGATCCCTGAAACCTTCTCGGGCACTTCGGCGATCAATTACGCCAGTGTTTCTGGTGGTCTTGATCCGTTCAATGGCGGCTTGCCGGTCACGCCTGGCGCCACCTGCACCGACGCAACCCACTGCGCACGCAACACCGTCACAATCGATTGGGATCCATCTCTCACCATCGAGAAGACTGCAAGCTGGCCTGATGCGGATGGCGACGGCAAACTCGCTGTTGGCGAAACCGTGACCTATGCATTCGCCGTCACCAATTCTGGTTCGGTTACCCTGACCAATGTTACGGTGCAGGACAGCTTGGTCGACATCGTGCTGACCGGGTCCCCGATTCCGTCCCTCGCGCCGGGTGAGGTGAATAACACCGCCTACACTGCAACCTATGTTGTGAAGCAGACGGACGTCGATCTGGGCAGTGTGACCAATATTGCAATCGCGTCAGGCCTGCCACCTGCGGGTAGCGGTGTGTTGACGCCGATCCAATCCCCTGAAAGCAAGGTGGTATTGCCACCTGATCAAACCTCGTCTCTGAGCGTTGAGAAGACCGGCACGGTTGTCGATACCGATGGCGATGGCATTATCGAGGTTGGCGAAGAGGTCACATTCACCTTTGCCATCAAAAACGAAGGCGCCACAACCCTCACCAATGTTACGCTCGTCGATCGCGATGTCACCTCCGGCCTTGTGCTGACTGGCACGCCAATACCTGCTCTGGCAGCAGGGGCGACGGACACGACAACATACACAGCGGTCTATACGCTCACTCAGGCCGACATCGACGCTGGCTCCTACACCAATGTTGCTTTCGCAAACGGTGTGCCCCCCAGCGGCTTGCCGCCCATCGAAAGCCCAGACACCACCGAAACCGTCAAGCTTCCGCCAAAGCCAGGCCTAAGCGTCGTTAAGGCCGGTACTTGGGTCGACGTGCCTCCGGGCCAAGCGGATGGCGACGGCGTGTTCGGCGCTGGCGACGTGGTCAATTACACCTTCACCGTGACCAACACGGGCAATGTCACGCTGACCAATATTGAGGTGAGCGATGATCTGGTTGGCGTAGTGCTCTCCGGTGGCCCGATTGCCTCCTTGGCGCCCGGTGCTACCAACACAACAACTTTCACAGCCACCTATACAGTTACACAGGAAGATGCGGACCGCGGTTCTGTCACCAATCTGGCAACGTCCAGCGGGGACCTTCCTCCGTCTGCTGGCGGCAAGATTACCAGCCCGCCTTCTAGCGTTACGGTGCCAACCGATCAGACCGCTGCGATCACACTGACCAAGCGCTTTATCTCGTTCACCGACGTGGATGGATCGGGCACGACCAATGCCGGTGACATCGCCAACTTTGCCTTCGACGTGCGCAACTCCGGCAATGTCACGCTGACCGACGTTGTGGTCGAAGACGAGCTGCCACAGGCGGTTGTTTCGGGCACAATCGCGTCGCTAGCGCCGGGTGTGACCGACAGCACAATCACCGCGTCCTATACGCTGACGCTGGAAGATATGGACGCTGGCGAGATTGTAAACACGGCTATTGCCAAGGGGAATCCGCCCAACTTCCGCCCACCGGTCTCAAGCCCCAAGTCAACGGTAACCGAACCTCTGGCGGCGACGCCGGTGCTCACGATTACCAAAGACGGTAGCTATGCCGATACCAATGGCGATGGGTTCTCCAGCGCTGGCGATACGCTGACCTACACGTTCGTCATTACCAACACTGGCAATGTGACCATGGCTCAGGTGTCTCCTCATGACCCTGGTCCAAAGTTCGACGGGATCAACGGCGGCTCGAAGCTCTCAGCCTTTACCCCGCGACAGGTTACGCTCGCGCCTGGTGCGAGCCAGACCTTCACAGCCACCTATGTTTTGACTGCACAGGATGCAGAAAATGCTGGCGGCAAGCCGGATGCGATCACCAACGAAGCTGCCGCTAAGGGCACGACCCTGACGGGCACGCCTTATGTCAGCGCCAATGTGGTGGACCAACTCTCGATCCAGGGCGCCAAGCCCGGCTCGACAACGCTCACCAAGCAGGCCCTGACCCGTCAGGTTCGTCGTGGTGAACAGGCTTTGTTCCGCATCGCCTTGACCAACAATGGCCCCGGCGTCCTGACTGACGTCATCCTTCGCGATACCGTTCCAGCGGGTTTCCGCTACGTTGAGGGCTCAGCTGCACTGAACGGCGTAGCGGTGGTCCCAAGCGCAACTGGTCGCGTCATTGAAGTCGGCGACATTGATCTCACCGTCGGCTCCACGGCAACGCTCGAACTCAAGCTCTTGGCTTTGGCGACAGCGACACCTGGCACCCATGTCAACATCGTCGACGCAGTGACCCCTGCCGGTGTTCTCGTCGCGACACAGGCACAGGCAAGCTTCGAGCTGCTCGCTGAAGGCATCTTTGACTGCTCCGACATCATCGGTAAGGTCTTCGATGACCGTAACCAAAACGGCTATCAGGATCAGGGCGAAAGTGGCTTGCCCGCGTCTCGTCTCGTCACTGCGCGTGGCGTGATCATCACCACCGACAAGTTCGGCCGTTATTCGGTCCCTTGTGCGGCGATCCCAGATGCAAGCATTGGCTCGAACTTCATCCTCAAGTTGGACGAACGCAGCCTGCCGACTGGCTACGACCTAACGACCGAAAATCCGGAAGTTGCGCGTTTGACCGCCGGTAAGATGGCGGAAATCAACTTCGGCGCATCGCTCGGCCGTGAAGTCCGTCTCGATCTCGATGCCGGTGCTTTCTTCAAGGACAGCATGGACGTGATCCCAGCACTCGCAGATTACCTGCCGGAGCTGATCAAGGTTCTGGAAGAAGAGCGTTCGGTCCTGCGTCTGAGCTACACCGGGTCAGTCAATGACAATCTGGCTGAAGAGCGCACACGCGCCATCGAAGAGCGCATTCTCGAGCTCTGGCACGAAGGCCGCGAGCCCTATGACCTGACTATCGACATTACTCTGGAGTGGAAGAACTGATGCGCCCGACGCTTACAACCTTCGCGCGCATTGCCAGCACAGCTCTGACAATCGCACTGCTCTCGTCCACGGCCTATGCGCAGAGCTATGGCTTCTCGGTCGCTGTTGATGGGGAGCGGATCGCTGGCGATCCGCTCAAAAACACTACCGAACGCAAGACCGACGTGGCGCTGGCTGCAACCGATATCCAAATCCGCTATGCGGGCATGGATATCCGCCCAACGCTGAACGTGTTGCCGACAGCGCTACGCTCAAGTTATCGCGCCAACGAAGCCATCGACTTCAACGTAACCAGCAACTACCCGGCCTTCATTGCCCGGGCAGAGTTGACCATCCGTGATGCTCAGGACGAAGTCATTGCCACTTTGCCTGCTGTGGCTAATGGCACGGTTACTTGGACCATGCCTGCGGACGGCTCGGGTGAGTATTCCTACGTCGCCCGTGTCTATGATGCGCAAGGCCGGTTTGACGAAACCGCGCCCCTGAAATTAGCGCGCACCGAGAACACCGCTCCCTCCGAAGCTGCAGACGATGCGATTTCGGTGGGTTGGGGCGAAGATCGTGCCGCGATCCGCACCATTCCTCTGGCTGGCGGCGCTGTGACCATTTTTGGTCGCGATGCCAAGCCGGGCACGCAGGTCGTGGTCCTGGGCGAAACCGTTCCCGTCGATAACAGCGGTTCGTTCGTTATTGATCGTATCCTGCCTGCCGGGCAGCATGACGTCGACGTGACTATTGCCGATCCGTCCGCGGACACTCTCAAGTTCCGCCGTTCGGTCGCGGTGCCGGACAGCGATTGGTTCTACGTTGCGCTTGCTGACTTGACCCTTGGTGCCCGCTCGCCGAGCGCTCGTCTTGAGCCGGTGACAGGTGGTGAGTTTAGCCAGACATATGCAAAGGGTCAGGCGCAGTTCTATCTCAAAGGCAAGATCAAGGGCGAGTATCTGCTGACCGCGTCGGGCGATACGGGCGAAGGCCCGCTGGAAGACATGTTCCAGGGTGTTTTGTCCAAGGACCCACGTGCCGTCCTCTCGCGTATCGACCCGAATGACTTCTATCCGGTCTATGGCGACGATTCCGAACTGGTGGAAGACGCCCCTACACGCGGCAAGCTCTACGTTCGGCTCGAGCGCGGCAATAGCAATGTCATGTGGGGCACGTTCCGCACGGAAATCGCGAACAGCAGATTCTATAGCGACAATCGCGTGCTGTATGGCGCGTCGGCAACCTATAAGTCTGAGGATGTGACCACTCAGGGTGCGCACAAAACTCAAGTCAATGTGCATGCTGCCTACCCGGGAACACTCTCACAGCGCGACGTGCTGCGTGGGTCGGGTGGCTCGGCTTATTTCATGCACCGTCAAGATTTGTTGCCGGACAGCGAAACGCTGACCGTGGAGCTGCGCGACGGCGTAACCGGCGTTGTGCGGTCTCGCAAGACGCTGGTGAAGGGCACTGACTACCGCATCAATTACATGCAGGGCGTTGTCATTTTGACGACACCTCTTAGCTCCTCGACCAGCGCCTCTGGCGTTGCCTCGTCCATAGCTGATACGCAGTATTTGGTCGTGCAGTATGAGTTTACCCCGGCCGCTTCGTCCGGCGATGACTATGCTTTGGCAGGTGCTGCACAAGCTTGGATCAACGATCACATCTCCATCGGCGCGACGGCTGTGAGTGAAGATGTTGATGGCGAAAAGACCACTCTGCTCGGCGCTAATGCCCGCCTTCAGGCCGATGAAAACAGCTTCATTGAAGCCGAAGTCATGCGCTCTGAGGGCACGGGCAGCAGCTCATGGGTCTCGCTTGATGGTGGTCTGACCTTCGTTGAAGACAGCGTCGCCAAGCGTATTGATCCGGCCTACGCCATTCGTGTCGCGGCCGAGACTGATCTTGAAGGCCTTGGCCTTGATGGTCGTGTGGGCGCCAGCGTTGAAAAGCGTCAGGCCGGATTTGCCGCAACTGGCTCGTCGACCAAGTATGACCAGCTGTTGGTCAGCACATTTGCTGACATCGCCATCACCGAAAGCACGACGGCAAACGCCACTGTCGACATCGCCGATCAGGGTGCGCAGGGCTACACGCGCGCCTATGGCGCTGAAGTTGAACACCAACTCTCGCCAGACCTGACCCTACGCGGCGGTATCAACCATATCGACATTGCGTCCACCAGCCGGAACGGCCGCCGGACGGATCTGGGGCTAGGCATTGCCTATGTTCTCAATGAAGATCTTGAAGTCAGCGCCTATGGCCGCAAGACCGTCGATAAGGTGGGCAATCTCACTGACGCTGATCGCGTCGGCGTCGGCATCGACTATCGCATCAACGACGCCCTCAGCCTTGAAGGCGAAGTGTCCTACGGCTCCACCGGTGTTGGTGGTCTCATTGGTTTGGTGCATCAGCCGACAGCGGATGAACGCAACTACATCGGCTATCGCGTCAACGCCCCCGACAGCGCAAGCTTAGCATCGTCGGCACGCACCGGTCTGGTTGTGGGCACCGAACGCAAGGTCAACGAAATCGTCGCCCTGCATTCGGAAGCCATTTACAACACCTTCGATCGCAACCGCACGCTGACCCAGACCTATGGCGTCACCCTGACGCCAGACGAGTTCTGGACACTGAACGGCGCGTTCGAACGCGGCACGATCTACGATAAGAATGATGAAGATCTGCAGCGCACTGCACTCTCGCTCGGCGCAGGCTATGTGTCGGATGGCCTGACCGGGACGGTGCGTGGTGAAGTGCGCGACGAGAAGTCGACCACTGGAGCGAAAGACGGCCAGTCCTATCTCTTTGGCTCGTCCATGTCTTGGCGTACCGATGATGACTGGCGCCTGATCGGTAGCTTTGATGCTCTGCTCTCGCAGTACAATAACAAGGCCATCTTGGACGGCGACTATGTCGAAGCCAGCATTGGCTATGCCTATCGTCCAGTCGACAACGAACGCTTTAACGCGCTCGCCCGCTATACCTTCCTCTACGACCTTCCCGGCGTACAGCAGGTGACGGCAAACGGCAGTGCCAATGGTCCAGCGCAGCGCAGCCACATCTTCTCCATTGATGGCAATTACGACATCAACGAGTGGCTGACCGTGGGCGCAAAATATGGCGCGCGTATCGGTGAAATCTCCGAAAACCGCGATCCATCGGGCTGGACACGCTCTTCCGCACACTTGGGCATTATTCGCGTTGACGCAGAAGTCGCCAAGGATTGGGATATCTTGCTTGAAGCGCGGGCTATGGCCCTGCCGGAGGCAAAGACGCTCGACCTCGGCGCCTTAGCGGCGGTCTACTATAGCGTTGATGACCATGTGAAGGTCGGCGTCGGCTATAACTTTGCTGGCTTCTCGGACGATCTGCGTGATTTGGAACGCGATCACCAAGGCGTCTTCTTCAACATTATGGCGAAGTACTAAGCCCGCCAATCAAGTCGAACTCAGCTGGGCGGAGCCACACTCCGCCCAGTCAGCACTATAGACGTGCGCGACGGATATGCCCTCTCTATCCGACAGTTCCCTCTCAACATCCAACATGACTGAGCCCACCCCACGTGGTAGTGACATTCGTCGCTGCCATAGGACTTTGTTTTGGTTTGGGTGAGGGCGTGATGAGGGTTTTGGTTACGGGCAATGCCGGATTTATCGGCTATCACGTGGCGCGCCGACTTCTGGAGCGTGGCGATGCTGTCGTCGGTTTTGACGTCGTTAATGCCTATTATGACCCCAGCCTGAAAGAAGCGCGCCTTGCGCAGCTAGAGGCGCTGAGCGCCCAGCTCGGCGGTGATTATTCCTTTGTTCGTGGTGACCTGGCAGACCGCGCAGCGGTTGAAAGCCTGTTTGCCGACAAAGGGTTTGATCGCGTGATCCATTTAGCGGCGCAGGCCGGTATTCGCTTTAGCCTTGAGGACCCGCACTCTTACGTGCAATCGAACGTGGTTGGCTTTACCCATATTCTGGAGGCCTGCCGCCACCACAAGATTGGGCATTTAACCTATGCCTCCACGTCGTCTGTCTATGGCGGCAACGCCAAAATGCCGTTCTCCGAACACGACGGGGCGGACCATCCATTACAGATCTATGCGGCCACCAAGCGCGCCAATGAGCTGATGGCGCATTCTTACGCGCATCTCTTTGGCCTGCCGACAACCGGTCTGCGCTTCTTCACGGTCTATGGCCCTTGGGGGCGGCCAGATATGGCCCTGTTCAAGTTCACCCGCAATATTCTGGCAGGTGAGCCGATCGACGTTTACAATTTTGGCAATCACACGCGCGATTTCACCTATATCGATGACATCGTTGAAGGCGTCATTCGCGCTTCAGATACACCCGCGCAACCCAATCCCGATTGGCGCGCTGATGATCCCGATCCGGCCAGCTCAAACGCGCCCTATCGTCTTTTCAACATCGGCAATTCCGAGCCAGTAAAACTCTCGGCCTATATCGATGCGCTTGAAGCGGCGCTGGGTAAGAAGGCCATTCGGAACCTGCTGCCCCTGCAGTCAGGCGACATGGCGGACACATCCTCCGATACCTCTGAGTTGACCAAGGCAACAGGCTACGCCCCACAAATGCCGGTGACTGAAGGTGTTCGCCGCTTTGTCGAGTGGTATCGCGCCTTCTATCGCGTCTGAACGTCCCCACAGCGCAAACGGAGAACCCCGCCACAGCCAGTGACGGGGTTCTTATGGTCGGCCGTTACTTCATCGTCGGCATTTGAAACTCTGCGCCATCCTTAATGCCGCTCGGCCAACGGGCTGTGACGGTCTTGGTGCGCGTCCAAAACTTGATCGAATCCATGCCGTGCTGATTGAGGTCGCCAAAGGCGCTCGCCTTCCAGCCACCAAAACTGTGGTAAGCCAGCGGCACCGGAACTGGCACGTTGATGCCGACCATGCCGATATTGACCCGTGCTGCAAAATCGCGGGCCGCATCACCATCGCGGGTAAAGATCGCCGTGCCATTGCCATAGGGATTGTCGACGACAAGCTGGAGCGCATCTTCATAGCTTGGGGAGCGAACAACGCTCAGCACAGGCCCAAAGATCTCTTCCTTATAAATGTCCATCTCGGGCGTGACGCGGTCAAACAGGGTTGGGCCGACGAAATAGCCATTTTCATAGCCCTGCAATGACAGGCCACGACCATCGACGACCAGCTCTGCGCCTTGCTCGACACCGGAGGTGATCAACGACTTGATACGGTCCTGCGAGGCTTTGGTGATCACCGGGCCCATCTCGCTTGATGCGTCAGTGGCCGGACCAACTTTGAGCTTTTCGATCCGTGGCTTGAGCGCCTTGATAATGGCGTCGGCGGTGCCGTCACCAACCGGAACCGCCACCGAAACAGCCATGCAGCGTTCGCCTGCCGAGCCGTAGCCTGCGCCCATCAGCGCGTCTGCGGCCTTGTCCATGTCAGCGTCTGGCATAATGACCATGTGATTCTTTGCGCCACCAAAGGCCTGCACGCGCTTACCATTGCTTGCCGCCGTGCCGTAGACATAGCGCGCGATCGGGGTGGAGCCGACAAAGCTAATCGCTTCAATCTTTTCATGCGCCAGAATGCCATCCACAACGGACTTGCCACCATGCACAACGTTGAGAATGCCCTTGGGTAGGCCCGCTTCAATCGCGAGCTGCGCGAGACGCACAGGCACAGATGGGTCGCGCTCCGAGGGCTTGAGGATAAAGGCGTTGCCAGCGGCAATGGCTGGTGAAAGCATCCAGAGCGGGATCATCGCCGGGAAGTTAAAGGGCGTGATGCCAGCGCCAATGCCCACTGGCTGGCGCATGGAATACATGTCGATGGCCGGGCCAGCGCCGTCCGTAAACTCGCCCTTGAGCAGATGCGGTGCACCAGCGACGAACTCAGCGACTTCAAGGCCGCGCTGCACGTCACCCTTGGCGTCTTCAACCGTCTTGCCGTGCTCCGCGCTCAGTAGCTCTGCCAGCTCCTGCATATTCTGGTTGATCAGCGCCACATAATTGAAAAACACCCGAGCCCGGCGCTGCGGATTGGTTGCAGCCCACTTGCCCTGCGCGGCGGCAGCA
The DNA here is from genome assembly GCF_016595685.1 of Devosia sp. WQ 349K1. Taxonomy (NCBI): domain Bacteria; kingdom Pseudomonadati; phylum Pseudomonadota; class Alphaproteobacteria; order Hyphomicrobiales; family Devosiaceae; genus Devosia; species Devosia sp. WQ 349K1. The sequence continues at coordinate 185,351 of NZ_JAENGO010000008.1, read as the reverse complement.
GAAACGACAGCGGCTTCCAGATCGGCTGGGGTCGCCAGCGCAACGCGGGCCTGCACTTCGCCGGTTGCCGGGTTGAAAACGTCCTGAAATTCGGTGCTGGTGCCTGTGGTTTCGACGCCGTCGATAAAGTGGCCAATAGTGCGCATGAGGCAGGTTCCCTTGTGTTGTAGCTTAGTTGCCGCTACGAAGGGTGAATAGCAACGCCAAGTTTTCGGCATCCGTTGTGCAAAAATTGTAGTGCAAGATGAACTGGGACGACGTTCGTATCTTTCTGGCCGTGGCGCGCACGGGACAGATTTTGGGTGCAGCCCGCAGCTTGGGCCTCAATCACGCCACCGTCGCACGTCGCCTGAGTGCGCTTGAAGATCAGCTCGGCAGCAAACTCTTTACCCGCAAAACCAATGGCTCCGAGCTTTCGAGCCATGGCGAACGCCTGCTCCCCCACGCCGAGCGTATGGAAAGCGCCATGCTTGCAGCGCAAGAAGCAGCTGGTGCTGATAGCACGGTGGAGGGCACGGTGCGAGTTGGTGCGCCCGATGGTTTTGGTGTGGGTTTTCTCGCCCCCCGTTTGGGTGAATTGCTGCGCCGTCATCCGGGATTGCGCATTGAATTAGTGCCCGTGCCGCGCTCGTTCTCGCTCTCGCGCCGCGAGGCTGATGTGGCGGTGACGCTGGAGCAACCGCGCGAGGGGCGGCTGGTGGCGCGTCGCCTCACCAATTACTCTCTCGGGCTATATGCTTCCCCGACCTATCTGAGTGAATGTGGGGTGCCGCAAACGCTTGCCGATTTGGAACGCCATCAATTGGTCGGCTATGTCGACGATCTCTTGTTCACCTCATCGCTCGATTACACGGCGGAATATCTCAAGAGCTGGCGGTCAAGCCTGGCCGTCTCTACGGCAATCGGACAGACAGAGGCAGTGCGGGCCGGGGCAGGGATCGGTATCCTCCACGCCTTTATGGCGCATAACAGCGCCGATCTCGTGCCGGTTCTACCTCAGCATATCCTAAGCCGCGCCTATTGGACGGTGATGCACGAAGACCTGCGCAGCATTCGTCGTGTTGCGCTGGTCTCCGATTTTCTCAGCGAGATCGTGTCCCGCGATCGAAAGCTATTTACCCCTCACGCATAACCCAAGAACACCGCCGTATCGGGATCGATCGGCACGCCATGCTCGGCGCGGTGCGCGGCTTCCGCCCATTCCCGATCGCCCGGAGCCATAATTTGCCCGCCACCTTCGCGCGCGGGAGCACCGCGCAGCGCCGATAGGTAGGTCAGCATGGCTTGGCCAAAAGCCTGCGCTCCAACGAACTTTGCAGGATCGATCACCATGACGAAATGGCCCATATTGCGGGGCGTACTAATATCGTCGCCGCCATACATGGGGATGAAGTTGGGGTCGAGCGTCGTCCCGGTGAGGAGAGCGGAGAACAGTGTGGCGACCCCAGCGAGCCCCGCGCCTTTAAATCCATAGCTCGCGCCGCCCAAGGGCAGCAGCATTTCCGCATCATGCGGATTGGTGGTTTCCACCCCGTTTTTATCCGCCGCAACCCCGGGCGCCAGGGGCTCATCGAGTGAACGATGCAGCAGCACCCGGTTCATCGGAATGGACGATGTCGCCATGTCCAAAAACCATGGGCGTGCATTGGGGACTGGCGCGGCAAAGGCGAGCGGGTTCGTGCCGTGGAACCGTTGTGCGCCGTCGTAAAGCGCCACCATGGCGTCGGTATTGGTGGTCACAAAGGTCACGAAACCCTGCTCAGCACCGGCGATGGCATAGGCGCCCGTTGCACCAAGATGGGATGAGTGTTCAATCCCGATCCCGGCAACGCCATGCTCGCGGGCGATCTCGATCCCCGCCTTCACAGCCTCATAGGCCGAGTAGTGGCCCAAACCATTGTCGGCATCGAGGATTGCGGACGAACTTGCCGTGCGGCGCAGGGTGATGTTTGGCGCTTTGTTGATGCGCCCACCCGCCATCATTTTACAATAGTGCTCGGTGAGCCGAACGCCGTGGCTATCAATGCCAACCATCGAGGCATGCAGCAGAGCGCGGGTTGTTGCATCCGCCGCCGCAGCAACCGCTCCTGCGTCTATCAGTGCCTTGCGGACACGCGCTTCGACGTCTTTTGCTGCAACCAATATTTGCTTGTCGCTGTGCATGTTTCCCCCCGGCCAATCATCAGCAGTTTTCTGATGGTTACGCGCGCGGGCGGTGAGTGCAAGTCGGATTAGGGCGTTTTGGTCTGGCTTTGCGCACGGCGCATGTCGACAGTGCGGGTAAGGACGTAAGCCAAGAGCCACAGCGCAAAGATACCGCTGCCCAGCATTAGCCCGTCAATCAGCACCGTATCGGTAATGCCTTCTTTCGAAAGCCATGCCTTCACGGCCTGCAAGGCGATACTCAATACTGTGCCGGTAGCAAAGACTGCCAGCCCCTGCCGTCCCATAATGCGCAAGGGAGCGGCCAAACGCGAGGACGCGATCACGCGCATCTGCGGGATCGAGGCAAAAACATAAAACACCGCCAACGCATGCAAGAGACGCGGTAGGCTCAGGAAGGTCTTGTCAAACCAGGTGATGTAGAAGGGCGCGCCCATTTTGCTGATCGCGCTGAGCCCGGCCCGAAACGCTTCCCCTGCCGGTGGATATTTCATCACCACAATAGTGGCGATCAGATAGGCCAAGGCCAGCACGAAAGCGACTGGATGGGCCGGAATGAACTGCTTTCCCTGCTTCATCGCCATGCCGCTCAGCACGCCAATGACGAACAGCAATTGCCACGAGAACGGGTTGAAAAACCAGCCGCCGCTATTGGGAAAGTTGGGCAGATTCAAGCGGAATTGACCGGCGATAACCCAGAGCAAGATCGAGCCCGCCAAAACCCAATAGGGGAACTTGCGTCCCAGCAAAATGATTGCCGGGGTAGACACAAGCAGCACAGCATAAAGGGGCAAAATATTGAGATAGCCGAGCTGGTGGGTCAGCAGCGGAATACCGATCATCGTCGACAGCGGATCAGCGAACAGCGCCTTGATGTTGTTCTTAGTCAGCAGCTCCGCCAAGTCGAAATAGCGCGCTGCGAAGGCGACAATGGCAAGGCAAATGACGGTGATGCTCAGATGCACGAAATAGAGGTAGCGCGCCCGTGCCCATGGGCGCGAGACTGCCAACCACAAATTATTGCCGGGAGCGAATGCCGATGAATAGGCCAAGCCCGCCGCAAGGCCGGACATAAAGACGAAAGCCTCTGCCGCGTCCGAAAAACCGAAGTTTCGATTGGTGGCATATTCGTAGACTGTGCCGGGCACGTGATTGATGAAAATCATCACCAAGGCCAGCCCCCGAAAAAAGTCGAGGCGATGGTCGCGCTGTCCGGGGACGAGCCCGACAGTCGCAGGCTTGGTCCTGCCGAGATGTGACGAAACCGGCCCGCCCCGCAGCAGGCTTTTATGCATTTTCAGCAGTCAGTTCGAGCACAGCAGGCGCAACAGACACCGGCTGCGGCTTGCTCCACTGTTGCAGGATGCGCTTATTCTCCGCGATCACCGGCACCACTTGGCGCTCCGTGACGATGGAGAAAATGTTCTTCATCAGCGGGCTCGATGCCGAATGCGAGGTCAGGCGAATAATCAGCGGTGCCAATACGGCCGGAACCGTTACGGGCAAGAGCCACAGCACAAACGCTGGCGCTTCGACCATTGTGAAGCCGATGGTTATGATACCCACCAGCATGATCCACCAGCTCGCGCCGATAGCCGTTTTCATCGGAACCACTTGCGCGTCGCGCTCGGTTGCTGGCCAACCACCGTCGAGGCCGAGGAAAATCTGGATAACCGCACGGGTTTGAAACGCTAACAGGATCGGCGCCATAATCGTCGAGATGACGATCTCACCCAAGGTCGAGAGCAAAACGCGCGCGGTGCCGCCAAACTGAGCATTGGTGCCGTCAAATGCGCCGCGTAATGCGATCGCTAGTTTTGGCAGAAGCAAAACTGCAGCAACGCCAACGCCCAAAATCCACGGCGCAAACTGCAAGCGTTCGCCCGGCGAGTCTGGATAGGCAGTCGCCAGAAGACTGGTGATCATCAACGCCAGCCAGATCGGGGAGGCGAGGTAGGCCATAATGCCCTGCAACAGCGTGAAGCGGTTCCAAAACTTCAGCTTCGGTGCCGCGAGCACTTTGTGGTGCTGCAGATTGCCCTGACACCAGCGACGGTCGCGTTTGGCGTATTCAATCAGGTTTTCGGGGCCATGTTCGTAAGAGCCGGGAATAGCCGGATCCATACGGACTTTCCAGCCGCCGCGCGAAAGCAAGGCTGCCTCGACATAGTCATGGCTCAGAATATGCCCACCCCAAGGTGGACGGCCAGACAACACTGGTAGGCCGCAGCATTGCGCAAAGGCGCGGACACGCACGATGGCATTGTGGCCCCAATAAGGACCCTCATCGCCCTGCGCCAAAGCCGCGCCACGAGCAAAGAAGGGCGATAGATAGGCAGCGGAGAACGCCATCATGCGGCCAAAGAGGCTGTCGGCATTGATCACGGTCGGCACGGTCTGCAGCAGACCCAAGCGCGGGTCATTGTCCATGCGCTCGGCCAGCGCGATCAGCGTCTTGCCTTCCATCAGACTGTCGGCGTCCAGGATCACAGCATAATCATATGCCGCGCCAGAATTGCGCACAAAGTCTTCGATATTGCCCGCTTTGCGGCCCGTATTACGCTCGCGGCGGCGATAGAAAATGCGCGCTTCCGCTTCTGGCTCGCGCGTCAACAGCTCGAACGCGTCGATCTCTTGCGCCGCGACCTCAAGATTGGTCGTGTCCGACAGGATTGCAAAGTCAAAACGGCTGGCGACGCCGAGCGCCACGATCTCGCGGTTCATCGCCGCAATACGTGCGAAGGTCTCGACCGGGTCCTCATTGTAAATGGGAATGAGTACCACGGTTTTGCCGGTTGGTAGCGTTGGCACGCAGGTGATCATGGTTTTGGACGCAAACGCGCCAATCACGCCCACGAGCCCACCAAACACCAACCAAAAAGTGGCGATAAACAGCAAGCCGGCGCGCAAAAAGTCGAGCCAGTTTGGTTCGTCACCACCAATGATGTGCAGGAACGCCCAACCTGCGGCAATGGCCGAAACACTGGCGATAACCAGTGAGAAAGCGCGCATAATAGCGGCTCGGCGCGACGCCTGCATTCCAGCCATTAGATTGTCCACCTATCAGCCGCGCTGCCGACCGAGAAACAGGTCAACCAGAACATTGACCAGAGAGCGATCGCGTTCGAGGCGCTGCTTAGGCATCGCCATGGGGGCATCGGGTAGGCCGAAATTTGAAGAAAAAGCGTGTCGTTTCATTCTATTCCTCGCCACTGGTAGATCCACGTTTCCGTAATCGGCTCATTTCCGAGCGCTATGCTGGCTTTAAGCTCGATCAGCGGTTGGTCCGCGGTGTCGATGTCTATGACAAGACGCCAATGTTCATTGGCATCGATGCGAGAAAAAGTAGTCGAAACTATGCTCCCCGCTGAGTTCGTAACCAGAACGTTAAATTCCGTGTCTGGTTCCAGATCGGGAAGGCGACCGCCTGCGAAGTCGATCACAAATTTCCTAAGGGCCGTCGCGTTTTCAACGCCAGAAACACCGCCCATGCCTGCGCGCGTCTCCGCGACATAGGCCAGAGTGGAGTGCTCTTCGGCGTTCAGATCACCCCAAGTGAGGCGATAGCTAAACTCGCGCGAGCTCCCGGCGGTAATGGCGCCTGCGGGTATCCAGAAGGCGCCAATATTGTCGTCCGCTTCATAGCGAGCGGGGATCTCGATCAGGCGAATAGTGCCTTCGCCCCAATTGCTGATGGGCTCAACCTTGAGCGAAGGGCGGCGCTCATAATGGGCGCCAGCATCTTGATAGGTCTCAAAGTCACGACCGCGCTGATAGAGACCAAAGGAGCGAATGGCCTTGTCCGCGAGATAGGTATTGCCAAGAGTTTTGGTGTTGTTTAGCGGCCGCCAGATGACTGTGCCATCGGAGGGTTCAACCAATAGGCCGGTGCTGTCATGGACCTGCGGGCGATAGTCATCAAAGCTGATATGATTGGCCGCGCCAAACAAGAACATCGATGTCAAAGGCGCAATGCCCAGCTCCGCAATATCGGCGCGGAAGTAGAGCCGCGCGGTCACGTCCATCACGGTCTCTTGCCGATTTTCGCCCGCGGGGCGGATGACAAAGCGATAAGCTCCGGCAACGCTTTGGCTTTCGAGGGCCGCGTATATTGTGATGCTGTCCGAGTTCTGCGGGCGTTCGAGATAGAATTCGCTAAACCGCGGAAATTCCTCTGGTCCATCGCGCCAAGAATTGATCAGCAAGCCGCGGGCGCTCAAGCCATAAATGTTGTCGCGGCCGAGCGCGCGGAAATAGCTCGCGCCAAGGAAAGAGACCAACTCGTCGGCACGGTCCGGATCATTGATCGGATGATTGAGCCGGAAGCCTGCTACCCCCGGGAACTCAGCGGTCTCGGCTTGGCTCTTCTGGTCTTCGTCAAAATAGAAGTTGAAGTCCGCGCCGGTGAAATTCATTGGGCGCGCTTGCCCTTCGTTCACCTCGAAAAGGCTCACCGTCTCTTTAAACAGCCAACCCGGCGGGAAAACATGGACTTGATAGCCATGGTCTTGCTCGGCCCAAACAGCGCGTTTGGTATTAAACTGCACGCGGCGATGACCATCATAATCCAGCCCCTCATAAAAGGCGGATGAGATCAGCTTTGGTGGCGCATAGGGTGCAGCGGCCACATCGCGCATGCGTGCAGAGAAACTGTCATAATTAAATGCGAAGCTATCCGGCCCTTCTGCAGTAGCAGCGGGAGTGAGGCTTGTGGATGATAGCAAAACAGCGGAGGCGATCACCCCTTTGAGGAGGGAGCGTCGTGAAATTGTGTGGGGCGTTTGAATCTTCATCTTCGGCGCGGTCGGCGTCTGCCCGTTATCCATCAATTAAAAGGAACGTCGCCAAGGCCATAAAGTTGAGTCATGGGTGTTATGCGTAAAACGCATGGCCCATGGCGCGCCGTTGCGACCAAAACTGGGGTCGTGTAACGCGCTTGATTTGGGGCGAAATGATGGTGCAGCAACCCAGTTAACGCGTGATTTTTTACGGGCCGTTGTCTGTATCGAGCGTGGTGCAGTGGCTGTGCGGTCAAAGTTGTGCACACCTAGAATGTTTGATGATGCAACCGAAAAGCTCGCCGACGATTTATCCGCAATAATCGATGGTAGGCCTATGAGAACTAACGGTAAGCGCATCCTGATTGTTGAGGATGATCAAACACTAGCAATCACTCTAAGAGATGCCTTCCGGGCAGAGGGAGCAGTGGTCCTTGGGCCTGCTCCGACAGTATTCTATGCCAGACATCTGATCGGACGGCGCGGGATAGACTGTGCGGTTATCAGTTCCGATCTTCCCGGAGATGAGGGCGAGCATTTTGTCACCCAGTTGGCGTCTTCTGGCACGCCGATCATAACACTCTCGCGCCATGCAAATGCGCATGCCCGGGTTCAAAAAGCCCTCGTGCGCCCGGTGGAAGCCAGCGCTGTGGTTGATTCTGTTGCGGCGCTCCTCACAGTGTACCCAGACGATAACAACCCTATTGAGCTCAAGAGTGAGCGGGCCGTGAAGGCTTTGGGGTTAGACGACAACCCGCATATGCGGGTTGTGCGTATCTGGACCGAGGCTATGCGGCGCCAAGCCGATGAGCAAACGCAGGAGTTCCTGTGAGATAGGCGGGTGAAAACCCGCCAACCGCTTTCAATCCGCCAATATCAGTGAGTGCCACGCGCGATCCTTGCGTTGAGATCAATTTGCGTCGTCGCAATTCTTGCAGTGTCCGGTTCACATGCACGGCGGACAAGCCAAGATAGTGCCCCAGCTCAGCTTGGGTCAGGCTGAAGGTGAACTGGTGGTTCTCTGACAGGCCCATGCGCCCGAGGCGATAGTCGATCTCGCAGAGGAAATGCGCCATCCGCTCGAGCGCGCTGCGGCAGCCGAGCGACAGCACCAGTTCCTCGGTCATCGCATTATCAATTGTTAAGTGTGCAAGAAGCGCTGAGAGGATCCGGGGGCGAAGCTCTATCAGCGCCGTCAGTCGGTCGAGGTCTGTGGTCAACACCGTCGAGCGCACCATGGCCACCTGCGTTGTCATCGGCTTGAGCCCGGTGACGAGGCTATAATTACACACATCTCCGGGCAGGATCATGCCCAACAATTGGCGACGCCCTTCCGGAGTGCGGTTCTCGCGGCAGAGAATGCCCGCTGCGACAATGCTAAAAGACTGGTTCGCCTCAAACCGATCATGAGGCGCAAGACTTTGCTTGCTCCAGGGCAGTTGCGCTAAAGCCAGAGTATCAGTGCGGTCCAAAAGGCCGGTGCTGGTGAAACGACGAAAGAGCGGGGGATCTTTCGGGCGGGTGTTAATCTCAGAGGCGGAGAGCCCCATCATGCTAATCCTTCCGGGACTTTCGCGTGTTGATCCAGTCCCTGATTGTCTAAGTGGCAAGGCCTAACGAGCGATCACATGCTGCGTTGGCGTGAGGGTCCTGCGCTACTGGCCCATCCCTGCCCAAGGGGCTGGTGAGGCAGGTGTTTTATAAACTGGCTTGCAGGTGTGCGATGCCAGCTGTCGGAGCGAGCCGCAGGCCGCGCGGTTCCGCGCCACAGACGCTGCGAAGCGTTCCGCATCGTGGCAGAACTTGGCGACATCTTGCGCCAAGCCGTCTCGGTGGGAGGGTAAACGCAGTACCATGCTCTCACTTTCGCTTGTTGTTATCAGCGCCAATGCGCTGAGAAACAACGGCAATCAGTGGGAGTAGTTCCGGTGATTTGGGTAGATTAAACCATCGCGCGCCAAGTTGAATTGGCGCGCTGGCTTAAGTGTCTGACAGGGTGGAAATTGGAATTTCTACCAGGATTTGACGCGTATAACTTTTACCACGAGAACGCGGGGCCGTTTGTTCTTGCGCCGAGTAGGAACACGTCGGACATCAGCCGCAGCGGGGCCGCGTCGACATCGCTTTCGTGCTGATCCAACAGATCGGCAAAGCGATCATAAATTCCGGCATACTCAGCGTCGCCGTGCTCCAAGATCAACTCGCCATTGACGATCAGTCGTCGCCCGCCGCCTTCGAGCTTGATGTCATTGCCGGTGCCCGTGACGATGTGGACTGTCCAAATCTCACCGCTCTCTTCGAGCCAATTGAACCCAGCGCTCAGCGCAGGCTTATGCGCTTGGCCCGATTTGAAGCCGATTTCGACATCGACAGGGGTCATCTTATTGGCCGGGAAGGTGAGATTGGCGCTCTCGACGAACACCGGGAAGGGCATGATTTTGGTGAAAATCGAAAAGGCATTGATGCCCGGATCGCAGACACCAAACCCGCCTGGCTCCCAAACCCAATCCTGACCGGGGTGCCACTTGCGCACGCTTTCGCGCCAATCGATGCGCACGGACTTTACGCCCTGCTCAGCCAGAAGCGCTTTGGTCCGATCAACAGCAGCATTGTATTGGCTGTGCCAGGTTTGGAACAACACGCGATCGAGCCGCTTAGCGTGGGCGATGAGATCATCAAGCTCGGAAATCGTCGTGGTCGGCGGCTTTTCCATCATCACGTCTTTGCCCGCGTCGAGCGCTTCGCGCACCAGCGTATGGCGAACGCCCGGTGGGGTGCAGATCGAGACGAGGCCAACTTCGGGCATGGCAGCATAGAGCTCAGCTGCCGTGCGGAACACCGGCAGGCCATTGTGGGCGATCCCGCGTGAGGACACGGTTGCGGCAAGTTCAAAGTCTTCGGATGCGTCGATCACCGGCAAATGCTGATCGATTGCAATCTTCCCCACGCCGATAACGGCGATCTTGCGCTTGCCCATAATGAAACTCCTCTCAGCAGCGCTGGCTATAGAGCAGAGGTCCGCGCGCCCTGCCAAGCCAAAATCAGCAAAAGTATGATTTTCTTTGCCTATCGAATAAGGATGGCGCGGAAATCATTCACATTGGTGCCCGTCGGCCCGGTGACGAACAAATCGCCAATGGCTTCAAAGGCCGTATAGGCGTCGTTATTGGCGAGATAGGCCAGAGGATCGATACCCGCCGCGCGCATGCGGCTGGCGCTGGTTCCATCGACAAAAGCCCCGGCATTGTCCTCAGAGCCGTCGATACCGTCCGTATCCGCCGCCAAGGCCGTGACACCTGCAACGCCATCGAGTTCAATCGCCAGCGAGAGCAGGAATTCGCCATTCCTTCCACCACGGCCCTTGCCGCGCAGAGTGACAGTAGTCTCCCCGCCGGAGAGCAAAATCACCGGCTTATTAAATGGCCGATTGCGCACCGCGACTTCTTTGGCCAGTGCTGCATGAACCCGCGCCACCTCGCGCGCCTCACCTTCAATGGCGTCGGACAAAATAGCGCTTTCTACCCCGCGCTGTCGCGCCAATGCCGCCGCAGCCTCAAGTGATAATGCGGCAGACGCAATGGTGGCGCTGGTGTTGCGCGCAAACACTGCTTCGTCCGGTTGTGGTGCTAGATTCTCGTCCGACGCCAAAAGCTTAATGGCTGCCGCAGGGAGGTCGAGCCGATACAGCTCCACGAACCGACGCGCATCGGCGCGGGTGCCTTTGAGAGGGAGCGTCGGACCCGAGGCCACGAGCGCCGGATCATCACCGGGCACATCCGAGACGACAAGCGTAACCACTTTTGCCGGATAAGCCGCCTGTGCCAGTCGCCCGCCTTTTATGGTCGAGAACTGATTGCGAACCAAATTCATCACCCCGATCGGGGCCCCTGATGCCAGCAGCTGTCGGTTGATTTCTTGCTCGTCCTCAAAGCTCAGCCCGTCAGCGGGGGCCGGGAGGAGGGAGGAGCCGCCACCTGAAATCAGCGCGATCACCAAATCATCCGCGCTCAGGCCGGCGACCATATCGACAATCCGCTTGGCCGCTGCGAGCCCTGCCGCGTCCGGCACGGGATGCGCCGCCTCAACAATCTCGATGCGTTCACAGGCTTGCCCATAGCCATAACGGGTCACCACCAATCCTTCGATTGGTCCCGGCCAAGCCTTCTCCAGCGCAGCCGCCATTTGCGCTGAAGCCTTTCCGGCCCCAATCACCAAAGTGCGCCCCTTGGGCTGAGCGGGCAAAAAGCGGGTCACCGCCAGTTCCGGCTGCGCTTTGGCGACAGCCTCATCGAACAGGGCGTTAAGCAAGGCACGGTCCATGGGGGATAACTTTTTAAATCGAAGGACAGAAGGGAAAGTGTTGGTCGAAAACTGCGCGAAATATTCGACCAGTGCATTCGACTTGTCAAAGCCCGGTCACATAGGTGCAATATTGCGCCGCAAGGAGTTTCGATGGCGCAAAGATTCGCACTGTATTACGCCCCGGCCGTGACCTCCCCGCTGTGGGAGCGAGCTGCGATTTGGTTAGGGCGCGATGCCGCCAATGGCAGTCTCTATGATGGCGCAGTGGCAGGTATCCCACGCGATCGCCTTCTCAACGTTACCCAATCGGCCGGTCGATATGGGTTTCACGCCACCATCAAAGCGCCTATGGCTTTGGCCGAAGGCAAAAGCGAAACGCAATTGCGCGACGCGCTGGCCGCGTTTTGCCACAACCGGGCGGCCATTGATCTTGGCACACTCAGGGTCTCAAACCATTTTGGCGTTTTGGCTCTAACGCCGGTCAATCCGACCGCAGCTCAGGAATTCGCTGCGGAACTGGTTGAGCATTTCGAGCCCTTTCGCGCGCCGCTGACCGCGCGGGACCGAGCGCGCCGTCTCCCAGGTCTTTCGCCAGTTCAGGTCGAACTGCTTGATCGCTATGGCTATCCCTATGTGCTCGATCAATTCAAATTCCACATGACCCTGAGCGACCGCCTCCCAGCCGATGAGCTTGAGGAAATGGCCGTGGCCGCAGAACAATGGTTCGCCCCTGTGCTGACCACCCCTATGCGGCTCGATCGTATGTCGATCTTTATTGAACCCGATAATGGCCTAGCCTTCCGGCGTCATGCCGATTGCGAGTTCACCGGATGATGGTGTCTCGCGCCTCATACAACAGCGGAGGGAAACACCCTTGAGCCATCGTCCTCCCGGCGTTTTGGTGCTTGTCATTGGGCCGTCGGGCGTTGGTAAAGACACGCTCATTGCTGGCGCACGCAAAGCGCTGAAGGAAGATCGGCGCTTTAGCTTTGTGCGCCGTGTTGTGTCTCGGCCAGCGGACGCTGAGCGCGACGACTACACCGGCATGGAGCCCGAGGATTTCTACGCTGCCGAACAAGCGGGCCGTTTCGCCCTCACATGGCCTGCTCATGATCTGAGCTACGGCCTCCCCATCAGCGTTGACACAGACCTTGCCTTAGGGCGCGTCGTTGTGTGCTCGATTTCCCGCCACGCGGTGCCGCAGGCCATTGCGCGTTATCCCATGTGCCGAATTGTACAAATTTCTGCGGAGATATCACTGCGCGCTGACCGGCTCGCCAAGCAGGGCCGCGAACATCGCGATCAAATCGTGGCGCGCCTCGCTCGCGTTGGCACGCGCTTACCGGCTGATGTCACGCCAATTGTCATTGATAATTCAAATTCTATCAGTATCGGCATCCACGCGTTTCTCATGTCACTCCGCCAAATCGCCGGCGAGTGAACCTATCGCGCTGTCTTGCGTTAACCGGGCTGGTTTGGACAAGGAGTCTGCGGTGTCCCGGAACGGCCTATATTTTCTCGTTGCGCTTTTGCTTATCGCCTTGGTTGGCTTTGGAATTTACACCTACCAACAAGAGCAAGCCCGTCCAGGTATCGAGGTTCGCGTTGATGAACAGGGGATTTCGATCGATGGAAACGGCTAACCCACGTTACGACGACCGCCATGAAATGATTGCGTCGGCAATCGATACCGAAATTGATCGGCAGGCGAAGTCGGGTGCTAACCGCATAGACGTCAACGCACTGGCAGAAGCGGTTGAAGACGCCATTGCGCCCACCAAGCCGCGCTTGGACGGCAAATCGCCCGGCGAACTCAACGCAACGAACGACGATTGATCTAGTAATGCCGAATGCTCATTGAGCCGGTGGCCAAGCCACCGGCATTTATGCGTTCAGGCCTTCGCTCACAGCCTTAACCGCTGCGCTACGGGCCAATTCGACCGTTGGGAACAAATGCCCATCGATAGCGAAGGCGGGGAGCTTCACCGCGACAAACTTGAAGCCTTCGGAAACCGGCACGACAACGCCCTGCGGTTCACCAGAAACCTCGATAACGATTGGCTTGAGCCGAACGGCTCTTGAAAGACTATTTTCCTGCATTGTGGAATCTCCACCTGCGTGCCGTTTCCCCGGCGCACGATCAAAAGATCTGCACCAAGACAAGCTACGCGGGTTCTATCGAAGGTTTGAGACGAGTGTGTGACGGATGATCACATTCGTTTCGAGCGACAGGACCCTTGCCAGCGTTTGGCTAAATGTTTGCAGGTTACTACGGTCGTAAACACGGCGCGGATAGTGAAGGTCATCGATGTCGGCATCGTCGTTCCTCTCCTAGCGAGTGTTGGACACGGCTATCGTCCGCTAATGCGGCGCAGTGAAGGCAATTTAGGCTAGGCCTATTAATTTTCCTAGTACTGCTTTGTGCGGATATGGCCAAAAACATAAAAAACCTTACCAAAGCAATGAGATTACTGAGGGATTCGGCCTCTACAACACGTCCGCCCCATCAGATTGCTTGCGCGCTTGGTCACAATCTGGTGTTCTCAGCGTCCGCCGCAATGTCCATTGCTGTTCGACCATTAAGAGGTTCATTTCGTGTCAGATGACGACCAAGCGCCAGTTGCTCGCAGCAAGCGCGGCGTGAAGCCCAGCGGCAAACCGACACTCAAAACCATTGCCGAAATGACCGGCCTAGCCGTCACCACCATTTCGCGGGCGCTCAACAATGCCCCAGAATTGGCGCAGGATACGCGCGAGCGCGTGCAAAAAATTGCTGCCGAAATTGGCTATCTGCCAGACCGGGCTGCACTTCGTTTGAAGACGGGGCGTACCAATGTCGTCGCGCTGATTTTGGAGCCGGAAGAGACCATTTATGGTTTTGGCACAAACTTGGTTTCAGGCATTACCGAAGCCTTGCGTGATACGCCCTATCATCTCGTCATCACGCCTTTATTCCGCAATGTCGATCCGATCGTTCCGGTGCAGCATATCGTGCGCAACCGTATGGCCGACGGGGTGATCTTTTCGCGGGCCGAGCCCAATGATGAGCGCATTCGCTACCTATTGGACGAGAACTTCCCCTTTGCCGTCCACGGCCGCAGCGCCTTTTCCGAGCCTCACCCCTTCGTGGATTTCGACAACGAGGCCTATGCCTATCACGCCACCAAGCGCTTGGCGGCGAAGGGCTGTAAAAAGGTGTCGATCGTTCTTCCGGACAGTGCGCTGACCTATACTGAACACCTTAAATCCGGTGTTCTGCGCGGCGCTCAAGAAGCCGGTATCGAGGCTGAGTTCGCGGCTGACGTGAACCTGAGCAGTCATTCCGATGCCATGCGCAGCTATATTATCAAGCGTGCGCAGCGCCCGAACCCACCCGATGGCTATGTTTGCGCTTCTGAGCTCTCAGCGCTGGCCATTATTGGTGGATTGACCGACGCCGGCCACACGCTTGGCGATGACGTTCACGTCGTCACCAAGCAGTCCTCGTTCATGTTTATGCAGTTCCAGCCGCAGGCCGAAACCGTGCCGGAGGACTTTGTCCACGCCGGTCGCGAGCTCGGTCAGATCCTCCTGCGCCGTATCAACGGGGAGCAGGAGAACCTGACGCATCTGCAAGAGCTGCGTATTCCCTGGCTTTAGCCTTCGATTTCTTCGCGCAGCATTTCAAGCTCCAGCCATTGCTCTTCGGCCTTGGCCTTCTTGGTTTCCAGCGCTGCTAGGGCGTTGGTCTGGCTGGCAAAGCCGTTTGGATCGCGCACGTAGAAATTGGCGTCAGCGAGCTTGGCATTGACTGCTTTGATCTCAGCGTCGAGCTTTTCGATATCCTTGGGCAAGGTTTCGAGCGCGTGCTTTTCCTTAAAGCTCATCTTGCGCTTGGCGGGCTGGGCAGCTGCGGCTGCGGCTTCGGCCTTGCGCTTTTCGGCCTTGGACACTTTTTCGACGACGCGGGCTGAAACCCCTGCGCCGCGCTGACTGACCATGTCCGAATAGCCACCGGCATATTCAGTCCAGTCGCCATTACCCTCGGCCATAATGACGGAGGTGGCGACGCGGTCTAGGAAGTCACGGTCGTGGCTCACCACCACCACGGTCCCGGCATAGTCCGAAACCATTTCTTCTAAGAGATCGAGCGTTTCGAGATCGAGATCGTTGGTCGGTTCGTCGAGCACGAGGAAGTTTGAGGGCAGGGACAACGCACGGGCTAGGGCAACGCGGGCGCGTTCGCCACCCGAGAGCTTGCCGATTGGCGTATTGGCCTGTTCCGGGGTGAACAGAAAGTCTTTCATATAGCCAACCACGTGCTTGGGTTCGCCATTGATATGGATGGTGTCGCTGCCGCCGCCGGTCAGCGCATCGCGCAGACGCGTTTCGGGCTCGAGCTTGGCGCGGCCCTGATCGAGCATTGCCAGTTCAATGGCGGAGCCAAGTTTGATCGTGCCGGTATCAGGCTCAAGCAAGCCGGTCAGCATTTTGATCAGCGTCGTCTTGCCCGCGCCATTCGGCCCAACAATACCCACGCGATCACCACGCAGAACGCGTGTCGAGAACTCTCGCACCACGGTGCGCTCGCCAAAGCTCTTGCTCACCATGTCGGCTTCGGCAACCAAAGCGCCAGAGGTGCGGCCTTCGCTCACGGCCAGGGTCACGCTGCCCTGCACCTTGCGCTGATCGCGACGATCCTGACGCAGGCCGGAGAGGCGTTCGAGGCGACCCACATTGCGCTTGCGGCGCGCGGTCACGCCATAGCGCAGCCAATGCTCTTCGCGGACAATCTGGCGGTCGAGCTTGTGACGCTCTTTTTCTTCATTTTCGAGCACTTCGTCGCGCCAGCCTTCAAAGGCCGAAAAGCCCTTTTCAATGCGGCGCGTGAGACCACGATCAAGCCAAACGGTGGAGCGGGTGAGGTCCGAAAGGAAACGACGGTCGTGGCTGATCAAGACGAGGGCCGAGCGCATTGAGCTCAACTCATCCTGCAGCCATTCGATCACTGGCAGGTCCAAATGGTTGGTTGGTTCGTCCAGCAGCAGCACATCGGGCTGGGGTGCCAAGACGCGCGCAAGCGCGGCGCGACGGCCTTCGCCCCCGGAAAGCGTGCTGGGGTCTTCTTGGCCGGTCATGCCGAGCGCATCGAGCAAATATTGCGCGCGATAGGAATCATCGCCCGGCGCAAGACCGGCTTCAACATAAGCCAGCGTCGTCGCATAACCTTTGAGGTCCGGTTCCTGCGCCAAATAGCGAATGGTCGCGCTTGGCTCTGCAAAGCGCTTGCCGCCGTCGTGCTGAATAAGACCCGCTGCGATTTTCAAGAGTGTCGACTTGCCCGAACCATTGCGGCCGACAAGCGCGATCCTCTGGCCTGGGGACACAATCAGCTCTGCACTTTCTAGCAGTTGCGTACCGCCAAAAGTGAGGGAGATGTCCTGAAGCGAGAGAAGGGGAGGCTGGGCCATTGTGTCGTCCGGTATTGTTCAATCGCGCATAGACCACAGGGCCGATGGCTAATCAATCACGCTAAAAAGGAAAAGGCCGGTCAGGACGTTGAGGATCCTAACCGGCCGGGGAGACGGCAGCAGCAAGCCCCGTCATTTTGGCGCTGCCCCAAGGCCCCAAGGGGGAGCGCCATGCCCCCAATCAACCATGCATAAACATGATTGTCAAACTCATATTTGATTTTCGGATTATTCAGCCGGAATAGCGTTGACGATTTCGCCGTCTTCCGTGGCGTTCACAGCCTCTGTCGTTGAAAGGCCAAGACGTTCGCGAATAGAGCGTTTACGCGCTGCTAGATTGGCGATTGTGTGCTTGTCCAAAACATCAAAGAAGGCGCCAAGGGCTTCCCGCAATGCGCCATTGAGATCGCATTCGCCGATCAGCGGGCAATCCGCGCCTTCCTCAAAGCACTCCGCCAGTGCGAAATTTTCTTCGGTCAGACGAATGGTCTGCAGCAGGGTGATTTGATCCGCTGGTTTGCCCAGCTTAATGCCGCCGTGACGACCGCGCACGGTCTGCAGCAGTCCTGCTTCGACCAATGGCTTGATCAGTTTGAACAGGAACAGCTCAGAAATTCCATATGCACGAGCTATTTCTGCAACCCTACTGAGGCCTGGCTCGTTAACCGCACAGTAAACGAGTGTGCGAATGGCGTAGTTGGATTGGCGGGTAAGTCTCACGGATGGTCTTCCTTAGGGTCTACCTCTGGCGTCGAGGTGTAACACTCCACCCAGATTATAACCATTCTAAGAAATGTCAACATTTGTTGAGCGGGTTCGTCAGGATAAAAAACCACTGATAGGGCTTTTTTAACGCAACCAAAATGCCGTCACGCACGTTTATATTCGTAACAGGAACTTAAATGCCTTAGGAGGTATGAGTGGAAAAGACGGTTACGCGAGCTCTGCTCAGCGATCGCGCTGTCCAAGCAACGGGTTGCTCCCGTCAGGACGCCAGCACTTTGGTTGATCGCCTTCTTGAAATCGTGGGTGAAGAGCTCAGCATTGGCGAGACCGTCAAGTTGACCGGCTTCGGTACGCTGCAGGTGCGTTCGCGTGCCGAGCGCGTTGGTCGCAATCCGCGCACAGGGGTTGAGCATCCAATTGCTCCCCACCAGACAGTCGTGTTTATTCCGAGCGCGCGCTTGCGCGACGCGTTGGATGATCTTGCCGGTGAGAAATCCTAACTCTTAGAAATATCTTCTATAGAGAGCCAGTTCAGCGGCGCCTATTGCGGAAGCAAGGGCGCCGTTTTTGCCTGCGCTGACGCGCGGCGGTACAAAGCGACGAACCGGCAGGCTCTCGAGACATGTTTGCACCTCGGTCGCCAGTCTCTGGCTCAGTTCGCGGCTGAGCGAGCTATCAATGATCACCAAAGGCGTTTCCAACACGGTCACCGTGTTGAAGATGACGCTCGCCATGGCGCGCGCGCTGGCGGTGATCCAGGTGTTGAGCTGCTCTTCATATCCTTCACCGGTCCACTCAGGCGGGAAGGGTGCAAAAATCTCATTGCCACCAATGGTTTTGCGCAAAGCCAGAAGCGAGGCGGTATAGTGGGCCTCAAGTGGTCCGCCGCCTTCTGGATGCACAAGCATCGAGCCTAAGTCAGCACCATGCCCCGTCGGGCCTTCCCAAAGTTCGCCATCCCCGACAATGCCGGCGGCGAGAAAGTCGCTGGCGAGCAGGTAGACAATGCTGGCCGGGCGTGGCGTCGACAGCGCGATCAGTTCGCTCCAGCACGCAGCATTGCCGTCATTAAAGACCGTTATGTCCAAAGGGGTTTTGCGCGCGAGCTCAGCCTTGGGGTTGATCTCGCGCCAGAGCGCGATCTGCTCTTCCGGTGCGTAAAGCTCGCTCATCCCGCCACCCAAATCGGCGGGGATCGCGAGGCCGATATCGAGCACTTTCTTTCGCCGTTGCGGCGGCAGCGCCCCGAGGGTTTCCTCAATGCGCTCGCCGATCCAGTCGAGCAGGCTATGCGCATCGGGATAGGCGTAGGTCAGCGAATGGCTCTGCACCACCTCGGCATGAAGATTGAGCAGCAGCACCTCGGCACGGGTCCAGCTAATCTCAACCCCAATCGCCAATCCCCCATGGGGATGGAGCGAAATAGGGGTGGCCGGTTGCCCGCGCTTGCCGCGTACAGCGTCACCCCGCATGATTAGGCCATTATCTTCCAAGTCGAGCAGAATGGCCGAGACAGTTTGCGGGGCAAGCCCTGAAATGCGTGAAATCCCAGCGTTAGAAACCCCTGGGTTGAACCCAATAGCGCGCATGACCGTTTTGGAATTGGCCTTGCGCAGAGTGTTGTGACGCATTCCGAGCTTGGCAGGAGCAAAAACGTCACGAGTGTGTTGCTGCGATTTAAACATAAATGAGCTCGCGGAAGCGACAGAAACACCCAGCGTCTATCAAATTGGATATGGAGTTATTTCTGTAAAATACTGATTCGTAATGAAAGTTTGCCATCCTCGCAAAGCAGAGCTTTGGCCGCAAGGCCATCATTGCCCTGCTTTATCAAGGAGCTGGTGTTGATCTGCTGTTAACGTCAGTGTTGCGCCGCGGACGAGGCTGGCGAGCTGCCTAATTGTTGTCGCCGATGCTATAGGAGCAGTCACTCCGGGCTGGGCGACGAGCCAGGCAATCGCGATTTCAGCTGGTGTCGCGTCATGTTCGGCCGCCACGTGATCGAGCGCCGCCAAAACCGCCAATCCCTTGTCATTGAGGTACTGACCCATGCCGCCGCCGCGAGCGGATTGGCCGAAATCGGATGCCTTGCGATACTTGCCGGTCAAAAATCCCGCCGCCAGCCCATAGTAGACCACAGCGCCCACATTGCGCTCGAGCAGATAGGGGCGCAGCCCCTCAAATTCGGCGCGGTCATAGAGATTGTAGCGGGGTTGGCACACTTCATAGCGTGGCATGGCGAGGGACTGCGCGCGCTCTTCGGCGTCGGCCAGCATCTCTGCAGTATAATTAGAGGCACCAATGGTGCGCACTTTGCCCGCCCCAATTAGCCGATCATAGGCCTCCAGAGTTTCGTCATGGGGCGTGTCCGCATCGGGCCAATGGCTAAAATAGAGATCAATATAGTCGGTCTGCAACCGCTCCAGCGACGCCTCAACGCCTGCCATAATAGCGTCGCGTTTCAAGCCGCCCGGCTGGCGGGCCGAATTGACCTTGGTGAAAAGATGGACCTTGTCGCGTCCACCTCTTGCGCTGAGCCACTTGCCAATAGTGGTCTCGCTTAGGCCCGGTGGATTGCCCGGCACCCAATTGGGATAGCCCTCTGCGGTGTCGATGGCGGTAAATCCCGCGTCCACAAAGGCATCCAAAATTGTAAAGGCGGTGGCCTCATCAACGGTCCACCCAAAAACATTGCTGCCGAAAACCAGTGGCTTAATAGAAATGCCGCTGCGGCCTAATTCACGCGCACTCATGCTGTCCTCCCGTTGGACTTGAGGCTCAGTCCACCAGCGTTGCGTCTACCCTGTCTGCGGATAGTTGGCGCGTATGTGTCATGATATTTTCTGTTGTGGCAAGGCGCTGCCGCAAGCTTGGCGATCGGATTGGTCTTTGCGCAGAACGACGGGCAATCACAACCGGCGCGTCACCGAGACGTTATTGCTCCCTCGGTAGCGGACCTACGGGCTGTGACAAGTGGTAGCAGGCGCGGGAATTCTTGTGATTCTTACGACAGTAACGCACACGTGATTATCCGGTATTTAGACCGCAATATCAGGCGTTTAAACGGTTAAGCGTCGTGGCAATTTTCGCGCAAAAGCAAATTTGACCAATTGGTCAGTAATTGGCGTTGCACTTGGGTTTATTCTGAGGTTTTTTATGGGAATGTCCTTTGGTTGTACCATCGGACGTCCACTCCCCGGGAGACGCTCTCATGAAATTGATGAAAACCCTGATGGTCGCGACGGCCATGACGGCTGTTGTCGTCGGCACGGCGCAGGCTAAGCAATTGGTCTACTGCTCGGAAGCCTCGCCTTCGCACTTTGACCCTGGTCCGCAGACCGGTGGTAACGATTTCGACGCCTCGGCGCACACCATTTACGACCGCCTGGTTGAGTTCGCTCCCGGCAGCACCGAAGTCGTTCCTGGCTTGGCTGAGTCGTGGGAAGTTTCGGCTGATGGTCTTGAGTACACCTTCAAGCTCCGTTCGGGCGTGAAGTTCCACACCCAGCCATACTTCACCCCAACCCGCGACATGAACGCTGACGACGTGATCTTCTCGTTCGAGCGTCAGTGGAAGCAGGACAATCCTTGGTACGAATATCTCCCAGGCATGACTTGGGACTATTTCCAGGGCATGGACATGCCTGGCGCGATCAAGTCGCTGGAAAAGGTCGATGACCTGACCGTCAAGCTGACCCTGAACGAAGCCAATGCGCCAATGCTGGCGAACTTGGCGATGCAGTTCGCCTCGGTCGTCTCGAAGGAATATGCTGACCAGCTCGCAGCTTCCGGCGACATGGCCTCCTTCTCGACCCAGCCCGTTGGCACCGGCCCGTTCCAGTTGGTTGATTACCAGCTCGACTCCGTCATCCGCTACCAGGCTTTCCCTGACTACTTCGCAGGCAAGCAGCCGATTGACGATCTGATCTTCGCTATCACCACCGATGCTTCGGTGCGCGCTCAGCGTCTGATCGCTGGCGAATGCGATATCATGCCATACCCAGCGCCAGCTGACATTCCGACCCTTCAGGGCAATGACAAGCTGACCGTTCGTGAAGCCGAAGGCCTCAACATCGGCTATATGGCTTACAACACCACCGAAGCGCCGTTCGACAACGTCAACGTGCGTAAGGCGCTGTCGATGGCCGTCGACAAGCAGGCGATCGTTGATGCGGTCTACGAAGGCGCGGGCCAGGTTGCTAAGAACCTGATCCCACCAACCATGTGGTCTTACAACAACGCTGTTGTTGATGACGTCTACGATCCAGAAGCGGCCAAGAAGCTGCTCGAAGAAGCTGGCGTCACCGGTCTGACCACCGATCTGTGGGCGATGCCGGTTTCGCGTCCATACAACCCGAATGCTCAGCGCGTTGCTGAACTCATTCAGGCCGACTGGGCTGCCATTGGCGTCACTGCCAATATCATCTCCTACGAATGGACCGAATATCGCGAGCGCGGCAAGCTGGAAGACCGTAAGGGTCCATTCCAGATCGGCTGGAGCGGCGACAATGGCGATCCGGACAATTTCTTCGGCACTCTGTTCTCCTGCGCGGCAATTGGCGTGTCCAACTATGCGTCATGGTGTAACGAAGAGTTCGAAGCGCTGATCCAGAAGGCCAAGGCCACGACCGATCAGGCAGAGCGCACCGCGCTCTACGAACAGGCTCAGGTTCTCTTCAAGCAGGAAGAACCAGTCCTCACCCTTGCTCACTCCAAGGTGTTTATGCCGATGAATAAAAAGGTGCTCAACTACACCATGAGCCCTCTCGGCACGCACTCCTTCGTGGGAGTCGACGTCGCAGAATAAGCCTGCCTCGTTACCTATCAACGGGCTTCGGGGGTAATACCCCGAAGCCTTTCTGCATCATGCCACGTCAAAGCTTTGTTATTTGACCGACGCTTAGCTGAGCTGGAAACAGCGGTCTTTCCAATCAGCAGAGTCATCAAGCTGTGGCCAAGAGAACCCGCATATGCTGAACTATATCCTGCGCAAGTTAGCGCTGATAATTCCGACCTTGATCGGCATTTCCATCTGCGCCTTTGCGTTCGTCCGCGTTCTGCCCGGCGATCCAATCCTGGCCATGGCCGGTCAACACGGCGTCACCCCTGAGCGATATGAAATCCTCAAGGAGCAGTTCGGCTACAACCTGCCGATCTGGCAGCAGTATTTCAACTATGTCGGCGGCCTGCTGCAAGGCGACTTCGGCGTCTCTTTGGCCACCAAGCGCCCCGTACTGAATGAGTTCTTCACCCTGTTCCCGGCAACGGTTGAACTGGCGCTGATGGCCATGCTCTTCGCGGTCGCGATTGGTGTGCCCTTCGGTGTTCTCGCAGCCGTCAAGCGCGGCTCGTGGATTGATCAGCTCTCGATGAGCGTCGCGCTCGCTGGCTATTCCATGCCCATCTTCTGGTGGGGTCTGCTGCTGATGATGTTCTTCTCCGCCTATTTGGGGTGGACGCCTGTCTCTGGCCGCATCGCGCTCACCTTCTTCCTCAAGCCCATCACCGGCTTTATGCTGATCGATACGCTGCTGCACGGCAATTGGCCGGCCTTCGTCTCGGCGCTGCGCCATCTTATTCTGCCGGCCATTGTGCTCGGCACCATCCCGCTTGCGGTTATCGCGCGCCAGACGCGCTCGGCCATGCTCGAAGTTCTGGGCGAAGACTATGTCCGCACCGCCAAGGCCAAGGGCCTATCGAGCCGTCGCGTGGTCAACGTCCACGCCCTGCGCAATGCCATGATCCCGGTCATTACCACCATCGGCCTGCAGGTTGGCTTGCTGCTCGGTGGCGCGATCCTGACCGAAACCATCTTCTCTTGGCCCGGCATTGGCAAATGGATGATCGATTCCATTTCCAAGCGTGACTATGTCGCCGTGCAGTCTGGTCTCTTCCTGATCGCCTGTATCGTCATGGTCGTGAACCTTATCGTTGACGTGCTCTATGCCGTCATTAACCCGCGTATCAGGGTGAAATAATATGGCCGCCACACAGAGTTCCCCGACAACCATCAAGCAGCCGAACGCTTTCGCTGAGTTTTGGTTTTACTTCTCAGTCAATCGCGGCGCTGTCATTGGTTTGGCGGTGTTCGCAATACTGATCCTGGTTGCACTCTTTGCGCCTTGGATTGCCCCTTATGCGCCCGAACAGCAGTTCCGCGCCTTCATGAAGGTCCCACCTGCTTTTGCAGGCGGCACTATGCAATTCCCGCTCGGCACCGACGAGCTGGGTCGCGACATCCTCTCGCGCCTCATTCACGGCGCCCGCTATTCGCTCTCGATCGGCCTGATCGTTGTCACCATCGCCGCCAGCGTCGGCATTATTCTGGGCGTTTTGGCGGGCTATTTCGGTGGCTGGGTCGATAACGTCATCATGCGCGTCATGGACATTATCCTTGCCTTCCCATCCTTGCTGCTCGCCCTCGTGCTGGTCGCAATTCTGGGCCCGGGCCTGCTCAATGCCATGCTGGCGATCTCTCTGGTCTTGCAGCCGCACTTTGCGCGTCTCGTCCGCGCAGCGGTCATGGCTGAGAAGGATCGTGAATATGTGGTGTCGGCCAAAATGGCTGGCGCCGGCCACATTCGCCTGATGTTCAAGACCATCCTGCCAAACTGCCTTGGCCCATTGATTGTTCAGGCAACGCTGAGCTTCTCGAATGCCATTCTCGACGCGGCCGCTCTCGGCTTCCTCGGCATGGGTGCGCAGGCACCAACCCCTGAATGGGGCACCATGCTCGCCAAGGCACGCGAATTTATTTCCAGCGATCCGTGGATCGTCACCCTGCCGGGTCTGGCCATTCTGATCACCGTTCTGGCGATCAATCTGGTGGGTGATGGCCTGCGTGACGCTCTCGATCCAAAACTCAAGCGGAGCTGACCCCAATGTCCCTGCTCGAGATCAAAAATCTCACTGTCGCCTTCGATACCTCCAATGGTCTGTTCAAGGCCGTCGATGGTATCGATATTTCGGTCGATGAACGCGAAGTGCTGGCAATCGTTGGCGAGTCTGGTTCGGGGAAATCCGTTGCCATGCTCGCAACCATGGGCCTGCTCCCCGCGTCGGCCCATGTCAGCGCCGACAGCATGACCTTTGCGGGTCGTGATCTCTTGGCCATGTCGGCTGCCGAAAAGCGCAAGATCATTGGCAAGGACATCGCCATGATCTTTCAGGAGCCTATCGCTAGCCTCAATCCATGCTTCACGGTTGGTTTCCAGATCAGCGAAGTGCTGCAAAAGCACCTCGGTCTTTCGGGCCGGGCAGCGCGGACCCGCGCGTTGGAACTGCTGAACCTTGTCGGCATTCGCGATGCGGAAGACAAGCTCAATGCCTTCCCCCACCAGATGTCGGGTGGTCAGTGCCAGCGCGTCATGATTGCGATGGCAATTTCCTGTAATCCAAAGCTGCTGATTGCTGACGAGCCAACCACGGCGCTCGACGTGACCATCCAGAAGCAAATTCTGGATCTGCTCGTACGTCTGCAGGAAGAAACCGGCATGGCGCTGATCATGATTACCCACGATATGGGTGTCGTGGCCGAAACCGCCGACCGCGTTGTGGTCCAGTACAAGGGCCATAAGATGGAAGAAGCCGACGTGCTCTCCCTCTTTGAAAACCCGCAGTCAAACTACACCCGCGCTCTGCTCTCGGCACTGCCCGAGAACGCCGTTGGCGATCGTCTGCCGACCGTTTCCGACATGCTGTTTGAAGCTGCACCAGGAGTTCGCAAATGAGCACTCCAGTCCTAGAAGTCCGCGATCTCAAGCGCGATTACGTGTCCTCGGGTGGCCTCTTCCGCCCGGCCAAGGTCAACCATGCGGTCAAGGGCGTGTCCTTCTCGCTCGAAAAGGGCAAGACCCTCGCTGTCGTTGGTGAAAG
Source organism: Devosia sp. WQ 349K1 (assembly GCF_016595685.1). Taxonomy (NCBI): domain Bacteria; kingdom Pseudomonadati; phylum Pseudomonadota; class Alphaproteobacteria; order Hyphomicrobiales; family Devosiaceae; genus Devosia; species Devosia sp. WQ 349K1. The sequence continues at coordinate 160,057 of NZ_JAENGO010000008.1, read as the reverse complement.
CGGCTGCGGCAAGTCCACTCTTGCCCGCATGATCACGCTGATTGACGAACCGACCGCTGGTGACATCCTCATCGATGGTCACAAGGTTTCGGCCGAGAACGTCTCCAAGGAACTGCGCCAAAAAGTGCAGATCGTCTTCCAGAACCCTTATGGCTCGCTCAACCCGCGCCAGAAGATCGGTGAAGTGCTTTCCGAGCCTCTGCTCCTCAACACCAGCTTGAGTGCAGCCGAGCGGCGCGAGAAGGCTATGGCCATGCTGATCAAAGTTGGCCTGCAGCCAGAACACTTCAACCGCTACCCGCACATGTTCTCGGGCGGTCAGCGTCAGCGTATCGCCATTGCGCGCGCGCTCATGCTCAACCCGAGCTTCTTGGTCCTAGACGAGCCCGTCTCTGCGCTCGACCTGTCGGTTCAGGCGCAGATCCTCAATCTCCTTAAGGATCTTCAGGAAGAGTTTGGCCTCACCTATGTCTTCATCAGCCATGACCTCTCGGTCGTGCGCTACATCGCTGACGAGGTGATGGTGATGTATTTTGGTGATGTGGTGGAGCGTGGCACGCGTGAAGACGTCTTCACCAACCCACAGCACGATTACACCAAGACCCTCTTTGCCGCGACCCCGCGGTCCGATGTCGATCACATCAAGGCGCGTCTCGCCCGCAAGAAGGCCGCCGCCTAATCCGGCGTCAAATCGAAGTTTGAAAAAGGGCCTCTCGCACCATACGGGAGGCCCTTTTTCCTTTTCTTACAGAGTGACCTTCGCACCCACCTGTCCCGAGGCAATCAATGCATCGATCAGCCGATGGACGTGCAGCGCGCTATGGCCGGTTGAAACCGGCTGACGATCCTCCAAAATAGCATCGGCGAAATCGGCGATCTGCGCCGCATGCCAATCAAATGGGAAAGCCATCGGGTCGGCGCCTCCGCCGCTGACCGTCGGTTCGCCCACACTCTCCACGCGTCCATCATGATAGGAGAGTGTCAGAGTGCCGCCAGAGAGCGTCGCTGTCGCCTGATCAAAGGCCAGCGTAAGGCTTTCTGCCCCACCGGGATAACAGGCCGTGGTGGCCATGAGCGAGCCCACAGCGCCGCTTTCAAATTCTAGCCCAGCGCTGACAAAATCCTCGGTTTCCATGGTGTGGATGCCCGTCGTCGCCGCCAGCGCAATGACCGACTTCACCGGCCCGGTCAGGCTCAGCATCAAATCCAGCGCATGAATGGCTTGGGTAATAAGAACGCCCCCGCCATCCTGCGCATAAGTCCCGCGCCCCGGCTTGTCGTAATACCCTTCTTGTGGCCGCCACCACGGCACGGTCAGATGCACCATTTGCAGCCTGCCCAATTCGCCACTTTTGACCTTTGACGTTAGCGCCTTGGAGGCCGCGCGGAACCGGTGCTGGAAGATGATCCCCAGTTTCACCCCAGCCGCGTCCGCCAACCCGACGATCTCCTCTGCCGCCGCCAGCGTCCGCTCAATCGGCTTTTCGCTCAGGATATGCTTGCCTGCCTTGGCCGCCTTCTCGACAATCTCCAACCGCGCATTGGGTGTTGTTACGAGCAACACGGCATCCACCCGTGGATCCGCAATCAACGCATCCAGATCTGTCGCTGCTGGGAGGGCATAGCTGTCGCAAAACTCTTTGAGCTGCGCCTGATCGCGCCGATAAACACCGACAACGTCAATCTTGTCTTTAAGCGAGTTGAGCGCCAGCGCGTGTGGTTTGGCCCCCATGCCAGCCCCAATCAGCGCAAGACCAATTTTCCTCTGTTCATCCGCCATTCAGGGCACTCCTTCTATCCCTTAGTTGCGCCATGTTCGCGGCGCAATCTGCCATACCACTTTGCTCGCAGGGGGATTAGCATGAATTTCGGAATTGTCGTGGGTGCAGTTGTCCTCGCCGCTGGCATCGCTGGGGCAGGCTATCTGGTTGGCGATAGCCTCATCACCAGCAAACAGCCTTTGCGGACGGTGACTGTGAAGGGGCTTTCGGAACGCGCGGTCGAAGCCAATTTGGGATTTTGGCCCATTCGTTTCGTCGCAACCGGCGCAACGCTCGAACAGGCCCGCACCAGCCTCGAAACATCGGAAACAGCGGTCAATCGTTTCCTCACCGAGCGTGGCTTTGCCGCGGAAGAAATTCAGGTCCAGAACGTTCTCGTTGAGGATCGCGCTGCGGGCTATAACGCCGGCTCCATTCAGGATGAATACCGCTTCGTTCTGACCGAAGATCTGCTCGTCACCACGGACAAGGTGCAAGACCTTGCCGCTGCCTCCCGCGAGGTCGCCGATCTCTTGCGCCAGGGCGTGGTGTTCTCCGCTGATGCCTATAGCGCCGGGGCGAGCTTTGTCTTCACCGGCATCAATGACCTCAAGAGTGAAATGCTCACCGAGGCCACACAGCGCGCTAAAGACACAGCGGCCCAATTCGCCACCGAATCCGGCGCCAATGTCGGCACGATCCAAAGCGCCAATCAGGGTGTGTTTGAGATCCTGCCTGCGGTCGAAATCCCCAACGACCGTCCGGAAAAGCAGATTGATAAGAAGGTACGCGTGGTGACTACCATCACCTATTCGCTGGTCAATTAAGCCTGCGACGCGCCTTCCACATCCTCATCAAAGCCATTGTTGACCAGTTCGACAATGGCTTCGAGTGCTTCGCGCGCCTGCTTGCCGGTGGCCTGAACCAAAATATTCGAGCCCGGCCCGGCCCCAAGCATCATCAGGCCCATAATGGAATTGCCCGCAACCGAAGTGCCGTCTTTAATAACGGTAATGGTCGCGTCAAAGCACTCCGCTGTCCGCACGAAGCGTGCGGAAGCCCGAGCGTGTAACCCTTTAAGGTTCACGATGGTCAGTTGTTGCGCCAGCGCTCTGCCAGCACCACCAGTTCCGTCCATAGATTAGGATCCGCCGAGGATTGAGTTTGCGACGGTAATATACTTACGGCCCGCTTCCTGCGCTAGAGCCACCGCTTCTGCGACAGGCAAATCGCCCCGCACGCGGCCCAGCTTCACCAGCATGGGCAGGTTAACCCCCGCGATCACTTCCACTTGGCGCGTCTGCATCACAGAGATGGCCAGATTGGATGGCGTCCCGCCAAACATATCGGTGAGAATGATGACGCCTGCGCCGGTGTCGGCGCGGTCGATGGCGGAAAGAATATCCTCGCGCCGGGTTTCAGCGTTGTCTTCAGGACCAATCGCTATCGTTTCGATATATTCCTGCGGACCAACAACATGCTCCATGGCCAACTTAAATTCGTCAGCCAGTGCCCCGTGGGTCACCAGAACCAAACCAATCATAGACAATCCCCAGTCGGCGGCTGCTCGCGTGATGACCTGCGAGACATCGCTTCTGCCCCTTGGCCGAACCGATCCAAGATCGGTCGAATAAGAGCCCGCAGTCTTGCCCTCGCACACCCTAGTTGCAAGGGAAATATTATGAGGCTTGTTACACCTTAGCGCTTGCGCGAAGCGCTTCAAGCACCAGAAGCTCTTGGTGGCCAAGACTAATCTGATTGGCCGTCGGCACTGGCGCGCGTGGGAATTGATAGCCCGCAAGCTCCGTCACCAGCTCATCTTCCTCCACCATGCGGATCAATTCCGGCACAAGGTCGATAATCACAGTGAGTCGCGCCCGTTCCGCATGGGGGCGCTGAACAATGCCGCGCCCGCGCAATTCAATCAGGCCTGCCAAGCTTTTGGGCGCCAGCATGATGAGGCCATTGCCGTCGTCGCTGATGTCGATCCGATCGTCAGCAACCAGACGCGCCTCAAGGCCACGACCGTCGAAGCGTTCTAGCAGGGCGAGCGCGAGAACCGATTTGCCAGCACCAGATGGACCGCGCAGCAGGACGCCTGCGCCATCGAGAATCAAACCGGTGCCGTGAATATTGAGAGCTGTCGTCATGCCCTCAATCTACTTTTTGGCGCGCGGTAACACAATGGTGAACACAGCCCCCGAGCGATCGGTCCGGTTATGGGCCTTAATCGTCCCCTTATGGGCGTCGACAATTTGTTTCGATATCGAAAGCCCGAGGCCCGAGTGATTGCCAAAGCTCTCGGTTTCCGGCCTGTCGGTATAGAACCGCTGGAAAATCCGGGTGACGTCCCCGGTGATCCCCGGCCCCTCATCGCTCACTGTGATGGTGATCTCGTCCGCATCGGTACTGACCGCAACGGTGACCGTGCCGTCCTTAGGCGAGAACGACACCGCATTGTCGATGAGATTGGCAAAAACCTGCGCCAGGCGGCTTTCGTGGCCGCTGATCGTTGTTGTGCCGCGCCCGGTGCGCTTGCCCAGCACAACATTAACATCGCGTCCCGCCGCCATGTCCCGCTGAATAGCCACCATGGCCGTGGCCAATTGCTCGACATCGACCAGTTCCACGCTTTCGCGTGCCAGTTCAGCGTCGAGGCGGCTAGCGCTCGAAATATCGGTAATCAGACGATCAAGACGCCGAATGTCGTGTTGAATAATCTCGTTAAGGCGCTGCTTGTCTTCTTCGCGCTTGGCCAGCGGCAGCGTCTCAACCGCCGAACGGAGTGAGGTGAGCGGGTTTTTAAGCTCATGCGCCACGTCCGCTGCAAAGCGCTCAATCGCTTCAATGCGGTTGTAAAGCGCATCCGTCATCCGGCGCAACGCATAGGACAAGTGCCCAATCTCGTCCGGACGGTCGCTGAGATCGGGGATTTCCGCGCGCGCGTCACCAGCGGTTTGAACGCGTTCTGCCGCCGCCGCGAGGCGACGCATCGGTCCCGCAATGGTCCCGGCGAGCAATAACGAAAGGACGATCTGAACGCCTGCCGCAATCCCTGCGATCCGCAAGAGGCTCCACCGCTCCTGCGCCACCACAGAGTCGATATCGCCAGGCGCGGTCGAAAGCAGAATAGCCCCGACATAGGCGCGCATGCGCTGCACCGGCACGGCCACTGACACGACCAGTTGATTGTGAGCGTCGACACGCACGAAATCGGCTGGCGCGCCCAGTAGCGCCGAGGCGACCTCGGGATAGCGCTGACCTTCATCAGCACCATATTCTTGGTAGGTCGGGTAATTGTCGCCCGGCGACCAGTTGAGCAGCGCATTCCACCAACTGAGGAGGAAGAACTCCTCATGGCTCTCGGTGCTGATCGAGGGGCGCAAGACTTCGCCCTTGGTGTAGATATTGTCGCTGTCGAGAATGAGGAGGCCCTGCTGATCATAGATGCGCGCGCGCGTGCGCGTCGGCATGATCAGATTGCGCAGCACCGGTGCGATCCGCTGCGGATCAATGGGAAATTCCAGCGAAGGGTCATAATAGGAGAGGGGGGAGACATTGCCCGCCTGACTGTCGAGCAGACGGTCAGGATTGATCTGAATGATGTCGCTATCCACCGTCGCCGATGAGGCGATGGCGGCAGAGATGATTTCCCCCTGCACGCGCAGCGATTGCACGCGCGCGTCGATCAGCCCGGCGCGCCATTGGTTGAGATACAAAATCCCCACCACCAGCACGAGCAGCCCCGCCATGTTCAGCACGACAATGCGGCGCGTCAGGCTCGAGAAAATCGTGAGATCGAGAAAACGCTGAATACCGCTGATCAGCTTGATCAGCGGCACAAAGATCATGCGCCAACCCTTGTTCGATGAGCGCTTAGAGCTCTCAGCATGGTCAGGGTCTGCGGCGTTCGGTTCTAAAAGGGGCCCCTCGCTCGACACTGAGGTCTTATTGCTCCTTGAAGCGATAGCCTACGCCATAGAGCGTTTCGATCATCTCGAAATCATCGTCAGTGGCTTTGAACTTCTTGCGCAGACGTTTGATGTGGCTGTCGATGGTACGATCGTCGACATAGACCTGATCGTCGTAAGCAGCATCCATCAGCGCATTACGCGACTTCACCACGCCGGGACGCAGCGCCAGCGCTTGCAAAATCAGGAATTCGGTCACGGTCAGCGTCACGCGCTGGCCCTTCCAGGTGCAGGTGTGGCGTTCTTCGTCCATCACCAGCGAACCGCGCTCAATCAGCGCCTTGCTTGGTGTCGGCTCGCCACCGGCAACGCCAGGTGCGCCCGGCTCGCGCGGGGCCGAACGGCGCAGAATGGCTTTCACTCGTTCTACCAAGAGACGCTGGCTGAAGGGCTTGGTGATGAAATCATCCGCACCCATCTTGAGGCCAAACAACTCGTCGATTTCCTCATCCTTGGAGGTGAGGAAGATCACCGGCACATCCGACTTCTGGCGCAGGCGGCGCAGCAGTTCCATGCCATCCATACGCGGCATCTTAATATCGAGAATCGCTAGATCAGGCTTGTCCGTAGTCAGGCCTTCAAGCCCGGACACGCCATCAGTGTAGGTCGCCACGGTGTAGCCTTCAGCCTCAAGCGTCAAAGACACCGAGGTCAGAATATTGCGGTCGTCGTCTACCAAGGCGATCTTGGGCATGAGCTGCCTTTCTTCTCGTGGTGCAAGCGAGTCCGTAAACCCGAACTTTATCTACAACTGCCGTTGCAAGCGACAATTACGCATTAAATAAGGCGCATGACCGTCTAATACCAGTGTTCGCCCGAAAACTTCCACTCTCCGACTTCCGTCGTACGACCCATTGCCCGATGGTTTGTGCCAACCAGAAAGCCGTATTTTCCGCTCCAGACGGCACTCATCGGAGTGTCGGAAAGGAGACGAACAATGTCTGGCTTCGATCACGTCGCCCTGAGAGATGAACTTGTTGCTTCTGCCGCTTCTGTCAGCGACAATGCTATTGCGCCCCAGTTGGTCGCAGCATCTCTCGCCAACGGTTATGGCCGCTTGACCGCGCATGGCGCGTTGTCGGTGGAAACGGGCGCTTTTACCGGCCGTTCCCCAAAGGACAAGTTTATCGTTCGCGACGCGCTCACTGCCGACAGCGTTTGGTGGGATAACTCCGGCGCGCTCTCGCCAGAGCATTTTGATGTGCTCTTGGGCGATGTGAAAGCCCATCTGGCCGGTCAGGACATGTTCCGTCAGGACCTGCTCGCTGGCGCCGATTCTGAACACCAATATGCCGTCACCGTGCTCACCCCGAGCGCTTGGCATGCCCTGTTCATTCGCAATCTGCTCATCCGTAAGGGTGAAGGTATTGCCGAGGGCGACGCCGCAATGGCTGTCACCATCGTTCATGCGCCGAACTTCAAGGCCGATCCGGCCCGCCACGGTTCGCGCACCGATACTGTCATTGCCCTCGATATGAGCCGCAATCTCGTGGTTATCGCGGGCACGCTCTATGCTGGCGAAATCAAGAAGAGCGTCTTCTCGCTGTTCAACTTCCACGCGCCACGCCACAATGTTCTGCCCATGCACTGCTCGGCAAATCTTGGCCCTGAAGGCGAAGCCGCGCTGTTCTTTGGCCTCTCCGGCACCGGCAAGACCACGCTGTCGAACGACCCGAACCGGCCGCTCATCGGCGACGACGAGCACGGTTGGTCCGATCGCGGCGTCTTCAATCTTGAAGGCGGTTGCTATGCCAAGACCGTAAAGCTCTCGGCCACGGCAGAGCCTGAAATTTACGCGGCAACGCGCGAATTCGGCACCGTGCTGGAAAACGTCATTCTCGATGATCAGCACGTTCCTGAGTTCGACGATATCTCGCTGACCGAAAACACTCGTGCGGCCTACCCAATCCATGTCCTGCCATCACTGGCCAAGGGCAGTGTTGGTGGCACGCCAAAGACCGTCGTCTTCCTCACCGCCGACGCCTTTGGTGTTCTGCCGCCGCTCGCCAAGCTGACCCCCGAGCAGGCTGTCTACCACTTCCTGTCTGGCTACACCGCTAAGGTCGCTGGCACCGAGCGTGGCGTCACCGAACCACAGGCAACCTTCTCGGCCTGCTTCGGCGCGCCGTTCATGCCACTGCACCCAACCGTTTACGGCGAAATGCTGGCGGATCGTCTGCGTTCGAGCGGCGCTCAAGCGTGGCTGCTGAACACCGGCTGGACCGGCGGCGGCTACGGCACTGGCAAGCGTATCGACATTGCCTCGACCCGTCGTCTGCTCACCGCAGCGCTTGACGGCTCGCTCGATGACGTTGAATTCCGTCTCGACCCAATGTTCGGCTTTGCGGTGCCAACCGCTCTCGAGGGTATCGACGCCAAGCTGCTCGACCCACGTCAGACGTGGGCCGACACCGACGCCTACGACACGCAGGCCACCAAGCTTGTGGCTTTGTTCCAGAAGAACTTTGAAAAGTTCGGTGCTGAAGCCGATGCCGGCGCGGGCCCCCAGATGGCCATGGCAGCTGAATAAGCGTCGCCAGTCACAGAATATAAAAAGGGCGCCCGGTGCGCCCTTTTTTATTGCTCGGTTTTTCACGCATGCCCAAAAACCGACACCCCTTTCACCTCTCCCTTAGGGGGAGAGGTCGGCCGCAGGCCGGGTGAGGGGGCCTTTTTACGCCCACCGACCGCGTCACCCTAAATCCCTCGCAACGCCCTCAGTGCCCGCCAGCAACCGGCCGCTCCACCGAGCCTCCGTCATTGCCGGGCCTGTCCCAGTATACCGGGCCCGCCTGACGTCGTTCTCTCCCCCAACACCGCTCTGCCTCCCTCCCCTTGAGGGGGAGGGATTGAGGGTGGGGTGATTGAACGCTGATTTTGAACCACATCGCGCCCGCCCAAAGCTCCACCCCTCCGCCTGCAGCAAATCAGAGCTCTCGCGCCCACTCCCTTAAGCCACCATCTCTCCCCCTACACCGGCCCACCTCCCTCCCCTTGAGGGGGAGGGATCGAGGGTGGGGTGACGACCAGCATCAGCACGCGAGTTTTTCCGGACGGCCCCCACAAAACCCCAACAAAAAAGGCGCTCAAGGCGCCTCTTTTAAATCACAATTCTAACTCGCCTCAGTTTGGCGCGTAGAAAATATGGCTGTCTACCGCTGCCACCTGATGGAAGGTGTTTGCCCAAGATGGGCGCACGGCGGTGGTGTGGTAGTAAAGGGTCTTGCCCGGCACAGCGCCGATCTCTTTGCCGATGGCAAACTTCTTGTAGATGGTCTGGGCCAGATCCTGCGAGTTCGCCCATGCGCGACGTTCGGTTGGCGTATCATCACGACCATCGCAAGCGAAGGTGAACTGGCAACGATAAAGACCCTTATTGGCGTTCTGATAGATCACGCCGCAGAGCGAACCTGGGAACTTGCCCGACCGCGCGCGGTTGACGATCACATTGGCCACAGCCAGCTGGCCGCTTGCGGTTTCGCCACGAGCTTCGTGGTAAATCGCCTGTGCGAGGCATTCGCGTTCCGCATTGGCAGTCGCCAGACGCTTCTCGGTCGGCTGGTAGCCATTTTCGAGATAGGACGCGAGAATGTCGCTCGAGACGGTGTTCTTGGACACTGGCACCGGAGCGGTGAAGCTCGCGATGGCCGAAAGCGCGGTGTGGGGCTCGCCCACAGAGCCGCGCGAAATATAGCCCATCAGCACGTCATCGGTCAGCTCAGCCTGTGGGCCAGCCAGTGTTACCGAAACGGAGCGCAGCTCCTGCTGGCGCTTGGCATAATTGGCAACGAGCGCTTCGGTCAGCGGCTGTTCACCCGGACGGATGTTCAGCGTCGCGCCCAGAGCAGGCTGCTGGCGCAGCTCGGTCAATGCTTCAGGAATGGCGTGGGGAAGGGTAACTGCGGTTTCGGCGCGGGCCGGCGAAAAGGTAACGAGCAAAGTGAGCGCAAAGGCGCCAACGGCGAGAGCGGCTGAAAACGCTCGGGTCGAATTTTGCTGCCAGCTTTTCTTCAAAGCCCCGTCCTTATCCCTGAGCCCAGCCGGTCGTTGCCGGTGAGCCTTCTCCGTGTCCGCCTAAGCGGCCATCGGTCGTAGTCCTTACACTAGCCAAGGATGGCGCCCGATGGAAGTCGAAATTTACGGCTGCTTAACCATAGCAATTAGCAACTTAAGCTATAGTTAAAGGCCCGAAGGCCTTATGGAAACCTTTGATTTCGCTGAGTTTTAGGGATGCTGAATGAGTGCTTACGCTATTCGATAAAGATTTATCTATTACCGAAAATGGTTAATCCGGGCGATGCCCGGATTCCCCTTATTCGCCGTGGAATGCCGCACGATGAACGTGGTTTAGGCTTTCCATCACAGACACACCCAGCCTGTGGATATGTTCATCGGGGCCGACCATGTCCGGCACCATAATCGTCTGCATACCGGCTGCGTGGGCCGCGCGGACGCCAACATTGCTGTCTTCGAGCGCCAGGCACAGCGTTGGATCGACGCCAAGGCGCTTGGCTGCCAGCAGATAGGGTTCGGGGTCGGGCTTGGGGTTGATGACATCGTCGCGGGTGACAATGGTATCAAACAGATCAATCAGCCCCGAGCTCGCCAAATGGTGGTGCGCATGCTTGCGCGATGAGGAGGTCGCGACCGCTGTTGGAATACCGCGCTCGCGAATCTCACGGAGAAACTCGATTGCACCGGCCTTCACCGGCACTCCGTCCGCGCCCATGACATCAATCATCTCAAGGCATCTGTTGTTGAAGGCTTCATACGAGAATTCCTTCCCATACGAGTGCTGCAACCACAGCTTGGTGTGCTCGTTGCTCGATCCAACCATGCCGCGATGGATATCATGGGTCATGACATAGCCAAGCTCATCGGCCACTTCATAGACGATGGTCTTAAAGAACATCTCGGTGTCGAGCAGGGTGCCGTCCATGTCGAAGATGGCGGCTTGAAAGGGCGTCAGGCGAATACTATCGAGATCAGGCATCATAGATTGCGCTATATGCTGAAATTTGCCGATACGGAAGCGACAGCTGTGCAAGCCCGACCTGCGTGTCGAACTCAACCCCTCGTGCGAGCATTGGTAGAGCATGACCCAGTTTAGACCCGTGCAAACGCACCAGGCCCTTGGCAATGCCTTCTTTGATCGCGTGGCTCCTGCCGATTTTCCAAAAACCATTCTTCGCCACCGCGATCAGCGGTGGGCCGAACGCATTGGCTTGGACGCACTCAGTGATTCCAAATGGTTAGAGCATTTTGGACGGTTTGAGCCGTTTGAGGGATCGTTCCCCGAACCCCTAGCGCTGCGCTATCACGGCCATCAGTTCCGGTCATACAACACCGATCTCGGCGACGGGCGGGGGTTTTTGTTTGCCCAATGCATCGATCCGGTTGATGGGCGCCTTCTCGATTTCGGCACCAAAGGCTCGGGCAAAACCCCATGGTCGCGCGGCGGCGATGGTCGCCTGACGCTCAAGGGGGGAGTGCGCGAAGTGCTCGCTACCGAGATGCTCGAAGCCCTGGGCGTCTATACGTCAAAAAGTTTCTCGCTGGTCGAGACGGGCGAGCAATTGCATCGCGGCGATGAGCCGTCCCCGACGCGCTCGGCAGTGCTGACGCGCCTCAGCCACAGCCATATTCGCCTAGGCACCTTCCAGCGCTTTGCCTATTTCGACGATAAGGAAAATCTCCAGCGTTTGGTGGATCACACCATCGCCCACTATTATCCCGACCTCGCCGAGGCTGATGATCGCGCGGCGGCATTGCTCGAACGCGTCGTCGCAGAAGTCGCTCGCCTTGGTGCGCAATGGACCGCCGCCGGCTTTGTCCATGGCGTGCTCAACACCGACAATATCAACATCACCGGCGAAAGCTTTGACTACGGTCCGTGGCGGTTCCTCCCAATCTATGACCCCACCTTCACCGCCGCCTATTTCGACGAAACCGGGCTTTATGCCTTCGGTCGCCAGCCCGACACGCTCGCCTGGAATTTGACCCGCCTCGCCGAGTGTCTCGTCCCGCTGTCGTCGATCGAAAAACTGGAGCCTGCGCTCAACACCATCTGGCCGCAGTTCCGCGACCAATTGGGCCGACAGGTGCTCCGCCGCCTCGGCCTAAAACCGCGTGACGTGGACGAAGACACCGCCCTCATCGCGGCCATGTTCGCCTTCCTCACGGCCAGCAAAGCACCCTATGAGCAATTCTTCTTTGATTGGCGTGGTGGCGTCTTGAGCTTTGATCGCGCCGCGGCCAGCCCCAGTGCTGATCTTTACGCCAGCGAGGCCTTCCGCCCGTTCGCCGACCTTTTGGAGCGCTATGGGCCGTCGGATGATGTGAACCTCGGCCACGCCTATTTTGCCCAGAAAAAGCCGCGCACCATGCTCATCGATGAGGTGGAAGCCATCTGGGCTCCCATTGCGCAGAGCGATGACTGGTCTCTCTTTCATCAAACGCTGCAAGACATTGCCCAGATGCGCGCCGCCTATAACGTCATCGTTTAGGTCTGCGACGTACAAGCCCTTGTTGCGTCTTCCCGGACCTGCATAATGCAGTCAGGGAGGACTACAACAATGCCGATTTATGCACTTGATGGCGTCGCGCCCAAAATCGACCCTGAGGTCGCCTGGATCGCGCCAACTGCTGTTCTGGTGGGCGATATTGTTGTCGGGGCCGATGTCGGCATTTGGTTCGGCGTTGCCGCCCGCGGCGACATTGAGCGCATCACCATTGGTCGGCGCACCAATATTCAAGAAAATAGCGTTCTGCATACCGATACCGGTCATCCGCTAGTGATCGGCGAGAATGTCACCATTGGCCACGCTGCCATTGTTCATGGCTGCACCATTGGCGACAACAGCTTGATTGGCATGGGCGCAACCGTGCTCAATGGAGCGGTTATTGGCAAAAACTGTCTCATCGGCGCCAATGCCCTCATCACCGAGGGTAAGGTCATCCCTGACAATTCCATGGTTTTGGGCGCGCCCGGCAAAGTCGTTCGCGACATTGATGCCGAGGGCGTCGCCGCGCTTGCCGCATCGGCCGAGCGCTACGTGCAAAATGCACGACGCTACGCCCAAGGGTGCCGTCCAATTTCACCCGACGAACCAAACTTCGAGCCCGCTTGACGTAAAGGGCAAGGGGGCTTGCCGCAAACGCATCAGTTCTCCGCTTGGGACCTGACCTTGGAGAGGTCTATGCTCAAGCAAATAGATTAGTGCCGGAAGAGGAGCCAGCATGAAGACCCACGAAGTACGCACCTATAAATCGGCTGAGCATCTTCCTCGCGAGGACCAATTGGCGTGGAAGCTCGCCAGTGTTGCCACCGACCCGGTCGCCCTCGACGCCGACGTCATTGAGATGATCGGCAATCGTATCATCGACAACGCTTCTGTGGCTGCCGCCTCGATTGCGCGCGGTCCAATCCGTTCTGCCCGGGCTCAGGCCTTGGGTCACCAATCCCCGCGCGGCGCGCAGGTTTTTGGTCTGCCCGAAAATGTCAAAGTCTCGCCCGAATGGGCCGCTTACGCCAACGGCGTGGCCGTGCGCGAACTCGACTTCCACGACACCTTCCTCGCCGCTGACTATTCCCACCCCGGCGACAATATCCCGCCCATTCTCGCGGTGGCGCAGGCCAAGGGTCTGGATGGACAGGCTCTGCTGCGCGGCATTGCAGCGGGCTATGAAATTCAGGTCGATCTCGTAAAGGGCATCTGCCTTCACGAACACAAGATCGACCATATCGCCCACCTTGGCCCTTCGGCTGCTGGTGGCATTGGTGCGCTTTTGGGGCTCTCAACCGAAATCACCTATCAGGCGATCCAGCAGGCGCTCCACACCACCACCACCACGCGCCAGTCGCGTAAGGGCGAGATTTCCACGTGGAAGGCTTATGCCCCTGCCTTTGCGGGCAAAATGGCCATTGAAGCGGTGGACCGTGTCATGCGCGGCGAAGGCGCACCTTCTCCAGCCTATGAAGGCGAAGACGGCTTTATCGCCTACCTCCTCTCCGGCCCATCGGCGCGTTACTACGTGCCGCTGCCGGAAAAGGGCGAAGCCAAGCGCGCCATCATGGATACCTACACCAAGGAATATTCGGCTGAATATCAGAGCCAGGCGCTTATCGATCTGGCCAAGCGCATGGGCGCCAAGATTGCCGACTTCTCCAAGATCAAATCGATCCTGATCAAGACCAGCCATCACACCCACTATGTCATCGGCACGGGTGCGAACGATCCGCAGAAGATGGACCCTAAGGCGAGCCGCGAAACGCTCGACCACTCCATCATGTATATCTTTGCGGTGGCGCTCGAAGATCGCGGCTGGCACCACGTCAAGAGCTACGCCCCCGAACGCGCCAACCGTCCGGAAACCGTCGCTCTCTGGCACAAGATCACCACCGAAGAAGACCCGATCTGGACCAAGCGTTATCACGCCAAGGGCGAAGACATGGCCTATGGTGGTCAGGTCATCATCACCATGGAAGATGGCTCGACACTTGTGGATGAGCTTGGCGTCGCGGATGCGCACCCGAATGGCGCACGTCCCTTTAGCCGCCCGAACTACATCGAAAAGTTCCGCACTCTCTGCGAAGGCATCGTCTCGAAAGAGGAGCAGGATCGCTTCCTCGCTCTTGTCGAGCGTCTGCCAAGCCTTACCGCCGCAGAAGTGCGCCAGCTCAACTTTGTGGTGACGACGGACCAGCTCGGTCCTGAAGCTCCTGCCGGCATTTTCTGAGGGAGGACGTCATGGAAACGACGTTCAAACCGAAGAAATCCGTTGCTCTCTCAGGTGTTGCCGCTGGCAACACCGCCCTGTGCACCGTTGGGCGCACAGGCAACGATCTTCATTATCGCGGCTATGACATTCTCGACCTCGCAGAAACCTGCGAGTTCGAGGAGGTGGCGCACCTTCTGGTCCACGGTACTCTGCCAACGGTCTCTCAGCTCGCCGCCTATAAAACGCGTTTGAAGGCCATGCGTGGACTGCCTCTGGCCGTCCGCCAATCGCTCGAAGCCCTGCCAGCGGGCGCCCATCCCATGGACGTGATGCGCACCGGCGTATCTGTCATGGGCTGTACTCTGCCAGAGCCGAGCGATCACAACACGGCCGACGCTCGCACCATTGCCGATCGCCTGATGGCCAACCTCGGCTCGATCCTTCTCTATTGGTATCACTACGCCAATAATGGTCGCCGCATTGAGGTCGAAACCGACGACGACAGCATCGGTGGCCATTTTTTACACCTCTTGCATGGAAAAACTCCAAGCCAAGAGTGGGTAAAAGCCATGCATGTCTCGCTCATTCTCTACGCCGAGCATGAGTTCAATGCCTCGACCTTCACCGCCCGCGTCATCGCGGGCACGGGCTCAGACATGTATTCCTCCATCGCTGGGGCAATCGGCGCGCTGCGCGGTCCAAAACATGGCGGGGCCAACGAAGTCGCCTTCCAAATTCAAGAACGCTACGCCTCGGCCGATGAAGCCGAAGCCGATATCCGCAAGCGCGTTGAGAATAAGGAAGTTATCATCGGCTTTGGTCACCCGGTCTACACCGTCTCCGATCCGCGCAATGTCGTCATCAAGCGCGTCTCCAAAGCACTCGCTGAGCAAGCCGGGGCGAAACGCCAGTTCGATATCGCCGAGCGTATCGAAACGGTGATGATGGACGCCAAGAAAATGTTCCCGAACCTCGATTGGTTCTCGGCCGTTTCTTACAATCTCATGGGCGTTCCAACGGCCATGTTCACCCCGCTCTTTGTCATCGCGCGCACCTCCGGCTGGTCCGCTCACGTCATCGAGCAGCGTCAGGACGGCAAGATCATTCGCCCTTCGGCCAATTACATCGGCCCCGAAGATCTCAAGTTCGTGCCGCTCAAAGATCGCAAGGAGGCTTGAACCATGCCTTATCTCATCAGTGCTGAACTCCCGCGCGAAAGCGCGGGTTCTCGCTTCCGCGCCCTCCTGGATCGTCCGCAGATCCTCCAGCTTCCAGGCGCACACAATGGCCAAGCCGCCATTCAGGCCCGTAACGCGGGCTTTGAAGGGCTCTATCTTTCAGGCGCGGCCATGACCGCGTCGATGGGTATTCCCGATCTCGGCATCATCACCGTCGATGAAGTCTCCTTCTTCATCCGCCAGATTGCTCGGGCCTCCGGCCTGCCGCTCTTGGTCGACGGCGACACGGGCTATGGCGAAGCGCTCAACGTCATGCACATGGTCCGCTCTTTTGAAGAAGCGGGGGCAGGGGCAGTTCACCTCGAAGACCAGCTGCTGCCGAAAAAATGCGGCCACCTCAACGATAAAAAACTTGCCGATGCGCATGACATGGCGGCCAAGGTTGCCGCTGCTGCCAAGGCCCGCCGCGATATGGTCATCATCGCCCGCACCGACGCCGCGGGCAGCGAAGGCCTTGATGGGGCCATTGCCCGCGCCAAGCTTTACGTCGAAGCCGGGGCCGATGCGATTTTCCCCGAAGCGCTCACCACCATCGACATGTTCCGCGACTTCGCCAAGGCGATGCCGGGCGTTAAGCTTCTGGCCAACATGACCGAATTTGGCCGTACGCCCTATCAGACTGCGTCTGAGTTTGAGGCTCTGGGCTATTCCATGGTCATCTGGCCGGTGTCATCTTTGCGCGTCGCCAGCAAGGCGCAGGAAAAGCTCTACGCCACCATTAAACGCGATGGCGGCACCAAGGCGATGCTGTCCGAAATGCAGACGCGTCAAGAACTCTACGACGTCATTGGCCTGCATGATTATGAAGCGCTCGACGCCTCAATTGTTAAAACCATCGTGCCGACAGCGCTCTAAGACCAGATGTGGTCCCGAGTTAAGTCAAAAATCGTTTGAATCTATTAATCTGATGATGATCTACTTCCCCACGTCGCTTTAAGCGGGGTGGGGAAATCTCAAGCAAAACCGGAATGAAATATTCCCGGAAGCTGATTGGTTGGCATCGCATTGTTGTGGTGCCGATCCTTATTGCTCTGGCACTTCTTGCTGTCTTTGCGTTTCTTATTGAACAGCAAAATCAACAGATTGCCGAAACGCGTATGCGCGCGGAATATATTTCAAAGCTCTCGGTCATTCGCACCAAGCTGGAAAGCAATATTCAGAGCAATCTCCAACTGCTCAAAGGCATGGCCTCCGCCATTGCAGCCGATGTCGAGCTGGATGAAAGCCGCTTCAGGCAATTGGCAGCGGCGACGCTTGATGGCAATAGCCAAATCCGCGCGGTCACCTTAGCCCCTGACATGGTGGTGCGCTGGGCCTATCCGCGCACGGGCAATGAAGACTCCATCGGCTTTGATTACCGCACCTCGCCCGAGCAATGGCCTGCGGTTCAGCGCATGCTCACCAGCGGTGAGTCCCATTTTGTCGGCCCCCTGACTTTGGTGCAAGGCGGCGTTGGCTTCGTCGCTCGTTACCCCATTTTTGATCCCAATACGGCGCGTCTGTGGGGCATTGTCTCGGCCGTCGTTGATGGTCCAAGGCTGCTCATGGCGAGCGGTATTATCGAAAACCGCGACTTCGACCTCTCCCTCACGCTTTACACGCGCGAGCAGCCGAGTGGGCAGCGCATCTTTGGTCAGGACCTTTCGCCGCGCAATCCGGTCTATGCCGATGTAAACCTCACCGATGGCCAGTGGCGCTTTGCCGTTGTGCCCAAAAATGGTTGGGTTCCAAACGCCGCTGCCACATGGGCCTTGCGCGTTATGTTGGGCATTGCCGGCGCGCTGATTTTGCTGCCCATTCTCCTCACCGGTCGCATGGTGCAGCAGCGCCAAAACCATATCCGCGAAATCGCCGACCACGCCCAAGAGCTGGACGCCCTAACGCGTCGCTTTCACTTGGCCTTGGATGTGTCCAAGGTCGGCGTCTGGGAGATCGATCTCGAAAGCGGGCTCGAGACTTGGGATGCTCGCACCAATTTCCTCTATGGCACGCCCAATGATGGCAAGCCGCGACGCAATGAGGATTGGCTGGCGGCCGTCCACCCAGAAGACCGCGAGCGCGCCAGCAGTGATTTTAAGGACATGGTCTCCGAGGGGCGATCAGAGTCCACCTATCGCGTGGTCAGGCCAGACGGCGGCATTCGCTACGTTCGCTCGGTTGGCGCCTTCTTCCGCGAAGAAGGCCGGCCCGACGCGATTATCGGGGTGAATTTTGACATCACCGCCGACGTCGAAATGCATCAGGCCCTGCTCAACGCCAAGAGCCTCACCGAGGCGCGCAATAAGGATCTCGAAGCGGCGCGTATTTCCATCGAACACAACGCGCTTCACGATAGTCTCACCGGCCTGCCGAACCGTCGTTACCTCGACGACATGCTCAAGCAACATCAGCAGGACGGATATTATGGCGCCGGCTCGATTGCGCTCCTCCATATCGATCTCGATCGCTTCAAGCAGATCAACGACACCCTCGGCCATGCCGCAGGCGATGCCATGCTGGTCCACGCCGCCGAAGTGCTGCGCTTCAACTGCCACGATACCGATTTTGTTGCCCGCATTGGCGGAGACGAATTTGTCATCGTCTCGAGCGCTGGCGCGAGCGATGATCGCCTCACCGCCATGGCCGACAAGATCGTGCACGAAATGCGCAAACCGGTGCTGCATGAAGGTCACGAATGTCGCTTCGGCGTGAGCGTCGGGCTTGCCGTCAGCCGCTCCGCCAATACCGATGTCAAACAGCTGCTGATCAATGCCGATATTGCCCTCTATCGGGCCAAGGCGCGCGGGCGCAATCGCTATGAGTTCTTCACCCAGGAGCTGCAGAGCGAGGTCATCAGTTCCAAGCGCATCGCCGACGAAATCCTCAGCGGCCTCGAAAACCACGAGTTTATCGCCTTTTATCAACCGCAGGTCGATGCCCGCACCTTGGCCGTCACCGGCGTTGAAGCGCTGGTGCGCTGGCATCACCCCACTGAGGGTCTGTTGACGCCCGATCGCTTCATGCGCATCGCCGATGAACTCAATGTCGTCAGCGCGCTGGATTCTCTGGTGCTGCGTCAGGTGCTGGAAGATCTCAAACGCTGGGACGCTATCGGGCTACACGTGCCCCATGCTTCGGTGAACGTCTCTTTGCGTCGCCTCAATGATGAGACCTTGGGCGATAGCCTCAAGGCGCTGGACATCGAGCCGGGGCGCATTGCCTTCGAGCTGGTGGAATCCATCTATCTCGATGAAAGCGACAGCGTCGTCTCGTTCAATATCGAGCGCATTAAGCAGCTCGGTATCGATATTGAAATCGATGACTTCGGCACCGGATACGCCTCCATCGTCTCCTTGCAAAAGCTGCGTCCGCGCCGCCTCAAAATCGACCGACAATTGGTCGCCCCCATCGTCGACAGCCTGAGCCAGCGCCGCCTCGTTGACTCCATCGTCGACATTGGCAAATCCATGGACATCGATATCGTCGCCGAAGGCGTCGAGACCATGGAACACGCAGCGGTCTTGCGAGACCTCGGTTGC
This sequence comes from Devosia sp. WQ 349K1, assembly GCF_016595685.1. Lineage (NCBI taxonomy): Bacteria > Pseudomonadati > Pseudomonadota > Alphaproteobacteria > Hyphomicrobiales > Devosiaceae > Devosia > Devosia sp. WQ 349K1. The sequence goes on along the minus strand of NZ_JAENGO010000008.1, from coordinate 140,849 downwards.
GATATTCTTCAGGGCTATGCCCTAGGCCGCCCAATGTCGCGCGAAATGCTGGAGAGCTTCCTGCGCACACCAGCGCTGCGCCACACTGGATAACGCCCGGCCGATGTCGGGATATAAACAAATCTTTATATCCCGATTGATCCGTGCCTTTCCATTCCGTATAGGAATGACAAAACCTTTCTCCTGTGGAGCCGACCCATGACAAACCCAGCGACTGAATATTCGGTCAAGGACATCTCTCTTGCAGATTTCGGCCGCAAGGAGCTCAGCATTGCCGAGATCGAAATGCCGGGCCTGATGGCCATTCGCTCTGAATATGCTGCTGCTCAGCCGCTCAAGGGCGCGCGCATTGCGGGCTCGCTGCACATGACCATTCAGACCGGCGTGCTGATCGAGACCCTCGTTGCTCTCGGCGCGGACGTGCGTTGGGTGTCGTGCAATATCTTCTCGACCCAGGATCACGCTGCTGCCGCCATCGCCGCTGCTGGCATTCCTGTGTTCGCGCACAAGGGCGAAACCCTTGAAGAATACTGGGAATTCACCGACCGCATGATGGATTGGGGCAATGGCGAAACACCAAATATGATCCTCGACGACGGTGGCGACGCGACCATGTACGTGCTCGTTGGCGCCAAGGCCGAAAAGGACATTTCTGTTCTCGACAAGCCAGGTTCGGAAGAAGAAGAAATCTTCTTCGCTACCATCCGCAAGCGCCTCGCTAAGTCCCCCGGCTTCTTCTCCAAGATCCGCGATGCCATCCGCGGCGTTTCGGAAGAAACCACCACGGGCGTTCTGCGTCTCAATCAGCTGGCCGCTAAGGGCGAACTGCCGTTCCCAGCGATCAACGTCAATGACTCGGTCACCAAGTCCAAGTTCGACAACAAGTACGGCACTCGTGAATCGCTCGTTGACGCGATCCGTCGCGGCACCGACGTAATGCTCGCTGGTAAGGTCGCCATCGTTTGCGGCTATGGCGACGTGGGCAAGGGTTCGGCTGAATCGCTGCGTGGCGCTGGCGCCCGCGTCCTCGTCACCGAAGTCGATCCGATCTGCGCGCTGCAGGCGGCTATGGAAGGCTTTGAAGTCGTCACCCTCGAAGACGCTGCGCACCGCGCCGACATCGTCGTCACCGCCACTGGCAATCGTGACGTCTTGATGGTCGATGACATGCGCAAGCTCAAGGACATGGCCATTGTCTGCAACATCGGCCACTTCGACAACGAAATCGACGTGCTCGGTCTGCGCAACTTCAAGTGGACCAATGTTAAGCCACAGGTTGACCTGATCGAGAAGCCAGATGGCAGCCGCCTGATCCTTCTCTCCGAAGGGCGCCTCGTGAACCTTGGCAACGCCACCGGTCACCCAAGCTTTGTGATGTCGGCATCCTTTGCCAACCAGACCCTGGCTCAGGTCGAACTCTGGACCAAGGGCGAAACCATGGCCAAGGCCGTTCACGTGCTGCCAAAGCACCTCGACGAGAAGGTCGCTGAACTGCACCTTGCCAAGCTCGGCGCAAAGCTCACCAAGCTCAACAAGACCCAGGCTGACTACATCGGCGTCGATATTGACGGCCCATTCAAGTCCGGCGAATACCGCTACTAATTTTCGGTTCTGCCACCAGATATGAGAAAGCCCGCTTCGGCGGGCTTTTTTATGGGTAAGACATGGTAAACCTTATCTAAATTTTAAGCCGCAGTTGAAATGTCTGAGTGAGCGTAAGCCCCACCCGCCTCTCTCCCTGAGACTATCCATGTTCGATCGCCTTCTCGGCAGCATCTCGCGCCGAATGTATATCCTTCTTGCCCTGTTCATCGTTGGCTTTGTCGGCGTAATCGGGTTCCAGCTCAGCCACACCCGCACAAACCTCACCGAACTCAAGAAAACCGAAATTCGCAGCGTCGTTGAAGCTGCTGTCTCAGTGCTCGGCTCCTATGAAGCCCGCGTTCAGTCTGGCGAGATGACGCTCGAAGACGCGCAGGCGGAAGCGCTGCGCTCGGTGAGCGCCATGCTCTATTCCGGCGACGATTATGTCTTCGTGGTCAGCCATGACTACGTCATGTTGGCCAACACCAATCCCAATGTCGTCAACACCAATATGCGCGACCGTACGGATTCGCGCGGCAAGCGCTTCATCCAGGAATATACCGATGGTGCGCGCCTCCAAGGCTCGATCTTCACCACTTTTGGCTTCAATCCAAACGATGAAGAAGGCGCAGAAGTCGATAAGCTGACCTATGTTCAGAACTTCGCGCCTTGGGGCTGGGCCGCCGGTACAGGCGTGCTCCAGACGGATATTGAAGAGCTTTATTGGCAAGAAGTCATCAGCAGCACAACCATCGCCCTGGCGCTGATTGCCGCCTCGACAGTGCTCGGCTGGTTGATCGCACGTAGCCTTACCCGTCCAATCAATCGCCTGTCTGAGCAGATGGTTGAGATGACCGATGGCAAGTTCGATCTGGTCATTGAAGGCGTGACGCGTCACGACGAGATCGGCGCTATGGCGCGCTCGGTGGAAGTGTTCCGCCAGAACGGCCTAAAAGTCTCGCAAATGACCGAAGCGGAGGCGGCTCGCATTATTCGCGATCAGGCTGCGCGTCAGTCGATGATGAGCGACCTGCAAATCGCCTTTGGCGAAGTTGTCGACGCAGCGGTGGACGGTGATTTCACGCGTCGCGTTGCGGCAAACTTCCCGGATCATGAGCTCAATATGTTGGCCGCCTCGGTCAATACGCTGGTTGAAAGCGTTGAACGCGGCGTCGTCGAAACCGGCGAAGTTCTCGCCGCTCTGGCCAACACCGATCTCACCTCGCGTATGCGCGGCGAACATCGCGGTGCTTTTGCCAAGCTCAAGAACGACGTCAACGAAGTGGCCGATAAGCTCACCATGATCGTCACGCAGCTGCGCGGCACATCGGGCACCCTCAAGTCGGCGACCAGCGAAATCCTCGCGGGCGCTAATGATCTGTCCGAGCGCACCACCCGTCAGGCAGCGACGATTGAACAGACTTCTGCGGCCATGGAACAATTGGCACAGACGGTCACCGAAAACGCCACCAAGGCCCATGATGCAAGCGCTAAGGCTGGCACGGTTTCGGTCGCCGCCGAACAGGGCGGTGCGGTTATGGGCGATGCCAATGAGGCCATGGCCCGCATCACCGAGTCCTCGGCCAAGATTTCCAACATCATTGGCATGATCGACGACATCGCCTTCCAGACCAATCTTCTGGCGCTCAACGCTTCGGTTGAAGCGGCGCGTGCTGGCGAAGCTGGTAAGGGCTTTGCCGTTGTCGCGGTTGAGGTTCGCCGCTTGGCCCAGAGCGCTGCAACCGCGTCTGCGGATGTGAAGGTGCTCATCGACCAGAGCGCCGCTCAGGTCTCCACCGGCACACGCCTTGTCTCCGATGCTGCCGCTAAGCTTGTCGGTATTCTCGATGGCGTTCGCGCCAACACGGTCCTGCTCGATGCCATTGCGCGCGCCAGCGGCGAACAGGCTTCGGCCATCGCCGAGGTCAACACCGCAGTGCGTCAGATGGATGAGATGACCCAGCACAATGCGGCGCTGGTTGAAGAGATCAACGCCTCGATTGAGCAGACCGAAGAACAGGCCAATGAGCTTGATCGGATCGTCGATGTCTTCCAGGTAGCCGGTGCGGACCCAGCGCGAAAGGCCGCGATGAACTATCTCGGTCATGCGGTTGAGCCGCGCGCGGCCCGTCCAAAGATTGCGACAAAACACACACAACGCGAAGCAACGAACGACTGGACCGCGTTCTGAACTCAGCTATAAACGCTGGTAGATCTCAGATTTTCCGGCGCTTAGCTCGAAAAATACATGTGAAAGCCCGGGTGATTTGCCCGGGCTTTTACGTTTATTGTCGGAGTGCTTGTGGTCGCATACTGAACGTCGGCGACAGCGTTTTGGCCGGTTTTGCATGCCGCGGTTGATGTTCAATTTTGTGGTTGCACAGCTTACTGCGCAGGTTGACGTGAGCGTTGAGATTGCAAGCGTTGCCAATGAATTGTGGTCTCACAGGAAAAATGGAACGAGTTTTGTGGCGCGACGTCGCTTTCTGAAGGACAAAGTGCAGTCGTATCCGATGAAGCGAATGTTTGTTACGCAACTAATCTCTTGCATCGCCGCTGGAAAGGTGGCTTTAACGTCCTTGCATGTGCCTTGAGGGCACCGCGGCGCTAAAGAATAACTGGCACAAATCGCAGCATTTCTGCTAGGCGGAAAACTACGTTCTATCTATAGCTGTTCTTGTTATAGCGTCAATTTGGTCCCCGAGAGGCTCTGGTAAGACACGCTGATGCCGAAAGCCCGTTTGTCGAAACGACGACCTCCTAGGAACTTGTCATTCGTGACATCTTTGGGGGGGAAGACTAGGCCGCACAGGTATTTGACGCATTTGCGTTCATTTCTTGCGGTTGCCTTATTGTCAATACTTCTGCAAATTATTGCCTATGTGCTTTCGGTGTCGTTTAGCCGTATCACAGTGACGTCGTTAGTGGTTGCCGTGTTTGCGCTGAGTGCCCCGACCCTGATAGGCGCAATGATACTCGCTGCATTCCGGCGGCATGATGCGCCGATTATTTCGGGTATGGTCGTCTTCAGTGCCCTGTTTTGCGCCATGGTAACTGTGGTGTCTGCCACCCGAACGCCCATTAGTTATCAGGCTCTGGCGATCTGTGGGTGCATTGGATTATTTTTCGCCTGTGCGGCCAATTATCGTTTTCATACCTTAAGGGGAGAGAAGGTGCGGATAATGCCCTTTGAGGGCGCCGCAGAGGTTTTGGCTCGTATTCCGGGAGCCAGAATTTTGATGCCTCAAGAGCTTGAGAAATCTCCTCATAAGATAGATTTCGATATACTGCTGATCGACGAGAGTTCTTATAAGAGTGCCGAGAATGCAGAGTTTATCTCTCGCATGCATGTTCTTGGTGTTGATATATTAACTCACGAAGTCTTTCTTGAGCGCGTGACTGGAAGCGTTAGGGTCGACAGATTTGAATTGTTCCATTTCGTCTACACTCCGAGTCAACTGCTCTATGCTCGGGTGAAGCGATACTTGGACCTTGCCTTCGTGATTGCGTTTTCGCCGTTACTTGTCTTGTTCTCGGTATGCGCTGCCGCGTACATTTATGCCCGGGATCCTGGGCCGGTGTTATTCGTCCAGATCAGGCGTGGCTATGGTAATAGGCCGTTCCGAATGTATAAATTCAGAACGATGTTTCAAGGCACCTCTGGGGGTACGACATCACATAGCGACCCCCGTATCATTCCGGGTTGCACTATTCTGCGCAAGCTGCGCATTGATGAGATACCGCAGTTCTATAATATTTTAATCGGCGATATGAGTCTGATCGGTCCGCGGCCATCGGCGGAGTATCTCGCCAAGAAGATTATAAAAATGGAGCCGAAGTATGCTTACAGATGTGTGGTTCCTCCTGGGATAACGGGATGGGCGCAGGTTAACTCTGGCCATGTCTCCGACATGGATGATGAGTTGGTAAAGTTGTCGCAAGATCTGTTCTACATTAAGACCTTATCCATAGACATGGATCTTGTCATTGTAGTTAAAACGGTGAAGACCGTATTGCTCGGTGCTGGTGCCAAGTAACTGTTAGTGGTCTCTGTTCGTTATTGTGGTTGATCATCTTAGAGGTTTGATAGTTCCGAGGTTCTGGTTGGCCACAAGTTCTGGGCGTGTATTGAATACGAGTTTGCGCATTGGTACGCTCGTAACCCGGTTTGTATTTGTCTTTTTCCTGGCGCGATATCTCGATGTGGATCTGGTCGGTTACTACGGCTTGTTCACTGCGGCGGTAGGTTATTGCCTCTATTTCGTGGGTGTAGACTTTTACGTGTACGCCACGCGAGAGATTATTCAGGTAGAGGGGGGGCGACGTGGTAGTATGCTCAAAGGGCAGGTTGCACTGTCGTGCCTTATCTATTTGGTTGTAATACCTATTGCGCTGGTTGTGCTGATGCAATTCGACTGGCCTGTTGGGCTGGTGTGGTGGTTCGTCCCCATTTTGGTTCTCGAGCACTTCAATCAAGAAATCTCCCGTCTTTTGGTGGCGCTTTCCGAGCAGGTGTTTTCCAGCTTTGTCCTGTTTGTTCGCCAGGGGAGTTGGGCCCTAGTTGCGGTCGCGTTGATGAGTTGGGGCGAAGGTGGGCGCAGCCTCGAACTCGTGATGGTGTTGTGGGCGTGCGCTGGTCTTGTGGCGGCCGCGCTGGGGGTCTGGAAACTAAAGCGACTGGACATTGGTGGATGGGGTGACGCCATCGACTGGAAATGGGTGAGAAGGGGGCTGGCTGTGGGCGGTGCTTTCCTCGCAGCCACTCTTGCGTTGCGAGGCATGCAAACCGTCGACAGGTACTGGCTCGAAGCTCTTGCTGGCATTGAGATAGTTGGTGTCTATGTCCTGTTTTTAGGCATCACAGGGGCGATGCTGACTTTTCTTGATGCGGGCATTTTTGCATTCGGATATCCTGCGCTCATAGCTTATAATCATGGCAAGCAGCATGATTTAGCGCGGGCTAGGGTCCGAGAGATGCTATGGCAAACCATTGTTGTTTGCTTGGGTTTCGGCATTGTCAGCTGGCTGGTGTTGCCCTATTTGCTCGCTTGGATCGGGAACGCCGCTTACGCGGATGGAATGTTCTTGTACCCTTGGCTCTGGGCCGCAATGACAATAAACGCGGTAGGCTTGGTACCACACTATGGCCTCTATGGCGCAGGGCATGATAAGCCCATTATCCAAAGTCACCTTGCGTCACTGCCGATTTTTGCTCTCACCGCTTTTGGCGTTGGCCTGGTCTCCCCTACCCTGGCCGTGCCTGTTGGCCTTGTCGCAGCGTTCTTTGGTATTCTGGTTTGGAAGACTGTGGCTTACCTAAGAATGAGTAAGAGTTAGAACAGGCCGATGATGTCTCTCAATTTGCTTCGAACGAACCAGGGTCCCATCAGATGATACGCTACGGGCAGCAGGACATTACTCAGGCGGATATCGACGCCGTCATTGATGTGTTGAACTCGTCAAATCTGACGCAAGGGCCAAATATTCCCCTGTTCGAGCAGTCGGTTCTCGCTCATGTCGGTGCCAAGCATGCGGTCGCCGTCAACAGTGCGACGTCCGCTCTGCACATTGCATGTCTCGCGCTGGAGCTTGGGCCGGGTGACTGGCTTTGGACAACGCCCAACACATTTGTGGCGTCCGCCAATTGCGCTCTATATTGCGGCGCCCAGGTGGATTTCGTTGATATTGATCCGCTCACTTATAACCTTTGCCCCAAGGCATTGGAGCAAAAGCTCATTGCGGCGGAACGCGCCGGGCGTTTGCCCAAGATTGTGGTGCCTGTGCATTTCTCGGGTCAGCCTTGCGACATGGTTGCAATTCATGCGCTGGGTCAAAAGTATGGCTTCAAGATTATCGAGGATGCGTCCCATGCCATAGGCGGGCGCTATAAGGACGAACCCATTGGTAACTGCCGGTACAGCGACATCACGGTTTTTAGTTTTCATCCGGTAAAGATCATAACCACCGCCGAAGGTGGCATGGCTGTGACCAATCAGGAGGAATTGGCAACGCGCCTCAGCTTGCTACATAGCCATGGTATAACGCGTGATGCCAAGCTTATGGCACGGCCGATGGAAGGGCCGTGGTATTATGAGCAGGTCGCGCTTGGCTATAATTATCGCATGACGGATCTCCAGGCTGCTTTGGGCGTCAGCCAGATGACGCGCCTAACGGACTATGTTCAGCGTCGCCACGCGATAGCGGATCGATATGGTCGCCTGCTGGCCGACATGCCGGTAACACTGCCGTGGCAACATCCTGACAGCCACTCGGCATTTCATCTTTATGTGATCCGCCTGCAGTTGGGTGCTCTGACGAGGAGCCACCTGCAGGTGTTCGAGTATTTCCGGTCGCGCGACATTATGGTCAACTTGCACTACATTCCCGTGCACACGCAGCCTTATTATCAGGACATGGGGTTTAAGCTTGGCGACTTTCCGCAGGCGGAAAATTACTATCGTGAAGCGATCAGTATCCCGATGCATCCCACCCTCTCCGAGGCCGAGCAGGACTACGTTGTCGAGGTGCTGCTGGAGGCTATCTCGCAATGAGGCTTGCCGTTATTCCGGCGCGAGGTGGAAGTAAGCGCATTCCGCGTAAGAATATCAAACTATTCGGCGGGCAGCCGATGATCGCGTGGTCTATTCGCGCAGCAATCGACAGCCGGTGTTTTGACCGAGTAATCGTGAGCACGGATGATCCAGAGGTCGCCGCCACTGCAACAATGTATGGGGCTGAGGTCCCGTTCCTGCGTCCAGCGGGATTGTCGGATGATCACACCGGAACCATGCCAGTTGTCGCCCATGCTGTTCAATGGCAGGCAGCGCAGAGCATTCCTGCAAGCGCGGTGTGCTGTATTTATGCCACTGCACCTTTTGTGCGCGCCGATGATCTGAGGCGCGGGCTTGCGATTTTGGAGGAGAGCGGTGCCGACTTCGCTTTTTCTGTAACCAGCTATGCTTTTCCAATTCAGCGAGCTATCCGGATTACGGAGGCCGGGCGAGTCGACATGTTCCAGCCCAACCATTTTCAGACCCGCTCACAGGATCTTGAAGAGGCATGGCATGATGCCGGCCAGTTCTACTGGGGCAAAGCACAAGCCTGGCTCGCAACCAAGCCGCTGTTCGGGCCGGATAGCTCACCGGTCATCCTACCGCGTTACCGCGTACAGGACATTGATACGCCTGAAGATTGGGCCCGAGCCGAGCTTATGCTCAAGGCACTCGGCTCGACCGAGGGATTGCAGGAATTATGACTTCCAGGCCTCGCGGGACGCAGCGTATTGCCTTTCGTACAGATGCTTCTATTCAAATTGGCACAGGCCACGTCATGCGGTGTCTGACGCTGGCCGATGCGTTGGTGGCCAGCGGGGCTGAGTGTGTTTTCATCAGCCGGGAGCATGAGGGCAATCTCAACGAGATTATTCGGGGCAGGGGCCATCAGGTGTTGTCTTTGCCAAAGGCCGAGCCGAACTATGAAAGCTTTCTCACAGACGGCCCTGCTCACCAGCACTGGGTGGGTGTGAGCTCGGAGCTGGATGCAGAACAGACAGTGCAAGCGATCGGCGAGAGTGTCGTAGATTGGCTCGTGGTTGATCACTATGCGCTCGATGCGCGTTGGGAGGCGGCTCTTCGCGGTGCTTGCCGACAACTCATGGTAGTCGATGATCTCGCTGACCGTAGCCACATCTGTGACATGTTGCTCGATCAAAGTCTCGGCCGTCGGCAGGATGACTATCTTGATTTGACGCCTCCCGGCTGTATGCTTTTGGTCGGTCCAACTTACGCCCTGCTAAGGCCTGAATTCTCGGCTCTAAGAGAAGAAAGCTTGGCGCGGCGTGGTGACGGCAAGCTAGAACACCTGCTGATTACCATGGGCGGAGTCGACAAAGACAACGTGACGGCTCAAGTGCTGGAGGCATTGGGTGAATGCTACAATTGGCTGCCTGAGAATCTGCGGATCACAGTTATCATGGGGCCACATGCGCCTTGGTGCGAAATGGTGCGACAGCTGGCGATGACAATGCCGCGTCCGACCCAGGTTGTCGTCGGCGTTTCCGACATGGCCCGGCGCATGGCTGACGCGGACCTAGCGATTGGCGCTGCCGGCAGCACATCGTGGGAGCGTTGCTGTTTGGGATTGCCGACTGTGACGTTAGTACAGGCTGATAATCAGAAGTCTGCTGCGAATTCTCTGAAAGAACAAGGTGCGATATGGTTAGTCGAGGGGGATGATATAATATCAAACCTGAGGGATACTTTGGGCTCTATTTCTCAAAATCTGGCGCGGATGCGCGAGGTCGCTCGAATGTCATCGCAGATCATCGATGGTTTAGGATGCAGTCGCACGATAGATAAAATGTTTTTAGTTGGTGATGACCATGTCTGTTAGCGATTTGGGCGAATTACGTGCAATTCGTACGCAGGAACTCAAGATGATGCTGGATTGGCGGAACGCACCCAGCGTACGGGCCAATATGTACACCCGCCATGAAATCAGCCTAGTTGAACACCTGGCGTGGTGGGAGAAAGTTAGCGCTCGCGACGATCAACTCTACCTTATGTATGAATACGCGGGAATTCCAAGCGGGATAGTTGCATTCAACGGTATCGATCGAAGCAACCAAGGGAGCGGATGGGCCTTCTATTCGGCACCGGAGGCGGCACGAGGTGCCGGTGGCCGCATGGAATTTCTAGCACTTGATTACGCTTTTGGCGAGTTGGCATTACACAAGCTGTCATGCGAAGTTCTTGCGTTTAACAGTGCTGTAATAAAACTCCACAAGAAATTCGGCTTTCAGGTTGAAGGCATTTTTCGAGATCATCATAAGATCAATGATGCATTTGAGGACATTTATCGGCTGGCAATTCTGAAACGCGAATGGACCGAAAACCGGTCTACACTGGTTCAGAAAATAACACGCAGGCGGGAACCATGACTTTGACTGATCTAAACATTGCCGGCCGCGGTATCGGCCCGAACCATGCGCCATATGTCATTGCCGAAATGTCGGCAAACCATAATGGCAGCATCGAGAATGCCTATAAAATTATCGAGCACGCCAAGCAGGCAGGGGCCGATGCGGTCAAGTTACAGACCTACACAGCCGACACGATAACGCTCAATTCCGACAGTGAAGAGTTTCAGATTAGGGGCGGCCTCTGGGACGGACGCACGCTTTACGATCTCTACCAAGAAGCATCGATGCCTTGGGACTGGCACAAATTGCTATTCGAGCATGCTCGCAAGGTAGGAATTACAATCTTTAGCTCCCCTTTTGATAATACGGCTATCGATCTCCTCGAGGACCTAAACGCACCCGCCTACAAAATTGCGTCTTTTGAGGCGATCGACCATGCTCTGATCAAATACGCGGCCAGCACGGGCAAGCCGATGATCATCTCAACGGGCATGGCGGACGAAGAGGAAATTGGTGAGGCTATAGCGGCCGCGCGCGACGGAGGCTGCAAGGAACTCGCAATCCTTCACTGCGTAAGTGGGTATCCTGCGCCTGCTGAAGACTACAATTTGCGAACAATTCCAGACATGATTGCAAAGTTTGGTGTTGTTACCGGCCTCTCGGATCACACTTTGGACAATACGACGGCAATTGCCAGCGTTGCCCTCGGCGCTTCTATCATCGAGAAGCATTTCACGCTTGATCGCTCCGGCGGCGGGCCAGACGATAGTTTCTCGCTTGAGCCGTCAGAGATGGCAGCTCTTTGCGCCGGAGCGAATACCGCATGGCAGGCGCTGGGTAAGGTAGATTACGGCCGCAAGTCTAGCGAACAGGGTAATGTTAAATTCCGTCGGTCGCTTTATTTCGTGAAAGACCTGAAAGCAGGCGACGTCATCACAGCAGATGCAGTGCGTAGCGTCCGACCAGGGTTCGGTCTCGCCCCAAAGATGCTCGGTACCATAGTCGGTCAAAAAGTCAAAAAAGACGTAGAGTACGCATCTCCTGTTACATTTGATAGCGTAGACTCTGGGGATGCGTGATGTATTCGGATAGGCAGATTGCATTTATTGTCGAGAGGCCATTGCAAATTGTTAATGCAATTGCAATTGGTAGGCAAAATAAATCACTTTCTGAATCAGAAATACTTGTTGCTGATAACTTTGACTCGGCCATTGATGTATTCAATAGGCTTGTGGTCGAATTCCCGGAGATAAGGTTTTCGTTTCATGAAAGCTATGGGCAGGCTATAGGTAGTATTGTTGACAAGGATCTCAAAGAACTCTTTGTGCACTGGGATGTTGGGTTTCGCACTCAGCCAATACTTCGGCGCATCAAGCACAAAGTGCCGGGTATCGTTATTTCAGTTTTTGAGGAGGGGGTTGGGACATATCGACAAGATATATATTCTGGAATTAAGAAAAAGCTATTCTGGGTTCTGCAACTCCCTCTGAATATTGGAGGTAGTCGTTTCACTGACAAGGCGTATGTTTATAGCAAGAATGATTACATAAGTAACTCCTATAAAGTGCCTGCGCAAGTTATAGAGGTTGAGCGTACTGTTGAGGGTACTATAAGTGATAGCTATCTGCAGTGGGTTTCTGTTTTTGGTGCAGGCAATATAATAGAGGAGATGGAAGAGTCGGGGTTTTCAGATGGAGTTGTCTATCTAGGTAACTGGGATTATTTGGATGGCGAAGCGGATAAGTACTTCAGCGCAAGGTCTCTAAACATATTGAAGCTTCATCCTTACTGCAAAGCTAGGATTTCTTCAGCAAATGCGCACATTGCTCCAAAATCTGTTCCTGCAGAGCTTCTATTGCATTGTGCGTCCCGTTTATTCGATCGCGTAATAGTCTACCATAAGGGTTCAAGTGTTGAACGATACATTGCGTCTAAAAATGTAGAATTTGTCGACGTTAGTGGATGTTGATAATGTTGCACAGCTCTTGCGTATCCCGCAGGGTGCTGCGCCAGAGGCGTAGATGCTATACACTATGAAGATTATGGTTGGTGCATTCTGGGTAATATTGGCTGCCATCTACGTTATATTCTCATATTGCATTACAGAGCGCTATGTTGGTGGCGATCAGGTATTTTATCGGCAGTTCTACGATTTTATCTCCACTGAAAATCTTCTTTCAGCTGTTTCGTCGCAGAAAAGCTTCGTTGGAAGCAATGAGCCATTGTACGCGACGATTATGTGGTTTGGTGCGGCACTTGGGTTTCCAAAAGACATCTACGTTTCCGTCTTGAACGGGGTGTTGCTACTGGCGCTCGTTGTGGTGCTCCGCAACTACAAAGTGCACACGATGATGTTGCTATTGGTGCTGTCGAATTATTATCTTCTGGTGTTACTGACAGGCGCGGAGCGACTTAAAATCGCCTTTTTGTTTTTACTGCTCGCTATGACGACAAAAAGTCGGTGGAGAGTGTTGTTTCTAACGGCCGCGCCAGCATCTCACTATCAAACGCTGATCAATTTTATTTCGATATCCATGCCAGCACTTGCAAAGCGAGCGGTAGTGTCGTCAGGTAACTCGCGTTTGGGGTGGCGGGGTGCGTTATTTGCTGAGATTCTGGCATTAGCAATCGTAGGTTGTTTCGGTGTCGCCTTGTTTGCTTTTGGTGGAACAGTAATTTCTAAGGTTTATTACTATACTGCAAGGGCAGACATTTCCTTCTCGGCTCTGGCTGTGTCAGTTGTATTGTTCGTGGCCGGTACCTATGTTTCGCGCCGGAAAGCCCGGTTTATGTTCATGTTGGCTCCATGTGTGGTATTGGTAGCAATCCTCGGACCGGATCGCATGAATATGGTTACTTTTATTATGTTTTTCTATGCGCTGATGACTGATGGGAAGGTGAACCACCCTATAGTCTATCTGCCAATGGTCTACTTGTCGTTCAAATCTATTGGATACGTTGATAGCGTGTTCGACGTTGGGCATGGCTTTAGGGTTTGAAGCGTGCGTCAGGCTGATAGGTTCCAGGACAGTAGATGAGCGTGGGTTATGCTCCTTATTCTGGATGGAATATGATTCGCCTCGTTCGCTACACTGTCGGGTCGAACTCTTGAGATGCGATGCTGTAGTGAGCAGAACAGAAAATTACGGAAATCTGCATGTCCCCCACTAGCGCGATAAACACGTCAAATGTTCACGCTGGGGGGGGGCTGCAGGCTACGTGTTCGTTTTTAGCTGAGGCGCAGCCTGATTTGATTTCGGGCGATTGGATAGCAGTTCTTGCTTCGGAAGAGGTGAGTCAGAACTTGGCCTCGCTGAGCCGCGACTTCGTTACAATCCCGAACTATGAGGTTTTGAATGTTTATGGCGCGTTGCGGGGACAGTCTACACTTGCACGGAAATTGCGAAAATTTCGGTGTGTGTTTACTGTGTTTGGGCCGCTATACATTTGGAAGCCCAGATTCAAGAGTGTAGTAGGCTTTGCCCAAGCTTGGATCATCTATCCGCAGAACGAATGTTATAAGCGTTTACCGGTCTTGCAGCGCCTCAAGACGCGCCTGAAGTTCTGGATTCAGGCGCAGTTTTTCAAGCGTGCTGATGTGCTGGTTGTTGAACTCGAACATGTGAAAGAAGGGCTGGTTCGGGAGCTCGGCTTCCCTGCTGAGCGTATCCATGTCGTTCACAACTGCCTATCGTCCCTCTACGCGCAACCGGAGCTGTGGCAGGACCTGACACTATCGAGGTCCCAAGGCGAGCTGGCTCTGGGGTTCCTTGGACGCAACTATATTCACAAAAATACTGAAATATTTCCTGAAATAGTTTCCGCTCTCAAGCGAAACCACGGTATCTCGGCGCGCTTTTATGTGACGTTCACCGAGGATGAATGGCGTGCATGTTCCCCCGAATTTCGGAAAGCATGCGTCAACGTTGGGCAACTTACAGTTGCGCAGTGCCCCAAATTTTACCGTAGCCTAGATGCTGTTGTCTTTCCGTCGCTGTTGGAGTGCTTTTCAGCGACTCCGTTGGAGGCGATGGCGATGGAAAAACCGCTGTTTGCCTCTGATCGGCCTTTCAATCGTGACATCTGTCAGGGGCATGCGCATTATTTTGATCCCCTATCTCCCGCGTCAGCTGCAGCGGAAATTGCCAAAGTGTTCGGCGGTGAAGGCACGAATGCCGCGGCGCTCAAGCATGCGCGCGATCATGCGTTTGGGTTTTCCAGTGCCAAGGAACGCGCCCGAAAATATCTGGACTTACTCACTCCGAACGCTTAGCCACATTAGAGCCGCACAAACACAGATGGAGCAACGATGTTCTCTAACAAAACCCTCCTAATTACCGGCGGGACCGGTTCTTTTGGGAATGCGGTTCTGCGGCGGTTCCTGAATTCCGATTTGGCGGAAATCCGCATTCTCAGTCGTGATGAGAAAAAGCAGGATGACATGCGTAAGCGCTATGATCATCCCAAGCTCAAATTCTACATCGGAGACGTACGCGACTATCAGTCGGTGCTCAATGCTGTGCGGGGTGTCGACTACATCTATCACGCAGCTGCGCTCAAGCAGGTTCCATCCTGCGAATTCTATCCACTTGAGGCGGTCAAAACAAACGTGCTCGGGACGGAAAACGTTCTAGAGGCTGCCATCAATTGTGGTGTCAAGCGTGTTGTCTGCCTGTCAACGGACAAGGCCGTATATCCGATCAACGCTATGGGTATTTCCAAGGCGATGATGGAGAAGGTTATCGTCGCCAAGTCACGTTCTAGCGGCAACACTGTCATCTGTGCCACGCGCTATGGCAATGTGATGGCATCACGCGGTTCGGTTATTCCGCTGTTCACGAAGCAAATCCGCGCGGGCCAGCCTCTGACCATCACCGACCCCAACATGACCCGCTTCATGATGACCCTTGATGATGCTGTGGACCTGGTCCTCTATGCATTCGAGCATGGTCAGCAGGGGGAAATTTTCGTGCAGAAGGCCCCGGCGGCCACCATTGAGATACTCGCACGAGCACTCACGGACCTTATGGGCGTGCCAGAGCACAAGATTAATATAATTGGCACGCGGCACGGCGAAAAATTGTTCGAGGCGCTTCTCAGTCGTGAAGAAATGGTGGCGGCGCAAGATCTTGGGGGGTACTACCGTGTTCCGCCTGATCTGCGGGATCTGAACTATGGAAAGTTTGTCGAAGAAGGCGAGGTTCGTATCTCTGAGGCGGTTGAGTACACTTCTCACAACACTACTCGGCTCGATGTTGCGGGTATGAAGGCGCTCCTGCTGAAACTTTCTTTTATCCAGGCCATCGTGCGGGGTGAACACGTCGAGCCCGAGGAGTGACCTCCGTGGTGCGGCGCGTTTTAGTGACAGGTGCCCATGGGTTCATTGGCAAGAACTTAGTGGTTCGTCTGCGCGAAACCGGGCTCTTCTCAATCACTGAGTTTGTCCGCGGCGATGATATTTCGGCATTGCCCGATCTCCTCGCGAGTGTGGACAAGGTAGTCCATTTGGCCGGCGAAAACCGGCCAAATGACGAGCGCCTATTCGCGGAAGTCAACACTGGACTTACTGAAGCCATTTGCGCGGCCATTCGTGCCTCAGGCCGCCAAATACCGATTGTGTTGGCGTCTTCCGCGCAGGCGGTTCAAGATAATGCATACGGTCGCAGTAAGCTGAACGCCGAACAGGCTGTCTTGGAGCTTTCAGAGCAGACAGGCAATCCGGCTACAATTTTCCGCCTGCCCGGCGTCTTCGGAAAATGGTGTCGGCCAAACTATAATTCGGTGGTCGCCACGTTTTGCCATAATATCGCGCGTGGCCTGCCGATCCGCATTGATAATCCGGAGACCCGCCTGCGGCTGGTTTATGTTGACGACGTGGTGACGGCCATAATTGGTGCCATTGAAGTTTCCCCCAAGGGGGCAGAACATGGTGCTGTCGCACCGGACTATACAATCACACTCGGTGAGCTCG
Source organism: Devosia sp. WQ 349K1 (assembly GCF_016595685.1). Classification (NCBI taxonomy): domain Bacteria; kingdom Pseudomonadati; phylum Pseudomonadota; class Alphaproteobacteria; order Hyphomicrobiales; family Devosiaceae; genus Devosia; species Devosia sp. WQ 349K1. The sequence goes on along the minus strand of NZ_JAENGO010000008.1, from coordinate 124,374 downwards.
CCGCACAGATCACAGCGTTTGAGGCGAGCCGTGAAACGTTGGTGACGGAACGGGTTGGTACAGGGCTAACTCGCGCCCTCTATTCCACCTATCTCAGCAATCTTGCCACAGAGCGTTTTAGCTACGACATTCCCCAACATACGGACCCACGTGGCGTCTTCGTGGAGGTTATGAAGACGCCCGATTGCGGTCAATTCAGCTTCCTGTCTGCACCGCCCGGAGTGACGCGGGGTGGGCATTATCATCACACCAAGGCCGAAAAGTTTCTTGTTGTTCAGGGCGACGCGTTGTTCCGCTTTCGGAACATTCTGACAGATGAAAGGTTCGAGTTGCGTGTGTCGGGCGACATGGCGCGAGTGGTGGAAACCATTCCTGGGTGGTCCCACGATATCACCAATGTGGGTGACCAGATGATGATCGTCATGTTGTGGGCAAACGAGATATTTGATCGTACACGCCCAGACACTATTTCGAGCGGAGTTTGAGTATGAAGAAGCTCAAAGTAATGACGGTGGTTGGGACACGCCCCGAAATTATTCGATTGTCACGTGTAATGGCGGCGCTAGACCGGCATTGTGAGCACGTTCTGGTGCATACTGGGCAGAATTACGACTACGAGCTCAATCAGGTATTCTTCGATGATCTGGGTATTCGTAAACCAGATTATTTCCTCAATAGCGCCGAAGGCAGTACCGGAGCGGCCAACACGATTGGTAATCTGATTACGGCTGTTGATGCTGTTCTGGCAGAGGTGCAGCCTGAGGCGCTTTTGGTGCTGGGTGACACAAACAGTTGTCTTTCAGTTATTCCTGCCAAGCGGCGCAAGGTCCCGATTTTCCACATGGAAGCCGGAAATCGCTGTTTTGATTTACGTGTTCCCGAGGAGACCAACCGCCGGATCGTCGACCATACAGCCGATATCAACCTGACTTATAGCACGATCGCCCGCGATTATTTGCTGCGCGAGGGTATATCGCCCGATCAGGTTATTAAAACCGGCAGTCCTATGTTCGAGGTCCTGCATCATTACATGCCGGGAATTCTCGCTTCGAACGCGCTGTCGCGGCTGGATCTGCGGGCCGAGGAATATTTCGTGGTCAGCGCGCATCGCGAAGAAAATATTGAGCCGGAGCGCAGTTTCACAAAACTTGTGCAGGTTCTTAACGGACTTGCGGAGGACAATAATCTTCCGGTGCTGGTGTCGACACACCCGCGCACTCAGAAGCGCATTGAAGCCGCCGAAACGAAGTTCCACCCCGCTGTGCGGCTGCTCAAGCCACTAGGGTTTCTCGACTATGTCAATCTTCAGATGCACGCTCGGGCGGTACTTTCCGATAGTGGAACCATTACAGAAGAATCCTCTATTCTGAATTTTCCTGCTCTTAACCTTCGCGAGGCGCATGAGCGGCCTGAGGGTATGGAAGAGGCTGCAGTCATGATGGTCGGGTTGGAGGTAGAAAGAGTGCGGCAAGGGCTTGCCATACTGCTCAGCCAGCCACGTGGAGAAACTCGTGGTTTACGTCTCGTGTCAGATTATGACGTGCCCAATGTCAGCGACAAGATCGTCCGCATTGTTCATAGTTATACTGACTATGTTAATCGGGTGGTTTGGAAAAAATACTGAGTTTTCGACGAATGCGGATAGCCCTCATTGCCGATGCATTCCCGCCGATGCGCACCTCCAGTGCCGTGCAGTTGCGGGATCTGGCGCGCGAATTCATCAGGCAAGGACATCAGCTAACGTTATTACTGCCATCTTCGAGCCTCGATCAACCTTGGCATCTAGAACATTTGGATGGTGTCGAGGTATTGAGGTTGCGTGCACCGCGGACCAAGGATATCGGCTACGTCCGCCGTACACTCGCCGAAATAGCTATGCCCATTGCCATGCGACGAAACTTGGCCAAGAGCCCATTGGCTAGGCGACGTTGGGACGGAGTGGTCTGGTATTCTCCCTCAATATTCCATGGTCCGTTGGTAAGCTCGATCAAACGCACGAGCGATTGCCGCGCATACTTGATCGTCCGTGATATTTTCCCGGAATGGGCTGTGGACATGGGGCTCATGCGGCGCGGTCCGGCCTATCACTTCTTCAATGCCGTGGCGCAGTACCAGTATCGTCTCGCTGATGTAATCGGCATGCAGACGCCCGGCAATGGACGATACTTTGCACAGTGGCATAAAAAACCTGGCCGTGATCTCGAGGTCCTACAGAATTGGCTCGACATGCCGACAAACAACCGTTGTTCGGTTCAAGTTGCAGATACTGTTCTAGCCGGGCGCAAACTGTTCGTTTATGCCGGGAACATGGGTGTGGCGCAGGGACTCGACATTGTATTGGATCTGGCTGAAAAACTTGTCGCGCGTGATGATGTAGGCTTTCTATTTGTTGGCCGCGGCAGTGAAGCGGTGCGGCTGAAGGCTGACGCTAAGGCACGGGGACTGACCAACACGCTATTTTTTGACGAGATCGATCCCGACGAAATCCCGGATCTGTATTCCCAATGTGCTGCCGGTATTGTGGCGTTGGACTCTCGTCATAAATCCCACAACATCCCGGGAAAGTTTCTCACCTATATGCAGAGCGGCCTGCCAGTTTTGGCCAATGTAAACGCCGGGAATGACATTGCGGAGTTGATACGCCATGAGCAGGTCGGCGAGGTATGTGAAACCAATCGTCTAGATGAGTTGGCAGGACTGGCTGACGTATTGCTGGTTAAGATTGATCGTGATCGTGAGATATCATCTCGATGCCGGAAGTTGTTCTCAACACGATTTTCGGTTGTGAGTGCTGCAAGACAAATTGCAGCTGCCCTTGCCAATTGATGCATGAGTTCTGCAGTGCACTGCACCGTGTTTCAAATAGGGATTTGGTCTAACGTTAATGCCGCACGAATGCTGAGCGACTGATCGGCAGGCATCAGCAGAGGCTAAAGTGATAGGTTTTCACGGCTGACTGTTCAGATCCGTAGCTCAGTTTTTACTCCAGTGGTCCTCGTTTCTTAATCGGCCTTTCGCTATTGTTACGGTGTCACCGGTATTGCGTGTAATCCCGCATCATTTCTGCTGAACCAATCGTGAGCTGAACAGGACCACGCAAACAGAATTAGTTGTTGGTAGAGTTGGCTCACACTCAACGACGCTCTCTGCTGGCCGGGCAGGTGCGACTTGCGGAGAGTGATGCTCAATTGATGCTCAATTGATGCTCAATTGATGCGGGTCTCCACACTGCCACTGCTGTCCTCGGTCGGCGTACAGCGACGAATTTTGGCCTTATTCCGTCGACTACATTGCAATCCAGCGCGCAAGGGAGCGACAAAGGCCTACGGCGGGGTTGGAGTAAATATGCTTGGTTGTTCAGTATTTGTTTTGTTTAGAAGGATTTTGAACGGCTGTTTTTGTGTTGATTTCTTCAGTTTTAGAGGGGCTCTGCGAGGGGCTGGAACTATTGTAGGTGTGGACGTTCTAGTTATTTCTGCTTTATTCTTGATTGGTGAGCTGTTTTCTTATGGCTTGTTAATTCGAGGGGCGCGGTTTTGATCGATCAATCTGGTGGCGATGAAATATCCATATTGGATTTGATGGTGGTGTTTGCAGAGAACTGGCTTCTCTTATTTCTAGGACCACTTTTCGCAGCAGCGCTCACTTATGGAGTGATGTCTCTAACGGAACGACCAAGCTATGAAGCGCTTTCTTTATTGAACATTGATGCGCGAGAAGCTGGACTGCTGCAGTCTGCATCGGTTCTTGAAAACGCTTTAAACAAGAGCGCGTTTCACGCGTCTAATATTGGCTCAATCGAGAGTGTCCGGCGTGACTTCGAAGCCGAAAATCTACGCGTGAGGAAGAACGGTGATACAGGTTTTTATGTTGTTTCTGTCAAGACAGACGAGCCCGCGCATGGCCTTGAGATACTTCAATTACTTACTGACGGCTTAATTGCGGGAACAATTCCATCGCTAGAATTGCAGGCCCAAATAAAAAATAGAATGCAGAGAATTGAGCGCTCGATCGATCTTCTTGAAGTCAGCCTAGCTAAGGTGCTGGGCGCTGCTGACGCCGAGCAGGTGGCGTCAGGTACCCAAGGGCGTGCTGCCGGTGATGTGTTGGTAGCGATAGTGACGAATTTAGAACAGCGTCGCCAAAGTCTCGATCAGTTGGCATCAGAACTGCGGGGCACTTTTTTGCCGGATGATGTTCTACAGAAGCCTGTAACCACACGCCTACCACCCAGGGGCAAAATGACGACGGTCGTTGCGGCGGCAATAGGCGTTGCAATGCTCCTGCTTGTAGCTGTCTTTATCCGAGACGGTTTGAGCAGGGCGTGTCGGAGTTCGAGGGGGCAAGACCAGGTAAATCGCATTCGCCGTGCGTTTTGGCTTCCTCCCCTCGCCGATGTTAGGAAGGCGAGCTGAAGCGCGGTCTCTGTGGCAGTTGGATTTGGCTACGGGCGTCGTCGTGTCGTACAGTCTCGACGTTATGCGATGTCTCAAATCTCCGGTAGGCGTCGTGCGCTGAAATACTCACCTGCGGTCATACCTAACAGTCTAGCCGCAGCAGGGGGGGCATAAACTGCGGGCACCCCGCTATATCTCGAGTTACCGCGACTGGGTCCTGCGGTTTTGATCTCATAGAGAATGGCGTTTCACTATGCGGATCGTTCGCTCTTTCAAAGTGCATTTGTATCGCGCACATCTGTCGTTGGCGTCTTTGCGGCCCACAAACTTCGCGCGTTAGATTATCTTTTTCAAATAACCGAAGTCGGTGTTTATGTCGGCAAGGGTCGTGTGTCCCATTATAACCACTTGAGGAGAAACCCGTAGTAGTTTAAGCGGAATAACCCCCCTGTAGCGAAAGGAAAATGACTGTGGAGCAACAGGTCGCCCAGGATGAAATTAGCTTGCTCGACATCGCAGTCGTGATTGCTGAAAACTGGATCATGCTGCTCATAGGGCCATTGCTGGCGGGCGCTATCGTTTTTGCATTTTTGGTCGGGTCATCTACGACGGTATACAAAGCGCGCGCTGAAATCGTCTTAGGTGACACAGCAGTACCGCTGCTGAGGTCAGATGCGGTTTTAAGTCATGCCCAAGCTGACGCTGTGGGCGCCGAAGCTAGGGAGGTTAGGCGCTTGGCATTAGCGACCCTGCAATCCAAGCGCGTGCCAGACACTGATTTTTATCAGCTAGAAATCTCGAGCCCCGACGCTGCGGTTGCCCGTGCGTCTTTGGAAGCTGTAGTTAAGGGGCTGGTCGTTAGTTCCGCCCCAAATGCGGAATTGCTTGCAGAGATTGAGCACAAAATCGCTCAAACTTCGGCGCGTCTCCAATTAATTGAGCGCGCGCTAACCTCGCTTACCCAATCTGAACAAAGCGTAACCAGTGAAGGTGAGTTAAGCGGCGGCATAGACGCTGTTGCTCTGATCTCATTGCTCGATAGCCAGCAGTATCACTACGAAACACTCGATACTCTACAGTTGCAGGTGCAAGGAAGCGTAACGCCTCAGAATCTCACTTCAGACATTTATGTGGATACTGTGCACTCTCGTTCAAGTGCACTTTTCGCCGTGGCGGCGGCTATTGGCGTGGGTTTCCTTTTGCTCCTTATTGCCTTTTTGCGCGAAGGGTTAAAAAATGTTGCGCGTGACCCTGAGCAGTCCCAGAAATTGTCGCGCATCCGCAGGGCCTTCGGCATAAAACAGTAAGTGATCCTACCCATTTGTTGGTGTAGTTGGGCGGTCCGCCACCGAATAGATTAATAGTGTCTAGCGACTTCCGGTCATGCGACCGAGGGTGTTGAGGCGCAATAGTCGTTTGGATGCGTTTGCGGAACGAAAATGGCCGGATGAATGGCCGTTGCTGGTCCCTTCTAGCGTCTGATAACTGCGCCAAACCTAACGAGGCTGACACCTTCGCAATTTGCGATTGAGTGGCGATAGTTTGGTGCGCGAGCCTGCGGTAAGATCGTGGCCATAAAGGGGGCGATCTATGTTCGGTGGTCGGAAGTGGGACACTGTGCGGCAGCTGATCGGAGAGTGAATTTTGATCGTTGCTTCGCTGAGGCAACACCAATTTTGAGAATGGCCGATGTCCGCTAACAAACGATAGCTCCTTCGCGGCTACTGTTGAGGATGACAGTTTCTGCTCACCTCCAGCTTCGTCTCCGCTCTGCTCTGGGTTATACGGCGCTATTCATTGATTATGCGGCCAAGCGCTGTACAAGTGTCTCCAGTTTCTCTCTTCCCTGTGACAATAATTCAGACAATGTGTTCGTACTCGGGGATCGACGCCTTGTAGCGTTGGCGTTAAAGTCGCCGAAACCTCAGATTTTCCGGCGCTTAGCTCGAAAAATACATGTGAAAGCCCGGGTGATTTGCCCGGGCTTTTACGTTTCGTAAAGGTTTCTGTTTCGTTCACAGTCAAGTGCATTCCTTGCCATTTGCCCGCTCCTCACAGGCAGGAAGACTCTTTTGCCCGATTCCGACCACGGCTAATGTCAGGGTGATTCGGATACTTTGATTTTGAGTGTTCGGATCAGCGAGCGGCAGGAGAGCCATTCTCCGCGTAGGCCGCCGCCAAAGCAGTAAATGCATACTGGCCCTTGTGGGTCGGACCTTGGCGCAACGAACACATGAGGCTTGGCATGGTGCCGGAACGATTCCGGAAACACTTGGGATTCGCAGCACTTAGCGCTGCCCCTCTGTCTCTGCTCGCCGCAGCTCCGGCTGTCGCTCAGAGCGGTGTTCCGGTCAGTCTCGGCGGCATTGCGCCGGTGGCCGTTGTGCTCGGCGCGGGCGCTTTCTCGCTCATCGCCATGGCCGTTGTGCGCTCGATTTTGGTCGATACGCGTGCCGCGCGTCGTCGCGCCTCCTCGCAAATCGCTGACTTGCGCAACATGGTCGATGAATATGAGAGCCTGATCGCGGGCTCGCGTGAGTTGACCGTATTGTGGACCGACGAAAGCGCGACCCCTGCCGAACCCCGCATTCTGGGCGATGCTTCGGCGGTTCTGCCCGTGGGCCGTCAGCCTCATAGCGTCCTTAATCTGCGCAGCTGGCTCGGTCCTGCAGAAGCCAATCGCCTGCAAGAGCTGCTCGATAATCTGAAGATGCATGGTCATCGCTTCTCATCGAGCCTTAAAACGCTCGATGGTCGTCAGGTCCGTTGCTCGGGTTGGGTCATGGGTGGCGCCATCGCCATGCGCTTGCGCCCCGCCTATTTGGAGCCGGGTGAAGCGGCCAGTGTTGCCGTGGTTGAAGCGGCCGATTGGCAATGCGCTCAGGCCATTATCACCCATATGCCCGAGCCCGCTTTCCTGCGCCTCGAAGATGGCAAGCTCGATTTTGCCAATCCAGCCTTGGTCAATCTGGCGCAAACGCGCGGTAAGTCGGTCGAGAACCTTGATCTCGATGCGTTAGCTGCAGCGGTTAATTGTTATGTGGTTGAGTTTGACGTGCCCGGTGGCATTGGTGGCTATCTGGCGCCACGCAAGTCGATCTCCAATCCAGCGCCGATCCCTGAGGCCGCCGTTGCGCCGATCTCCGGCCTGATCGACAATCTCGGCACCCCGATTGCCATCTTTAACGCCAAGCGTCAGCTGGTGCAGTACAACGAGGCCTATATCAAGCTTTGGGGCTTAGATCGTCTGTTCCTCACCCCCGGCACCGATGAGCGCGCTGTCCTCGATAAGCTGCGCACCGAAGGGCGCCTGCCCAATTCCGTTGACTACCACACCTGGCGCGCCAACCATCTCAAGAGCTACGAGCGCACTGAGCCGTTTGAGGCCGATCCTTGGCATCTGCCGGATGGTCGCACGGTCAAGGTCATTTCCGCGCCCGCAGGCGCTGAAGGCGGCGTCATCTATGTCTTTGAAGACATGACCGAATGGTTGAACATGGCGTCAACCAACAAGGCCTTCACCAATGTGCAGCGCGAAACCATCAATGCGCTGTCCGAAGCTGTGGCTGTGTTCGGCACCAATGGCCGCCTGACCCTGTGGAACCCGCGCTTTGAAGAGCTTTGGTCGCAAGTTAAGTCCGAGCTCGAAACCGCGCCCCATATCGACCAGATCGCCAGCCGCTGCGTGCAAGCGCTGCCCCATGATGGCGCCACCATCTGGCGTGATCTCAAGCGCGCCATCATCGATCTTAATCCTACCCGCACGGACCAGAAGGGCCGCATCACGCGCTCGGATGGCAAGCTCATCGATTTCTCGATCACCCGTCTGCCCGATGGTCAGTCGATGATGACCTTTATCGACGTCACCGAAAGCGCCAGCTATTCCAAGGTGCTCAAGGAGCGTAACGATGCGCTGGTCGCCGCTGATCGTCTCAAGGACGCTTTCGTTGAAAACGTCTCCTACGAGCTGCGCTCGCCGCTGACCTCGATCATCGGCTTTGCCGAAGTTCTGGCCGCCGACGAAAGCTCCCCGCTCACCGCCCAGCAGCGCGATTATATCTCCTATATCCGCGCCTCCTCGGTCAGCCTTGGCGTGCTCATCGACAATATTCTCGATTTGGCCTCCGTCGACGCGGGCATTGCCGAGCTCAATCCTGAGCGGCTTGATGTCCCCGCGCTCATCGAAAAGGCCCGTGCGGGCATTTCCGCGACCATGCCCGAAGTCTCCGGCGTACCGGCAAAGCTGGTGGTTGATATCGAGCCCAACCTGCCGTCCCTTATTGCGGACGGGACGCGCCTTGTGCAGGTGCTCTACAATCTCCTCTCGAACGCGGCGCGTTTTGCCCCGCCCGGCAGCGAGATCCGCTTGGCCGTTACCAGTCGCGACAGCCGCATGCTGTTCGTCATCGAAGATGAAGGCCCAGGCCTCACCGACGAGCTGAAGTCGGCGATCTTGACCCGTCTGGATACCCCTGCCGCTGGCGGTCGTCAGCGCGGCGCCGGGCTTGGCCTTTCCATCGTGCGCACCTTTGTGAACCTGCATGGCGGCACCATCTCGGCCGAACGCCGCGAGCCCAAGGGCAGCCGCATCATCGTCAATCTGCCGCGTGATAGCGCCATGGCGGGTGTGGCCGAATAATGGACCTTTTCCTTCCTGACGACGCGGCTACGGCAGAATTTGGCGCAACGCTTGCGGCCGAGCTGCAACCGGGCACCATCGTGCGTCTTGAAGGCGACCTCGGTGCTGGCAAAACCGCTCTTGCCCGCGCCATTATCCGCGCTCTGGCGGGTGATCCGGAGTTGGAGGTCCCATCCCCCACCTTCGCCATCATCCAGCCCTATGACACGCCCAAGGGGCCTGTCCTGCATGCGGATCTTTATCGCCTCGCCGATGAAAGCGAAGCCGATGAATTGGGGCTGCTCGACGATCCCAGCGCCATCGTCTTGGTCGAATGGGCCGAGCGCGCCCCCGATATTGCCAAAGCGGCAAATCTCACGGTCACGCTCACCATTCCCAAGGGTGGGGACGGGCGCCTGGTGCGCCTCACGCTCTGATCAGAGCGCTTCCTGCGTCTCGATCCCGCTGGTGGGGTTGCGCACCACCATAATCCGCCGAAATTCTGAGCCACCATATTTGCGGCGTGGATCATTGCGATCCACCAGTTCGATCCGCCGCCTGTCTGGCCCAAAATATTTGGACGTCTGCACATACATCAGCCGGTGGTTCAGCTGAGCATTGAGCTTGGCGCGCATGGAGTCGACGCTGTCGACGAGGAACAGCACCTCGTCAAACCCCATCTCCACCAGCGGCACCACCTGATGCCGTGGCCCACCGGAGAGCAGGCACACCACCGGCGCAAACCGGCGCATCACATCGGGGTGCGAGCGCAGGGCCCGAATAAGCCTGAGCTTATTGGCGTCCGGGATCGATCCGTGCACAAGGAAGAAATTGAGCCCCTTGGCCTCATTCTCGGCAAAGCGCGGATAATCAATAGTCTCTTGAAATCCGATCTTCTTGCCAAATTCGCGCATCAATTCGCTTGTCGCCTGACCGGCCGCAAAGGTCACAGCGTTGCATTGGGCAATTGTGTCGTCAGTCACTGTCATGATGACGTCCGTTCTCATCAAAAATCAATCAGTGCCCCAAATGGATACTGTATAATTTCCGAATAAAGAGACAGCGTTACGTGAATTTGTTGTTAAGCAGGTGTGATCATCTGCGCAACTTGCGCCATTATGGTTGCTTTTGTGTCGTTTTTTCAACAGCGCGAAGCAGCAATGAAGGCAAAAGGCCTGAACAGCTCTCTAGGCTGCCCAGGCCTTTCAATGCTCAATAGAACCGTGCGCTTAGTGCGCCTCGTCCCAGTTCTTGGCTGCGTGCGCGTCCACTTGGATCGGCACGGTCAGGCGCACGGCGGGCTCCGAAGCGGTTTCCATCACCCGCTTGATCACCGGGATGGCCTGATCCTCAGTGCCCTCTGGAACTTCAAAGATCAGCTCGTCATGCACCTGCAGCAGCATGTCCGCCTCAATCCCGGCCTTCGCCAGTTCGGGTTCCATGCGGATCATGGCACGACGGATAATGTCAGCCGCCGAGCCCTGAATAGGCGCGTTGATCGACGCGCGCTCGACAAAGGCGCGTTCGGATGGATTGCCCGATTTCGCATTGGGGAACTGGATTTTCCGGCCAAAGATCGTTGTCACATACCCGTCGGTTTTGACGCGCGACTTCTGGGCTTCCATATAGTCCTTGATGCCCGGGAAGCGCTCGAAATAGGTCTTGATATAGTCGCCCGCTTCGCCGCGCCCGATGCCCAGCTGATTGGCCAGACCAAAGGCTGAAATCCCGTAGATAATGCCAAAGTTGATCGCCTTGGCGCGACGTCGCACGTCGCTCGGCATGCCTTCCACCGGCACGCCAAACATTTCCGAAGCCGTCATCGCGTGAATATCGAGACCTTCCTCGAACGCATCCTTGAGCGATCCAATATTGGCGATATGGGCCAAAACGCGCAGCTCGATCTGGCTATAGTCGGCCGAGATCAGTGTCTTGCCTTCGGGAGCGACAAAGGCCTGACGGATCTTGCGGCCGTCCGCCGTACGCACGGGAATATTTTGTAGGTTCGGCTCGTTCGACGATAGGCGCCCCGTAAGCACGGAAGCCTGCTGATAGGAGGTGTGAACGCGGCCCGTCCGGCGATTGATAAAGGTCGGTAGAGCGTCGGTATAGGTGCTCTTGAGCTTGGAGAGCTGACGCCAGTCGACGATGGTGCGGGCCAGCGGAATGCCCTTGGCGGCGAGATCTTCGAGCACATCCGCGCCCGTAGACCAAGCACCCGTCTTGGTCTTGGTGCCGCCTTCGAGGCCCATTTTATCAAAGAGGATTTCGCCGAGCTGTTTTGGCGAGCCAAGATTAAAGCTCTGCCCGGCCAGCTCATAGGCTTCGGCTTCAAATGCGGCCGCGCGCTGGGAGAAATCGCCCGAAAGCCGCGCCAGCATTTGCCGGTCAACCGTCACCCCGCGCGCTTCCATACGCGCCAGCACTGGTGCCAGCGGACGCTCCAGCGTTTCATAAACCGTCGTGGCGTTTTCTGCGGCTAGACGTGGTTTCAGCACATGCCAGAGGCGCAGCGTTACGTCGGCATCTTCGGCGGCGTAGCGCGCTGCGGCGGCAATTTCGAGCTGATCAAAGGTCTTCTGGTTCTTGCCGGTCCCCGCCAGCTCACCAAAGGAAATGGTTTTGTGCTCGAGCCAATGATCGGCCAACACATCCATGCCGTTATAGCGCGGACCATCGAGCGCATAAGAGATGAGCATGGTGTCATCAATCGGGGCCATAGCGATCCCGAGATTGGCCAATATCTCCATATCGTATTTGCAGTTCTGCCCGATCTTGAGAATGGCAGGGTTTTCCAGAACCGGCTTGAGCATGTCGAGCACGGTGCGGATCGGCAATTGCCCATCAATAAGGCCGCCACCTTCCAACAGGTCTCCAGCCTTGCTGTGACCAACCGGAATATAGATGCCCTCACCAATTTCGGTCGATAGACAGACGCCCACCAAATCCGCCGATTGCGGATCAAGCCCGGTGGTCTCGGTGTCGATCGAGACGAGCCCCTTGTCGATGATCTTTTCGATCATCGCGGCGAGGTCAGCTTCTGTGTTGATGATGCGATAGGCATCATAATTGACCGGAATGGCTTTTACCCGCGCATGCTCTTCAGCGGCGTGACGCGCAGGGCCGGTGCCCGGAACCACATTTGCGGCAAGCTTGGCCTTGGCCACGGAGAGGGATTTGGACTTTTCTGGCACGCCTTCCAGCGGCGTGTCGCCGCCAGCCCGGAGCTCAGGGTCCGCCTCGAAATCGTCTGGGTTGGCATCGAGATGGGCTGCCAAACGCTTGGTGATGGTGGCAAATTCCATCGCCTTGAGGAAGGGGAAGAGGTTGCTCGGCTCCATCGGCTGACGCACCAGGGCGTCGATGTCGAGTTCCACCGGCACGTCCTGCGAGAGCGTCACGAGGCGCTTGGAGATACGGGCCAGTTCGGCATTGTCGATCAGCTTCTGGCGACGCGCAGGCTGCTTAATTTCACCAGCTTTCTCCAGCAGCGTTTCGAGATCACCATAGGTATTGATCAGCTCTGCAGCCGTCTTCTGACCAATGCCCGGCACGCCCGGCACGTTATCGACCGTGTCGCCACACAGCGCCTGCACGTCGATAACCTTGTCCGGGGTCACGCCAAACTTGGTGAACACTTCATCGGGGCCAATCCAGCGCAGCGGCGGCTGGCCGGGGCGGGCGATAGTGTCGAGCAAGCGGATCGAACCATCGGGCTCAACCAGCTGCATCAGATCCTTGTCCGACGAAACGATCGTGACCTTAAAGCCCTGCTCGCGGCCCATGCGGGCATAGGTTGCCAAAATGTCGTCGGCTTCCCACCCTTCCATTTCAATGGAGGGGATGGAGAAAGCGCGGGTCGCCGAACGGGTCAGCGGAAACTGCGGCACCAGCTCTTCAGGCGCAGGCGGGCGCTGCGCTTTATACTGATCATAAATCTGGTCGCGGAAGGTCTTGCCCTTGGCGTCAAAGATTACGGCCATATGGGTGGGGCGATCATCGCCCTCCATATCCTGGGTGAGCTTGAACAGCATATTGCAGAACCCCTGCACGCAGCCGACAGGCAGTCCGTCAGATTTGCGGTTCAGCTGGGGTAGGGCGAAGAAGGCACGGAAGATGTAGCCCGAGCCATCAACGAGCAAAAGATGCATGAGACGATTCCCGTTTCGAGATTGGGTCCAGTTTAACCGCGGACGGCCTGACTTGGCACTGCTAAATGCCTAACCGTGTCAGTAAGCCCTATCACGTTGTAAAACAGGATGATTTTCCCATAGACGAAGAGCTCGGCCTCTCATAGGCTATAGGTCAGTGTGTTAGCCCTAATGCGCCGCAAGAGCGCGCATGGCTGAGGAGGGGGCGTTCACCTATGACTACGACTGTGGGGCAGGCTACAATTCTGGTGGCCGATGATGATGCATTGATCACCATGAATACGGTGGATCTGCTTGCCGAGCTTGGGCACATCGCGATTGAGGCTTATTCTGGCGCCGAAGCCCTAAAACTGCTCGAAGAACGTTCTGACATCACCGTTCTGATGACCGATTATTCTATGCCCGGCATTACCGGTATCGAACTGGCGGAAGCCGCTCAAAAGCTGCGCCCCGGCCTGAAGGTGCTTTTGGTCACCGGCTATGCCGAGCTGCCGCACAACCAATCCAGCGATCTACCGCGTTTGGAAAAGCCCTATCAGCTCGACGAACTCGACAGTATTCTCAATAAGCTTTTGGGCCGCGAGGCGTAAACTTAACGCAGGCCAGCTTTTTCAACGAGGCCGAGACGCTTGGCGTCGTAGTAATAGCCCCGAGCATAAAACTGCACTGATCGATCAGGATCGCCACCAGCGGTCATATAGGCCCCAGCCAGATAGCGCACGGCATAGCGCATATTGGTTTCGGCATCCAAAAGGCCTGCGGGTTCGCCGCGATAGCCCATGCCGCGCGCGGTTGCGTGGCTAATCTGCATAAGGCCGTAATAGGGGCCATTGCGGGCTGCGGGATTATAGGTGCTTTCGCGCACGATCACGCGGTGGATCAGGCTTTCTGGCACCTTGTACTGGGCCGCATAATGGGTCACCAGCGCATTGATCTTGCCGCGTGTGTCGGCATAGGCCATCACCACATCGGCAGGTGCTGTTGGGACCGCCGCCGCTTTCGGCACATGGCCGGCAGGCGTTGGCGTTGACACAGCCTGCTCGAGTGCAGCAGCTGCAGTCTGTCCCGCTCGGTTCCCCGCCATTGGCTTAATGCCAGCAAAGGAGCACCCCGCCAGCACAGTGGCAAGGATCAACGTAGCGGTGATGGTAAGCGGCCGTGCCGTCATTCGCATTCCCAGATTACCCGTCTGTAAAAATGCCGTATGCGCAAAACGCGGCGGCTTTGGGGCGGAGCCACGCGAGCGCAGCAAGTGTGATCGGACCGAGCATTCGGGCGCTTCTTGCGGCCACGATCTCGCCCAGAGTCTTGGATATGGCCAGTAAACCCAAATGGGTTTCATCGTTGCGAGCCATTGAACCTGCCCCGCCCTCTAGGGCCTTAGGCTTAAAGAGGGGTTAAGCGATAGGCCGCGACAGTCCTAAACGATCCAGCCCGTCTGGAAACACTATACCGAAAGGCCGATCCATGAGCTCACCTCAGACCGGCGATATCATTCGCATTCATTACACCGGGCGCTTTCCCGATGGGACTGTGTTTGACAGTTCCGAGGGGCGTGAACCTTTGGAGTTCACCCACGGGGTTGGTCAGGTTATTCCGGGGCTAGATCGTCACGTCGCGCAGATGCGCGTCGGTGATAAGTCCACCGTCACCATTCCGGCGGCCGATGCCTACGGTCCCCATCACGACGAAGCCGTTCAGGTAATGAGCCGCAACTTCGTCCCCGCTGGCATCCCCCTGGAGCTCGGCACGCAGCTGCAGGCCCGTGGTCCCGATGGCAGCCTCGTGACGATTACCGTGATCGATATGGATGATGAGACCATCACGGTCGACGCCAACCATCCGATGGCTGGCAAAGATCTCATTTTCGACGTCGAGCTGGTCGAAGTGCGCGCGCAGGCCTAATTAGGCTTGCCCAAAAGGCGGCGTCGAGCCGCCTTTATTGTCTCTGCGGTGGCGAAGAAGCGGCGCGGGCTGCTGCGGCCTTTGCGCGGGTCACGCAGCCTTCATGATGGTCATTAACGAGGCCCATCGCCTGCATAAAGGCGAAGACCGTAGTCGGCCCGACAAACTTCCAGCCGCGTTTCTTGAGCGCCTTTGAAAGCGCGATCGCCTCAGCCGATGTCGTCTGGCTCTGCGGTGGGCTTAGCGTTTTCGCCTCATACTGCCAGACAAAGCCTGCAATCGAGCCGGCCTCTTTGATCAACTCCTGCGCCCGCTGCGCATTATTGATCACCGCCTCGATCTTTCCCCGGTGTCGAACAATGCCGCTATTCTGCAAAAGGCGCTCGACATCGTCTTGGGTGAACTGGGCGACCGCGTCGATTTCAAAATTGGCAAAGCCGCGCCGAAAGTTTTCGCGCTTATTGAGGATCGTCCGCCAGGAGAGACCCGACTGAAACCCCTCAAGGCTGATCTTCTCGAACAGCCTGCGGTCATCGACAACCGGGAAACCCCATTCATGATCGTGATAGGGAAAGAATTCGGCGATTTCCCCGCACCAGCCACAGCGCGGCGCACCATCAGGGCCTGTCACTAGGCTCATCGCTTCCCTCGCATTCCATAAACACCTTGGTCATACTGCAGAAATTGGCACAAGCTGTCAGTAGGTTTTGGGGCACGTGGCCCGTGCTCGGCCATTCCGGGGCCAAGGCTCAGGCCCATAAAGGCCAGCCAAGTGCCAGAGATATGCCCCTCGGCGCCACGAGGTGTGGAGAGAACCCAAGGGGCCACATCGCTGGTTGCGAAAGCGCCATAGTTCCATTAGTTTGCCGCTCATTCATCGGGGTCTACCCCCGATTCCGGCCTGCACCCGTAGCTCAGCTGGATAGAGCGCTGCCCTCCGAAGGCAGAGGTCGTGAGTTCGAATCTCGCCGGGTGCGCCAAAAACTCACGCAGAAGTTGAAGCTGCTAATGCCGAGCCCAGCGTATCGGTGACGTCCTGAGCCCGCATGCTGGAGCAGCGCTTTCAGGCAATGATGTAGCGGGAGTAATCGTCCAGCACCGTAGACGGATACTTCCAACCCCAGCCGATGATCCTGAAATAGGTGAAATCGGTCTGCCCCATTTGATTGGGGCGGCTGGTCTTGGTGTGGAACTCATTGGCCGCCTTGATCACCGCATAGGCGGGGCTGGTGATCAGGTCATGGGCCTTGAGAAGCCGGTAAACGCTGGCTTCTGAGATAAAATAGCCTCTCTCATCGGTGAAGCGAACCGCAAGCTCCCTAGGGCTCAGATCAGGCTGCTCTAACGCCAGATCGACGACTTGCTGCTGGATTTGCTCAGGGATACGGTTCCAGACCCGGCTTGGCGCTGGGGATCGATCTTTCAACGCCTCAGGGCCACCATCGCAGTAACGATCGTACCAACGATAAAAGGTCCGTCGGGGGATGCCCAGTCGATCCAGCGTCTGTTTGGTTGGGAGATGCGATTGCTCAACCAGTCGGATAATCTCGAGCTTTTCTGATGCTGGATATCTCATTCGATTTCCTCCCCATCTGCGATCATGCTTTTTTAAAGTAAGCGGTTCTCAAGCGTCAGATCCGCAACGCATTCCTTGAGCGCGCTCGCCTCCCGGCGCAAATCCCGAACCTCATCACTGGTAGCGGCACGAGCAGTGTCTCCAGCCAAACGTCGCTTGCCAGCTTCTAAGAACTCTTTCGACCAAGAGTAATACACGCTCTGGGCGATGCCTTCACGCCGACACAGCTCCGCAATGCTGTCCTCGCCACGCAATCCGTCGAGCACGATCCGGATCTTGTCTTCGGCGGAAAAGTGTCGCCGCGTTACACGGCGAATGTCCTTCACAACCTGCTCTGCGGATGATTTCGTCTTGGATGTTTTTGTCGTCATTCTGGATCTTTCGTCACTCTGACGAGACCAGAACTCTCCTTAAATCGCAAACCCATTTCTGAGACATAGGTCCTGATGCCGTACAGATAGTGGCAGCAGATTTTGGCCAAGTTGATCGACAAAAAGGTCAGATGCAGCATGAGCCGAACCAGAAACAAGACTGAAGGCTGTAGCGTATACGGCGAGCTTGTCATTCATCAGTGTCCCCATTTTAAGCATCAGTGCAGCTCTCATGCAAGTGATACTGGCAGGGAAAAATAACGTCTAGATAAGGCGTTAGGACAATCAATTTTAGAAAGTTTCAATAAAATTTTATCTTTCTGGCTTGAGCTCTGCCTTTCACGCGTTAGCGGGATGGTTCACCAATTTTGTAGCGCCACGTCGTTTCATACGCTTGAGCCCACCGGCCGTTTCGGCTCTGTAAAGCGGTGGCCAGTCTTACCAAGTGTTGTCTATGTGAGCTGACGACGTCCGCTCTCCTGACTTGTCTGCGCGCGCCGTGCACGTCCTGCCGTCCAAGCGTGTCACGACAGTGTCACGATTCCGGTGCTACAGTGGGTACGTGCGCAGTTTCCTCACTGCCGCCTGCCTTTAAAACCGTTGATATCACGGCGGTCAGCCGCGCTGGATCGAATTTTCACGCGCTTTTTGGGAGCAGTCTGGGACAAATTTTTGATTTTCCCGCGAGAGCAAAATGTCCTCCTGAGAATCTGTGCATGATTGGATTTCAATAGAATTATCAGAGGGTTGTTCGGAGAATTCCCACTTTTTCGGTCCATTGCTCAGACTTGAAAATCCTGTGCCCAGCAGAGAAAACCTAGTCGGCCGCTTCAGGTTAACGGTTTGTCAATACCCTCGGGGGTGAAGCCACGACGATATTGCAGAACATGGCATGCGCTAAAGTGCGATAATTCCCCTCAGGCTTTGTCATAGCCGATGAGAGGAATATCGACATGCGTCGCACGTCATCCATTGGTGCAGCAACAATTGCTGCTATCGCACTTTCCCTGACCGGTGTTCTCGGCGCCGTTGCTCAGGACGCTGCCATTTCGGGTACCACGCTCACCGTGTACACCCCGAATGAAGAAGGCATGCTGGAAAGCCTGATCCCAGTCTTTGAAGAAAAGTCCGGTGTTCAGGTCCAGATTATCACCGCAGGGACCGGCGAACTCTACCAGCGTATCCGTTCGGAAGCGTCGAACCCACAGGGCGACGTGCTGTTCGGCGGCGGCGCAGCTCAGGCTGCGGCCCACACTGAATTCTGGGCTGAATATGTTTCGCCAAACAATGAATTCATGGTTGAAGCTGGCAAAAATGCTACGGGCTTCTTCACCCCATACCAAGCTGACGGTTCGAACCTTCTGGTTAACACCGAAGCGACCGCTGCTGCTGGCATCGAAATCAAGTCCTATGCAGACCTGCTACAGCCAGAGCTGAAGGGCAAGATTGCCTTCGGCGACCCAACGGCGTCCTCGTCTGCCTTTGCTCAGCTCACCAACATGCTCAAGGCTGTTGGCGGCGACTATGAATCCGACGCTTCGTGGGATTTTGTTGGCAAGCTCGTGACCCAGCTCAACGGCATCACCATCGGTTCGTCCAGCCAAGTAGCTAAGGACGTTGCCGCAGGCGAGTATATCGTTGGCCTTACCTACGAACCGCTTTCGCTCAACTTCGTCCTCTCGGGCGCGCCGGTCGAGATCGTTTACCCGTCTGAAGGCGCAGCCTTCCTGCCGGCAACGCTCCAGGTCATCAAGGGTGCACCAAACGAAGCTGCTGCCAAGGCCTTCGTGGACTTCATCATCTCTGAAGAAGGCCAGACCATTCTGGCGGAACAGACCGCTGGTCGTCCGCTGCGTGATGGTGTTGTCAAGCCAGGCCTGCCAGCCCTGTCTGACATCCCGACCATTCAGGAAGATGGCGCATACGTAGCAGCGAACCGCGATGCGATCGTTGCTAAGTACCGCACGATCCTCGAAGCTAATTTCTAAGAACGTTTAACAACCAATAGGAGCAGCCCGGTGACCAGCATCGCGCTGCGCTCTCTGCGCAAAGAGTACAACGGCCAGGTCGCGATCCCAAATCTCGATCTGGACATTCATGAAGGTGAATTCTTCACGCTTCTTGGCCCCTCAGGCTGCGGCAAGACAACCTTGCTGCGCATGATCGCCGGCTTCAATTCCATTGAATCCGGAACGATCTCTTTTGACGACGTCGTCATCAATGATCGTTCGCCAGCGGCGCGAAACATCGGCATGGTGTTCCAGAGTTATGCCCTTTTCCCGCAGATGACTGCGGCGAAGAATGTTGCCTTCGGGCTGCAGACTCGCAAAGTCGAGAAGGCGGAGGCCGCTGAGCGTGTCTCCGTCGCCCTCAAGCAGGTCCACATGGACCATCTTGCGGATCGTCTGCCGGGCCAAATGTCGGGCGGACAGCAACAGCGTGTGGCACTTGCCCGTGCTCTGGTGATCAAGCCGGCCGTTCTGCTGATGGACGAACCGCTGTCCAACCTTGACGCCAAGCTGCGTGTTGAGATGCGTGACACCATTCGCGAAGCGCAGCGCGCTTCCAAAATTACCACCGTATATGTCACCCACGACCAGGAAGAAGCCATGGCCGTGTCTGATCGTATCGCGGTGATGAACCAGGGTGTGGTGCAGCAGTGCGATACGCCCGCTGAAATCTACCGCAACCCGGCAAATCGCTTCGTGGCTGAGTTCATTGGCAAGACCAACCTTATCGAGCGCGAAATTGAAAAGCGCGGCGATCAGACCGTTGTCGATCTCGGCGACGGCGTTGTGCTGGACGTGACCAATCGCATCGATCCGGCGGCCACGGGCAAGGTCCAGATCTCGGTCCGCCCAGAGGCCGTGCACGTCGGCGACAATGGCTTGCCAGCGGAAGTGGTCGAAGAAACCTTCCTCGGCTCACATTCGCAAATCCGTGCGCGTCTGAGCACTGGCGAAACCGTAGAATTCCTTGAATTCTCGATCCGCGACGCGCTCTGGCAGCGTGGCGACAAGGTGTCCTTGGTCTTCAAGGATGACGTTTTGACCTATTTTGATGCCGTCACTGGCGTTTCGATCACGCGGAGCAAGTCCAAGTGAGCGCAACTCGGCAAAAGTTCGACGGTTGGACCACGGTCGCCGTCGTTCTCTCCGCTGGCTATTTGTTGATGGTGATCTGGCCGTTGATGACGGTCATGTTCAACAGCTTCAGCGCCGACGGTGAGTTTTCGCTGGCGGGCTTTGAGAAGTTCTTCTCCTCGCGCCTTTATTATTCCACCCTGTGGAACAGCGTTCTCGTCACGGTCTGCGTGACGGTTCTGGCGCTCGCCGTGGCTTTCCCGCTCGCCTATTTCATGACCATGTTCCGCGTCCGCGGTTCCGGTATCATCCAAATCCTCATTCTGGCCTCCATGATGTCGCCGCCGTTCATTGGCGCTTATTCTTGGATCCTGATGCTGGGCAACAACGGCATGGTGACCCAGCTCATCCAAGATGTATTCGGCGTCAAACCGCCGAGCATCTACGGATTCCCGGGCATCATCCTGGTACTTACCCTGCAGCTTGTGCCGCTGATCTTCACCTATCTCATGGGTGCTTGGCGCACGGTCGACGTGTCGCTGCTCGAAGCCGCTGAAAGCATGGGGGTTACGGGGCTCCGTCGCGCGTTCCAAGTTATTGCGCCGCTGCTCTGGCCAACGGTTCTGGCAGGTTCGCTCTTGGTTTTCGTGCGTGCCTTCGCCGATTTCGGTACACCAATGCTGATCGGGCAGGGCTTCCGCACGGTTCCCGTGTTGATCTACTCGTCCTTCGTCGGTGAAGTGGCGACCGACCAGAGCTTTGCCGCTTCGGTCGCCGTCATAGTCATCCTCGTGACCATGTCGATCTTCCTGTTCCAGAAATATCTGGCCAGTCGTCAAAAATTCTCGATGACGGCGATGCGCACCATCGAGCCAAAGCAGATCAAGGGTTGGGCAAACTTCGGCGTTCACGCCTATGTCTATTCCTTCCTCTTCCTCGCGCTTGCGCCTCTGGTGGTGGTGGTCATTTCCTCGTTCCGCAACACCCTGTATGGCCAGTTCGTCGATGGGTGGGGCTTTAAGAACTATGTCGGTTCGCAGCGTGATATCTGGCGCTACATCGGCAACACTTTTGGCATTGGCCTCACCGCTCTTGCCATTCTGGTGGTGATCGCTGTTCTCGTTGCCTATCTCGTGGTGCGCCGTAAGGGCTGGCTCAGCAATCTGCTCGATACCATGACCATGGTGCCCTATGTGGTGCCGGGCTTGGTTATCGGTATTGCGCTGATCACGGCCTTCTCGACCGGCCCGCTGATCCTCACCGGTTCGGCGCTGATCATGGTGCTGTCACTGACCATCCGTCGATTGCCCTATTCGGTGCGCTCTACGACCGCGCTCATGGGCCAGCTCAACCCAGCCATTGAAGAAGCGGCGATGAGCCTAGGCGCGTCCAAGTGGACAACCCTCACGCGCATCATCGTTCCGGCGCTCGGCCCGGGGATTCTCTCGGGCGCGGTGCTGAGCTGGGTGACCATCATCACCGAGCTGTCGACAACGCTTTTCCTCTACAACACCGGCACACAGACCCTGGCGCTCGGCATCTATGCTGAAGTTATCCGTGGTCAGTTGGGCACGGCCGCTGCGCTCTCGACCATTCTTCTGGTCCTGACCATGGCCTCACTCTTCCTGCTGATGAAGCTGGGGAATAAGGACATCAAGATCTAAGCCAAGCGCTTATCGAGACTACAAAAACAAACCGGGCCATCGCGAGGTGGCCCGGTTTTTTCTTGCGTCGATGCAAAGGGAATTAATCCCAAACGTCGGTCATAGCTTGCGCGACATAGTCGAGATGCGCCGTCATCGCGGCGCTTGCAGCGTCCGCATTCCCGGCCAAAACGGCATCTGCAATAGACACGTGGTCGGAAAGAATATGCGCTCGAACGGCATCGATATCGCCAAGGTGCCGGTGAAACTGCTCGTCGACCGCTCCGGTCCGCGAGGCCCAAAGACCTTCCAGCGTTTCGCGCAAAACGCTATTGCCGGATGCTTCAGCCAGCGTCATGTGCAAAGTGCGGTCGCTGTCGGACGACCATTGCCCGGATGCTGTCTCTTCGCCCATGCGGATTAGCGTTTGCTTGAGACGCTCTCGACCGGCAGGAGAAATGCCTTGGCTGGCCAAGGCCGCCGCTTCCGGCTCTAAAAGACGTCGCACGGCCATAATTTCAACGGGCGATGCACTCTGCTCGGGAAGATCGGTTTCGCGGGCCAAAGGCCCTTTAACGAAAGCGCCGACGCCAACACGCACCTCGACCAGGCCGGCGACTTCCAGCGCGATCAGCGCTTCGCGTACTGTAGGGCGAGATACGCCCAGGCTTTGGGCCAAGTCGCGCTCTGAAGGCAGCTGTACGCCGGGCGCGACCGCGCCAGCCGCGATCTGATCGCGGATCTGATCGGCAATCTGGATATATAGTTTTCGGTTTGAAACGGCCTGTAGTTTCATGACCACCTCCACAACACACCATAGGCATTACCGGTCAACCTGTCTACTGGTCAGACCACTTGACAGGCGTGCTAACATGTTACTATGGTCAGGGCAGGGATAGCTGAGGAGCCTCCCTGAGGAGGACATCACTGTGGCGCAAAATCCGGCTGGGAACGTGAACGCGACGCTTGGGCCGCTGGTCGAAATGACCGGTGTCGACAAGTCGTTTCCCGGCGTCCGCGCTCTCTCCAATGCGCAGTTTCAACTCTTGCCCGGTGAGGTTCATGCTCTCATGGGAGAGAATGGCGCGGGCAAGTCCACGCTGATGAAAATCCTTTCTGGCGTCTATTCTCGCGACGCTGGCAGCGTGCTTGTTAACGGCGCTCACACTAACATCAGCTCGCCGCGCGAGGCCCAGGCGAACGGCATTTCCATCATTCACCAAGAGCTGGCGCTGATGCGCGATCTCACTGCTGCGCAAAACATTTTCATCGGTCGCGAGCCGCGCAAGTTCGGCATTCTGGACGAGGCCAAGCTCAATCGCGATGCGGCGGAAATTTTCGCGCAGATGAATTTGAAGCTTGAGCCAACGGTGAAGGTCGAAACCCTTACCATTGCCAAGCAACAGATGATCGAAATCGCCAAAGCGCTGTCTTATCGCAGCCGTGTCCTCATTATGGACGAGCCGACCGCAGCGCTCAACGACGCCGAAATCGCTGAGCTGTTCGCCATCATCAATCGCCTCAAGGCGGACGGTGTTGGCATTGTTTACATCTCTCACAAGATGGATGAAATCAAGCGGATCTCCGACCGCGTCACCATTATGCGCGACGGCGAATATGTTGGCACTGTTCCGGCAGCCGACACGCCGATCGAAACCATTATCTCCATGATGGTAGGGCGCGCGTTGACCAATGAGGCGCTGGTCATTCCGGACACGTCAAACGCGCCAGTGGCGCTCGATGTCCGAAACTTCTCTCGTGGTCGCGAAATCCGCGATGTCAGCTTTACCGTGCGCAAGGGCGAAATTCTCGGCTTTGCCGGGCTGATGGGTGCAGGCCGCACCGAGGTTGCTCGGGCGATTTTCGGCGCTGACCGGCGCGAAGGCGGCGAGGTCTATATCAACGGCAAACGCATCACCATCAATTCACCCAAGGACGCTGTCGAAGCGGGCATTGGGTATCTCTCCGAAGACAGAAAGCTCTTCGGTCTCGCCACCGGCATGGACGTGCGCAACAATATCGCTCTGGCTAGTCTTGGGCGCTTTACCCATGCGGGCGGCGTGCTCGACGAGGGTGGAATGGCCGAGGCCGCACGAGGCTATATTCGCCAGCTCGCCATCAAAACGCCCAGCGACGGGCAAGAAGCGCGCCTGCTCTCTGGGGGCAATCAGCAAAAAGTGGTCATCGCCAAATGGCTGCTGCGTGATTGCGATGTGCTGATTTTTGACGAGCCGACGCGCGGCATCGACGTCGGTGCGAAATCTGAAATCTATAAATTACTCAATGCTTTGGCAGCGGAAGGGAAGGCGATCATCGTGATTTCCTCCGAGCTGCCGGAGATACTGCGCCTGGCCCATCGGATCGCTGTCATGTGTGAAGGTCGCCTCACGGGCTTCCTTCCCGGTGGCGCGAGCCAAGAAGACATCATGCGCCTGGCAACCATGCGCGACGGCATGGAGCTCAAGCGCGCGGGCTAAGCACCGCGCCAATTGAGGGGGAGAGAAAGACTATGACAGACGCCGCCGTACCCGCACAGAAGTCAGGCATTCGAATTTCGGGCGCCTTCCATCGATTGCTCGCCTTCTCAGGGCTTCTTGCGCTGATCATTGTCTTCTCCTTGGCCTCGCCCAATTTCATGCAGACCCAGAATATTCTGGCCATTCTGCAAGCGACCTCGGTCAATGGCGTTCTCGCCATCGCGGCGACGCTGGTCATTATCACGGGCGGCATCGACCTTTCGGTCGGAACGCTCATGACTTTCTGTGCCGTTATTGCGGGCGTCCTGCTCACCTATCTCGGCTTGCCACTGCCCGTTGGCGTGGTTGGCGCCATTCTCGCTGGCACTTGCGCTGGTCTGGTCTCCGGCACGGTGATTGCCAAGCTCAAAGTACCACCCTTCATCGCTACCCTTGGCATGATGCTGATCCTAAAAGGCCTGTCGCTGGTCATCTCCGGCACGCGTCCGATCTATTTCAACGATACGCCCGGCTTCACCCAGATCGCTCAGGGCTCTTTGGTGGGCGCGGTCATTCCAGCACTGCCCATTCCCAATGGTGTGCTCGTGCTGTTTGCCGTTGCGATCGTGGCCGCCTTCGTGCTGAGCAAAACGGCCCTTGGCCGCTACACCTTTGCTTTGGGCTCCAACGAAGAAGCCGTGCGCCTCTCCGGCGTCAACGTCGATCGATGGAAGATTGCCGTTTACGCCACGGCAGGTTCGATCTGTGGCGTGGCTGGCATTCTCATTGCCTCGCGCCTCAACTCGGCGCAGCCCGCTTTGGGTCAGGGCTATGAGCTAGACGCGATTGCGGCGGTGGTTATCGGGGGCACTTCGCTCTCTGGCGGCCGCGGCACGGTTCTCGGCACGCTCATCGGCGCGCTTATCATTTCAGTTTTGGCCAATGGCCTGCGCATCCTTTCGGTGGCGCAGGAATGGCAGACGGTTGTTACCGGCTGCATCATCATCTTGGCCGTCTATGCCGACATACTGCGCCGCCGCACCCTTTAGCGGCGACGCGTGTATCGCGCCCCAATCTGGGCGCTGACGACCGGCTCTTTTGAGCCAAGACGTGAACACTTGGGAGGAGAAACCCTATGCTTAGACGTACTCTGCTCGGCGCCATCAGCGCACTCGCACTTGTCAGCGCTTCCGGCGTGACCCTTGCGCAGGATCAATATGACATCGCGCTGGTCTCGAAAGGTTTCCAGCATCAGTTCTGGCAGGCCGTAAAGGCTGGCGCAGAAAAGGCTGGTGCAGAGCTTGGCGCGACCATCACCTTTGAAGGCCCAGAAAGCGAAAGCCAGGTTGACCGTCAGCTCGATCAGCTGGCTGCGGCCCTCTCGCGTAGCCCAGACGCTATCGGCTTTGCCGCTCTCGACAGCCAGGCCGCCGTGCCACTGCTTGAACAGGCTAAGGCTGCCAACATTCCGATCATCGCGTTTGACTCTGGCGTCGATAGCGACATCCCGCTGACCACTGCCACCACTGACAACCTTGCTGCTGCCGCTCTGGCTGCCGACAAAATGTCCGAACTCATCGGTGGCGAAGGCAAGATCGCCGTTGTTGGTCACGACCAGACCAGCGGCACCGGCATTCAACGCGTTGAAGGCTTCGTCAACCGCATCAAGGAAGCCCACCCAAAGATCGAAATCGTCACCGTTCAATACGGCGGTGGTGACCATCTGCAGTCGACCGAAGTCACCAAGTCGATCCTGCTGGCAAACCCAGATCTCAAGGGCATTTTCGGCACCAATGAAGGCTCGGCCATTGGCGTTGCCAACGGCAAGCAGGAGTTGAACTCCCAGATCGTCGTCATCGGCTTTGACTCCGGTGCCGCGCAGAAGGGCTTCGTTCAGTCCGGTCTCGTCAATGGCGCGATCACCCAGAACCCAGTGGGCATTGGCTACGAAACCGTCGCCGCCGCGATCAAGGCGCTGAAGGGCGAAACCCTGCCGAAGGTCATCGATACCGGCTTCTACTACTACGACAAGGACAATATGGCCGATCCAGAGATCGCAGCAGTTCTTTACGACTAAGATTGTTACGGGGGCCGGACGAGGGACCGGCCCCTTTCCACTTGATCAGGACCAAAGACATGGCCGATATTTCAGGCAAAATCGTACTCATTACGGCAGCGGCTCAAGGCATTGGTGAAGCGTCCGCGCGGGCCTTCGCTGCGGCTGGGGCCAAGGTTATCGCCACCGATATCAATGCGGCCAAACTGGCTGAGCTCAACGGCACGCCCAATATCACGACGCGCGTCCTCAACGTCCTTTCGGATGCTGATGTTACCGCTGCTGTCGCCGACATTGGCCATATCGACGTGCTCTTCAACTGTGCTGGTGTCGTCCATTCCGGCTCTGTCCTAGCGATGAGCGACGCGGATCTCGATTTCGCGCTTGATCTCAATGTTCGCGCCCAAATCCGCACCATTCGCGCCATTCTGCCCCAGATGCTGGAGCGCAAGGATGGGGCCATTATCAATATGGCAACCGTCGCCTCGTCCATTAAAGGCGTGCCCAACCGCGCCGCCTATTCCATTTCCAAGGCCGCAGTCATTGGCCTGACCAAATCTATTGCGGGCGACTACACCACGTCCAATATTCGCGTGAACGCGATCTGCCCCGGTACTGTCGAAAGCCCGAGCCTGCACGACCGTTGGCACGCTACAGGCGATTTCGAGGGAGCGAAAAAAGCCTTCATCGCGCGCCAGCCGATTGGCCGTATCGCCCAGCCCCAGGAAGTCGCCGATCTCGCCGTCTATCTCGCCGGTGCCACCTATACGACCGGACAAGTCCACATCATCGACGGCGGTTGGACGGGCTGACCCCACCTGCCCATCGCCACTCAAACTCAGAGCCCCACCTCTCCCTTTGGGGGGAGGTCGCCGCTAAGCGGCGGGTGAGGGGCCTTACTGGATCGGTGCAAAATGAAGATCACATCGCTCTCTACCCATGATTTGCGGTTCCCCACGTCGGCCTCGCTTGACGGCTCGGATGCAATGAACCCCGATCCAGATTACTCCGCCGCCTATGTGGTGCTGGGCACCGATGGCGCGTTGGAAGGTCACGGCCTCACATTCACCATCGGCCGTGGCAATGAAGTTGTAGTTGCCGCCATTAAAGCCCTCACCGATCGCGTCGTCGGGCTTGACCTTGCTTGGATTGCGGAAGACCCCGGTCGCTTCTGGCGCCATGTGACCGGCGATAGCCAGCTGCGCTGGATTGGCCCTGACAAAGGCGCGATGCATCTGGCAACCGGTGCGGTGGTCAACGCGGTCTGGGATCTTTTGGCCAAACAAGCCAATAAGCCGGTCTGGCTCTATGTCGCCGAGATGAGCCCTGAACAGCTCGTTTCCATCATTGATTTCCGCTACCTCACCGACGCCATCACCCCTGAAGAGGCTCTAGCCATCTTCCGCAAGGCCGAGGCGGGGAAAGCCGAGCGCATCGCCACCCTGCGTAAGGAAGGCTATGCCTGCTACACCACCTCGGCCGGCTGGCTCGGCTATTCCAACGAGAAGCTGACGCGCCTCGCCACCGAAGCGGTCGAAGCGGGCTTTAGCCATATTAAAATGAAAGTTGGGCGCGATCTTGCCGACGATATTCGTCGCCTCGAAATCGTCCGCTCCATCATGGGGCCAGATCGCTATCTGATGATCGACGCCAATCAGGTTTGGGAAGTCGATCAGGCGATTTCATGGGTCAATGCGCTCCAGCGCTTCAATCCCTATTTCATCGAAGAGCCGACCAGCCCCGACGACGTCGAGGGCCATCGCAAAATCCGCGAGGCCATTGGCCCGGTCAAAGTCGCTACCGGCGAAATGTGCCAAAACCGCATTCTCTTCAAGCAGTTCATCACGCGCGAGGCCATTGATATCGTCCAGATCGATGCCTGCCGTATCGGTGGTCTCAATGAAGTACTCTCGGTTCTGCTGATGGCCGCCAAATACGGTAAGGCCGTCTGGCCACACGCTGGTGGCGTTGGCCTTTGCGAATATGTCCAGCACCTCTCGATGATCGATTATCTCGTGGTCTCGGGCACCAAGGACGGGCGCGTGATCGAGTTCGTCGATCACCTGCACGAGCATTTCCTTGATCCGTGCGTGATCCAAAATGCGGCCTATATGCCGCCTGAACGCGCTGGGTTCTCCATCGAGATGAAGCCGTCCTCCATCGCAGAAAACACATTTCGGGGCGCCTAATGGATCTCGGCCTTAAAGACAAAGTCGTCATCGTCACCGGCGGTGGCTCCGGCATTGGCGCGGCCATTAGCTTGGGCCTTGCCGAAGAGGGCGCCATACCGGTCATCGTCGCGCGGTCGGAGCTCTCGGCAGAGTTCTCTGCAAAACTGTCAGCCCGCGCCCCGAACTACGGCTTTGTCAAAACTGAACTATCAGATGACACGGCCTGCCAGCGTGCGATCGAAACCGTGGCGCAAAAGTTTGGCCGCATCGAAGGCCTCGTCAACAACGCGGGTTTTAACGACAATATCGGCCTTGAAGCGGGCCCTGCGGCCTTCCGCAACTCGCTCGATGCCAATCTCATCCACTATTACAACATGGCCCATTTCGCCCTGCCGTGGCTGCGGCTGTCAAAAGGCGCTATCGTCAACATCTCCTCCAAAACCGCGATCACGGGGCAGGGCAATACGTCCGCCTACGCCGCCGCCAAAGGCGCGCAACTGGCGATGACGCGCGAATGGGCGGCAGCCCTCTTGCCGGATGGCATTCGCGTTAATGCCGTTATTCCTGCCGAGGTAATGACGCCACTCTACCGCCGTTGGGTCGATAGCTTCGATAATCCCGAGCAAAAACTGGCCGATATCACCAAAGCCATTCCGCTTGAGCAGCGCATGACCACCTCTGAAGAAATTGCAGCCGACGTGGTTTTCCTCCTCTCCAATGCCAAGTCGGGCCACACGACCGGGCAATGGCACTTTGTTGATGGTGGCTATACTCATCTTGATCGTGCGCTGAGCCTGTCGTGAGGTAAAAATGCTCATTGAGATCAACCGCTAGGCGCAGTCCTAAGTGGTGACTGGGGCTTCGCAAAAATGCTTGCATTCGCCCCCTCCGGCGTGTGACCAATCGCCCATTGATCAAGGAGAGAGTGATGATCGAACGTTTTGAAGCTGGCCCACGCATGAGCCAGGCTGTGTCCTACCCTGCTTCGGGCAAGGTCGTTGTCTTGGCCGGTCAGGTTGGCAATCCAGCAACCGCCGATGTGGTTGAACAGACCAAGGAAGTTATTGCCAAGATCGATAGCCTTCTGGCTCAGGCGGGTGCAGACAAGACCCAGATCGTTTCGGCCACCATCTGGCTGCGCGACATTTCTGACTTCGCCAAGATGAACACCGTCTGGGACGTATGGGTCCCACAGGGCCACACCCCAGCCCGTGCTTGCGTCGAATCCAAACTGGCTCTGCCAGAGCTGCTGGTCGAAATTCAGGTTACCGCCGTCGTTCTCTAAGAGACTAGATTTGGGCCGGCATTGCTCCGGCCCAATTCCCCATCCTTCTGTCGCGACAGATATATTTGTCGCGCCCACTGTTTCCGATCCCCTTGAGGCAATTTTCAAGGTCGATCCGTAGATGTGCCCCCAATGTGAGGGCGCTTCCCCCGCTCTATTTTTTATGTAAAGTACCAGTGTCGCTGATGTCAGCGCACAGTTAAGTTGTGACCTAACGTCTTTTCTGTTCGGCCGCACAGTGGTCGAATAACTCGTCAGTGCACTGCCTATACACTTGTCATGTAAAGAAAAACCGTTCGAATATGTTCATTTAACGCATTGTTAAACATCGTTAAGTGTGTGTTTCGGAACGAAAAATTTATTGGTAAGTGGCGCTGGGACGGGATTTGTTAGCATCTGCTTAACTGCGCTGATTAATATTTAGCGACAGAGGGTTCCGGGGTTTGGGTCGCTCGGCACTTTGGTGCGTTTAGACTATGTTCACGTATGGAAGGCCGGCAAAAATGCTGAGTGCGGCACGGCGCAGGCTCACAGTTAAGATATTAGCGTCCATTGGTATGGCGGCGTTTCTAGCTGCCTGTGCGACCACCTCTGAGCTGAAACCCCACGAACCGATGGTGATTGCTCCGGCACAGTCCATCGTTGTTCCCCCTCCGGGCGGTCCGGCAGTGGTGAGCGTGGTGCAGACCACATACCCCAATGCCGTCAAACATGACATTTTCCTCGAAACCACGGCCCGCACGGCCGGCGAGAATAAGATTTCGGTTATTCGTTTCGTGGGTAAGGGGAGCGATGGGTCCGACGCTGGTTTGAGCGACATTCCGTTCACCCGTGTTAACCTCACCGAAGAGGCGCTCGCCGCTTGGCCCAATTCGGGCATGGCCGTATCGCCCTTCTTCGTGCAGAACAATTATGGTCCCTTCGGCTACGCGATTGCCAAGCCGAGCAATGGCGACGTCTGCATCTATGCTTGGCAGCGTATCGAAGCCACCTTGCGCCCCTCCGGCGCGGTGGATCGTGGCTCCATCAATGTCCGCCTTCAACTGTGCCGTCGTGGCGTCACGGAAGCGCAATTGCTCGAAGTTATGTATCAGCTGCGCCTGAACACCGGGGTGTTCCCTCCAGGCAAGGCCCCTATGCAGATTGGTGCCACCCTGTCGCCTATTCGGCCTCTGGGTGTTCAAGGCTTTGCCGAGGTCATCCCGACCACACGTCCTGCCGCGCGGGCACAGACCGCTGCGCCAGCACCCCAGCCAGCGGCGACGACACGACCTATCGTGCCGTCAATTTCGGGGCCAATTGTACCAAGCCCAACCGATAGACCAAGTGGCGTCGGGCCAATGGTGCCGCGTCCACCGTCTTGGACATCGGCAACTGGTTCGACTAACACAGCGCCATCCGCGCCGAGCGTGTTCGTCCCATCCCCTCCAGCAAGCACTCGATAGAGTCTGTGAGAGCGCAGGAGACTAAAATTTCGAAGGCCCTCACAATTTTCGCATGGCTGGCAATCGCGATTGCCACGCTAGCGCTCATTGCCATCCCGGTGAGCTTACAAGTTCATCTGATCATGGCGGTGCTGCTCCTGTCGGCTATGCTGGTCATTAAGCTTTTGGACCTTGGGGGCAATTGGCGGCTGTTGCTGCTGACCTTCGGTACGATCATTGTGCTGCGCTATGCCTATTGGCGCACAACCAGCACCATCCCGCCCTATTACGAGATCGCCGATTTTATTCCCGGCCTGATCCTGTATCTGGCTGAGATGTACTGCATCGTCATGCTGTTCTTGAGCTTGTTTGTCGTGCTCAAGCCCATACCGCCACGCGGCTCGGTCCGTCTTGGACCCAATGATCGTGTACCAACGGTCGATATCTTCATCCCCACATACAATGAAGATTATGAATTGTTGGCGGGCACTTTGGCCGCTGCCAAGGCCATCGACTATCCAGCAGACAAAATGACCGTCTGGCTGCTCGATGATGGTGCCACCGATGCCAAGCGCTCGCATCCCGATCCTGAACTCGCCGCTGTTGCCCAAGAACGCTACACCCAGCTGCGCGCCCTCTGCGAGGAGCTCGGCGTGTCCTATCTGGCGCGTCCAGCCAACGAGCACGCTAAAGCTGGCAATCTCAATTATGGTCTGTCGCAGTCTAAGGGCGAATTCGTCGCCGTCTTTGACGCTGACCACGCGCCAGCGCGCGATTTCCTTCAGGAAACCGTTCCGTATTTCGATCGCGACCAGCGTCTCTTCCTGGTGCAGACCCCGCACTTCTTCCTCAATCCAGATCCGCTTGAGCGTAACCTGCGCACCTTTGAGGTGATGCCGTCTGAGAACGAAATGTTCTACGGCATCATTCAGCGCGGTCTTGATCGCTGGAATGCGTCGTTCTTCTGTGGTTCAGCAGCGCTGCTGCGCCGTGAAGCGCTTGAACATACCAACGGCTTCTCGGGTCGCTCGATCACGGAAGACTGTGAGACTGCCATTGAGCTGCACAGCCGTGGCTGGAACTCGATCTACATCGATCGTCCGCTGGTTGCGGGCCTGCAGCCAGCAACTTTTGCCAGCTTCATTGGCCAGCGTACCCGTTGGGCGCAAGGCATGATGCAGATCATGTTGTTCAGCTTCCCGCTGTTCAAGCGCGGTCTCAAGATCGAGCAGCGCATCAGCTACATGTCTTCGACCATGTTCTGGCTCTTCCCGCTGTCGCGCATGATCTTCCTGTTCGCGCCGTTCTGCTATCTCTTCCTTGATTTGCAGATATTCACCGCTTCTGCCGGTGAGTTCACCGCCTATACGCTGACCTATTTCATCGTGAACTTGGTCATGCAGAACTCGCTCTTTGGGCGCTGGCGCTGGCCGTGGATTTCCGAGCTCTACGAATATATTCAGTCGGTGCACCTGTTCGGCGCGCTGCTGTCGGTGGTGCGCAATCCATCCAAGCCTTCGTTCAAGGTCACGTCCAAGGATGAAAGCGTCGATGTCTCGCGCTTGTCCGAGCTGTCGCGTCCCTTCTACATCATCTTTGTTGTGCTCGTCGCCGCACTGGCTATGACCATCTACAAGATCACCACACAGCCCTATCAGGCCGAAGTGACCATGGTGGTGGGCAGCTGGAACATCTTCAATCTCATCATCGCCGGTTGCGCTTTGGGCGTGGTTGCCGAGCGCCGCGAACAGCGCGCCAGCCGCCGCATCAATGTTGATCGGCGCTGCGAAGTCCAAGGTACCGACGGCACATGGCTGCGTGGCAATATCATCAACGTCTCGACCGGGGGCCTTGCCATACGTTTGCCCAATTCCTCGGGCTTGGGCAGAGGCGCAGGTGCGGTGGTGCGGTTCACCCCACTCTCGCAAAATCAAGCGCGTGACCTGCACATCTTCGTGGCGTCCACAAAAACTGAAGGCAAAGCGGTCGTGTTGGGTGCGCGCTACATGCCCAAGTCCGGCAAGGACTATGAGCTTATTGCAGATTTGCTCTACGCAAACTCTGGCACTTGGTTGCAGCGTCAGAAGCAGCGCCAGGTCAATATTGGCCTTATTCGCGGCACTCTGCGGTTCGTCGGCATGGCGCTTTATCAAACCGGACGTGGCCTAGGCTATCTGTTGCGGTTTGGGTCGAGCAGGACAAATCCATGAAAAAGCTCATCCTCCTCACCACGGCGCTTCTGACGACCACCTTGCTATCGGTTGTAGCGCAGGCCCAGTTCGACATGTCGCCGGAAAGCGATCGCGTCGTTGCGGCGCCGACTCCTGCAGTGCCGCTGCCGACGACTAGCGCGGATGCTGTTCTCGCGCCGGTCAATGTCAGCTTTTCGCGCCCCATTCTGCCAGAACGCACGTTCAATTTGGCAGGCGAAGAAGTGCGCCGTTCGGTTGTCGTCTATCTGACGGCTGAACAGGCTGCGGCCCCAGCCTCGCTCGATCTGGCCTATCTCAATGCGGTTGTTGTCGCCCCTGAGAACAGTTCGGTGAAACTGCGCATCAACTCGGTTGAAATCGCCCAGTCCCCCATCGCCTCGCCCTCCCAGCCGAGCGCACTGAGCTTTGCTGTGCCTCAAGGCATTTTGCGTCCGGGACCAAACGTCATCGAGTTTGCCGCCAGCCAGCGTCATCGGACCGACTGCACCATCGCCTCGACCTATGAGTTGTGGACCGATATCGAAAGCACCAGTGCGCGTCTGCGCTTTGAGGGTGCTAACCTCGGTGTTATCCGTCAATTGTCCGATCTCGGCGCAGTGGGCGTCGATGAAAACGGCACGACGACCCTCCGCGTTATCTCCGCGGATCATACCGATAGTCGTGCCCGCACGGCGCTCTTGCGCTTGACCCAGCAGTTGTCGCTCGCCATGCGTGTGCCAGGCCTAAAGGTTGAACGCGCCACTGAGCTTTCATCGGAAGCACGCCCCGGCGTTCTCGATGTCGTGGTCATGCCTGCCGAAAGACTGCCAAGCGCGGTTGCTGGTGCAGCACCCCAGGCTACGACCGGTCCTGTCGCGGCAATGATAGCGGTCCAAAGCAAGGCCAACACACTCGTTGTCTCCGGCCCGGATTGGCATGCGATTGAACGCGCAGGCGAGGCCATCGCCATCGCCGCACCCGGTGGCGATGGCCGTCCGCGCATCGACTTGGCGACCCCGCATCCGCGCCTTGAAGGTGGCATGGAAATCTCGCTGAGCGAATTGGGCGTCGAAACCATTGAGTTCAATGGGCGCAATTTCTCGACCAGCTTGCAGTTCGATCTTCCGGCGGACTTTTACGCCTATCGCTATGGCACGCTCGATCTGGTCCTCGACGCGGCGTTCTCGGCCGATGTGGAGCCTGAGAGCGAGATCAATATTTACACCAATGGCCAGATCGCCTCGGCAACGCCTTTGCTGCGGACCGATAGCGGCATCCTGCGTAATACGGTCATGCGTATCCCCATGACCAATATGCGCCCCGGCCGAAACGTCGTCGACATCAGGGTCAATCTGTTGACGGCCTCCGACGCGCTCTGCCAGCCCGGCTGGACCGGCCAGGCCCCAACGCGTTTCGTGCTGTCCAATTCCACTGTCCTGCGCATGCCAGAGTTCGCGCGCGCTGCCAGCTTGCCAAACCTTGAGGTCTTTACCGGCCTTGGCTGGCCCTATTCCGAGCAGCCTACAGTCCCGGTTGTGGTCAGCGAAGGTGAAACCGATCTCACCGCCGCCATGCAGCTTCTCGGCCGCGTGGCGGCCGCCGGCGACACAGTCTTGCCCGTTGAGGTTATGTCCCAGTCGACGCTGACCCCTGACAAAAACGCTATTCTTGTCATGCCGCTTAGTGCGATGCCCGTATCCATTTCGGGCCGCACCGGCATTTCGGGTGTATCGGCACCGGTGCAATCGCCCAATGAGCGGGCCCTCGATCAGTTTGCAACCCCGCAGGCCGAAACCTCGGCTTGGCGCCGCCCTGCCGATTGGCTGTCGCAACGCTTGGGTCTGAACTTGGATGACCTGCGCATTCGCGCCCTTGATAACGGCCCGCGGACCATTTCCGCCAATTCTGCGGCGCTCTCTCAAGTGCGTCAGCCTGAGGGTGGCATTTGGACGGTCCTTACTGCCGCCGACAGCGCCGTTTTGCTCGAAGGCTCTGAGCGGATGTTGGTCACCGACAACTGGCGCAAAATTTCTGGCCGCATCAGCGAAGTGGCCCGCAATGCCGATGGTGTCGAGGTCGTTCCTGCGAGCAACCACACCCTTGTAAACACGCAGCCATTTTCTTTCGCTAACATGCGCCTTGTCGCTGCGAACTGGTTCTCCGGCAATATTTTGTTCTTTGCCGGTGCAATCATGGCCATGGGCGTCCTGCTCATGTTCGCAACTTCGTTTGTTCTGAATGCCGTAGGACGCCGAGAATGAAGTGTCTACCTCTCGTTGTTCTGGCTTTTCTAGGACTTGCTGTCATGCCAGCGGTAGCTAAGAGCCCACAAATCCATGCCGACGAATGGCGCCTGTATCTCGATAGTTATGTCGAGCAGAACGGCCGCGTCGTTGACCTCGCCAATGGCAGTATCAGCCATAGCGAAGGGCAGGGCTATGGTATGATTTTGGCGGTCCTCGCCGACGATCGCGCCAGCTTTGAACGGATTTGGTCCTTCACCGATACCGAGTTGCTGATCCGCAATGATGGCCTGGCCGCATGGCGCTGGGAGCCGACCGCCGATCCCCATGTCTCGGACACCAATAATGCCACCGATGGCGATATTCTGATCGCCTATGGTCTGCTGCTCGCCGCTGAGCAGTGGTCGGACGACGCCTATCGTCAACGTGCACTCGCCATCATACAAACGGTCGGCCGCACGATGATTGTGCCGAGTGAGGCCGGTCCTGCCATATTGCCGGGCCAGTTTGGCTTTATCCCAGAGGATGGTTCGTCCCCGATCCTGAACCCATCCTATTGGGTGTTTGAGGCTCTCGATCTCTTTGCCAAGGTCGATAGCTCCACCGATTGGGCTGCAATCTCCAAGGCTGGTCTCGATATTCTGCGCCGTGCCGCGGTGAGCAAGGCCGGTGTGCCCGGCGATTGGATCCAGCTGAAAAATGGTGGCGTTGTCCATGCTCCCAACCATCCGGCTGAGTTCGGCTACAACAATATTCGTATCCCTCTCTATTTGATCCGCGCCGGTGCCAACCCCGGTTTTCTCGGCCCCATTCGACGCAGCGCGACAGGGGATACACTGAATAAAATCAACGTCATCAATGGTGCGCCGTTGGAGCCAATTGCCGAGCCGGGCTACCGCCTGATCGTTGCAGCCATAGATTGCGTGACAGCGCACAAACCCATTCCGATCGAATTACGCAGCTTGCAGGCAACCAGCTACTACGCTTCGACATTACAGTTGTTGCTGCTCGATCATTTGCGCCGCAATGAACCCCTGTGCCTAGGCGGAGGCTATTGATGCGTTTTACTATTCCGCTTGTCATCATCGGGCTCATCGGCGGTGTCAGCTATGCCGTGGTGGCCGAACAGGGCAAGCAGCGCCTACCGCATGCGGATACACCTGTTCAGACAGTCGTGGCGCAAGCCGAGCCTGTGCCTATGCCAGAGCCGAGCGCAGCGCCCGTCCCGCAAGGTCCGAAGGTCGATGAAACGGCTTTGCGGTATTTCGCCCAGCAGGGCGACACCGAGCGCATGAACCGCGAAATCGAGCGCCTGCGCGCCCTATATCCAAACTGGGAGCCGCCTGCAGACCCCTTGGCTCAAGACTTCTCACCAGATCGCGATATTCTTCGCATGTGGGAGTTGTTTAACGCTGGCGATTACGCCGGTACACGCGCCGCGATTGTCGCGCGCCAAGCGACCGATCCAAGCTTCGTGCCGACCCCGGACTTGCTCAAAGAGCTTAATCTGGCCGAGGCCCAGCTCAAGTTGCGCAATGCGTCCGACGTCGGTGAGCACCAAACCGTCATTACCCTCGCGGCAAACACCCCTGAGCTTTTGACCTGCGAGCGCATCGACAATCTTTGGCGCTTGGCCGATGCCTTTGTCGCCACCGATGCCGATGACCGCGCCATCGACGCCTATAAATACATTCTCACCAATTGCACGTCTGCCGAAGAGCGCCTGTCGACCATTCAAAAGGCCAAGGCTCATTTTGACATTGCCGAATTGAGCCCTCTTTTCGAACTCGAAAAGAAGGACGCCAATGGCGTTGGCGAGTTTGAACCGCTGCGCCTCGACCTGGCCCGTGCCGCCATCGCCTCTTCGCTTGAAGTTGGCGGCGTTCCGGTGTCACCGGCCGACGTGGCTTTCTTCGAACGCTCAATAAACGAGCAATCCTCGGCAGAAGACCTGCGCCTCTTTGGCTTCTACAAGCTCGAACGCGCCCGCCCGAACGAAGCGCGTCGTCTGTTTGAACAGGCGCTCGAAAAAGACCCCTCGGAAGCGTCGGCCCTGGCCCTTGCCGCGGCTCTGCTGCAATTGCGCGATTATCGCGTCGCCGAAGAAATCCTCGCGCCCTATTCCGACCTCAGCGAAGAGATGTCGGCCATGTATCTTGACGCTGTGGCCGCAGTGCTGTCGCTCGATCCTCGCGTGTCGCTCGATAGCGATGCTCTTGGGCGCATGGTTGATGCCATTTCCTCGACCCGCGATGCCAATGCGGCGCAGGAAATGGGCTGGTATGCCTATGGTTTTGATCAGATCACGACGGCGATCGAGTGGTTTAC
Organism: Devosia sp. WQ 349K1; assembly: GCF_016595685.1. Lineage (NCBI taxonomy): Bacteria > Pseudomonadati > Pseudomonadota > Alphaproteobacteria > Hyphomicrobiales > Devosiaceae > Devosia > Devosia sp. WQ 349K1. The sequence continues at coordinate 86,475 of NZ_JAENGO010000008.1, read as the reverse complement.
CCTCTCGCTGCGCTGGCAGCCAGATCTTGAAAAAGCCGCCTATGGCCTGCTGGTTGCATCCAATGCTGCTGGCGACCTCGATACTGTCCAGGCGATCAAGGCCCAGTGGGGCAACCGCTCTGAGCGCATTGCCGCATTCCCGCGCGTCGTCGATGGTTCCCGACCCAATACGCCAACGGCTCCGGTTCAGGACGTGGTCGCCAAACCGGTCGCCGCGCGTCCTGCCGCAGCCCCCACATCTGCGCCGCGCGCTGCTGCGTCGGGCTCCTCCGGCTCCGGTGGTGGCGGCTCCCGCTCCTGTCAGAACCCAGTGCCAGCGGCATCCCTCTCCCCCGGTGCAGCGCTTAGTCAGGCGTGGTGCCTGATGGGCCTCAACCGTCCGGCGCAAGCCGCTGAAGCCTTTGAGCGCGCGCTCCAGTCTTCCGCTGCGGCCACACGCAGCGATGCTGCTTATGGTCAGTCGCTTGCCTATATGCGCATGGGACTGCCCGATAATGCCGCCGTTGCCGCCGCCTCAGCACCACTTCCAAGTGCCCGCGCTGTCGAGCTCGAAATCGGCATTATGACGCAAAAGGCCCAAACCGCTTACGCGGCTGGCGACTACATCAAAGCCATAGAATATCTCAATTTACGTGGCCAATACGCCCCAGAGCGCAATGACCTTTTGACCCTGCGTGCCTGGAGCTACTACCACATGAAGCTCTATCGCGAAGCGCGCCGCATTTTCAAAGCTGTGGCAGCCACAGGCTTTGGCGACGCTTCCGAGGGCCTTCGCCTCTCTGAACAAGCCCTGATGATCTACTAATTCGAGCGCAATTGCGTCTCGATCACTGTCACCCCCGCCTCCGCGCACAGCTGCCGGATTGCAGGGGGGCAGGCGTCCGTGATGAAGCTATGAGCTTGGCTCAAATGCCCAATTCTCACTGGCGCAGTGCGGGTGAACTTGGTCGAGTCGGACACCACGATGACATGACGCGCATTGGCGATAATGGCTTGCGCGACCTTCACCTCACGATAGTCGAAGTCCAAGAGTGACCCATCGCTATCGATGGCGGAAACGCCGATGACGGCAAAGTCGACCTTAAACTGCCGGATAAAGTCGACCGCCGCTTCCCCCACGATCCCGCCATCGGAAGGCCGGACCACGCCACTGGCGATCACCACTTCAATGCTGGGCACGACCCGCAAGCGGTTCGCCACGTTGATATTATTGGTAATCACCATCAGGCCGCGATGCTCGCTCAGCGCCTGGCTGACGGCTTCGGTAGTCGTGCCAATATTGATCAGCAGCGACGCATTGTCCGGAATGAGCTTTGCAGCAGCCTCCCCGATAGCGCGCTTTTCATTGGTCGCGATTTGTCGCCGCGCCTCATATTCAACATTCTCAACGCCTGAAGGGTGCATCGCCCCGCCGTGAGTGCGCTTGAGTGAGCCTCTGTCACACAAAATATTGAGGTCTTTGCGGATGGTCTGTGGGGTCACGCCGAAGGTCTCAACCAGACTTTCAACGGTCACTTCACCCAGCTCGCGCGCGAGTTCTACAATTTTCGCTTGTCGCAGTGAGGGTGTCATCGGTGTGGTGTCCTTCTTTCGTTTTCTCCTTAAACGAAACCAACAGCTCCGTTAAGTCGATCTGTGCTTGCTCTCCTCTTCCGGTCATGAAATCCTAGCAAAGGGAGGATGTTGAAATGACCAAAGCTGCGCACCGAATAGCTGTGTCGACATGGTCGCTCCATCGGTTGTTGGGCACCACCTATCCCCATGATCTCGATAGCAATGAGGTCACGGCGATGGCCGAAACTTATGGTGCTGGCACCGAAACATTGCTCGGTCTGCCATCGGTACTTGCCAATCATGGTTATAACCGGCTGGAGATTGTTTCTTTTCACTTGCGCAGCCGAGACCCGATCTACTTGGCCGAACTGCGTGACCAGCTGGACATCGCCAAGGTCACGCTGCAAACCCTGCTCATTGATGCGGGCGACATGACCGACCCAATCCATCATCAGCGCGACACCAATTGGATTGCCGGTTGGGTGGAAGTGGCCAATGCTCTGGGCGCGCATAATGCCCGCGTGATTGCAGGTAAGCAAAAGCCTCGCCCGGAAACATTGGCGGCCTCATTGGCAGGCTTTAAAAATCTTCTCAAAGCCAACAGCGGCGAGACGCGCATCGTCACAGAGAACTGGTACGATCTGCTTTCGACGGCAGAGAGCGTTCATACGCTTCTCGATCGGCTTGATGGCCGAGTTGGCCTCTTGGCAGACTTCGGCAATTTTACCGGCCCCAACAAATACGCCGAGCTCAAATCCATCTTCCCACGGGCAGAGCTGTGTCATGCCAAGGCCGATTTTATCGATGGCGTGCTCAATCAAGATGACTATGGTCAGTGCATCTCAATTGCTGAGGACGCGCGATATCAGGGGCCCTATACACTCATCTTCGATGCGCGTGAGCCTTCGGAATGGCACGGCCTTGCTAAAGAGCGCGATTTCATCCTTTCCAGGTTGGAATGAGCGACAGTCATGGTACCGCCACATAGGGTTTTACCTGCCGCAGCCCAGAACCAGTGGATGGATGGGTCTCTGAAGGACGCAGTGCGTATCTTTGATCACCAGCCCTTCGGGATGATGCTGATCGAGGCAAGCGGTGCCATCGTGCATGCCAATCCCGCCTGTGCCGGCCTCCTGGGCCGTCAGTCATCAGATATGGAGGGTCGGAACCTGTCCGATCTCGTCCATCCCAGTGACGATACCGCGCTAGGCCTACAGTTCGAGAGCTTGGTGCGCGGGGAAATATCGTCCCTGCATGGAGAACATCGCCTCAGCCACGCCGACGCCAACCCGATATGGGTTCTGGTCGCCGCACAGCGCTTTGAGGCGACATCTAAGGTGGCGTTGTTCATCCTGCAGCTCGCCAGTATCGACGTACAGAAAAAGGCCGAAGAAGCCCTCATTTATACCGAAAAGCGTTGGCGCTTTGCCCTTCAGAGCGCCCGCCAGGGCGTCTGGGACTATGACTACCGTACTGACAGCATTTTCTATTCCGCCGCTTGGCGTCTGATGCGCGGCCTTGGTCCGGACGAATGGGTCGACGGCGCCACGGCAGCTTGGCATTCCCGCATTCACCCGGACGATCTGCCCGCGGTAGAAGCCAATATTGACCGTCAGGCCCAGAGCGATGAAACTTTCCAGGGTCTCGAATATCGTGAGCGCCGAAAGGATGGCTCCTATGTCTGGATTCTCAGCCGCGGTCGGGCGGTCGAATGGGATGAGGCAGGCGAGCCGCTGCGCACCATCGGTACCGATACCGACATTACCCATATCAAGATGGTCGAGCAGGAACTGGCCGAGGAAAAGGAACGCCTGCGCATCATATTGGCCTCGGTGGCCGATGGCATGATCTCGGCCGATGCCGAAGGGCGGGTGGACTTCATGAACGCCGCCGCAGAGCATCTCACCGGTATTAGCGCTGCCGAAGCGCGCGGGCTGCCCGTAGGCGACGTGCTCAACCTCCAGGATCACGCCAGTGGTATGAAGATGGAATGCCCGGTGCAGGCCTGCCTTAAAGCAGGCGCGGCCATCCAGGTGGAAGACGATGCTGAGCTCATCGGAACTGACGGCACGCCCCGCGAAATCCGCTGCACCGCCGCCCCCGTCATCGGTAGTGCCGATCAAGTCATTGGTGCCGTGCTGATTTTCCAGGATGTAACGCATAGTCGCACGCTGCAGCGCCAGCTGGCCCATACTGCCAGCCACGACCCACTGACCGATCTCACCAATCGCGCCGCCTTCGAGAAGGCGCTGGCCCGGTCGATTATTGCAGCGCGTGAGACCGAAAAACCGTCCTGCCTGATCTTCATTGACCTCGACCATTTCAAGCCGGTCAATGACACGGCCGGACACGCCGCCGGTGATGCGCTGCTGAAGATGGTCGCCAAGACCATTCGCGATTGCTGTCGGACCCATGACACCGTGGCACGCATTGGCGGCGACGAATTCGCCATCATCCTCAATGGCTGCACAAGGGAAAACGGCCTGCGGGTCGGCGAGAAGATCATCCGCGCCATCACAGCGCTTGCCTTTGAATGGTCAGGGCAGGTCCATCGTGTTTCAGCCAGCGCCGGGCTGACACTCATCACTTCGGGTCCCGCATCGGTGCTTGGCTTCATGGGCGAAGCCGATGCCGCCTGCTACGCGGCGAAGGCCGAGGGACGGGGCCGTATCGTCTGCTATGAGGACGGTTTGCCCGCTCAGCCGTAATAGACCGAGATCAACTGCCCGCCAATTTCGTGCACATTGATATCCATTTCATAAATGGGGTTGAGCACTTCCGGCTTGATGATCTCTTTGACCGTCCCCTGAGCGGCGACCTTGCCCAGCTTCATGGCGACGATATGGTCTGAGTACCAAGAGGCGAAGTTGATGTCGTGCAACACCAAAACTACTGTTTTGCCAAGGTCATCAGCGGCCTGACGCATTAGCTTCATCATGCCCATGGCATGCTTCATATCGAGATTATTCAGCGGTTCGTCGAGCAGCACATAGTCCGTGTCCTGCGCCAAAACCATCGCCACAAAAGCACGCTGCCGTTGGCCACCAGAAAGTTCATCAAGGAAACGCCCTGAGAGTGCCTCTAGGTCCAAGTACTTGATTGCGCGGTCAATATGCTCTTTGTCCTGCACATTAAGCCGCCCCTTGGAGTGCGGATAACGTCCGAATGACACGAGGTCATGAACGGTCAGGCGCGCCGTCATGTGGTTGTCTTGGCGGAGGATCGAGAGCCGCTTTGCCAGCTCATCGCTCTTGGCCGTGGTCACATCCAATCCGCCGATCGTCACGCTGCCTTTGTCCATCGCCATCAGGCGCGAAACCATGGACAGAAGTGTCGACTTACCCGCCCCATTGGGGCCGATGATGGAGGTCACGCCACCCTGTGGCAGCTCCAGTGTAACGCCGTCGACGACGCAGCTAGAGCCGTAATTCTTGGTGACTTCCGACGTAATAATCATCGGGCAGATCTCCTCAGCACGAGGGCAATAAAGACAACACCACCAAGGAATTCGATGATGATCGAAAGTGCAGTGTCAAATGCGAATACGCGTTCGAGCAGGGTCTGCCCGCCCACCAGAGCAATTATCCCAAGCAGCACCGAAGCGGGAAGCACAAAGCGGTGAAGTGAATTGCCAATGAGCGAGTGCGCTAGCGTCACAACCAGCAGCCCGAAAAAGGTGACGGGGCCGACAAGTGCGGTCGAAACTGAGACGAGGATCGACACCAACACGAGGATGATGGCGATGGTGCGCTTATAGTCCACGCCCAGATTGATAGCGTGCGCGCGGCCCAGATTGAGCACGTCATAGACATGCATCATGCGGAAGCCGACCACACTGACGACGCCGACGATGACGCAGGAAATGCCCAGAAGCGCAGGATCAGTCGTCGAGAAGCTGGCGAACAGCGTGTCCTGCAAGACGTTGAATGCGCCCGGATCCATCATGCGCTGCATGAGATTGGCAAAGGATCTGAACAGCGTACCGAAAATAATCCCAACCAGAACCAAGAGGTGCAGGCTTCTCTCTTCGCCGAGGAACAACCAACGGAAGAGCAGGCCGGAGAAAGTGACCATTGCGACGAGCGAGAAGATGAACTGCCACTCGCTTGAGATCGATGTCAGAGCGCCGACGCCGAGGAAGAAGACAATCGAGGTTTTGATCAGCACATAAAGCGCGTCAAAGCCCATGATTGAGGGAGTCAAAATTCGGTTATTGGTCACTGTCTGGAACAGCACGGTCGAGACGGCAACCGCATAGGCAACCAACACGAGACCGAGCAGTTTCTTACCGCGGAACGGCAAGATGAAGCTCCAGCTTCCCTTAGCCCCAAGGGTCATGAACAGCACAACGGACGCAACGGCAAGAACCGAAAGAATAATGAGGACCCAGGCAGGCCGCGAGAGCCGCGCTAGGGGATTGGTCGACATGGCCGCGGTGCTCATTTTGCACCTCGCGGCGTCCGGAGCAGCAGGTAGAGGAACAACACTGCGCCAACCACGCCCATGACCACTGAGATTGGGATTTCGTAGGGATAGCGGATGATGCGCCCGACGATATCGCAGGCCAGCACCATGCCCGCACCGCCAATAGCGACCCACGGCACCGTGCGGCGCATGTTATCGCCGATCAGCATGCTCACAAGGTTCGGAACAATCAGCCCAAGGAAGGGAATTGACCCGACCGAGACGAGGACCACGGCGCTCACCACCGAAACAATCAGCAGGCCGAGGAACATCACATGCCTATAGTTGAGCCCAAGATTGGTGGTAAAATCCTTGCCCATGCCTGCTACGGTGAACCGATCTGCGGCGATGTAAGCGAGAACGCATCCGGCAAGCCCGAACCACAACAGTTCATAGCGGCCACGGATCACGCCGGAGAAGTCGCCCATGTTCCATGCCAGCAGCGAGCCCATGAGATTGGCGCGATAGGCGATAAAGGCACCAAGCGCGCCAATAATGCCACCGAGCATTATGCCCACCAGCGGCACCAGCAACACATCGCGCAGTGGTATGGCGCGCAAAACACGCAAGAAGAGAGCCGTGCCGCCCAGTGCAAACAGCGCTGCGACGGCCATTTTGGCCATCAGCGGCCAACCGGGCGCTAAGAGGGTAACGGTGAGGAAGCCGAGCGTTGCGCTCTCGCTCGTCCCCGTCGTGCCGGGTTCGACAAAGCGATTGCGCACGATCATCTGCATCACAAGGCCCGAGATCGCCATAGAGGCGCCTGCAAGGACCAAAGCAATGGTTCGCGGAATACGGCTGATCAGCAGCACTTCGCCCGGACGACCGTTCATCCCACCAGACAACAATGACGTCAGTGACACATCACTGACGCCCACAAATAAACTGACGATCGCCAAGGCGATCGTGACAAAAAAGGCGGCGATAAGAGCGGGCAATCGGCTTTCCGTTCTTCCGTCTACTAGAAATAGAAAAGGGCCCGACCGGTCTAACCAGTCGGACCCCTGAATGCAAAGCTTAACCGTTGAGGCCAGCCAAAACCTGATCCAGCAGCAGCATTACTGCCGAATAGCCATTCATGGTGATGTAAGCGGCCTGTGGGTCAACGTAAACGATGTTGCCTTCCTTGGCAGCAGTGGTCTGGTTGAACAGTTCGTTGTCCAGCAGAGCCTTCGCGCCACCTTCGTTACCAACACCGGCGTCGCGGTCGACAACGAAGACCCAATCAGGATTGGTTTCGAGCAGGAATTCAAAGGTTACAGCGTCGCCACCGTGGTCGCCGTCATTGACCGCAGCGAGAGCAGATGGCATGCCGACTTCATTGTAGAGCCAGGAAACGCGGCTGTCTGGGCCATATACGCCGAGCTTGCCAGCATTGGTGACGACAACCAGAGCAGTGCCCTTGCCTTCAGCAGCGGCCTTCACTTCAGCGACCTTAGCGTCGACGTTGGCGATCAGTTCAGCTGCCTTGTCCTGCTTGCCGAAGATGTCGCCAAGCTTGGTCAAATTGGTCTTGAGGCCATCGATGATCGCGCCATTGTCGACCGACAAGTCAACGGTTGGAGCGATTTCCTTGGCTGTTTCGTAAGCGTTACGCGAACGAGCGCCAACGATGTAGAGGTCGGCTTCGAGAGCTGCGATGCCTTCAAAGTCTGGCTCCTGCAGCGAGCCAATTTTGGCCGCGTCAGCAGGAATGCTCGGAGCAAGGTAACCAGGAGCGTTCGAGCCCGGAATGCCAGCAACGGTAACGCCGAGAGCCGAAAGATTGTCAAACGCGGCCCAGTCCTGAACCAGTACCTTTTCCGGAACGCCCGAAATAGTGGTTTCACCCTGTGCGTGGGCGATAACCTTATCCTGAGCGATAGCCGAGGTGGCCATCGAAAGAGCGCCAGCAAACAGCGCTGCAGCTACGGCAGTGGAACGGAACAATGTGCTCACGAGATCGATCCAATCGAGGTTGAGTGAACTGAACACCCTTTGTTGAGAGTGCTTGTCCGGTTTCCTAGACTCGCTTTTTCGGCGAGTCAAAGGAAAATATGAGATCGATGTTCGTATTTATGTGTTGGGAAGGTAAGTCTCTCCAGCCAATGCAATAAAGCTTTTCATGGCTGCAGAAAGTGGGGAGGATTTGCGTCGCGCGACCAAAAGTTGCCGCATTGCCCAAGGCTCAGCCAAAGGTGCACAGACCAGATCTGTGCCAGCCAATAAATGCAGGCTCGTTGAGCGCAGGAAACCGATTCCGAAGCCAGCTTCAACCATGCGCACGAGCGCTGGGAAGCTTTCAACCCGCAGGGCCTCGTTGAGGGTCTTTCCCTGTTCTTCTGCCGCTTCACTCAACAGACGATCGAGCGAGCCGGTCCGGTGGATGCCGACGATTGGATAGGGAAGAGCGTGCTCAAATGCGAGGGCCTTGCGCGGCTCGATCTTTTCCGCCAGCGGATGTTCTGGTGGTGCCAATACCCAGACGCGCTCGTCTTCAAAAGGCCGAATATCAAAACGCGTAAAGTCGTAGTTGTCCGAGACAATAGCGACGTCCGCCTGGCCTTCGTCGAGCGCCATCAGTGCCTTGGCCGCACCCATCTCTCGAATGGCAATTTCAATGCCCGGATACTTGCCGGCGAACTTGGCCAGCAACTCAGGCAACCGCCCGGTTAGCGCCGAGCCAGTACAGGCCAGCCGCAGGCTACCACGCGACCCCGAGCTGAAATCGGCCATGATAGCGTCGAGATCCGCGATGGAGCGCAACACCGTTCGGCACCCATCGGCATAGGCCTCGCCTGCTTTTGTCAGCTTCACGCCATGAGCGGAGCGATCAAAAAGCACAACGCCAAGGCGCGCCTCAAGGTCCGAAACTCGGCGGCTAACCGCTGAAGATGCAATACCTTCTCGCTCTGCAGCGCGGCCGATAGAGCCGGTCTCTGCCAAGAGCAAAATCAGTCGTGCGGTTACGCTGTCGAATGGTGCCATGGTGTCTCCCTAAGCCACCATAATCCAATGCCATCAAATGTGTGAACCGCTTTTAGCAATATCCTGTAATCCCACAGGAAATCAGACCCCGCCAACCATCATCAGGCCGCGCACCAAATAATAGAGGCCAATGGCGGTAACGATGAGCCGTGTCCACTTGCGGAATCCCGCGTCCGTTATGCGCTGCAAAATGTAATAGCCCAGACTTGTGCCCGCAATTGCGAAGGGCGCAGCGATCAGCACAATGAGCCAGTCGCCCATGCCCATGGCCGCAGCGAGACCCGAGTAGAACACCACTTTGGCCGCGTGGGAGATCACCTGCGACGCGGCTTTGGTCGCAATAATCCGTCGGCGGTCCATCTGCGTGCGAATAAAGAAAATGTCGATGGTCGGCCCGGCAACACCAACTGTGAGGTTAAGCCCGCCACCAAGGAAACCAGCGAGAAAGGCGTGAAACGGTTTGCTGGCGTCAAGCTGCAGCCATTGATTGGGGATCCAGACCAAGATGGGTAGGAGACCAATGACGATATAAACCGTTGCCAGATCGGGCATGTAGCGAATGGTGAAGAGGATGACGCCAACGCAAAATAGACCCGCGCAGATGATTGAGAGGATGCGCCAGTCGATATGTTCGCGCGATAGCCATGCCCGCGAGCCATTCGCTAGAATTTGGATTGCGCCTTGAACAGCAATTGCTGTCGCTACGGGCAGCAGCGTGAGCAAAAGGGCTAGTAGGATCAGGCCTCCCGCCATGCCGAACACGCCCGAAATGGTAGATGTCGTCAAAACAGCGACGGCAATCAGGGCGATAGTGGCAAACGCGGGCATTGAAGTTCTCCTCACGCCAAGCCATGGCGCAGCGCGATCTTTCTGGCCATCGCTGCTTAAGCATGGGGCCATGCGTGACCAATATGCCGTTATTCTCCAACAATGCGGAAAAACAGTCATACTTTTGCGCTAAATGCATCTTGAATGGTAAGTCTATTCGGCCTCTTATAGGGACGCGAGTTGATTTGCCCGATCGTTGGTCGACGGTTTCCGCCTCCCCTTCGGGCCCCACACTATTTCTGGATTAGTCCCTTGATTACCCTCAAGGCTGGCCGCGAACGTTCACGCGGTGATGCACGAACTCATGTCGCTGCGGCCCATAGTGGCAAGGGGCAAAGTCCCCTGTTGCGTATCGCGATCTATTCTCTCCGTCACTATTGGCAGGCCAGTTTTGCGATCGGCGCGACGTTGATCGCCGCCACCCTGCAATTGCTGATCCCTCGGCTTTTGGGGCAGGCCATAGATCAGGCGCAAAATGTGCTGACCGTGGCGGGCGAGGGGGCGCAGGAAGCGCTGCTTTGGACAGCGGTAACTTTGTTCGTTGTCTCTGTGCTGCGCGGCCTGTTCACGCTGGTTCAGAACTATTACGCCGAAAGCGTCACCCACTATGTCGGCTATGAGCTGCGCTTGGCCTTTTACGAAAAGGTCCAGCGGCTTTCCTATTCTTATCACGACCGGGTCCACTCCGGCGACTTGATCACCATCGGCCTGCTCGATCTTGAAGGCATCCGCGTCTTTTTCTCGACCGGTATTATCCGCGTCTTTCTGTTCTGCGTGCTGCTCGGGATTGGCGCCTACATGCTGTTCTCGACAGATCCTCTGTTGGCGGTATTGGCCCTGAGCTTCGTCCCGTTCGTCGCCTGGAACTCCTCCATCGCACAGCTCACCTTGCGCTCCACCTGGCTGGTTCTGCAAAAAAAGCTCGCGGTGATGACCCGCGTCATGGAAGAAAACCTCGGCGGTATCCGCGTCGTCCGCGCCTTCTCCGGCCAAAAATACGAAATGGATAAATTCGACACGGCCTCAGCCGAAGCGCTGGCCTTGGCGCATGACCGCGTGAAAATCCGCGTCAAATCCACCTCGGCGATGAATCTGTCCTTCTTTATCTCCATGGCGCTTGTGCTGTGGTTTGGCGGCAATAAAGTCATCGCAGGCGAGATCAGCATTGGCACGCTGGCCAGTTTCCTGACCTTCATGACCATTTTGCAAATGCCGGTGCGCCAGCTCGGGATGATGGTCAATTCCTTCGCCCGCGCCTCCACATGCGGCGAGCGCTTCTTCGGATTTTTGGACGAAGATAATGAGATCGTGGATGCTTCAGACGCGACCCCGCTCAAGGTGTCCAAGGGCACGCTGCGCTTTGAAGATGTGCATTTCACCTATCCGGGCATGACCGTCCCAACCCTCAACGGTGTTTCCTTTGAAGCGCATGCTGGGCAAACCGTCGGTATCGTGGGAGCGCCGGGTTCAGGCAAATCCACGCTCGCCCATCTTATTCCGCGCTTTTACGATGTCACCTCTGGCCGCGTCACCATTGATGGGCAGGACGTGCGCAAGGTGACCCTCGAAAGTCTGCGGCGTTCGGTGGCCGTCGTTCAGCAGGATAGCTTCCTCTTCACGACCACGATTGAAAACAACATCGCCTATGGCGACCCGTGGGCCAAGGAGCGCAAGATCGAACGCGCTGCTGAGAGCGCTCAATTGCACAATTATATCGCGGGCCTGCCTGCCGATTACGACACAGTCGTCGGCGAGCGTGGCGTGTCCTTGTCTGGCGGCCAGCGCCAGCGCCTCTCCATCGCCCGCGCCCTCGTATTGAAACCGGCGGTTATGGTGTTCGACGATTCAACCGCCGCTATTGATGCGGGAACCGAACACCGTATTCGCAGCGCTATCCGCCGCTACGCTTCCGATCGTGTCACCATGATAATCGCTCATCGCCTTTCCTCGCTCATGCATGCCAACCTCATCCTCTTCCTTGAAGATGGCCGGATCGTTGAACGGGGCACACATGATCAGCTGCTGGCGCTCAACGGGCGCTATGCCGCCCTTTACGATCTGCAGACCCGCCCCACCGAAGAGTTGGAAGGGGCCGCAGAATGAGCGTCATTGAGACCGACGACGAGCGCGATACCGCCACTTTCCCCGGACAGCGCCCCCCTCGCGCTTCGGTTGGCAGCCATCGCGTCGAAGAAGAGGTGTTTGGTAAAGCCTATGATCCGCAAACCGTGCGGCGCATCTGGGCCTATGTCCGTCCCTACCGGAAGAAGATCTATATATCGGTGGCCTCTGTGCTGGTGTTCACCGGCTCCCAGCTCGCCATCCCACTGATCATCGGCAATGCCATCGACAGCGGCATGAGCGCAGGTGGCAATACCAACAACCTCATCTCCGCCTTAGTGGCTTTCTCCATTGCCATTTTGGTGAACTATGTCGCCTCCTATACGCAAGAAAAGCAGGTCGGTGACGTAGCCGAGAATGTTCTTTTCGACATGCGCCGCGCCATGATGGCCCAGCTACAGCGCGTCTCGCTGAGCTATATGGATAAGACCGAGGTCGGTCGTCTCATGTCGCGCCTACAGGGCGATGTGAACTCGATGCAGGAGTTTCTGGAAACCTCCATCATTTCCGTCGGGGACATTGTTCTGCTCTTCGGCATTGTCATCGTGCTGCTGACGCTTGATCCATGGCTGGGGCTTCTGACGCTTGTCACTATGCCGATCCTGTTTGTCGTCCGCCTCTTCTGGTTGCCGCCGGCCAAACGCGCTTTCTGGGCCGCACATGAGACTAATTCGACCACAGCAGGCGCTATGGCCGAAGGCATCAATGGCGTTCGCACAGTGCAGAACCTTGATCGTCAGCGGGTCAATTTCGACCTCTACGACGATAAGGCCTATGCCAATTTGCGCACTCAGCTGACCGGCTCAAAATATGCTCAGGTCATGGTGCCGATCGTTGATAGTCTGACCGGCATTTCCATGGCGACTGTTATCGTAGTCGGCGGCGCCATGGTCCTCAATGGCAATTTGCAGGTCGGCGTCATTGTCGCTTTCCTGTTCTATATTCAGCGCTTTTTTGATCCGATCCGGTCGCTGACCATGCAATATTCCATCATGCAGCGCGCCATGACGTCGGGGCGTCGCATTATGGAAGTCATCGACTTGCCAGTGGTCATCGACGACAAGCCAGATGCCGAAACCCTCGGCGCTGACATGGATGGCTCAGTCGAATTCCGCAACGTCGTTTTCGGCTATGATCCAAAGCGCCCGGTGTTGAAGAACGTGTCGTTCAAGGTCAACCCAGGCGAAACCGTCGCCTTGGTCGGCCCAACAGGTTCTGGCAAAACCTCGGCCATGTCGCTCGTTCATCGCTTTTACGAAGTGCAGGACGGGGCGGTGATGGTCGGTGGTCACGACGTACGCGACGTGACGCAAGAGAGTCTTGGGGCGCAGGTGGCCATGGTGTTGCAGGAGCCCTTCCTTTTCACCGGCACCATTTTCGAAAACATTCGCTACAACAAGTTGACGGCTACCCGTGACGACGTCATTGCCGCTGCCAAAGCCGTCGGCGCGCATGATTTTATCGCTCGTCTTCCTGAAGCCTATGACACCCAGTTGGAACAGCGAGGCTCAAACTTTTCACTCGGCCAACGCCAATTGCTCAGCTTTGCCCGCGCGCTAGTGGCCGATGCGAAAATTCTCGTCCTCGACGAGGCGACCGCCAATATCGACAGCTACACCGAACGCCAAATCCAAAAGGCGCTCGAAATCTTGCTCAAGGGTCGCACAGGCATGGTTATCGCCCATCGCCTTGCCACCATTCGTGGCGCTGACCGCATCATCGTGTTGCAAAACGGCGAAAAGATCGAAGAGGGTAATCACAACCAGCTCATGGAGTTGGGTGGGCTGTACTCAAAGCTCTACAATATGAACTACGCCAGCTTCGACGACATTCCCGACGAACTGGTCGCTTCCGCCAATGCCAAAGCGGCAAGCACTTAGCCGCCGCGAACGTCCCGTACCGCACCCTCAACCCCGTCTTCACCCGACTGGATCTGGCAATGACGGGGTTAAGGTTTAGTCGGTCAGGGGCCGGCTGAGGGGGCTGAAACGCCGCCCACAAAAGAACCTCACAATTCGGGTAGCGTTCCTTCCAACTCCGGATAGATCAGCACCGAGCACTGGCGATTGTTTGCATCGAGCTTGGCTTGCTGCTCGTCATTGAAAACGCCGGAGTAAATCGGGTCCCAAAGCTGGTCGCGCTCGATACCTGCGAGCCCACATTGGCAGTAGATGGCGCATTGTTCAGCCGTCGTGCCGTTGGTTTCGCAGGTGGTCTGACAGGCCGACAAAAACTCAATCTCCCGGGCCGCCTCCTGTGTCCCTAATGCCCCAGCGAGAGGCGTCAGCACACCCAGTAAAATAGGTTGATGCAGCAGATAGATAAGAAGGCTCCAGCGGCCCAAGAAGGCCAGTCCACGCGCCAAAGCGGTGGTTGAGTTGAGTTGCGCCAAGCGGGCGTCCCATTCGTTGGCGCGGATAAACCGCATCGCCGCCACGCCGAGCAGCGCCACGCCGAGCCATGGAAACAGGGGGACGAGATCATTCGCCGGAGGCGGTACTACAGAAAAGCCGATCCAACTGGTGATCTTCGGATCAAAGAAGGGGTTGGAGAAAACGAAGGGCAGGACTGCGATGATGAGCCCTGCCAGCCCAGTCAGCCAGAGTGGGGTGAACAGGAACGGCAGCGCCAAAACACTGACGGCAGCTATAGCGTGGAGAACGCCGAAATAGACGAAGGTGTCGGGGAAAGTGAAGTAGGTGGAAACGGTTATGATGGCCGCGCCTGCGGCCACAAAGGCCCAGCGCTTCCAAAATGAACGCCAACGCACACCCGTTCCATGGCCCAAGACCAGCCCTACGCCGACCAGAAACATGAACGTAAACAGTATGGACCGCGCGAAAAACACCCACGCCGGGTCATAGCCTACGTCAACTGGGAAGATGCGAAAGTAAGAGAGGTCCCAGAAGAGGTGGTAGACGACCATAGCGATGATCGCTACGCCGCGCGCGACGTCCACGATCTGGAGCCGACTACCCTTGCCGCTCTTGCCCAATTCCATAGAACACCTTCTCGAATTGCGCCGAGACGCTTTGGATTTGCGAACTGGCCGTGGTTTTAAATGTTAGCGCGAACGACCGCCAAAAAGTCTTCGCCATACCGATCAAGCTTGCCTTGGCCAACGCCGGGAAGGTTTAGCATATCATGAGGGTGTGTAGGCCGTGCGAGAGCCATGGCGCGAAGCGTCGCGTCATGGAAAATCACATATGGTGGAACGCCTTGCAGCTTGGCGAGGCGCAGGCGCTCTTCGCGCAGCGCGTCAAATAGGGGCTGGCATTCGGCTGGTAGCTCAACCGCCTTTTGCAGCGAACGGCGAACCTCAAGGGCCTTCTTCGGGCGGTCCTTACGCAGGATCACCGTGCGTTCGCGTTTAAATACCAGCCCTGCATTTTCGGAGAGTGTCAGCGCCCCATGGTTGGCGTGGTCGACGATGATCAGACCTTGCGCTGTCAACTGACGGATGACGGACTGCCAGCTTTTGGCGTCGAGCTCTTTACCTTGACCAAAAACCTTCTGGTGCTGATGGCCAAAGCGTTGGATTTTCTCGGTTTCTTTGCCCGTCAGCACATCGATCACATGGGCCGCGCCGAACCGCATTCCGGTCCGATAGATCGCGGCCAAAGCCTTGATCGCGGCCTCGGTGCCGTCCCAACTTTCGACCGGTGAGCGGCAGGTGTCGCAATTACCGCATTTTCCCGGATGAGCTTCGCCAAAGTGGTTGAGAATGGCTTGTCGACGGCAGCCTGCGGTTTCACAAACACCGAGCAAGGCATTGAGTTTGCTATGCTCTAGGCGCTTGATCTCGTCGGGCGCATTGCCTTCGTCGATCATCCGTCGACGTTGCACCACATCGGCCATGCCATAGCTCATCCAGGCGTCGGCGGGCTGGCCATCGCGTCCGCCGCGGCCGGTTTCCTGGTAGTAAGCCTCGATAGATGAAGGCAAATCCATATGCGCCACATAGCGCACGTCGGGCTTATCGATGCCCATACCAAAGGCCACGGTCGCCACAAGACAAAGGCCTTCTTCCTTGAGGAAGGCGTCCTGATGGGCGCTGCGGCGGTCGGAACTCATCCCCGCATGATAGGGTAAAGCCTTGATCCCCTTACGCTCTAGCCAATCGGCAAGGTCTTCAACCTTGGCGCGGCTGAGGCAATAAACGATGCCACTTTCGCCGCGATGGCTGGAGAGGAAATCATAAAGCTGCTCGCGCGCCTTATCGCGCTCGACAATGGAGTAGGAGATATTGGGGCGGTCAAAGCTGGTGGTGAAGACCTCGGCCTGCTCAAGCCCCAAGCGTTCGATAATGTCTTCGCGGGTCGACGGGTCGGCTGTCGCGGTCAGCGCGATGCGCGGTACGCCCGGGAAAAGCTCAACCAAATGAATGAGTTCGCGATATTCAGGGCGGAAGTCATGGCCCCATTGGCTCACGCAGTGGGCTTCGTCGATGGCAAATAGGCTGATTTCACAATCACCCAGCATCTGCGCAAAGCCCGGCGTGGCCACGCGTTCGGGCGCCACATAGAGCAGGTCCAATTCGCCGCGTCGCAGTTTTCTGCGCACTTCAGCGGATTCTTCAGCCGTGAGGGATGAGTTTAGGGCAGCGGCAGCGACACCGGCTTGTTTGAGCGCTTCCACTTGATCGCGCATCAGGGCGATGAGGGGCGAAACGACGATGCCAACCCCGGGGCGGCAGATGGCTGGGATCTGGTAACACATTGATTTACCAGCGCCAGTTGGGAAGAGTACGACGGCATCGCCCCCGCCAACGACGTGTTCGATCACATCGCCTTGCTGGCCCCGGAAGTTCTTGTGCCCGAATATATCGCGCAGAACGGCGAGCGGCGTCGGGCGCTGCTGGCGTTGGGGCGAGAACAGATCATGAGACTCAATGGCTTCCACGTCACCCTTGAATCACGGGTGAGTCTGGGTGGCAACACTTGCAGCGGCCTTGTGATGGATCATGCCCAGATTGCAGCCCGAAGCGAGGCATTACGTTTTCGGGAACGGGCGGCTCAAGAAGGGTGAGTCCATGAGCCCAAAACGCCATGGCACCTCAATGGCCTTTGATAGGCCAATTCTAGGCCCAGTGCTGGCACTTATGGGCTCGTCGGTGGGCACCAAATGGGCATTTGGGGCACAAAGCGGCGCGCCATCGAGAGCTTTGGTCACCCCCAAGGCTTGCGCCAGCTTTCCCGGGCCCGAGCACAACTGCTTGGTGACAATGGTGCCGCGCCTTTCGGCCATTATCTCAATCCCGGTGGTGGGTTGAAGAGCGCGGATAAGGACGGCGTGGCCGCTGTCGCAGACAAAGTTGAGGCACCAATGCATGCCGTAGATGCGGTAGACATAGGCGTGCCCCGGTGGGCCGAACATGGCTTGGTTGCGCGGTGTGGGACCACGAAAACTGTGCGACGCGGGATCGTCGGGTGCGTAGGCCTCAGTCTCGACAATAATTCCGCCAACACCGTTGATGAGCAGGGTGACGCCAAGCAGGGCAGGCGCAACGACCACAGCAGGGCGCATGAAAAAGCTTGGCCCAAGTGTCGGCACTGGTTCTGGTCCTACTTCTGTCGCTTTTGTCATTCGTTTTTGAGGCCGGCTGTGGAGGGGCGTATGCGCATTATACTATCATTGATCGTGGCGTTGGCACTTTGGGCTCCTGCCCAGGCCAAGGAGGTGTGCACGCTGGTGAGCGATGTGCAGACCGGCGCGATTGTCTTTGAGCGCGGCGATTGCACGACGCCAGTCACGCCTGCTTCGACGTTTAAAGTCCCTCTCGCGGTGATGGGGTTCGACGCGGGTTTTATCAAATCTCCAAAGGAGCCGGTTCTGGAGTTTTTCAAAGGCGATCCCGATTGGGGCGCCAATTGGCAAGAAAACACCAATCCGACCCAATGGATGATCAATTCAACGCTCTGGTATTCCCAGCGCATAGCCCGCTTTCTCGGCCCAGAGGTTCTCACCCGCTATGCCCGCAGCTTTGGCTATGGCAATGCCGATTTTTCTGGCGATGAGGGCGAGAACAATGGTCTCGACCGCGCTTGGGTGTCTTCCTCACTGCTCATCTCGCCGCGCGATCAGGCTCGCTTTCTGCTCGATCTGTTGAAGAACCAGCTTCCCGTGAGCGCGCAGGCACAGGCGAATGCCCGTGCGCTGGTGCAGCGCGGTGGCACCGTCAATGGCTGGGCTGTTTATGGCAAAACCGGCTCGGCCTATCCTCGTCGCGCCGACCAAAGCTTTGATTACGCGAAGGGCTGGGGCTGGTATGTTGGGTGGGCGCAAAAGGGACAGGAGACCTATGTTGTCGTGCGCCTCAACCAAGAGACACAAAGACGCTCCGGTAGCATCGGTGTGATCGCGCGGGACGCGCTTCTGGCGGACTTGCGCTTGATCTCCCCTTTTGAAGCGCCGTGACGGTAGAACGTCTGTGGTGGATTTGATTGGGTGTAGTCTATCGAACGAAGCCTTCGGCGTCGGCCGCTTTGTGTGAACGCCGGAACGGACTACATCAGGGTCAATGATTTTGCCGAAGGAGGCACGAAATGATCGACGCATCTGTCCAGACTAATGTTCGCTCCAAGCCGGTGCTTCCACTGACCACCACGCTTGGTCCTGTCCATATCGCCGTTACTGAACGCAACAAGGCCCTCGCCATCTGGCAGGATGTTGTTGGGCTCGATTTGATCTCGGAAGAGGGTAATCTGCTCACCCTCGGCGCGGGCGGGGTTCCACTGATTGTCCTTGAAACCGGGGCCAATCGCCCGGTCGTGCCACGCACAATCGGCCTTTATCACGTTGCGCTACATGTCGTGTCGCGCGCAGAACTGGCGCAGATGGCGGTTCGTGCGCTGCAGCGCAATGTCCGCATTTCGCCGACCGACCACCTTGTCTCGGAAGCCATTTATCTCTGGGATCTGGATGGGAATGGCATCGAGATTACGCTTGAAACACCATGGCGCGGCACGTTGAATGACCCCGATAAGGGCGAGTCCTATGCTGTCACCACCGATGGTAAGCTCCATTCTGGCCGCGACCCGATTGATCTCGATGGTCTTCTTGGCGAACTTGGCCTGAACCCTGTGCTTTTGCCACGCATGGCTGCGGGAACGCGCATCGGTCACGTCCATGTTCACGTCAATGATCTCAACAAGGCGATGGACTTCTATCGTGACGTCGTCGGCTTTGCCGGGTTCTTGCTGATCCACTCCTATGGGATGGGGGATGTTGGGCTCGACTACATGCCCCACAGTCTGGCGTTTAACGTCTGGGCTGGACCAAATGCACCGCTGCCCCCAGCGGGCGCTGCGGGTCTGAAATGGTTCACCATCCGTCTGCCGGATGCCGATAGCCTTGCCGCACTCAAGGCGCGCCTTGAAAAGGCAGGGGCTCCGGTTGCAGTGGTCGGAAATGATCTTGAGACCCAAGACCCCTTCGGCAACCGCATCCGTCTCGAACTCGTTGCTTAATGACCCGTTGGACCATCTTCGTTATGAAGGTGGTCCAATTTCATTGCCTAGGAGCGTTTTCATGCAGGATGCAAAAGCCGTACTCGATTTCTGGTTCGTCGAGCATGGGCCGAAAGATTGGTTTGGCGGCGATCCTGCCTTTGACGAAAAGCTAGCGGCGCGCTTCACAGAACTCCACGCCGAAGTGGCGCGCGGGGAAGCGTGGCACTGGCGCGAAACGCCTGAAGGCCGTTTGGCTGAGATTATTGTGCTCGACCAGTTCTCCCGCCAATTGCATCGCGGAAAGCCTGAGGCTTTTGCGCAGGACAAGATGGCACTGGCGCTCGCCCAAGAGGCCGTGTCCGCTGGCGCAGATGACGCGGTGGATCACGCTTGGGCGACGTTTTTCTATATGCCCCATATGCACGCAGAAAGCCTCGTCGTGCAGGATGAAGGCGTTCGCCTTTACGGACTTTACGGCGACGAAGGCACGCTCAACTTCATGAAAGAGCACCGCGATACGATCGCCAAATTCGGTCGCTTCCCCAAGCGCAACGCCGCATTGGGGCGCAAGAATACGCCTGAGGAAACGGCCTATATCGAGGCCGCTGGCGACCGCATGTTCTAAGAATGAAAAAGGGCACCCGAGGGTGCCCTTTTTATTAGTCGATTAGGCCTTTGGTGAGTTCTAGCGCCTGCCGCTCAAAGAGACGGCGATAGATGCCGCCGTCGAGGCGGATGAGGGAATTGTGGCTCCCTTCTTCAACGATCTCGCCCTTGTCGAAAACCAACAGACGATCGAGCGCGCGAACGGTGGAGAGACGGTGCGCGATCACCAAAGTGGTGCGCCCTTCCATGAGGCGCTCCATCGCCTCCTGGATCATCACTTCACTTTCACTGTCGAGGCTGGAGGTGGCCTCGTCGAGGATCAGTACGGGTGCATCAGCCAAGAATGCGCGTGCGATGGCAACGCGCTGACGCTCGCCGCCCGACAGTTTCACCCCGCGTTCGCCCACCATGGTCTCATAGCCCTTGGGCAGACGCATGATAAAGTCGTGCGCATTGGCCTGCTTGGCCGCTTCCATCACTTCGCTCAAGCTTGCGCCGGGGCGCGCATAAGAGATGTTTTCTGCCAGAGTGCGGTGGAAGAGGATCGGCTCTTGCTGAACGATAGCGAGTTGCGCACGGAGCGAAGCCTGCTGATGCTCGGCAATGTTCTGACCATCGATGGTCAAAGAACCACCGTTGACGTCATAAAGGCGCTGGATCAGCTTGACGAAAGTGGTCTTGCCCGAGCCCGAGTGCCCCACGAGGCCAACCCGTTCGCCCGGCTTAATCGACACCGAGAAATTGTCGTACAGCGGGGTTTGATGCGAGCCATATTGGAAGCGCACGTCGTTGAATGCGATCGCGCCTTCGGTGATCTTGATGGGCGTAGCGCCGGGCTTGTCATCAATGCCGAGCGGCTGGCTATAGAGATTGACCAGCTCTTCCATATCGTTGACCGACTTCTGCAGATTGCGGATGTGGTGGCCCACGTCGCGCAAATGGCCCGAGAGCAGGAAGAACATCGAGAGCACAAAGGCGATGTCGCCCGGGGTTGCTTCCCCTTGCGTCCACAGCCAGATGACAAGGCCCAGAATGGCGGTCTGCATCATCGCCATCATCAGGCCCTGCACACCACCATTGATGGTGCCGCGCTGCCATGTGCGACGGGTGCGGCTGTCCCACTTGCGAATAACGCCCAAGAGGCGGTTCTCTTCGCGGTGTTCTGCACCAAATGCTTTCACCACCGAATTGCAGCTGACCGCATCGGCAAGAGCGCCACCCATGCGGGTGTCCCAGGCATTGGCCAGCGTTGCCGCAGGGGCGACATAGCCGGTGGAGAGGGTCAGCGTGACGGTGATGTAGATAATCGAACCGACGCCAACGAGCAGGCCCATCACTGGCCACTGCAAGCCCAGAATGATGGTCGCGCCAACCAGCATGGTGAGCGAAGGGACGAGTGCCACGAGCAGAGTGTCGTTCATCAGATCGAGCGCCCACATGCCACGCGTGATCTTGCGGACAGTGGAGCCAGCAAAGCTGTTGGCGTGCCAATCGGTCGAGAAGCGCTGGACGCGATGGAAAGCGCTCGAGGCGATTTCGCCCATCATTTTGAGCGTCAGCTTGATGATGTTGAAAAACGTCAGCTGCCGCATGATGACGGAGAACAGATAAAGGCTGCTCATCGTCACGAAGGCCGTGATTGCGGCTGTGACCGCGTCATTGCCTTGACCGGCGACCGCATCCACGAGGCGCCCAGCAAAGATTGGGCTCATCGCTTCGGCCAAAGTGGCCAGCATGACGAGACCCATGATTGTAGCAATACGAACCGGTTGGCCTTTCCAATGCCGGAAGGTGAACCCCAGCACGTTTCTAAAAGCGTCCGCTCGGAAATCGAGTTTCTTGCGAGTCATTTGCGTCCACCGACCCCGCTCTCCGGCGTCGGTTCCTCAAAACGGAATTTTGAATGAGCAGTCGGGGACCGAAAGAGACGGGAGGCCAGAGGGCCAATCGGACTGCTGGGAAAATTGGGAAGAAGTGGGCATTAAACATGCCCGGCCGGGGCGTCTTAGCGGAAGCTAATTCCCGGAAGGGAGCGATACACAGATGAGTTCATCAGACGTCTCCCTTAAAAAGAATGAAGCGACACCGGGTTCTAGAACAACCCTGTGTCGCTGCCAAGTGGCTGAAATTTTCTGATCGGCTGGTGATGCAACCGTGTCACAATAAAGGTGAGTGGGGCGGGGCGCAGGTTAGCGTCAGGCCCTGCAGGCACAGAGCCGGCCCACCCCACTCTCATCGCCGTCCCCCCGAACAGCGAAGTTGAACTTTATTGAACTGGCAGCGAACCCGGTGCTGCCATGCCACGCGTCTGGTACTGCACATAGCCGATTACGCCGGCAAAAGTACCAAAAAATGCAAGAACACCAACGATTAAGACTGTCATGCTCATGGCTTTACTCCGTGGTTTAGATGTCCTTGGTTTGAACCTCCCGAGCCCTCGAAACTTTGATTTAAGTCAACAAATTTTCCGATTTCGAAGTGTGGCGTTGTTGGCGCGAGAGCAGTAGGCTCCCCCCAACGATTCAAAAGACGAAGGCACTCCCCGTGAGCAATTCTCCCATCGATCCGGTCAAGCTCGACAAGCTCGGCGAAGTCGCAATCAAAGTGGGTCTGCAGCTTGCTGAAGGGCAGGATCTGGTTATCACTGCACCGATGACGGCAGCGCCACTGGTGCGCCGCATCACCGAGCACGCCTATAAGGCCGGCGCCGGTTTGGTCACGACCATCTACTCCGATGAAGAAGCGACCTTGGCACGCTATCGCTATGGCAATGATGCCAGCTTTGATCACAGCGCTAGCTGGCTCTATTCGGGCATGGCCGAGGCTTACAAGAAGAATGCTGCGCGCCTCGCGATCTCGGGCGACAATCCGATGATGCTTGCCGGCCAAGACCCGGACAAGGTCTCGCGCGCTATGAGGGCCAATTCGGCGGCTTATAAGCCAGCGATGGAGCTGATCACCGGCTTTGACATCAACTGGAACATTGTTTCCTACCCAACGCCAGCCTGGGCCAAGCTCGTCTTCCCCAATGATAGCGAAGAAGAGGCAGTCGCAAAGCTCGCTGACGCCATCTTTAAGGCGAGCCGTGTGGATCAGGCTGATCCGATTGGCGCTTGGAAAGAGCACAACGCCAACCTCAAGCGTCGCTACACCTGGCTGAACGAAAAGAACTTCGCTTCGCTCAAATACACCGGTCCCGGCACCGACCTGACCATCGGTCTGGCTGATGGCCATAAGTGGAAGGGCGGCGCGTCGGAAGCCAAGAATGGCGTGACCTGCAACCCCAATATTCCGACCGAAGAAGTGTTCACCACCCCGCATAAGCTGCGTGCTGAAGGCTATGTCGCGGGCACTAAGCCGCTGAGCCACAATGGTGCGCTGATCGAAGAAATGCAGGCGCGCTTCGAAAACGGGCGTCTGGTGGAGTTCAAATCGGCCAAGAACGCCGATCTCTTCAACAAGGTTCTCGACACCGACGAAGGCGCGCGCCACCTCGGCGAAGTTGCGCTGGTGCCGCATTCCTCGCCGATCTCGGCTTCGGGCATTCTGTTCTTCAACACGCTCTACGACGAGAACGCCTCGTGCCACATCGCGCAGGGCCAGTGCTATGCCGATTGCTTCGTGGACGGAAAGAACCTGTCCAAGGACGAGATCGCGGCGCGCGGTGGCAATGCGTCCAACATCCACATCGACTGGATGATCGGTTCGGACCAGATCGACATTGACGGGGTCAATGCTGACGGGTCGAGCGAGCCGGTGATGCGCAAGGGTGAATGGGCGTTCTAATCAACGTCTAACCACAAAGGCCCTCTCAGGATCACCGGGAGGGCCTTTTTTTATTACTCGCCGTCGAGTTTTAAGAACTCATCGGCATTAAGAACGAGCTTGTTGTCGATCTTGCCGATCTCTTTGGTGTCTTTGCCGTCATAGTCCAAGCCGTGCAGCACGGTGCGGATAGCATTGAGGCGCAGACGGTTTTTGTCATTGGCGCGAATGATCGTCCAAGGCGCGTGTTTGCTATCAGTGCGCCGGAGCATTTCGTCGCGGGCAGCAGAATATTCATCCCACTTGTCCAGCGCCTTCAAATCGACCGGCGATAGCTTCCATTGCTTGAGCGGATCATGGCGGCGATCATGGAAGCGTTTGAGCTGCATTTCCCGGCCAATGCTCAGCCAGAGCTTGAAAATTTTGATGCCGTCATTGGTCAGGCGCTTCTCGAATTCGGGCGCCTCATCCAGAAAATGTTCGGTCTGTTTTGGAGTACAAAACCCCATCACCGGCTCGACAACAGCGCGGTTGTACCAAGAGCGATCAAAAAGAACCATCTCTCCGGCCGCCGGAAACCAGTCGATGTAACGTTGAAAGTACCATTGGGTGGCTTCACGGTCGCTCGGCTTAGGAAGAGCAGCAGCTATGTTGTAGCGACGATTGAGGTTCTCAATGAACCGCTCGATCGTGCCTCCCTTGCCGGCTGCGTCCCGACCCTCAAAAATAATAATTGTTCTCGTCTTGGCCTTGCTCATAAACGCCTGATGCAGGACAAGTTGTTTCTGCAGAGCATACATCTGCTCTGTGTATTCTTCGTCGCTTAGCTTATCTTGATAAGGAAAGCTGCCAGACGAGAATGCTGCTTTCTTTATGCTGCGCGGGAGTTCTGGATTGTTGATATCAAAGCCGTCGAGATCATCGCTCATCGTGCTGTCGCTCCATTGTCAAATAGAGCGTGATAGAAAGCTCGGTCCCACGCAAGAGGTGGGTATGCAAACGTGAGTCCCCGGCCCAACATGTACGACCAACAAGCAGAAGACGCGCCTGCCATCCAAGCTATCGCAGCGAGGTTGGTGACCTATGGCCCCCTGCTGATCGCCGCAACTTTCGTCACCGCCATTTTTGCGATGCTGGGCGGATTGCGCCTAGATCTGGCGATGGTCGGTATTGGGCTCCTGCTGCTCTTTGTGGTCTTCCTGCCTGTGCGCACGCTGACCGTGACCAAGACCGTTGAGGTCCCCGTCGCGGCCCCACACAAGCCCGTCGGCAGCATGGCCTCGGTGGTCAATGCCCTGGCGGACCCGGCGCTGACGATTGATCGCCGTGGGACTGTTATTCTGCGCAATGACGCGGTGGGACGGCAGTACCCAGGAATGCAGCCCGGCAAGGTCTTGACCTTGGGCTTGCGCAACCCGGAATTGATCGCGGCCATCGATGGTGCGCTCAAGACCGGCGAGACGCGCAGCTTCGAGCTGCACGAGACCGTCCCTTCGGAAACATGGGATCGTGTTGTCGTCGCGCCCTTGCAGATCGCCAATGTAAACTGGTTTGCTGATGAAGAGCGCCAGTTGCTCATCACCTTCCAGAGCCTGACAGAGCTCAAGCGCGTGGATGCGATGCGCTCAGATTTCATCGCCAATGCCAGCCATGAATTGCGCACGCCCTTGGCGTCGCTCGTCGGGTTCATCGATACCTTGCTCGGCCCTGCAGCCAATGACAGTGTGGCGAGAGAAAAATTCCTCGGCATCATGCGTGCGCAAGCGGATCGAATGAGCCGACTGATCGATGATATGCTGTCGCTATCGCGTATCGAAATGCATCAGCATGTTTTGCCCACCGGGTCTGTCGATCTCTCTGGGCTTTTGCGTGAAGTGCGCGAGGGGCTGCAAGGGATTGCCGACGCGGCTGAGGTGGAGGTGCGACTGAGCCTGCCACAAGATGCGGCGGTAACAACTGGCGACCGTGGGCAGCTCTATGAGGTGTTTGAGAACCTTATCGATAATGCCATCAAATACGGCGCGTCCGGCAAATATGTCGATGTGACGCTGACGACGGTCAATCGTTTGGGTGCGCGCTATTTGGTGTCGGTGGTCGACCGTGGTGTTGGCGTTGAGCCAGAACAGGTGCCACGGATGACGGAACGCTTCTATCGTATCGATGCTGAAGCGAGCCGTAAGAAGAAGGGCACTGGCTTGGGTCTTGCCATCGTCAAGCATATCGTCCAGCGCCATCGCGGTCAGATTGCCATCCGCTCGCGCGCGGCAGAAGGCGAAGGCCTGCGGGTGGAAATCTACTTGCCCTAAGCAAACGACCAAGACGAACAAGAAAGGCGCCTCGTGCGCCTTTTTTATTGTCTGTATGGGCCATTGGAGGAGGCGAACGCGACCGGTACCTCTGCCGCGACACGCCGCTCGAGAATTCAAGGCAAAGAAAAAGGGCGCTCGGAGCGCCCTGTATCTTTAATCTTGTGGGATTAGCGCTTGCGCTTTTCCAGCTGGTGATAGGCACGACGCGAGTGGAACTCGCAGTATGGGCCGGTTTCCAGGCTGTGCTGACCACAGAAGTAGAAATCCTTAGTCAGCGGATCGCCGATCGGCCACTTGCAGGTATGTTCATTAAGCTGCAGGAGGCTGAGGCGCTTATCTTCTGGGATGAAGAGTTCGGCGGCTGCAGGAGCGGTGTACAGTTCCGCTTCCATCTGAGGCTCAATGGCCAGTGCAGTCGCACCCATAACTTGTGGGCGCGGCATTGGTGCTGCTGGGCGTGGCTTGGGAGCCATAGTGCTGATCGGGGTTGCTGCTGGAGCGGCCACGCGGCGAGGAGCCGCTGGACGAGCCGCTGCCGGACGGGCGCGGGGAGCAGTGTTGGTTGGCTTAGCGCGAGCCGAAAGCTTGAGGCGATGGACCTTGCCGATCACGGCATTGCGCGTAACGCCTTCACCGAGTTCTCCGGCAATCTGGCTGGCACTCAGGCCGTCCATCCAAAGCTTTTTCAGCAGTTCGACGCGATCGTCAGTCCAGCCAACGGCCTGTGCTCCTGATGCTACTGTCAAAACAGAATCCTTCATTGAGCTGCCAATACGGCATTAGCAGCCAGTTCGACTCTAGGGCTCGTATGCTTGCCGGGTCCGCCACACGAGATATCGTGCTCCCGATGTCTCAGATACTACGACATGGGCTGAATCAGGATCAAGAGTTGGGCGGGATTTTCCCCGTTTATTCAGTGGTTAAAAAATCGCTAACATTCGTTGAGTCAAATCAGACACTTGCACTGCAAACATTGACTTTACGGACAAATCTCGCCTAATTCGCATCCCTATTTAGTTTCCGGGGTCCGTGCGTTTTTGCCGTTTGTGGCAGGTTTGCCACGGTGCTCCAGCAACACCTCCAAAATCTGAGGATAATCGCCATGTCTGCGCTATACGGTACCTATGCCCGGTCTGAACTCGCCTTTGAGCGGGGCGAAGGCATGCGACTGTACGATCAGAACGGCCGCGAATATCTCGACTTCCATTCCGGCATTGCCGTGAACGTGCTCGGCCATAATGACCCGCATCTGGTTGGTGCGCTTAAGTCTGCGGCTGAAAAGATCTGGCACACCTCCAACGTCTTCTCCATTCCGGAGCAGGAACGCCTTGGTCAGCGTCTCGTCGACATGACTTTTGCCGACCGCGTCTTCTTTACCAACTCGGGTGCGGAAGCGCTGGAATGCGCCATTAAGACCGCGCGGCACTATCAGTTCTCGAACGGCCACCCAGAACGCTATGAGGTCATCGCCTTCACTGGCGCGTTCCATGGTCGGACGCTGGGCACAATCGCTGCTGGCGGCAACCCATCCTATATCGAAGGCTTTGGCCCGGCGGCTCCAGGCTTTGTCCATACCGCCCCCGGCGATCTCGATGCTGTGCGCGCACTCGTGGGCCCTGCAACGGCTGCTATTCTTATCGAGCCTGTGCAGGGCGAAGGCGGCGTAACAGCCATGACTTCAGAGTTCCTGCAGGGGCTGCGTCAAATCTGTGACGAAAACGGCCTGATGCTGATCTTTGACGAGGTCCAGTGTGGCTTTGGCCGTACAGGTCGCTTCTTTGCGCATGAATGGGCTGGCATTTCGCCAGACATCGTGGCGGTCGCTAAGGCAATCGGTGGCGGTTTCCCACTGGGCGCATGTTTGGCAACCGAGAAGGCTGCGGCTTCGATGGTTCCGGGCACGCACGGCTCGACCTATGGTGGCAATCCACTGGCCTGTGCCATTGGTAACGCTGTTTTGGATCGCGTCACCGCTCCGGGCTTTATGGAAAATGTTGCGCAGATGGGCCAGCGCCTCGCTTGGCACTTGCAGCAGTTGGCTCAGAAATACCCAGAGTATGTTCTGGAACTGCGCGGCAAGGGCCTGCTTGCTGGCATCAAGATTACCCCGCCTGTCCGTGACTTCGTGGCGCGTCTGCGTGACGACCATCAGATGCTGACCATTGGTGCGGGTGACAATGTTTTGCGCTTGTTGCCGCCATTGATCCTCACCGAAGAGGATATTGTGGAAGCTATCGGTAAGCTCAGCGCGGCATTTGATGCCATTGAAGCAGAGAATGCTGCCAACGTAGCATCTGGGTCATGAATTATCTGACTTTCTATCATTTTGGGCGACGGCGAGGACGCTGACAAGCATCTGTTAGCTGCCATGACCTATCATGGCAGCGCTTCGCTCACGTACGCCTATAAGTGATATAAAGGACTCCGGCCTCATGACGACCGGCACCCAGAACCATTTTCTCTCGATCGATGATTTCGAATACTCCGAGCTGCGCAGCATGCTCGATCAGGCGCATGCTCTGAAGGCACGCATGAAGGATGGCGACCGTCCGCAATTGCTCAAGGACAAAGTCCTGGCAATGATCTTTGAGCGCCAGTCGACCCGTACGCGCGTCAGTTTTGACGTTGGCATGCGCCAGCTTGGCGGCGAAACGCTCATGCTGTCCGGCCAGGAAATGCAGCTTTCGCGTGAAGAAACCTTGGCCGACACGGCACGCGTGATGAGCCGCTATGTCGACGCGATCATGATCCGCATCCTCTCCCATGCTGATCTGCTCGAACTCGCCGAAAATGCTACCGTTCCGGTGATCAACGGTCTGACGCGTCGCGCGCATCCATGCCAGATCATGGCTGATTTGATGACCTTTGAAGAACATCGCGGCGATATTAGCGGCGCGAAAGTGGCGTGGGTTGGTGACAGCAATAACGTCCTTCACTCGTGGGTGAACGCAGCCGAAGTGTTCGGGTGCGAGTTGACCATTGCCGTTCCGGATGAATACAGCCCGGAAAAGGACCTGATGCACGACATTAAGCGTGCTGGGAGCAAGGTGCGCTTGATCGAAGATCCGCGCGAAGCTGTTGAAGGCGCAGACCTGATCATCACCGACACTTGGGTGTCGATGGGCGATACCGATGCTGCCGAGCGTCGCCGGGTCTTGAAACCTTACCAGGTGAACACCAATCTAATGTCACTGGCGAATAAAGACGCCTTGTTCATGCACTGTCTCCCGGCTCACCGCGGCGATGAAGTTACCGATGAGGTAATCGATGGCCCGCAGTCGGTGGTGTTTGATGAGGCCGAAAACCGTCTCCATGCTCAGAAGGCAGTGCTCTGCTGGGCATTCGGTGTGACGACCAACTAATCTGACGCAAGTCTGAAAAGCCAATTATTGTCCCCCGCGCGGTGCGGGCTTATCGCGATGTTTCGCGAGGGCTCAGCAGTGTGCGGGGCGATTGTTTCAAGGGCCGTCGGGACGAAAATCCTAAAAGTCCTAGCCTTAGGAAAGACCAAGATCATGACGAACGACCCCAAGCAGAACGAGAACCTTCTGGCCGCCATGGGCCTGGATCGCCCTGAAACTGGCGATGATGCTGTTGTGCCGTTCACACTGGAAAATCTGGATACGCGCGGCCGTGCCGTGCGTTTGGGCGAGGCGATCGATATGATCTTGTCGCGCCATAACTATCCGCTGCCAGTGGCGCGCCTTCTCGGCGAAGCGGTGGTTTTGTCTGCCCTCATCGGCTCGTCTTTGAAGTTTGAGGGTCGCTTTATTTTGCAGACCCAAACCGATGGTCCAGTCAATCTGATCGTCGTCGACTTTGATGCGCCTGATGGCATGCGTGGCTATGCGCGCTTTGACCAAGAGATGCTGGTGAAGGCGGCGGAAGAAGGCAGGACCAGCGCCGCTGAGTTGTTGGGCAAGGGTCATTTGGCGATGACCATTGATCAGGGCCAGCACACCGAGCGCTATCAGGGCATTGTTGCCCTCGACGGCAGCTCGCTCGAGGAGGTGGCGCACACCTATTTCATGCAGTCCGAACAGATCCCGACCCGCGTTCGTTTGGCGGTTTCCCAGATCACCACTAAGGGCGATGTGCGCACGCGTTGGCGCGCTGGCGGCATGCTGATCCAGCACCTTCCCGAGCATGGCCTTGGCGTCAAGGATCTGCCGGGCGACGGCGCATTCGACGAAGTTGAAATCGAACGCGAAGCCGGTGATGGCTGGAATGAAGCGCAGGTTATGCTCAAGAGCGTCAGCGATCTGGAGCTGACCGATCCTGACGTATCGCCAGAACGTTTGCTGTTCCGTCTCTATCACGAGACCGGCGTGCGTGTATTTCCGGCGATGCCACTGGTTGAGCGCTGCTCATGCTCGGTGGAGCGGATCGAGGATATGTTGACGACTTCGTTTACCAACGAAGATCGTGAGGAAATGGCGGTCGACGGCGAGATCGAAGTTGTTTGCGAGTTCTGCTCGACGGCCTATCGATTTAACCCTCACCAATTTCAGAACTAAATAAATTTACGGCGTACACAATATTACATCTGTCGTGTACGCCGTGATACTCTTGCAAAGCGCTAAAAATACTGACTAAGTGGGTGTGTGTTCAACGGCGGGGGCTGCCGTAGATGACTAAACACGTCTTGGTATCTATAGACGATCTAAAACAGAAAGAGACACTTGAAGAGCTTTCTCTTTCTGTTTCTCAGGCGATAGAACGATTTGAACTGACCAGCTTCATGTTTGCAGGAGTGCCTGCACCCGGACATGATTTTCAGCCGTATGTTTTGATCAGCAACTGGCCCGAGACATGGCTGAGCCGATATGTGTCGGAACGCTATGTTCATATCGATCCTGTGGTCCAACACTGTTTCTCGACAAACCTGCCCTTTGATTGGCGCGAGGCCCCGCTAGACCGTTCGCCTGAGAGCGGACAGGTTCTCTATGATTTCAAGGTGCATGGCATCGCCTATGGCTATTGTGTTCCTATCCAATTGGCCAGTGGTGTGCAGGGCTTTGCCAGCTTTGGCGGGCCGAAGGATAGCGTCGATAGCGCCGGGCAAATCCAGCTGCATCTTTTAGCGCTTCATGTTTACGCGCAAATCCGCAAGCTAAATGTGTCACGGCACCAACTGCCCAAGCGTCGGGCTATCACCCAGCGGGAAGCCGAAGTGCTCAAATGGGCGGCCTTAGGGAAAACAGCGGCGGAAATTGCTGATATTACTGCGCTTTCGGTGCGCACGGTGAACCAGCATTGCGAGAATGCGCAGCGGCGCTTGGGGACGCATAACCGCATTCACACTGTGGTCGAGGCGATACGCCACAAGCTCATTACACTTTAGTCTACTATTTTTGTTGCATTTTGGGAGTTCTCCCAATACCCCAGCGGACGCAACGTGATTTACTGAGACCTTCGCGGAGACGGGGGCGTTTTCAGTGGATAGTCACGTTCTAGCCCGAACCACACGCGGCACCTGTCGGACCTCAAGTGCGCAGTACTGCCTTGAAGTTTGGCACCAGAATAACGACTACGGACTAGAGGCGCGCTCACTCGGCGCCGACCAGATAGAAATTACAGCGTGGGGCAGCGATGCCCATGCGCATAACGCGAATTCCGTTGGGATCGCTGAGGGCTGCTTGTTGGGCCCGGGCGAGACCAGCACACAGAACTTGCTGCAGACTGGTTTTTACGGTCTGGCTTTGGGAGCAATCCTGATGCGAACCTCGCTTGGGGCCGATTGGGCGCGATTTATCGTGTTTCTGAATCGATGCGAGGGGCTGTATCGCCTGACCGAGTCTGCAGTCCTTTTATTCTTCCCCTTTTGGCGCCGCCGTATAGGACGTGCGCGAAGGGAGACGCAGGGCGAGAGTGGGCTGAGGCACCGCATGCGGTGCTTTTTGTCTGCATCGCCCCTCATGCGCAGCTCGAGGCTTTCTCGCAGCCGGTGCTCCTCTCTCTACATAGCTAGAGTGTGAACGAGCGCCATGAGTGCAGCACTTGAGCTCATGGCTGCGCTGATCGGAACCAAGCAAACGCATTACACACCCAAAGCGGCGCTTGAGGCGGCTCTGATGACAGAGGTCGACCCGATGCATTGGTGCGCGGTCTATCTCGATATTGCGCCAGCGGAAATCATGAGCCGCGCTGCGCAATGGGCTGGGTTAGCCTTCTTTGATGTTGTGCCGCGTGTCGCCCATGTCGTTCACGACCAGCCGCGCGTAGAGATGTTCGCGAACCTGCGCATGGTGCGGTTCACCATGCTCGACAGGGAGATTGGGGTCGCAGCCCCGGACTTTTTCGCCTTTCTTCATCTGGCCCGGGTGGCGGAGGCCGACCCGGGCATAAGGGGGCAACTGCTTATCGTCCCCAGTGCAGCCCTAAGGGATGCGCTTGTGGGGATGCATGAAGAGCACTTGCTTGATGACGCGCGGCAAAGGCTGACGCGGAAGTGGCCATACGCGGCAGCGCAGCTCGATCTCACCCGCAAAATCCGCGAAGGCGTTGTGATCACGGTCACAATTCTGGTGTTGGCACTGACTATTGGGCCCTGCCGGTCTGGCTGTGGTTGATCATCCTGCCCAGTTGCATTCGGCTCGCAGCGATTTTTACGCCGATCCCTCATGGCGTTACGGCTGAACCCATATTGGGGCCGGATGACTTGCCGATCTATACGGTGATGGTGCCGCTGCGAGACGAGGCAGGCATGGTGGATCAGCTGTGCGCAAATCTGCTACGGCTCGATTACCCGCGCGAGAAACTGCAGATCATGTTTCTCGTTGAAAGTCGCTCTCCCGAGACGGTCGATGCGGTGCGCAAATATCTCGGCGATGCGCGGTTTTCGCTGATTGTCGTGCCAGACGCAGCGCCGCGCACAAAGCCTAAGGCCTTGGATTTCGGATTGCCGTTTTGCACCGGCGAATATGTGGTGGTCTATGATGCCGAGGATCGCCCCGATCCTGACCAATTGCGTCGAGTCGTGGCCCAGTTTCGGCGGCAAACGGACGTTGTGTGCATTCAGGCCCGGCTGGTTATCAGCAATGGCAATGGACGGTTTTTGCCGAGCCTGTTTGCGGGGGATTATGCCGGACTATTTGCCGTGCTTCTGCCCGCATTTGCCAAGTGGAATATGGTGATGCCCTTAGGGGGCACATCGAATCATTTCCGCATGAATGTGCTGCGCGAGATTGGCGGGTGGGACCCCTATAATGTCACCGAGGACGCCGATCTGGGCGTGCGTTTGGCACGGCGAGGCCTGCTCACAGCAACCAGCAATAGCCGCACATTTGAGGATGCACCAACCAGTTTCAGGCCGTGGCTGGGACAGCGTACGCGTTGGCTCAAAGGCTGGATACAGACCTTTGTTGTGCACAATCGACGACCCAACTTGCTCCTGCGCGACTTGGGGCTGGTACGCATGCTGATCTTTGAAGCCGTGTTGCTCGGCATGCTGATTTCGCCGCTACTGCATCTCACTTTCGTGCTGGTGGTCTTCGCGCTGGTGATTTCAGGACAGGGTGCAGCGCCGCTAGGGGAAGGGTGGTTTTTCGCGTGTGTTGTCGTCTTGGTGCTGGGGCAGGCCGTGGCCGTCGGCACCAATATTTTGGGGCTCTGGCGGACTGGCCAAATGCAGCTCATGCTGCCGCAACTGCTTTTACCGTTCTATTGGCTGCTGGTTGGGCTCGCGACGATCTTCGCTTTTCTGGAGTTCGCTCAAAAACCATTTCACTGGTTTAAAACACCGCATTTGGCGAGCAAGCGCAGAGCGAAGCGCTCGCGTTAGGAGGAGGGGCCAGTCTATGTCCGGCCCCCCCCCACCCATGTTTAATCCAAAGCGACCTGACGGGTTTCGCTGTCGATCAGGGAGCCGGCGAACGCGGCCAGCAACAGCAGCGCGGCGAACAGTCCGATGGCAACGCCAAAGCCTTGCGCAATGACGAGCGCGACCGCAGAGGGTGCCAAGAGCCCGCCGAGGCGGGCCATAGCGCCAGCTGCGCCCATGCCGGTTGCGCGTGAGGCTGTCGGGTAAAGCTCGGGGGTGAAGGCGTAAAGCGCACCCCATGTTCCCAAGAGGGCAAAGCTCATGAGCAAAATGGACGCGCCAATAAGCCAAGCTTCTCCGGCAACGACAAACAGCAGGCAGCCAAATGCGGAGAGCAGCAGGAAGCTGATCAGCGTTGGTTTGCGGCCATGCGCTTCAACGCCCCATGCGGCCAGTGCGTAGCCAGGAATTTGCGCCAAGGCGACGAGAACAAGGAAGCCATAGCCGCGCACATAGCCAAAGCCTTCTTCAGCAAGGCGCGCTGGCATCCACGTAAAGACGCCGTAATAGGAGACTGAGACCAAGAACCAGCAGACGAGGATCATGACGGTGCGGCGGCGGAACTCGGGAGAGAGAAGCCCCGGTGCCTTGATCTGGGGCGGAAGATGAAGCTGCTCCTCGGCTGCCATGGCGGGTTTCCTATTGGCGATAAGGACTTGGTTCAGAACTGTTTTCGCGCTCTCGCGATCGCCACTGTTCAGCAAATACATCGGCGAATCCGGAAGCCAGAACCGCAAGCCCAGCCCAACAAGGGCGGGAAGAGCGGTGACAGCGAAAATCCAGCGCCAAGCGTCTTGTGGGAAATAAATGCTGGTGATCCAGGCGGCGAGGGCAACGACGACAGTGCCGACCGCCCAAAAGCCTTCGAGCATGACAAGCCAACGCCCACGATTTTTAGCCGGCAGGAACTCGGCCATCATTGCGTAGTCGACCGGTAGCGTGCCGCCGACGGCGATGCCGGTGAGAAAGCGCAGGCCCAGCAAGATCGCAAAGTTCGGTGCGAAAACGGACAAGAGCCCGAAGATCGCGTCGCACGCGACGGTGATGATGAGGATGCGGCGGCGGCCATAGCGGTCCGCAAGCTTACCAAAGACCGCAGCACCAATCAGCATGCCGAGGAAGAACAGCGTGCCGGTTTGCAGGGCTTCTGGAACGGATAGTCCGAAGGTGGCCGCGATGGAGGCAGCGGTGAAGCCCACGGCCATCACTTGCATGGCATCTGCGGCCCAGACGAGCCCGAAAATGCCCAAAAGCTTACGTTGGAAAGGCCCGGTACCAGCCCGGCTCAAAATGTCTTCGACAGTGCGTTCCATGGTGGACCTTCCAAGCGTGCAGATGGGCCTATTGAACAGCTACTCGGCGATAGACAAGCGTGGAAACACAAAATCCGTCCAGTTCTGTCCCCAGTCGGCTGAGGCACGTTCAGCCGAGAGGAAATAGAATTCCAATCGCCCGATCCATGCAGCAAATCAGAAAAGCATTCCGAGAGTTTTTTATCATTTTCGTGACGCTCGGAGCGCTTTTGGGTCGCAGAGTCTTGGTGCCCGTCGTTCCGTCTTGAGTCTAACCAATGATCAATTGTTGCAACGGCAGATGTTTATGCCGATTGATCTGCGCGGTTGGAAAATCTTTCGAATGCTTGAGCGCTAGAGGCGGGAATAGAGATTGATCCCGCGGTCGGTCGCACTGGGCGTTACTCTATGATCTGCCGGTGGGTGGGCGCGCTGACCGCAATCCATACGCGGACAAATTCTGCATCCGGTGCCGACGGGGACCGCCTTGCTCTCATCATGCAGATCCATGCCGTCGGCATAAACCATTTCCTTGGCGTGATGGATTGAGCAACCAAGACCAATGGAGAGATAGCTGCGCGGCGCA
This sequence comes from Devosia sp. WQ 349K1, assembly GCF_016595685.1. Lineage (NCBI taxonomy): Bacteria > Pseudomonadati > Pseudomonadota > Alphaproteobacteria > Hyphomicrobiales > Devosiaceae > Devosia > Devosia sp. WQ 349K1. The sequence continues at coordinate 50,710 of NZ_JAENGO010000008.1, read as the reverse complement.
TTATAGCGGAACCCGCCTTTGGCGACGGACCGCGCAATGCAGAAATAGCGCGCTCCGTCGGGCATTTTGCTGATCTGAACATTGATCCGGTCAGGAGCGAGGAAGGCCGCGTAAATGTTCCAGCGCGGGCAGGCGCCAGAGTGGCGTGGAATGTGGATGCCCGAAAGCGAGAAGCGCTTCGAGATATTGCCTGCAATGTCAGTGCGGACAAGATGAAGCGGTATGCCGCTTGCGCCACGGCGCTGCAGGCTGGTCATGCGCTGACACACCTGCTCGAAGCTAGCGGAAAACCGGCGGGCGATCCGGTCCACGTCGTAGCGATACATTTTGCAGGCGGCTAGAAAAGGTTCGTACGGCATGATGAGCGCCGCAGCGAAATAGGCCGCGAGGACGTTACGCGCCAGGGTGGGGGCGTCGCCTTCCGGCAAGTTCGCGCGGGCGATAATGCTTTCGATTTCCGGCGCTGCAATGTCTTCGGCCAAGTGGTGGGCTGTCAGAAACAGCGATGTTTCAGCGGGAAGGAGGTCGGATAGGAACAGTGTCCGGCCGTCAAAACGGCGCGCCAACCCCGAGGGGAGCGAGGAGAGGCGCGTCTCCCGGCCCATAACGTTAAAGAGATAGGCCTTCAATCCGGCGGCGAAATCGTCGTCCATCGCATCAATATCAGCGCGAACGCGCTCAGCAGCATCCTCCAGATATGGGAAGTGATTGGCGGCCTCTTGGAGGAAATCTGAGATGGCCTCAGTTGCGGCATGGAAGGGAATGCCCTCCGCTTGCGGCATGGGGGAGGGATGCTGCCTGAGATCGCGGAAGCGGTCGTAGAGCTGCAGCATGGCTCGCGCGGCCGCGGGGTTGGATTGGGCGAAGTCGCGGATTTCGAGATTGGTGACATCGCTATCAGCGAAAAACTCGTCGCCAAAGGCCTCCATTAGATCCCCGACCAAGCGGCCCTCGTCATTGTCCACCAGCTCGCCGGGCTCAACGCCAAGGTGCCCAGCAATCGAGAACAACAGAGGGACGGTAATCTTACGGCGATTGTGCTCGATGAGGTTGAGATAGCTTGAGGAGATGCCCAGCGTGTCGGCCAGATCGCTCTGGCTAATTTTCTTGCTGCGCCGGAGGCGTTTTATGCGAGCGCCGACTTGTTGGCCTATATCCATATTCTGCTCCTCGATTTACAGAATTTACAAAACAGACGCCCGGATTTGACAAGGTTTTACAGCTTAACAGCGCTGAATTGCTATATTTCTTGCATACTGATCGATGTTGTCAAATATTTACATCAACACGAGGAGAGATAAATGCAGCCGCAGCAAAATGACCGCGATGAGTATGTCACCATCTTCGCTAACAGTGCCGCTGATGCCATGGCCCAATATTGGGCGCGGGGAATGGACCGGCAGGGATATCTCATCGCCGGACGGATAGGCCCTCACGAGATCCGCTCGTCGGATGGGTGTGAGGTGTTCTCAACCCAGGGCCTCGTCGCCGCCACTTTTAGCCGGCGCGTCGCCAGCTAACGCCAACCACACCCAACATTTGAAACCGGCCAGACCGTTGCTTGCGCAACGCTCGCCCCGTCACGTCTTGAGGAGGACAAACCATGCTCGATAAGCCCCATAAGCCCGAACAATTCCCAGCCCCAGATTATGCGCCAAACCGGTGGGATAATATTGCGCGCAGCTACACTCGTGCCGATGTTGCGCGATTGTCTGGCTCGCTGCCGATCCGGCATACGCTGGCAGAAAATGGGGCCAAGCGCCTTTGGGAACTGCTGCAGAAGGAAGATTATGTACCAACCCTGGGCACGTTCACCGGCAATCAGGCGGTGCAGCAGGTGAAGGCGGGGATCAAAGCGATCTACCTATCGGGCTGGCAGGTCGCGGCTGACGCCAATTCGTCGGGCAATATGTATCCGGATCAGAGCCTTTATCCCGTCGATAGCGTTCCGGGCGTCGTGCGCCGTATCAATAAGGCTTTGCAGCGCGCTGATCAGATCCAGACCATGGAGCAATCTGACGGCATCTCGACCACCGATTTGGATTTCTTCGTGCCGATCATTGCCGACGCGGAAGCTGGGTTTGGCGGCCCGCTCAACGTTTTCGAACTGATGAAGGCGATGATCGAGGCGGGTGCTGCGGCGGTTCACTTTGAGGATCAACTGGCCTCCGAAAAGAAGTGCGGGCATTTGGGAGGCAAAGTTTTGGTGCCGACCAGCCAATTCATTCGCACCCTCAACGCGGCGCGCCTCGCGGCTGACGTGATGGATGTGCCCACGCTCATCATGGCTCGTACGGACGCGGAAGCGGCGCGCCTGATCACATCCAACATCGATGACTATGACGCGCCATTCGTGACCGATGAGCGGACCGCAGAAGGCTTCTATGTGCTGAAGGGCGGCATCGACGCGGCGATTGCACGGGGTATCGCTTATGCGCCTTATGCAGATCTGATCTGGTGCGAAACTTCAACGCCGAGCCTTGATGAGGCCCGCAAGTTTGCTGAGGCTGTGCGCAAGGTGCACCCCAACCAGATGCTGGCCTATAATTGTTCGCCGAGCTTTAACTGGGCCAAGCACATGGGTGAGAGCGCTATGGCAAGCTTCCAGCGCGAGATCGCGGCGATGGGGTATAAGTATCAGTTCATTACTCTGGCCGGTTTCCACAACCTCAGCCTGACGACGTTCAATCTCACACGGGACTATTTGGCCCACGGCATGGCGGGATACTCGCGCTTGCAGCAGGCCGAATTTGCCGCCGAGAAGCATGGGTTTTCCGCTGTGCGGCATCAGCGCGAAGTGGGCACGGGTTATTTTGACGCCGTTTCCATGGCGGTGAGCGGCGGCAAGAGCGCAACCACGGCCATGTCCGCCTCCACAGAGACTGCGCAGTTCCATTAAGGTTGCGAGTTCAAGAGCGCATATCCAAACGCACGGCGGCGACGCTGTGCGTTTTTGTTTGGTCATGCTGTTGGGGAGTTTGGAGCGGGTGAAGGGAATCGAACCCTCGTATTCAGCTTGGGAAGCTGCTGCTCTACCATTGAGCTACACCCGCATAACGGCACTAAATGCGGGAAAACGTGGGCCTCGTCAAGGCACGGATACAGACGATTAACTGAGTTCGTTGCTATTGCTCCCAAATGCATGTGGCATGAAGTATCCCGCACTTGCCCATGCGTTTTTAAGAGTGCAAGAACCCTAACACTGCTTCATGTCCGGCTAACTGCTGCGCACAAACCCTGCGTGGTTTCAGTCTCTTGTGTGTTTCTCGCACAAAGATACCAGTTTGCTTCGAATTGAGCTCCGATTTGTAATGGCGCATGCCTCGCTGCACTGTCTGCGAAGCGTCTGCCACTAGCCAAGGCCGGTCATATGGCAATTGTGGACTTCTTCTTCCAACAGCATGAGCCCGGACTGATCGTCCTTGCGGCCGTGGTGTGCCTGATTTCGGCCTATACCTGTATGGGGCTGCTCCGGCATGCCAAGCGTGCGGCCGATAAAAAGCGTCCGATTTGGATCGCTATCGCTGCGCTCACCGTGGGCTTCGGCATTTGGACCACCCATTTCGTCGCCATGGTCGCGTTCAAGCCGGGCTTTGAGATCGTCTATGACATTGCGCTGACGCTGATCTCGCTGCTGATTGCGATCGTTGTGTGCGGGGCGGGAATCTACGTCACGACGCGTGGCAATACGCGTTGGGATCACGCTCTCGGCGGTGCTGTCGTGGGCTTGGCCATATCCGTCATGCACTACACCGGCATCAGTGCTTCCTTGATGGAAGGAAGCCTGCTCTGGGATCACCAACTGGTCGGATTGTCGATATTGGCGGGCCTCGTGCTGAGCGCGGTGGCGTTTGTGGTGGCAAGTTCGGGGGGCAGTCTATCGGTTCCGCTTGGGGCGATTGTGCTGACGTTGGCCATTTGCGCCGTGCATTTCACGGGCATGGCTGCGGCTGACTTTTCGCTCTGCGGGCCGGTCGAAGGCGCCGGCGAGCTTGATGGCTTTATGCTCTCGCTCATCATTGCCTTGATCTCGGCAGTGTTGGTCGGCGTGGCGGTTGCTAGCATGGTTTTGGAAAACGCTCATTTTCGACGCGTAGCGCGTGAGAATGAGAGGGAGCAGAGGGACGCTAACCGCATCGGCGAAGTGTCTAAGACGCTGCACTTGGCCATGACGAATATGGCGCAAGGTCTGGGGTTTTTTGACGCGAATGGCGCCTTGCAGCTCTACAATGAGCGGCTCAAGGAAATGCTGATGATCGACCCGCGCTACGATTTGACGGGGGCCGATCTGCGTGAGTTGTGCCGCCTGTCCTTGGTGAGCAATAACGAGCCTGAAGAAAATATTGAGGCCCGGGTCCAGACGTTCCACGCTGAGCATAGCAGATTGGTCAAAGAAGGTGGCCAGATCGAACACCAGCTTGGGGCGGGCCGTGTGCTGCGGGTTTCTCATAGCCCGGTTGGAGATGGATCTTGGGTCAGCACCATTGACGATGTGACCGAGCGCTATAATTCCGAGCGGGCGATAGCACATATGGCTCGCCATGACGTGTTAACGGGCTTGCCCAATCGAAGCCGTTTCGACGAGCAGTTCGAAACCATGATGGCGACGGCCGACGAGAAGAAAACCAAGCTTGCCGTCGTTGCCATCGATCTCGACCGCTTCAAGGAGGTCAACGATATTCATGGCCATGCCGCGGGCGACATGGTGCTCAAGCAACTGGCCAAGAGGCTGAACGACGTGCTCCGCGACGGAGAAGTGGTCGCCAGAATTGGTGGCGATGAATTCTCGGCCCTCAAACTCTTTAGCACGATGGAAGGGCTGCGCGAGTTCCTTGGACGTCTGGACGGGGCATTGCATACGCGCATTGAGGCGGACGATCTCAACCTGAGCACGGGCGCGAGTATTGGTGTCGCTATCTACCCCGTTGACGGTGAGGATCGCTCAAAACTGCTGAGCAATGCCGACCTTGCCATGTATCGTGCCAAGGGCGAGTTCGATCACCGCATTTGCTATTATGAGCGCGAGATGGATGAGCTGGCGCGCGAGCGCCGCGAGATGGGGCGCGACATCTGGACGGCGCTGGAATCCAACGCCTTCTACCTCGCCTATCAGGTGCAAAAGTCGGTGCTGACGGGCGAAATAACCGGCTATGAAGTTCTGCTGCGTTGGGTTCGTCCCGGCCATGGGCAGGTGGCTCCGGCCGATTTCATTCCCGTTGCCGAGGAATGTGGGGCGATCAATGGGATCGGGGCCTGGGTGCTGCGCGCTGCCTGCGCCGATGCTGCCGCTTGGCCGCAGCCGCACAAAATTGCCGTCAATATTTCAGCCATTCAGTTGGGCAGTTTTGATCTCATCGATACGGTCAAGCAAGCCTTGGACGACACCGGCCTAGATCCCAAACGGTTGGAGTTGGAGGTGACCGAAACGGCAATTATCGCCGACAAGTCTCGCGCCCTTCATATCCTGACAGCGATCCGCGCTATGGGCGTTTCGATTGCAATTGATGATTTTGGGACCGGCTATTCGTCCTTGGATACGCTGCGCTCGTTCCCGTTCGATAAGATCAAACTCGATCGGTCATTCATGAATGAGGTCGAGCAGAACGAGCAGTCCAAGGCCATCGTGCGAGCTATTCTCGCCCTCGGTCGCAGCCTTTCCGTGCCTGTTTTGGCCGAAGGCGTGGAGACCCCGGCGCAGCTCGAGGTGCTGCGCCTGGAAGGCTGCAATGAAGCGCAAGGCTTCTTCCTTGGCCGCCCCGGTTTTATCGCCTGGGAAGACGAAGTCGGAGCGGCAGCTCAATAATCAGACTTCCGGATAGGGCCGGAAGTGCTTTGAAAGCTTGAGGGTCTGGGCTTGGTAATTCGAGCCCAGATCGCGGCCATATAGGCGCTCCGGCTTTTCGGCCAGTTCTTCATAAATCAACCGGCCAATGATTTGGCCGTGGTTGAGAAGGAATGGCACTTCGCGGCTACGGACTTCCAGAACAGCGCGGCTGCCTGTGCCACCCGCAATGGAATTGCCAAAGCCGGGATCAAAAAAGCCTGCGTAGTGGACGCGGAACTCGCCAACGAGCGGGTCAAACGGCACCATTTCGGCAGCGTGCGTGGGCGGCACATGCACCGCCTCGTGACTGACGAGGATGTAGAACTCTTCAGGATCGAGAATGAGCTCGTCGCGCTGGCGCGAATACAGCGGCTCCCAGAAATCGAGCACGTCGAGCGCGCCCTTTTTATCCACGTCGATCACCGCGGTGTGACGCTTGGAGCGGAAGCCGATCAGCCCGTTTCGGCCTTCGCCCAGCAGGTCAATGGATAGCGCCACACCGTCGCCAACTGGCAATTGCTCGTCGATCACCAAAGTGTGCTCGGCGTGGAGTTTGCGGTGCTGTTCCACGTTGAGGCGGCTGTCGCCACAGCGGAACCGCATTTGGCTCAAGCGCGAGCCACTGCGGACCAATACCGGGAAGGTGCGCGGACTGATTTCGAGGTAAAGCGGGCCTGTATATCCAGCGGGCACCTGATCAAAGCCTTGCGCATAATTGGCGATGACGCGCGTGAAGATATCGAGCCGACCGGTCGAGCTTTTCGGATTGGCCGAGGCGCTGACGGTGTCAGGCAAATCAAGCGTTTCATCGAGAGGCACGAGATAGACGCAGCCGCGCTCCAGCACTGCGCCTTCGCTCAAGTCGATCTGGTGAAGTTTTAGCGCTTCGATACGCTCGGCCACAGTGTGCAGCGGGCCCGGCAAAAAGCTTGATCGCACGCGATAGGCTGTTTTGCCTAAGCGCAGATCGAGACTGGCGGGCTGAACCTGATCGGCGTCAAATGGGCTCGAAACACTAATCGCACCTTCGGCGTGCAGCTTTTCGATCAGTCGGGCCGGAAAGACCCCGGTGGGCCAAGGTTCGCTCATTCGCACGCTCATTTTGTTTTCTGTGTTCTCCTAGCAAACCCGAGGAATTGACGCCACAGCGCTGATGCCGTTTAATCTCCGCTGTGGTGATTTGGCCGGTCGCTTGCAGCCACATGAAACAAATCGCTAAGGACCGTTTGGGATCCGGCCGCCCTATGCGAGCCGGTTTTTCTGTTTAAAGGCGCTGAAATGTCTAGAGACCACAATCCCCTCCTCGATCCAAGCAAGCAGTCGGCAGCGACGCGGCTGGTCCATGGTGGCGGTAAGCGCACAGATTTCAATGAAACCAGTGAAGCGCTGTTTCTGAACTCCGGCTATTCCTACCCCAACTCCCAGCACGCCGAAGATTTGTTCCTCAACAAATTCCCGGGCCATAATTACTCGCGTTTCGCTAACCCTACCGTCGACATGTTCCAAGAGCGCATGGCGCTGTTGGAAGGCGCAGAGGCGGGTCGTGCTTTTGCGTCGGGCATGGCCGCTGTAACCAATGCGGTGATGAGCCAGGTGCGCGCTGGCGATCATATCGTTGCCGCGCAAGCTCTTTTTGGTGGTTGCCGTTTCGTTGTTGAAGATTACGCCCCACGTTTTGGCGTGGAATCGACGCTGGTCGATGGTCGCGATCCGGAAAACTTTGCGCGTGCAATGCGCCCGAACACCAAGGTGGTGTTTATCGAAACGCCAACAAATCCAACTTTGGAACTGGTTGATATCAAGGCTATCGCTGAAATCGCTCACGCGCGTGGCGCTAAGCTGATTGTGGACAATGTGTTCGCCACAGCGCTTTACCAGAACCCGCTGACCCTAGGCGCTGATCTTGTCACCTATTCGGCGACCAAGCACATCGATGGGCAGGGCCGCGTTCTGGGTGGCATCGTGTTGGGCAGCAAGGAAATCATTGAAGGCGACGTACACACCTTCCTGCGTCAGACCGGCGCGACGCTGAGCGCGTTCAACGCTTGGGTTATGCTCAAGGGTCTTGAAACCTATGCGTTGCGCGTCGAACGCATGACTGACAGTGCGGAAAAGATTGCGGCAGCGCTTGCAGACCATCCTAAGGTCAATCGTGTGATCTATCCGCATCACCCAAGCCACCCGCAATATGAGCTGGGTAAGAGCCAGATGAAGCGCGGCTCCTCGCTTCTGGCTATCGACGTCAAGAACGGTCAGGACGGCGCATTTGCCTTCTGCGATAGTCTCGCTGTTGCGCTGATTTCCAACAATCTGGGCGACGCCAAATCGCTCATTACCCACCCGCGCACGACCACCCATGCGCGGCTGACCGAAGAGGTTCGCCTCTCGACCGGCGTGACGCCGGGTCTGGTGCGGTTGTCGGTTGGCCTTGAAGATCCTGATGATCTGATTGCCGACCTTATGTATGGCCTCGACCAGGTTTAAGTGATCATGGCGAGGCGGGGGATGCGCAGCAGAGCAGGGCAATGGGTTGGGTGTTTAGCGCTCGGCCTGTTCGCCGCTTTTTTGGTAAGCCCCGCCTCGGCGCAATTATTGCCCAATCACGCCGATGCCGATGCTCGTGAAATCTTGCCCGATTTGCAGCCGGTTCCGGCCATACGGTTTCTGACAACGACAGATTTCCCCCCCTTCAACTTCCGCGACAGCGCGGGGGAGGTCGTTGGGTACAATATCGATCTGGCGCGACGGATTTGTACCGAGATCGATATCGCCTGCACCATACAGGCTTGGCCGTGGGATCAGGTGGTGTCGGCCTTGGAGGACAATCAGGGTGATGCCGTTATCGCTGGTGTCGCGATGACGCCAGAGACCGCGGGCGCGATTGATTTTTCAGCGATCTATCTGGCTTTGCCGGGACGGTTCGTCACGCGTGCCGAAGACGTCGATGGCTTTGACCCAGATGCTTTGGCAACGCTCAAAGTTGGTGTGCGTGACGGTAGCGCCCATGACGCGTTTTTGCAGCACTATTTTCCAACAGCCGCACGCGTCGCTTTTGCCTCGGAAGGGGAGGCGCTTGCAGCTCTCGCGGCAAGCGAGGTCAAAGCCTATTTCGGCGACGCCATGCGCGCGGCGTTCTGGCTCAACGATAACCCCGCCTGCTGTAATTTTGCTAGCGAGCCGTATTTCCGTCCCAACCAGTTTGGCGAAGGTCTGGCCGTGGGCGTGCGCGCCGGACAGGACAAAATCCGACATGCCATTGATTGGGCGCTGGTGCGCCTCAAGGACAATGGCACGCTGGATGAGCTTTATCTGCGCTGGTTCCCCGTTGGTTTTTACTGACGTTATTTAGGTTGAGCGGACATAGCTGCGGCAGTGATCGGCGAATACGCGCAACTTGGGCTCCATGTTTCGCCGGCTCGGGAAATAGAGATAGAAGCCTTTAAATTCCGGCAGAAAATCATCCAGAACCCGGACTAGTTCGCCCCGTGCGAGATAAGGTTGATAGGTTTCTTCCATCCCGATGCTGATGCCGCCACCGGCAACGGCGATACGGATCATAAGCAACATGTCGTTGGTGGTGATCTGGGGATTTACAGCAACATCAAAGTCATGGCCGTGCTGCGCAAACTCCCAACGATAGGGCGCATTGTGGGGCTGGGACCGCCAGCCAATGCAGCGATGCTTGAGCAGGTCTTGGGGGACCAGAGGCGCGCCATGGGTGGTAAGATAGGCAGGACTTGCCACAGTGACCTGTCGTTGCATGCCCGTGAGGGCAATGGCAATCATGTCCTGGTCGATCACTTCGCCCAGCCGCACGCCGGCGTCAAAGCCCGCACCTACGATGTCCCCCTCATCGTCGCTGAGGGTGATGTCGAGAGTGATTTCGGGGCATGCCGCGGCAAAGCTGGCAATCAGCCCGCCCGATAGGAATCTCTCCGCAATGGAGGTTGAAATCAGGCGCAAATGGCCGCGCGGCCGCTTTTGGTCGCTAACATCAGAAACCGCACTATCAAGTTCACTCAGCGGCGCCCGCAAGCGCGCCGCCAAACGTGCGCCGGTCTCCGTCAGGCGGAGATTTCGTGTCGTGCGAACCGCCAGCGCTACGCCCAATTGATCTTCGAGCTTGCGCACACCTTGGCTGACTGCAGATCGGGTTATGCCCAGCCGTTCCGCCGCCGCCGTGAAATTACGCGTTTCCGCAACAGTCAGAAACATGGCCAGCAGGCCATAGTCGGGTGCTGTCATTGGTTAGTTTTGCTTATCAACGTGTCGATGATTGGCTGGATAGTGCGGACAATTAATCGGACTTAGCCTGTTCTCGCAACAGCAAAGGATATTGGTATGACATCGCTCGATACGTGCGCGCCGATCCGGCACAGCCGCCTCACCTTGCCAAGCTCAATTGTGTTCGCGCTCGTCGCGACATTTCTCGTTTCATCAGTGCAAGCGCAGGACTTAGCCATGGATGCTGATCACCCCTATGTCGGTATGTGGGTCACCGCTGACGGCGTTATTCGCCAAGAACTCTTACCCAATGGCCGATATGAAGAGGCCCGGGGTACGCGGGAGCGTGCCTATCAGGGCCGCTACGCCATCAACGGCAATCATATCGATTACTGGGATGACACCGGATTTACGGCAGACGGGTATTTTGACAATGACGTGCTCTATCACGGTGGCATGATCATGCATCGCCGCGTAGATCCCCAATAAGAGTTAAGCCGCGGGTTCTGCCCGCGGCTTTCATTAATCGGGCAGTCTGCGGTGCCGGGCGCGGGCGGCCACTTCGATTGCGGCGGTGGTGAGGCGATCTAGCGTCAGGCGATCGCGCAGCATTTCCAAGAACCGCAGCTCTTCCTGTTCCAACTGAAGATCGACAGCGGTGACCTCAACGGCGAGTGCGTAAGCCGTGTCCTGCAGTTTTGTCGGGATTGCGAAGAGCGCCTTGTCGAGCGCGAGGTCCAGTCCATCGTCGCTATTGAGCACATCAGCGCAGTCATTGGCGACGTCGGTGAGGCGGGTGCGATCAAACCCGGCAAATACAGGCAAGCGACCGACAAGGGCTTCGATCCGGTTCAATTCCCGCTCAGTGATTGTGGCATCCGAGGATGCAGCAATGATCATAATGTGAATAAGCGCATCCTGAATGGGCGACGGCATAAATGGCCTCCTGAGATCGTTGCGCACAAAACTAGGTGCGGTTCGGTCGATCTGCAACCACCTGCGTCATTGACGCGGCGCAGATAGAGTGCAACACACCAAACCTTATCGTTCCCCGTGTTTTCGAAAGGCCACAATCCCTGTGTCGCCCGCCGCTTTACCTCCACTTGACCCCGATTTCTTCGAGCCCGCACAGACGGCTCGCGCTTGGCCCTTTGAAGAGGCCCGTAAACTGGTCAAACGGTTGGAAAAATCGGGCAAAGGGGAAGCCCTTTTTGAGACCGGTTATGGCCCCTCGGGCCTGCCGCATATCGGCACCTTTGGCGAAGTTGCGCGTACCACCATGGTGCGTACTGCGTTCCGCCTGCTGACCCGTGACCAAATCCCAACCCGTCTGCTGTGCTTCTCCGACGATATGGACGGCATGCGCAAGATTCCGGACACCGTGCCTTCCAAAGAAGCCATGGAACCGCATCTGCAAAAGCCGCTGACGGCTGTGCCTGATCCGTGGACCAACGAATACAACAGCTTTGGCGAGCACAATAACGCCATGCTGCGTCGTTTCCTCGACACCTTCGGGTTCGACTACGAATTCGCCAGCGCCACCGACTATTACAAGTCCGGCAAGTTTGACGAAGTGCTGCTGCGCGCGGCTGAACGCTATGATGATATCATGGGCGTCATGCTGCCGAGCCTTGGCGCGGAACGTCAGGCAACCTATTCGCCATTCCTACCGATCTCGCCAATTTCGGGCCGCGTGCTTTACGTGCCGATGAAGGAAGTCGATGCCAAGAATGGCACCGTGACCTTCACCGATGAAGATGGTCGTGACACGACCGTCTCGATCAAGGGCGGTAACGTTAAGCTCCAGTGGAAGCCGGACTTCGGTATGCGCTGGGCCGCCCTCGGCGTCGACTTTGAAATGTTCGGCAAGGACCACCAGACCAATCAGCACATCTACGACAAGATCTGCGCGATCCTCGGTGGCACGCCTCCAGAACACTATGTGTACGAGCTGTTCCTGGATTCCGAAGGCCAGAAAATCTCGAAGTCAAAGGGCAATGGCCTGAGCATCGACGAATGGCTGACCTATGCGCCGACCGAGAGCCTCGGGCTCTACATGTTCCAGAAGCCGCGCGTCGCTAAGCGTCTGCACTTTGATGTCATCCCGCGCGCCGTGGATGAATATGCGCAGTTCGTTGCTGCCTTTGAAAAGCAGGATGCGGCCGCACGCGTTGAAAACCCGGCGTTCCATGTCCACTACGGCAATGTGCCGAAGATCGACATGCCGATCACTTTCGCACTGCTGCTCAATCTGGCAACGGCTTCCAATCCGGAAACGCCAGAAGTCATGTGGGGCTATATCTCGGCCTACGCACCGGGCGTTTCGGCGGCAAGCCATCCGCATCTCGATGCGCTGGTTGGCTACGCCATGGCCTACTTCCGCGACTTCGTGAAGAAGAACTATCGCGCGCCAGACGATGTCGAACGCGCAGCGCTCGAAGCTGTTTCGGCAGCTTTCGCCGAGCTTCCTGCGGACTCGTCCAACGAAGACATCCAGAACGCAGCTCTCGACGTTGCTCGCAACATCGAGCGCTATCAGGATCATACGAAGAAGGGGCCAACTGGCGGTCCCGGCGTATCGGGCGACTTCTTCCAGATGCTCTATCAGGTGCTGATCGGCCAGGAACGCGGTCCGCGCTTCGGCTCGTTCGCAGCGCTCTATGGCATTGAGAACACCCGCAAGCTGATCGGCCGCGCTCTCGCAGGCGAACTGCAGAGCTAGGCCCTCGACTTGCAACACCAATCAACGCGCTCGGGTCAAACGATCCGGGCGCGTTTTTTATTGGCTGGCCCAGATGATGCGGGCGATCCAATCGATGTCTTTGAGCTCGAACACGCGGGGCGGATAGTTTGGATTGGCTGAATGCAGCTCCAGCTGTTTGGCGGATTGCCGGTGGAGGATTTTTGCCATGACCTCCCCATCATGGGTGCGCACGACGACGCGGTCCCCACGACGGACCTGCTCGGTCGGGGAGACCACAACCCGATCTCCCTCACGATAGACGGGCTCCATGCTATCGCCATGAATTTCAAGGGCATAGATGCCGCGCTCGGTGGAGACCGGAAGCTCGACTTCGTCCCAGTTTCGGCCCGCGGGAAAACCTGCGCTGTCAAAGAAACCGCCTGTTCCTGCTTGCGCTAGGCCGAGGAGGGGGATGACGGCTGGGGGCGGTTCGGCGAAACCGGCATGTTGACTGAAAGAGCCGGAGCCGTTCTCAAAACTGTCGAGCGTCTCGCCTGTCGCCTCAAGGATTTTGGCAATGCTTTCAGTGGATGGCCAGCGTTCGCGACCGTCTTTGCTGACCCGTTTCGAGACATTGAAAGCGGTCGCATCAAGTCCGGCCATTTTCGCGAGAGCGGACACCGAGAGACCATGACGCCGCGCCAGCGAGTCGATCCCATCCCAGATAGTGCGATGTGTGACCATCAGCGTGCCCTCACAGGACATTGGTCTTATGCCAAGAATTGTGTCCTAGGCTAATCCTGCTCTGAGGCCTTGTAAAGTGGGCGTTTCCCCGCTACCCCGGCACGAACTCCCCCGCGTACGAGCCCCCAAATGTCCCAAGTCAGTCCGAACCCCGAGTTCATTTATAAAGTCGCGACGGAGCCATCTTATGCTCCTTCCAGAGCGACGGGTTCCTATGCCGGGATGCCGATTGATGCGAGCGATGGCTATATGCATTTTTCGACAATTGATCAGCTCAAAGAAACGCTTAGCCGTCACTTCCGTGGGCAATCAGGGCTCGTGCTTCTGGCCATTCGGACTGCGGATCTCGCCGGGCCGGACCTTGTCTGGGAGCCTTCTCGTGGCGGTGCGCTATTCCCTCATCTCTACAATCGCCCGCTGCCGCTGAGTGCCGTTGCTTGGGAAGCGACCATCAGCGTTGATAGCGAAGGCAATACCGAACTGCCGGAGGCTGCACAGTGATCCTTTCTGCTTTTTCTCCCTTGTTGCGCAGTAAGTTACTCTCGAATTTGACGCTCGATGCGCTGATGAAGATGGACCCGGAAACGGCCCATGGCGCGACGATCACTGCGCTGCGCATGGGACTTTCGCCCCAGCAGCAGGGCCCTGACGCGCCAGAATTGGCGACGGAATTGTGTGGCCTCAAGCTCACGAACCCGATCGGCATGGCCGCTGGTTTTGACAAGAATGCCGAGGTGCCACGGCAGTTGGCGCTGTTGGGTTTTGGCATGACCGAGATCGGTACGGTGACGCCGCGCCCACAGGCGGGCAACCCAAAGCCACGCCTTTTCCGTGTGACCGAAGCGCAGGGCGTGATCAACCGTATGGGCTTTAATAACGAGGGGCACGATGTGGCCTTTGAGAGGCTCAGGAGTGTCCAAGTGCCGGCATCTTTGGGCGTCAACATTGGCGCGAACAAGGATAGCGAGGACTTCGTTGCCGATTATGTGCTCGGGGTGAACCGCTTCGCCGAACTGGCTGACTATCTCACCGTTAATATCTCCTCGCCCAACACACCGGGGCTGAGAAACTTGCAGACGGACGAAGCGCTGACCCGTCTTTTAGGTGAAGTGCTGGACGCACGCGCTAAGGCTAAAAAGCGCGTGCCGGTCTTGCTCAAAATTGCCCCCGATCTGGATGAGGCGGCGATGGACGCGATTGCCCGGGTTATTCTGGCGACCGATCTCGATGGCGTTATTGTCTCCAATACTACCATCGGTCGTGATCCAGTGGCGGGCATGAGCAATGCCACAGAGATGGGCGGGCTTTCGGGCAAGCCGCTCTTCCCACTCGCAACCCAGCGCCTTGCGCAGATGCGTCAGCGTGTTGGCGAGCTGCCTCTGGTGGGTGTTGGTGGGATCCATGACGCGCAGACGGCGCTGGCCAAGTTTGAGGCCGGTGCCAATGCGATCCAGCTCTATTCGGCGATGGTCTTTGGCGGGCTTGATCTGCTCGACCGGATCAAGGCGGGCCTGGTGAGCGAAGTCCGGAACGCTGGAAAGAAGAACATTTCCGAATTCGTCGGCACTAAGACCAATGATTGGGCGGCTGGTCGCCTTTAAGCGACCAGCTCCAGATTGGCGATTTTACGAGGCGGGGCTGAAAAGCTCCGCCTTTCGCTTTTCGATGGCGAAGAAATAGATGAGGCCACGGGCAACGAACCAGAGGTGCAAAGCGCCCCACAGGCCCCAGTTGCCGATGAGCGGCTGCAAGATCACTGCGGCAGCGCCAAAGACCACCAGAGAGGCCAGCATGCCATTGCGCATGACGACGTTCTGGGTCGTGCCCACCAGAATGCCGTCATAAACGAAGGCGGGCATAAAGGTGATGGTGCAAGCAGCCGCTATCGGCAGATAGTGCAGCGCATAAGCCTGAACATCGGGATTGGTGGTCATAAAGCCGATGACCCATGGCCCCGACAGATACCACGCCAGGCCCAGCACCAGAGAAATGCCAAAACCCCAGAGCATGGAGAGCTTGTAGGCGCTGTCAAAAGCTGGACGCCAATTGGCCCCCACGGCTTTACCTGCGAGCTGTTCGGCCGACTGGGCAATGCCATCGAGGAAATAGGCGATGACCATAAGCAGGTTGAGAAGGACCGCATTGGCGGCAAGGGGGATTTCGCCCATGCGAGTGCCTTGGGCCGCAAACCATCCATAAGCACTCATCAAGGCAACGGAGCGGATGGTAATGTCGCGGCTGAGGCCAAACATGCGTTTGACCGCAACGCCATCGCTCAACTCGCCCGGCGCAATGCGGCTAATGAGGGCGCCGATCCCGCCGTAATATTTGACCAAGATGGAGAGACCAACGGTGGCGGCAATCGCCTGTCCGATGACCGTGCCAAAGGCCGCACCGGGCACGCCCCAGCCGAAGCCGTGAACGAAGAGGACGGAAAGCGTGATGTCGATCAGATGCAGCAGCAATTGCAGCATCATGCCGGTCTTGGCCGAGGCGCGGCCATAGAACCAGCCAAGGAGCGCGTAGTTGATCAGCGAGAAGGGTGCAGACCAGATGCGCCAGTAGAAATAGTCAGATAGCGCTGCAGCGACCGGCGCCTCAGGGGCGAGACTGGTCATCCCGACCCACAGAATGGCGGGTGAGAGCACGATCATGAAAAGGCCTATGCCGACGCCCAAAATCAGCGAACGCGACACATGCAAAAGCCCGTCTCGCGGGTCTTTAGCGCCGATGGACTGAGCGACCAGGCCCGCTGTGCCAATGCGCAGGAAATAGGCCAGGGAAAACAGGAAGTCGAAGAGCAGTGCGCCCAACACGAGACCGCCCAGCATGGCCGCATCGCCCAAGCGACCGATGACGGCAATGTCGACGAGACCTACGAGTGGTTCGGTGATGAAGGCAATACAGGCGGGCAGGGCAATCGCCCACACGTCGCGGTGGCGGACGGTGAACGGATGTTGGGGGCGGGCAGACATTGTAGAACTCAATAGTTGAGCGTCTGCCCTATCAGGCCGAAGTGGGCCCTGTCACCCTACTGCGACACGTTGAGCTCGATTACGAGGTCCGCGCGGTCACGCGTTTTATCGACGAGGTCAAAGTTTGGCAGATCATTGCGCTCGATGTGGGCGCGATTACGCTCTTCGGTGAAGAGCCCTTCTTCGCCGTGTCGTCTGAGGAGGCGCGCTTTGACCAACTCGCGATCGACGTGAATGAAGACCGCATAATCGAGAAGGTCGCGCACTGCCGACCATGGTGCATCGCCGAGCAGCAAGTAATTGCCCTCGATGATGAGCGTGTGAACCTCCGGCGGCACTGTGAATGCCTTGTCCACCGTGTCTTCAATTTTGCGGCTATAGCCGGGGACGTCGATGCTACCCGTTGCCGTTTTGAGATCGGACAGGAATGAAACGAAGGCTGCGCCCTCGAATGTATGGGGCGCGCCTTTGCGGTCTTCTAGTCCCAGCGACACGATCTTGGCGTGTTTCATATGGAAGCCATCCATAGGAACAAGCGCTGACGTGCCCGGTTGGGTCGCATTGAGCGCGGCTACGACTTGAGCCGCGATCGTTGATTTGCCTGCACCGGGACCGCCAACAAAGCCGACGGCGATCCGCTTGCCCTGGGCCTCACCCTGCATATTATGGATATGCTGAACCAACCGCTCTATTGTTAGCTGCGGCGTGAGGTGGAGCGTATCGACCATATTTAGCGCGCTTTCGTGAGCCTGATGATGAGCCAGATCGGGACGACGACCGCCGCACCGGTGATAATGTAGGCGACAACCTGTCGCACTAACCCGCCACTATCGCGCAGCGCATCTTCAATCAAGCCCACAATGCTGTTGAACAGATCGGCAGCGTTAAAACCGAACATGGTCATGAAGAAGCCAGCCAGCGCGGACAGGAGCACAAGCTTGATCGCAACAGATAGCGGCCGACCACCAAGCAAGCGCTCCAGACCGGAACGCGCGTAGGGGGAAGAGTCTTCTGTCATAATGCCACTCCGTTTGGCTTGGATGTCGGCATCATATAGGGTTTTCTTTGCTTTGCAGTAGGTGCTCTTTGCCAAGTTTTGCGACATTTGCCATGCAGTGGTCACAGTTCTGGGAATTCACCGGAACCCGTTTCGGGGGCGGAGAGGCTGATAGTGACTAAAACGCAGCTCCCCTCGATCATTGAAAATTGGTTCACCACACGAGGTTGGTCCCCGCGCCAGCACCAAATGGATGTGTTGGAAAGCTATCAATCCGGCGCGTCGCAATTGCTTATTGCGCCTACCGGTGCCGGTAAAACTTTAGCGGGTTTTTTGCCGAGCCTCGTCGAATTGGTTGATGGGCGGTTTGACGGGCTGCATACGCTCTACATTTCGCCCCTCAAAGCGCTGGCTGTGGACGTGCAGCGCAACCTCTCGACGCCCATTGCCGAGATGGGGCTGCCCATCACAGTGGAAGCGCGCACCGGCGATACATCGGCCGCCAAACGCGCGCGGCAGAGGGCGAAACCGCCCCACATCATGCTCACCACCCCCGAGCAATTGGCGCTGCTGATTTCTCATCCGCATGCGGACTTGATGTTCGGGTCCCTCAAGC
Source organism: Devosia sp. WQ 349K1 (assembly GCF_016595685.1). Taxonomy (NCBI): domain Bacteria; kingdom Pseudomonadati; phylum Pseudomonadota; class Alphaproteobacteria; order Hyphomicrobiales; family Devosiaceae; genus Devosia; species Devosia sp. WQ 349K1. The sequence continues at coordinate 32,647 of NZ_JAENGO010000008.1, read as the reverse complement.
GCGTGGTGCTCGATGAATTGCATGCTCTGGTGACGAGCAAGCGCGGGGAGCTTTTATCCCTCGGCTTATCGCGACTGGCCAAGCTCTCGCCCGATCTGCGCATCACCGCACTCAGCGCGACAGTGGCGCGCCCTGATTTGCTGCGCGATTGGATTGCGCAACCAACGCAGGGGCGGCGGACGGACCTTTTGCATATGAAAGGCGGAGCCGCACCGGAGCTTGGAATTTTGGAGACCGAAGAACGCCTGCCGTGGGCGGGACACTCGGCGGCCTATGCGCGAGGTGAGCTTTACGAAATCATCAAGCGGCACAAGACGACGCTTCTCTTCGTCAACACGCGCTCGCAAGCCGAAATGCTGTTTCAAGGCATGTGGGACATTAACGAGGAGATGTTGCCCATTGCCCTCCACCACGGATCGCTTTCCGTCGAGCAGCGCCGCAAGGTGGAAGCGGCTATGGCCGAAGGCAAGCTCAAGGCGGTGGTGTGTACCTCAACGCTCGATCTGGGCATCGACTGGGGCGACGTCGATCTGGTGGTGCAAGTGGGGGCGCCAAAGGGGTCTTCGCGTATGCTGCAGCGGATTGGCCGCGCCAATCATAGGCTCGATGATCCGTCGAAAGCCTTGCTGGTGCCGTCCAACCGTTTTGAAGTGTTGGAATGCGAGGCGGCGGTGGAGGCCGTCAGTGAAGGGCAGCAAGACAGCGAGGACCCGCATCCCGGTGGCTATGATGTGTTGGCCCAGCATGTGTTGGGCATGGCCTGTGCAGAGCCGTTTTTGGCGGATGATCTTTATGCAGAAATACTGACCGCTTGGCCCTATCGCGAGCTGACGCGTGTTCTGTTTGATCGCATTCTCGATTTCGTCGCGACGGGTGGCTATGCCCTGCGCGCCTATGAGCGCTATGCGCGGCTGCGCCAAGCAGAGGATGGGCGCTGGCGCATTTCCCATCCTCAGATCGCGCAACAATACCGCCTCAATATCGGCACCATTATTGAAGAGCCGATGGTGCGGGTCAGGCTGATCCGCGCGCGCGGATTGAAAAAGGGCAAGTCTACCGGGCCAATTGGGGCAGGGGGGCGCGTGCTGGGGGAAATGGAAGAGTACTTCTTCGGCACGCTGCTGCCGGGGGACACGTTCATCTTCTCGGGCGAAGTGCTGTCTTTTGAGGGCATGAAGGACAATGAGGCCTTCGTTTCTCGGTCCTTCGATAAAGACCCCAAGGTGCCAAGCTATAATGGGGGACGGTTTCCGCTGACAACCTATCTGGCGTCGCGTGTCCGTCGCATCATGGATAGTCCGGATGAGTGGCATAAGTTACCCACCCAAGTGGGCGAGTGGCTGACACTGCAGAAGGAAGTGTCGGTCCTGCCCAAACGCGACAGCCTGCTGGTGGAGACCTTTCCGCGTGGGGCGCAGAACTATCTGGTGTGCTATCCCTTTGAAGGCCGATTGGCCCATCAAACCTTGGGCATGCTCTTAACCCGACGCCTCGAACGCATGAGGGCACGGCCTTTGGGGTTTGTGGCGTCAGAATATTCGCTGGCGATTTGGGGACTGGGTGATCTCTCGGCGTTGATCCGCACGGGACGGCTTTCGCTTGATGAGCTGTTCGACGAGGACATGCTGGGGGATGACCTCGAATCCTGGCTCGATGAAAGCGCGCTGATGAAGCGGACGTTCCGCAACTGCGCCATTATCGCGGGGCTGATCGAGCGGCGGCATCCGGGCAAGGAAAAGACCGGCCGGCAGATCACCATGAGCGCAGACCTGATTTATGACGTGCTCTATCAGCACGAGCCGGATCACATTCTCATTCAAGCGACGCGCCACGACGCAGCGCGGGGGCTTTTGGACATTGAGCGTCTGGGGCAGATGCTGACGCGTGTGCGCTCGCACATCGTGCATAAGCCGCTCGAGCGTGTCTCGCCGCTGGCAGTGCCGATCCTCTTGGATATTGGCAAGGAGCCGATTTTTGGCGAGGGGCGTGAGAGCGCTATGGCGGAGGCGGCCAATGAGCTGCTTGAGGAGGCGCTGGGCGTAATCAAAAATTAGGGCGAGGGAACTTTGTTCTCCCTCGCCCTTGGTGTTTATGCGCCGAGATCGGCCAGAATGGTTTCTGCAGCGCGTAGGCTCAGCGCGGCGATGGTCAGCGTTGGGTTGGCCGTTGCAGAGGTTGGGAAGACCGCAGAACCTGCAATAAAGAGGTTCTTGTGGTCGTGGCTGCGCAGGTGTTGGTCGACGACCGAGGTCTTTGGATCGGTCCCCATGCGGCAGGTGCCGATGATGTGGCCTGAGCCATTGAAATCGTCGGCGTGATGCACTTCCGTGGTGCCGAGGGCATCAAAGATGTCTTGGTGCGCCTTGGCGGCAGCTTCGAGCCCGGCCTTCACATAGCTATCAACCGAATAGGTGATTTGCGGCAGGGGGACGCCGTATTTGTCCTTTTCGGTCGGGTGCAGAGTTATGCGGTTTTCTGGATCGGGCAATTGCTCAACCAGCGAGGCGAGGCGCACATGGCGCGCCGCTTCGGCCTTGAGAGCCTTATCGAGTTCGGCGCCGCGAAGGCCTTTTTCGACGAGCGCTGAAACCGTGCTGATCGGCGCGCCTGTGGGCCAGGAGTGGCCGTCATTGCCAATTTCGATGCGGAAGGCACCACGATCAGAGCGGAACTCGCCAACGCCGAGGTTTTCAATGCCGGAGGTGGAGAGCGGACCGCGATAAGGCCAGACGGGATCATTGGAGCGAGCCCAACTCAATTGGCTGGGGTGATCCATTAGGTTGCGGCCAACCTGATCGGAGCTATTGGCGACGCCGTTTGGCGTGTGTGCGCTGACCGAATTAAGCAGCAGACGCGGGGTTTCCATGGCGTGAGCGGCGATAACATAGAGCCTGCCAGTGGCTTTGCCGGTGGTGCCATCGCGCAGCATGAAGTGAACGGCGACAACATTGCCATCCGCATCGGTTTCGACCGAGGTTGCGGTGGTCGCCGGGTGAAGGGTCGCGCCTTTGGTGACGGCTTTTTGCACATGGACCGTGGCATCATATTTCGCCTGTACCGGGCAGACGGGGATGCAGCTGGCCGAGCCGCAGCAACCGGGACGATCATCACGATCAACCGAATTGCGGGCCTGTGGCGTGGGCGTTACGTCGTAGATCGAGCCTGCTAGCTTTTCCTTGAAGACCTTGTCGAGATAGGTCGGCGGAATGGCGGGCATGGGGAAGTCGGTGGAGCGGTGTGCCGATGGCGGGGAACCTGCCGCGCCGGATACGCCAAGCTCATCTTCAGCGCGGGCATAGTAGCTTTCGAGCTCGTCATAGCTGACGGGCCAATCAACGCCCTTGCCGTGCTTGGTGGCGAGCTGGAAGTCATCTGGGGCCATACGGATGGCGGTGCCGAGCCAGTGCCACGTGGTACCGCCGACCGCCTTGATATAGGTGCTCTTGAACTTATCTGAGCCGTTCTGGCGGTAGTAATAGTCCATGTTCCAAGAGAGAGGATGATCGGCATCGGGGCCGACCGGATAGGCAGACTCTGGAGTTTTAATGGCGGCGGCCTGGAAGGTGTCGACGGCGGTGGCGCGATCAACCTCGTCGCCCGCTTCGAGGATAGCAACGCTCACGCCCTTGCCTGCAAGCTGATCGGCGATGAGGGCGCCAGCAACGCCCGAACCAACGATGATGACGTCTGCGGAAATATCGGCCATGGCTTATGCCTCCCCTTCTGGTACTTCGGACCAATAGCCGGTCTCCCCGCCGCACCAGCCCATTGGCTTGGTGAAGTCGAGGGCTTCCCACATCAGTGCGTCCGTATAGGTGACAACCGCTTCGCCATCGCCGGTTTGGTGGACGCCGGAATACCAGCCGGTGATGATGCGGTTCTCGAGGTTTTTGTCGGCGGTGCCGGAGATCAGCTGCGCAAGCGCTGCGTCCTGACCATCGGCCACGAGGGCATCGAGATAACTCTGCCCATAATCGCCGACGAGGCTTGCGCCGTCTCGATCCAAAAGCTTACCCGACAGGGTCATGAACTGATCGAGCGTAATGGGTTCTGCTGCCAAGATTGCTTGGCTGAAGAGGAGGGCGAGCGCTGTCCCACCAGTCCAAGCAAGCATTTGCCGGCGGGTGATCCCACCGGGTGTAATTGTCTTAGTCATGGCGCACCTCAACTGGCCAAAATTTACAAATCATATGCACGTCAATGTGTTAACCGAGGACTGAGACCTCACGTCAATTTGCATAGATAGCAGCGGGGCGCGACATTTGCCGAACTTCGGTGACGCCATCGAATCTGCTACATTGAGACAACGCTTAGACATCGAACAATTTCCCTTGGTCTGTTGAATTACGCTGCCCCCACGATTGCGATGACGGAGACGCCGATTTTGCGTTTCGCTGGCCACACTTTTGAGCCGCTTCCTTCGGGTGGGCTCTATTGGCATGCGCGCAAGACTTTGCTGGTGGCGGACCTGCATTTCGAGAAGATGGCGAGCTTTGCGCGGCGCGGGCAGATGCTGCCGCCCTATGATACCGGCATGACGCTCATCCGGTTAGAGGCCGATATTGCGCGTATGGGCGCGCAGCGGCTGGTGTCGCTTGGCGATAGCTTCCATCGTGCCGACTCGGCGCAGTTGCTATTGGGCGCTGACCGGGCGCGGCTCGACGCTATTGCGCGGACCGTTGAGTGTTTCTGGCTTTCCGGCAATCACGATCCTGAGCCGCAGGGGATCGACGGGGTTTCGCTTGAGGAGCTGGAAATGGATGGTTTGGTGTTCACCCACCATCCGAGCAAAGGACGGCCGGGGATGATTGCTGGGCACTTGCATCCGGCGGCACGGGTGGCGATGGCCGGGCGGACGCAACGAAAACCCTGCTTCGTGCACGATGATCGTCTGATGATCCTGCCCGCCTATGGCAGTTCAACGGGGGCAATCAATATTTTATCGGCGGCCTTTGAGGGTCTGTTTGATTGGCCCTCGGTAGAAGTGACTATGCTCGGACGCGACCGCACTTATCCGGTGCCCACAAAGCGTCTTGTCGTCGGTTAACGGCGGAACAGCACGCCACCCAGCCAGCCGGTAAAGAGGGCGAGGAAGACGCAGGCGATGCCGTAGAGCAGCGGGTATTGCACCGCCGAGAGCGCGACGAACCGTTCAAAGTCGATCTTGCGGACGGCAAAGCCTTCTGACTTGCGGGCTACCACTTGGCCGTCCTTGAAGACATAGGTCTGGGCGATATAGGGGCCGGGCGGGGCGCTGCTGGGCAGCTGAAGCTGGGCCGAATAGAAATTATCCGACATGAAGACGACGCCGTTCTCCTGCACGCCGAAGAGCCCTTCTTCGGACATGAGCCGGATCAATTCGCGACCGAAATTGAGGGTTTTTAGAAAACCCGCGCGGTTCGGCACCAGAGCGTAGGACTCGGGCAGAATGGCATTCTGGTTGAGGGTGACGATGTCGGTAATATCGAGCAAGCGCTTGCTGGAGAGCACGTGGAAATAGCTCGGGAAGTTTTTGAACTCGACCTGTTCGGTGTTGATCCAGAACCCAAAATTATTGGTCATCTTGCGCGAGACGCGATCCTGAGTTGGTCCCAGAATGACGATGGCGACTTGATAGGAGCCGCTCACAGTGTTGATGGGCGCGCCAATGTCGGGAGCGATCGTGCCATAAAAGGTGAGACGTTCGCCTGAAAAGCTCGACGTGATCTGAATGGTGTCGTTGGAAATGCCCGAGATGAGGCGTTCAGCCTGCACTGGCACAACCATCAACACCGCAAGGACAAACGCGAGGAGCCTGATCATCGGATCGTGCTCGTCACGGCCATGGAGTAGGGGTCGCCCGGCGTTAGGATCAGTGCCAGGCCAAAGCGGATCGCGACGGCGAGGATGAGGAGCGCGAGGAGCCCGCGCAATTGTTCTCCGCGCAGATGCTTGCCCGCTGCTGCGCCGAACTGTGCGCCAGCTGTGCCGCCGACCATGAGGCAAAAGGCGAGAAGGATATCAACGCTCTGACTTTGTACGGCATGCATGATGGTGGTTGCACCCATCATGGCCACAACCTGCGCCAGCGAGGTGCCGATGACAACATTGCCCGGAACGCGCAGCAGATAGACCAGCGCCGGAACCATAATGAAGCCGCCACCGATGCCGAGAAGCGAGCCAACAAAGCCAACGAAAACGCCGATGACAAGGACTGGGATGACGCTGATGTAGAGGCGGCTCTTCTTGAAGCGCACGCGCCAAGGCAGACCATGCATCCATGTGTGCTGGTGGGCCTGACGTTGTCCGACGACAACCCCCTTTCGCCGCTTGAGAATGGCGCGCACGCTTTCTTGCAGCATCAAGGTGCCGACGAAGCCCAAGAGGATTAAAAAGCCGAGAGAGATGACCAGATCAAGCTGGCCACTGGCCCGCAGCACCGAGAAAACCGCTACGCCGCCAAAGGCCCCCAAGATACTCGAACAGATGAGGTAGAAGGCCAGATGGAGGTCGATGCCGCCGCGTCGATAATGGCTGAGTGCGCCCGAAGTCGAGGCCGCGACCACCTGTCCGGTCACGGAAGCAACGGCGACTGCGGACGGAACACCGGAAAAGATCAGCAGGGGCGTGAGAAGGAAACCGCCGCCAACGCCGAACAATCCAGACAAAAAGCCAACGGCCCCTCCGATCCCGACAAGAAAGAAGAGGCTCACGGAAAGCTCTGCGATCGGCAGATAGATCTGCAAGATCTGGTCCCGTCATGTTGTGTTCGGGACTATCCTAAGGGGACGTCTGTCAACAGAAAGGTAAGAGCCAGTAAAATCGAGCATAAAAACTTACAGCCTCATCCGGTGAGGACGAGGCTGTGATCAAATCGACACAGGGTCGGCGTTGATTAAACGGGCTGGCTGCCCAAAACAGCGAGCAATCGTGGATTGACCTCGCCACTTTCGCTCATTCCGGTTGCCCGTTCGAACGCGCGGATCGCCTCGACAGTTTGGGGCCCAGACTTGCCGTCCGGCGTTCCCACATCAAAACCGAGCTTGGTCAACGCGACTTGGACGCGTTTGACCGTTTCCTCCGCAGTGATCGCATCGCCAACTTCAAACGCGGTAGACCACGTGCCAATTGGCGCAAAGTTCGCGGCCAAAACCAGCGGTGCGGGCTTCCAGGTGAGCAGCTCAGCATCGACGCGCTGAACCGCATCTGCGGACAGGGAGCGTACGATGTCGGTCTTGGCTAGGCCTGCGTCCTTGTCGCCCGAGAGAGCGGCGAGGGAGAAGTATTTGTAGGACTGTTCGAAATTCTGTTCGACGCCCAAGCCGCGTGCATAGAGCATTCCGAGATTGAACTGGCTATCGACCATGCCGCGATTGGCGGCGCGTTCGAACCATTCTGCAGCAAGCTCAAACTGCTGGCCGCCCATATGGCCGCCAGCATAGAGCGCGGCAAGATTGTGCATCGCCATGCGGTGACCGCCATCGGCGGCGCGCTGATACCAGAGCTTGGCCTGTTCGAGGCTCTTTTCGACGCCAGTTCCCATCTCGTAGAGATTGCCGAGACGATACTGCGCGGGAACGAAGCCTTGGGCTGCCGAGCGTTCGTACCACTTGATGGCTTCAGCGGCATTCGTCGGGACACCGCGCCCTTCGCCGTAGATGGCAGCGACTTCGTATTGCGCTTGAGCATTGCCCGAGGCAGCGGTTTGGCGCAGCTCAAGTGGGCCAACGCCCTCGGCTGGTAGCGCGAAAGCATCGCGTACGGTTTCGGCAGGATTGAGAGCTGCCGTCAAAATCGGATCGGGTGCTGCGGTCGAAACCGGAGCTTCCGCCAGCGGCGGCGGCATGGTGATGTCTGGCAGGACGCTCGGCCGAGAGAAGCTCATTGGAGCGCCTGGATTGATCGAGCCGGTCGATGTCGGGTCGATCATCTCGCGCATATTCGGCGCCGTTAGCGTGTCGGAGAGACCTGCTGCAGGGGTCGGATCGGTGAGGACCGTGACCGGGGCCGCATTTTCAGGGGCAGCCACAGCTGGCGCGGGAGTTTGTGCGACCGAGGTTGGCTCGGCACGCTGCAAAACCAGATTGATCGCGAGCAATGATACGGCTGTCAAAGCGGTGGCCAGCAGAATTGGCCGACGATAGCGCCGCAGAACATTCTGATGCGTGACGGTTTCGTCCGCGCTTTCGGCTTCGTCGAGCGCGACTGGTGCGTCTTCAGTTTTGTCCTTGAGGCGGGCGCGGAAGATCGCGCGCTTTGGCGCTGCGGGTGCTGGTGGCGCTGTGTCGATAACAGTCGGGGGCACGACGCGATCTGGGAGCTCGGCATCCCGACGCGGTAGCACAAAGGCTAGAGCTTTGCCGATGATGCTATCCGCATCCTCTGGCGTTTCGTCCTGACGGGCGCGCTGAGCGCGGCGTGCTGCCGCCACGAATGTGCTGGTGCTCGACACTGAAGGAGCCGCTTCAAGTTCCTTGGCGACCGAGGCGCGCGTCTCATCGGCAAAGGCGGGCTTCGGGTCACTGGCCAGACTTGACTGTGGGCGTGGTGGTGGGGTGACCGTCGACGGATCAAACTTAGGCGCTTCGGCGGCGACAGTTTCTGCGCGCATTCGCGACTGTGTCATCCGCTTCTGCGGCACTTCCGCCAGTTTCAGGCTCTGATCGACCAGTGGCGCGTCTTCTGCCGGATTGATCGGCATTGCGTCATTCTTGGTGGCGCCAAGGCTGGTGAGAATGGCTTCCAGCTTTGAGCTGGTGGCGTTCGCCTTGTCAGAAACCGCCTGCTCAAAGGCGTCGTCGGCGTCAAAATCTCTCGCGCTGGGCGCAGGGGTTTTTACGAAGGCTACCGGGGCCGGAGCAGGGGTAGGAACAGGAGCAGGAGCAGGAGCAACAGCTGGTGCAAACTGACGGTTTGACAGAGTGACTTCCAAACGCGCGAGGCGTTCGGCTGTTTCTTTGCCTGCGGTGTTGAGCAGCGCCGTCATGCGCTTTTCGAGCGCGGACAGATTGGCGTCCTGCGCAGCCGTCGCGGCAGGGCCAGCCTTTGCAATGGCCTGAGACGTCCGTTCGGCTACCATATCGGCCAGCGAGGTATAGTCGATGGAGACGTCCTGCTGCTCATAAGCGCGGCTGAGCGCGTCAATCTGAGCGCTGGCCTCGTCCATGCGATCCATCAAGGCGCGCAGCTGGGTTTCGACAGCAGAGGTATCGACAGGAGTGATGCGGCTATTGAGAGCGTCGATCTGGTCTTCGATGCGCGAGAAGCGCGGTTCAAGCCCGGATAGCACCGCATTGCGAAGGCCGACGATTTCAACCTTGAGGGCTTCGACCTCGCCGTTTGAGGTGTCGACGGCTTCCAAACGCTGCGCCAGAAGCTCGACACGCTCTACCAAAACCTGGGGCGAGCCTGCGCCGGTCTGAAGGGCGCTGGTGAAGGACGCCATCTCGCTGGTGAGACGGTCAAAGTCGGTTGATGAGAGCGCAACATTGCGCTCGATCGTATCAATCCGATCGTAGACATTACGCACGCTCTGCTCGATCGCGTGCATGGAAGGCAGTAGGCTTTCTGCGCCCAGCGTGGATTGCGCTTCCACAGCCCGGCGCTCTTCGCGGATGAGCTCGCGCTCCATCTGCTCGGCCTGCAACTCGGCCAGCTTGCCGACGGTGACCGACACATCATCCATGCGGCGGCTCAAAACCGACATGTCCGCGCGCGGGCCACGTTCGATCATGACGCCGAGCGCAGCAATCTGCGCTTCTAGGCGTTTGACCTGACCGGTTTCGCCGACAGCGCCCGCGATCAACTCCACAACTTGGGTGAGTTGTTCAACTTGGCTGGCAACCTCGTTCACCTGCGCACCATTTTGGCGCTGGCTCTTGAGTTCGCTTTCGAGGCGTTCGAGACGTTGGCTCATACCGCCAACAAGCGAACCCAATTCGCGCAGTTCGGGGAACTCAGGAGCGCGGCGCGCTTGCGGCGCTGCGGTCGCCGGACCCTGGCGATGGCGGATTTCGGCGATGGCTGCGGTCAAATCATCGTCAAACAGAGCGTTGGATTGGGTTTCGCGTTCGTTGAAACGTTCGACGGTGCGCTGTACGGAGCGCAAGGCTTCTTCGCGACGCGAGACGGGTTCGGGGCGCGAGACTTGGTCGTGCAGGTCCTGTACGCGGCGCGCCAGGCCCTGAAGTGTGGAGACTGCGGGCTCGGGTTCAGGCGGCACGTAGTGGCTCTCAACCTTGTCGAGCAGGGCGAGAAGCTCACCGCGAAGTGCTTGTAGGTCCCCTGCACCGGGGTCGTTCACCAGATTGGCGAAGTCCGAGTTTGTGTATGCACGGGGCATCGCAGGTCCTGTTACAACGAAACGCACATCGCGCGAGTCGCACGAAGGTATAAAGGCCACTCTTGAGAAAACATGGTAAAGAAGCCGTTAAGGATTCATGGAATAACCATCCCCGCAGATATGAAAACCGTGTACTTACGGGACATTGTCCAGCAGGGCAGGAGCTGACTATATGACTCGCCGTCGCATCATAATCGTCGATGATCACCCGCTATTTCGGGCCGCACTGCGGCAGACATTGGCTGGTGGCGACGCTACAGTGACCGTGGAAGAAGCTGGTGACCTCAATGGGTTAAGTTCGGCGCTCGATGCTGATCGCGATTGCGATTTGGTGCTGCTCGATCTCAATATGCCGGGCGTTCGGGGCTTTTCCGGGCTGCTGCTGCTGCGCGCACAATACCCAGATATTCCGGTGATGATCATTTCCGCTGTGGAAGATTCGACCGTTGTGCGTCGGGCCTTTGAGTTGGGCGCTTCGGGCTATTTGCACAAGTCTGTTGGTCCCACGGAAATTCGACGGGCCATTGAAACCGTGCTGTCCGGCGAAGTGTTCGTCCCGGCCGGTACCGAGCTTGGCGGTGACGACGATCACTCAGCTTTGATGAAGCGTCTCTCAACGCTCACCCCACAGCAGGTCCGCGTTCTGATGATGCTCAGCGATGGTTTGATGAACAAGCAAATCGCCTATGAACTGACGATTTCTGAGGCGACGGTTAAGGCCCACGTCTCGGCCATTTTGCAAAAGCTCGACGTCGATAGCCGCACTCAGGCCGTTATCGCCGCAGCGCGGATTGAAGAGGGCCAGTTCGAGGCGCTCTTCACCATCACAGACAAGGCATAAGCCCTATGAAGCCTTCTATTTCGATCATCACCATTGGCGTTGATGATCTTGAGCGTGCCTTCGCCTTCTATCGCGCCCTGTTCGACCTGCCGGATGATCAGATTGGCGCTGGCGAAGACAATGTTGCGTTCTTCTTCGACGACAAGTTCACCTTCGCGCTCTATCCGCGCAAGGAGATCGCCGAGACTGCGGGCAAGGGTGACTATGTGGCGGGAACGCCAAGCTTCGTGCTCAGCCATCGTGCCGAAAACGCTGCTGAAATCGACACCATTCTCGACCGTGTTTTGGTCGCGGGCGGGACCATTATCGTCGGCAATACCGAGTCTGAATGGGGCAATTCGGCCTATTTCGAAGACACGGAAGGCAATGTGTGGGAGTTGATGGCGACGCCACCAGCCAACTAATCATAATGCCGGGGGAGGCTAGAACCTGCCCCCGGTTTTAAATCCGCTGCTGGATTTGCGGTTGCCCGATGAGAGCCCGCCGCCAGCGCTGCCGCCGCCACGAGGCCGCGAGAAACCGCCCCCAGCAGAGCCGCCGCCGAGGCCACCACCCCAAGCGCCACCAAAGCCACCGGGCGTGGGCTTTCGCGGGGCTGCGCCGCCGCCAATGCTACTATCTGGCCAGCCACCGCCATTGCCCCAAGGGCTTTTATTGCTGCCAGCGCGACGGGTGCTTTTGTAGCCCGAACCCCATTCGCTGCCCGGCGCCCAGTTTTGGCTTTTCCGCCACTGGTCCCAATAAGCCGCGGCCGAAATTCCGCCCTTGAGGAACTCGGTGAGCATGTCCCCGACAAGTCGATCTTGGCTAAAGCTAGAGCCGGGATCGTCAAAATGCTGCTTCTTGAATTCCCATTGAATATCTTCAAGCTCCCGGCGGCGCTCTGCCAGGGTCTTGAGGCGCGCGCGTTGCTCTTTGCTCTCGGTTTCTTCTTCGCCGAGGCGGGTGCGGGTTTCGTCGATCTGACCAACGATCGTGTCGTCTTGAGCGGTGCGAGTGCGACGCGCTTCGGCCAGGAGCGTGCGGATGTCTTCGCGCGCGAGTGCGGCGGCAAGATCAGTCGCTGCACGGACGAACTCAGGGTCTTCCCCTTCAGCCAGACTGCGCAGGGCGTTGGCTGCGGCGTCGCGCTGATCTTCGAGGGCAACTACCTGCTCGTCGAGTTTGGTGATCTCGGCTTTTGTCGTTTCGACGGCATCGCGTAACGGCGCGCCGCCAGCCGCATCGATGGCTGCAACCTCAAGCGCTGCCAGTTCGGCCTCGGCGGCCCGCACATTCTCCTCTTGCAGTTCAGCGTGCTCACGCAAACGCAAGGGGAGTTCATTGAGCATGTGGTAGTTCGGGCGGGCCTTGGTAAAGCCGATGAGCCGAGAGACAAGCCCATCAAGATAGCGGGTCAAGCCGCTGGCCTTATATGTGGAGGTGCCGTAGCCGGCGTCCCACAGATAGATGAACAGCGGGTCGTCGCGGTAAGGCTTGCCCTTGGCTTCGCGGTCCGCTTCAGCCTGCTCGGTCTTTTTGAGCGCCTCTTCGGCGATATGATCGAGCTCTTCGGTTTCCTGACGCTTGGCTATAAATTGCGGATCGCTGGCAATTTGCTGGGCGAGCTTGGCTGTGAGCGCGGTCAGGTTTTCTTGCTTGTCTTCAAGCAGGCGGAGTGCTGCTGAACGGTGTTCGAGCAGTTTGGAGCGATTGTCTTCTATAGCCTTGAGCGACGTCTCTGCCATGGTGACGTCGCGGGCATGGCCCTTGAGCACATCGCGCGCCTTGCGTTCGGCGGCGGTGATCTCGCCATCGAGTTCGGCCTGAATTTTGGGATCAAGGCGAAGCTTGGCGAGCTGGCGGAAATATTCTGCCTCGGCTTCGCGCAGTTTGGTGATGCGTTCAGACGTGCGGGCGACGCGCCGGGAGATCTCGTCTTCCTCGCGGCGAATGTCGCGCATTGCCTCTTCGAGGCTGGCCAGAGCTTGTGGGCCGCGAATGCTCATGCGCCTACCACCGAGTTACCGTTCCGCCCAGAACGGGCATTGTATATTCAACATCGAGAAAGCCGCTGGATTTGCGGCCAACGGTGTTGGATTGGATGAGGCCGTCGTCGCGCTTATCGGCAACCACGGCAGAATAAACCGTTGAAGGCACGCGGACGCCCCACATCGAGACCTGTTCGATCTCACCATTTTCTTCGTTCGCAATGGGTAGGGTCAGGGGATTGCCGTCGATGTCGATGGCTTCGACCACCACATACCAATTGGTCGCGTCGCTGGTATTGTTGGGCGTTGTCCAGAACCCAGAGTCCGCGTCAGCACGATTGACGATGCGCAAAGTGTAAGCTTGGCGCAGCTGATCGCGCAGTGCGGTCAAGCGTTCAACAGCATCCTCGGCGCCTTCGCGATTGCCTTCCTCGGCAAACGCTTGACCCCGAGCGAGGAGGTCATCCGCGCGAACGACGGCTTGCTGAACCTTGGTTTCTTCAAAGATTGTCTGGCGCAGAGCTTCCATCTGCGCCGGCAAGCCTTGAGCGACCTCGAGGCGCGCTTGTTCGGCCTGGCCGTGCTGGAGCGGCTGGTAGATGCCAAAATATCCAATAGCAGCAACGATCGCTGCAACGAGGAGGGCCGCCACGGGGCGACCCGATTTTTTGCGGGACACATAAAGCCGCGCCAGCGTGGTTTTAAAACTCGGCGCAGGTGGCTCGTAAGTGAAGCGGCTTTCAGCGAGAGCCGAAACGCCTTCCTTGAGAATGCGATCTGGAACTTCAATGCCCTGTGCATGATAGAGGGAACGCAAGCGCTCGATGAGCTGCCGTTCGCGGGCGGCTCCATCCAGTTCACGTGTCACCAAATCCTGCCGGTGACGGAGCGTGTCGACCACGTCCATCGCCAGCATGACTTCATCCAGTTGCACAGCCGATTTGGCCGTTCCCTCACTCATTGGCGAGCCTTGCCCGTTCTATCTTAGTTGCGGGTTTCCAAAAGCAATGCGTTGCCTTCGGTTGCCAAGGTGGCCAGACGACGCTTGCCATCTTCAACGGCGTCGCGAATTTCTGCCGAATTCTTGGTCGAAGCTACACGCATCTCATTGATAATGGTGCGGCTTTTTTCCTGGAAGTTCACGACAGAGTCGACGAGCTTCTGAACGGCATCGGCGCGGATGGTAGGACCGTAACCGGCGCGGACAGCTTCTTCCTGAACCTTGTCACCGATTTCCGAGAGCGCTTCGAGGCTCTTGGACATGCCTTCCTTCATCGCGTTCAGCGTTGCAGTGGATTCGTGCAGGCCGAACATGCCGGTGAACGAAGCCGAGAGCGCGGTGAGCACGGTTTCATTGGTCGAGAAGAACGAGATCGACTGCTGATAGACACGTTCCTTGGCGTTGGTCGTCTGCATGAGACGGGCCATCACCACTTCGGACGTGTTGTAAGAAATCGTCAGATTGTCCGAGAGGTCCTTGGCAATCTGATAGCGCTTTTCTTCGTTCTGCATTTCACGCAGGCGCTCGTCGCGCGCCATCTCGAGGCGGGCGCGATCAGCAGGGGTTGCCCCGGCATAAGCGGCAAGCTCTTCGGCCGCCTTCTGCAGGATATTTTTCTTTTCTTCCAAGCGCTGTTCAGCGGTGTGCAGCACTTCGAGCGCCATAACTTCAGACTGTTTCAGCGCGCCGCGGAAATCGCGGTAGGCTTCCAAAATGGTCTGTTCGCGGTCGATCTGATCCTTGGTGTCCTTCGACACGGTCAGGTAGGTGTCGCGGATCTTGTCAAATCGGGAAGCGATGTCGCCGCGGCTAACCTTCATCCACACGTTGGAGGCGCGTTCGAGCAGGTCGATTTTATTGTCCTGCAACTGATCGACCATTTTCTTGGCGTCGTCGCGGATAGAATCGAAACCCTTGGTAATGTCTTCGTAGCGCTCACCGATCTGCATTGCGGCGACCTGCTGGCGAACAACTTCGTTAAATGCGGAGGCCTGGCTCAGGGTGCGGCCAATCAGAATGACGCGTGTTTCGTCGAGCTCGGTAATCTGAGCGAGAAGCGAGGTGATCGGCTGTTCGCCTTGCTGCTCGGGCCAAATGCCCAGATCGCGGATCGCGTTCACTGCTTTATCAAGATACTGCAAAGGCTTCTCGGTGAGCGCAGTCATCGCATTCGCCTGGGTCGCAGTGGCAGTGGTGGCTGGGTCAGTCATATCTGGCATTCCTCGCTAAGCGGGCTCGTAGGCATACCGCCGTTCACTCCTGATGGGACTCTCATACGGCAACATCAAAGCAAGACAATTGCAACGTGTGCTGGTCCCAACTATTTACCCGATATTGGTGCGAAAAAGACGCACGTAAAGAGTGCGGTTGCGGACAATTTTATCCGTGCGCCTGCCAAGCCAGCAAAAGGACGCGATTGAGATGGATTTTGGTGGTCGATATCGTATCGAAGCGGCGCGCTCGGCAGTGTGGACAGCGCTCAACAATCCAGAAGTGCTGAAGGCCGCGATTCCGGGCTGCAGCTTTATCGAATGGTCTGGTCCGTCCACGTTGGACATGGCCATCACGGTCAATCTTGGCGTGATGAAGCCCAGCTTTAAAGGCGAGCTGTCGTTGTCCAACGTCGAGGCTGCGCGCAATTACACGCTTACTGGCAAGGGTAAGGGCGGGTTCATGGGCCTAGCGGAAGGCGCCGCGGACATTTCGCTGGCCGATGATGGCGACGCCACGATCCTGCAATTTACCGCGCAGGGCGGCGCTTCAGGGCAGATTATGAAGCTTGGCAAAGCTTTGATCGGTAATTCCGCTCAAAAGATTATTGATGGATTTTTCGAGCGCTTCGCAACGGCGATGGGTGCCGAAATTACCGCCCTCACGCCGCCAACTGAAGCGCGTTAACGCGTTCTTAACCCTGCGGAAATCGAGCGGGTTTTGGACATGATTTCGCCCTGCGGTAGCAAGTAGGGGTAAAGCCCCGAGCTTCTATTGTAGATTCTGTCATGTCCACACACTCCCGCGATAGTCTCGCGCTCTATGCAATCGCCGCTTTGGCTGTGGTGGTAACGCTTTATGGCGACCTAGGACTAAGCGCGCTGTTCGAGGCAATATTGGCGCGCTGGTAATTGACGGTAGAGAATTTAAGCATTTTCAGCAATTTGCGTGAGCAAATGCCTTAAATTTGACCAGCTGGAAAAGATTCTACGAGTTTCCTATTGCTTGGAACTGGATTGCACGATTTTATCCCCTCTTAGCGCATCCATACCTGTGGCGAAGGGGCCCAGTTGGTATGCTGCACAGGGAGAAAGAACTCGATGAAAATCTCGACCCTCACCAAAGCTATCGCTGGCGGCGTTGCAATGAGCGCTCTGCTGGCCGGTGCAGCCTTCGCTGACGGCGCTCTCGTCTATGACGGCGGCGGTAAGTTCGATAAGTCGTTCAACGAAGCAGCCTATAACGGCGCTGAAAAGTTCAAGGCTGAAGGCGGCGCCTATCAGGACTTGGAAATTTCGGGCGACGCGCAGCGTGAGCAGGCCGTGCGCCAGTTCGCTTCGCGCGGCAACAACCCGATCGTGCTTCCGGGCTTCTCGTGGGAAACTGCACTGCGTGCGGTGGCTCCAGACTTCCCAGACACCAAGTTCACCATCATCGACACCGTCGTTGACCTGCCAAACGTTCAGTCTGTTGTCTTTGAAGAGCCACAGGGTTCGTACCTCGTCGGTATCTTGGCTGCGATGCAGTCCAAGAGCGGCAAGGTTGGCGTGATCCCAGCGTTCAACTTCGACCTGCTTGACGCATTTGCTTGCGGCTACGCACAGGGTGCCAAGTCGGTTAACCCAGATATCGAAGTCATCAAGACTTATGTCGGCACCGGCTTTGAAGCCTTCAACGATCCGGGCAAGGCAACCGAAGTTGCAAAGTCCCAGCTTGATCAGGGCGTAGACGTTGTCTTCCAGGTTGCTGGTGGCGCAGGCGCAGGCGTGCTGCAGGCAGCAGCTGACGCTGGCAAGTGGTCCATCGGCGTGGACAGCAACCAGAACCACCTGCATCCAGGTTCGGTTCTGACTTCGATGCTCAAGCGCGTTGACGTTGCTGCTTACAATGCCATGAAGGGCGTTGAAGACGGCACTTGGGCTCCAGGTCTGATCACTCTTGGTCTGGCTGAGGAAGGTGTTGGTGCAGCATTTGACGATAACAATGCTTCGCTGATCACTCCGGAAATGAAGGCAGCTGTCGAAAAGGCCACTGCTGATATCATCTCTGGCGCTGTTGTTGTTCACGACAGCCGTACCGACAAGACTTGCCCAGCCCTTTAAGACCTACAAGTGAGGTCAGGGCTGAGCCATGACTAATCTGAACTCTCATAATGCTCAGCGGCCCGAAAGGGCCGCTGACACCTCGCTCGCAATTGAGCTGAGCAAAATCAACAAACACTTCGGTGCGGTTCACGCGAACCGAGACATCGACTTGGCCATCAGGCGCGGTACGGTGCACGGCATCGTTGGCGAGAATGGCGCTGGCAAGTCGACACTGATGTCGATCCTATATGGCTTTTACACTGCCGACAGCGGAGAGATCCGCGTTAACGGCGTGGCCCATTCCATCACCGATAGTCGCCACGCTTTGGCGCTCGGCATTGGCATGGTGCACCAGCACTTCATGCTGGTCGATAATTTTACAGTTTTAGAGAACATCGTATTGGGGGCCGAAGACTCGGCGTTCCTCAAACCTTCGCTCAACAAGGCGCGTGACCAGCTTAAGGCGCTTGCACGCGACTATGGGCTTGAAGTTGACCCCGATGCGATTGTCGAAAATCTCTCAGTTGGGCAGCAGCAGCGCGTCGAAATTTTGAAGGCGCTGTATCGCGGCGCCGAAACGCTCATTCTCGACGAGCCGACGGGCGTGTTGACACCAGCCGAAGCGGACCATCTGTTCCGCATTCTCGAAAAGCTGCGTGCCGAAGGCAAAACCATCATTTTGATCACGCACAAGCTGCGTGAGATCATGGCCATTACCGACGAAGTCTCGGTTATGCGCCAAGGATCGATGGTCCAGACCCTCAAGACCGCTGATACCTCGCCTGAACAGCTCGCCGAGCTGATGGTGGGGCGTCGCGTCTTGCTGCGCGTCGAGAAGGGCCCGGCCAATCCGGGCAAGGTAATGCTTGAGGTGCAGAACCTCATCGTCACCGACGATTTCAAGGTTCCACGCGTCAAGAACGTCTCCTTCCAAATCCGTGCGGGCGAAATCGTCGGCATCGCGGGTGTGGCGGGTAATGGGCAATCGGAATTGCTCGAATCTATCGCCGGCATGCGCGACCAACTCGGCGGTCAGGTGCTGGTTAATGGCAAGCCGCTCTCGCTGGAAGGCGATGACGGGGCAGCGCGGGCGCGCCTCGCGGGCCTAGCGCACGTTCCTGAAGACCGTCTGCGCATGGGGCTCGTGACCCAGTTCTCCGCCTGGGAGAACGCGATTTTGGGCTATCAGAACACCTATGGTTCCGGCCTCAGCCTCGACATAAAAAAAGCACGCGAGACCGCAGAAGCTTACGTCAAGAAATTCGACGTGCGCCCGGCCGATCTTGATCTCAAGACAGCCAATTTCTCCGGCGGCAATCAGCAGAAGATTGTCCTCGCCCGTGAAATGGAGCGCGATCCGGACGTGTTGATCGTTGGTCAGCCAACGCGCGGCGTCGACATCGGCGCGATTGAGTTTATCCATAACCAGATCATCAAGATGCGCGACGCGGGTAAGGCTATCCTGCTCGTCTCGGTGGAACTGGACGAAATCCGGTCGTTGGCCGACCGTATCCTCGTGATGTTCGACGGCCATATTGTTGGCGAAGCCGATCCCGCAACAGCGGATGAAACTGAGCTTGGCTTGCTGATGACCGGCTCGCACGCCGACCAAGTGGTTAGCGAAGCGGGCAGCTTGCCCGCGCATGAGACGCCGATCCAGCAGACGCTGGTGCAGATGTCGCCAAAGAATAATACCGGTAGGGAGACCAACTGATGAACGCCTTGCCACGTTGGGCAGACGTTATGCTGCTCCCTGTTCTCAACGTCGTACTCGCCTTCCTTGTGGGCGGGCTGATCGTGCTAGCTGTGGGGCAAAATCCGCTCGAAGCCGTGCGCATCATGCTATACGGCGCTTTTGGCTACGGCTCGGGCTTTGGCTATACGCTCTACTACACGACCGACTTTATCTTTGCCGGGCTAGCGGTTTCGCTGGCCTATCACGCGGGGCTCTTTAACATCGGGCCTGAAGGGCAGGCCTATGTGGGCGGTCTCGGGGTTATCCTGATCGGTCTGGCGTTCAACGGAACGCATTGGGCGATCATGTTCCCGATGATGATCATCGCGGGGGCTATGTTTGGCGCGACTTGGGCGTTTGTGCCTGGGTATCTGCAAGCCAAGCGCGGCAGTCACATCGTTATCACGACCATCCTCTTTAACTTCATTGCTACCTCGATGATGAGCTACATCATCTCCAAGCAGTTGAAGCCTGAGGGTGTAAACTCGGACGAAAGCGCGCCGCTTGAAGCGATCACGCGCGTGCCGCAGCTGCGCACCTTCATCGAACTCTTCAAGAACTCCCCGGTCAACCTGACGTTCTTCCTCGCGCTGATCGCGCTGGTCTTCGTCTATTGGCTGATCTGGCGCACAAAGTTTGGCTATGCGGTCCGCTCGCTCGGTGCCAATCCGGTGGCTGCGTCGTACGCCGGGATTTCCAACCAGAAGCTGATCATGATCGTCATGGCCATGGCTGGCGCTTTGGCGGCAATGGTTGCGGTCAACAACGTTGGCGGGGTGCAGGGGCGTCTGATCCTCAACTTCGTCAACGGCGCGGGCTTTGTGGGTGTTGCGGTGGCCTTTATGGGGCGCGCGCATCCGATCGGGGTCGGGCTTTCGGCGCTGTTGTTCGGCATTTTGTATCAGGGCGGCCAGGAGCTGGCATTCACCATGCCGGGGATTACCCGCGAGATGATCGTCACCATTCAGGCGCTCGTTATTCTGTTTACCGGCGCGATGGGCGACATGCTGCGCGCGCCACTGGCGCGATTGCTGACGCGATCAGCGGCTCCGGCGGGAGGTAAGTGATGGATCAGTTTATCGTCGATCTAACACTCGTCCTCGACTCCACCACCCGATTGGCCGTGCCCCTGATCCTCGCCTGTTTGGCTGGGCTCTATTCAGAGCGTGCGGGGATTGTTGATATTGGCCTTGAAGGCAAGTTGCTGGCAGGCGCTTTTGCTGCGGCTGCTACAGCGGCGGTCACTGGCTCTGCTTGGCTCGGCCTGCTCGCCGGCATCGGCGCTGCGCTGGTGTTTTCGGGCATTCACGGCCTCGCCTCGATCAACTTTAAGGGCAATCAGGCGATTTCGGGCGTGGCGCTCAACTTCCTCGCTGCGGGCCTCACCACCTTCTTGGGCCAATCCTGGTTTAAGCGCGGCGGGTATACGCCTCAGCTTTCGGGCGATCAGCGTTTTAACCCCATCACCCTGCCGTTTGCGGAAGAGTTGAAGGGTGTCCCTGTTATCGGTCAGATCTACAATGAGCTGATCTCGGGCCATAACATCATCACCTATTTCGCCTTCATCGCCGTTCCGGTGACGGCGTGGGTGCTGTTCCGGACGCGATTTGGCCTGCGTCTTCGCGCCGTGGGCGAAAACCCCAAGGCGATTGATACGGCCGGGATTTCGGTGACGCGTCTGCGCTATCAGGCGCTGATCATCACGGCCGTTCTGGTGGGTATTGGCGGCGCTTATCTCTCGATTGCGCAGTCGGCTGGGTTCAACAACAATATGTCGGCGGGCCGCGGCTATATTGCTCTGGCAGCGCTGATCTTTGCCAAATGGCGTCCGGGCCCAGCTCTGCTGGTGTGCTTGATGTTCGGCTTCCTTGATGCGGTACAGTTCCGTATTCAGGGGCAGGTCTTCCCGATCATTGGCGAGGTGCCGGTGCAGGCCATTCAGGCTCTGCCCTACATCCTTACCGTCATTCTGCTCGCCGGTTTTGTCGGTCGCGCCGTGGCTCCAAAAGCTTCGGGCATTCCCTACACCAAGGAGCGCTAGCCGTAAGGCTGGCGCAATTTGCCAATGTCTCTGTCTGAAAACGATAAGGCCCTGTTCGCGGCAGCCGAAGCGGTTCGCGGCAATGCCTATGCGCCCTATTCCAACTTTCACGTTGGTGCGGCCATTCTGGCCGATGACGGCAAGATTTACTCTGGCTGCAATATCGAGAACGCCTCCTATCCGGTCGGCAATTGCGCTGAGCCTAGCGCTATTGCGGCCATGATTGCGGGCGGCGGAAAACGTATTCAGCGCATCTATGTGACGGGTCCGGGCGTTACCCCAGTGACGCCCTGCGGCGCTTGCCGCCAGCGTATTCGCGAGTTCGCTGATCTCGATGTGGAAGTGATTTCACACGGCGTTGACGGCGCGCCACTGGTGCAGACGCTGGAACAGCTGTTGCCGCATAGTTTTGGCCCGGAATTTCTGGGCCGCTAACGCATACGGACGCGTTTTGTCCGAACCAGTAGGGGGACTGCCCCTTAAGGAGGAGCTATGAGCCTCAAAGTTGTCGACGCTTCGACGTCGCATCCGGCCCACAAGCGCAACCCCGGCTTTGCTCTCGATCTCGATTGGGTCGAACGTGTTCGCATGAACCGTTCGGCACTCGAACGCCGCGCCAACTCCATCGGGGCGCGACGGACGGTGAAGAAGGATTATCAGCTCGCTTGGTTGCTCAAGGCGATCACCATGATCGACCTGACAACGCTCAACTCTGACGATACGCCAGCGCGCGTTGAGCGCCTCTGCGCTAAGGCCCGTAAGCCACTGCGCGCGGATATCGTCGAAAAGCTGGGCGTGCAAGATTTGCGTATTCTGCCCGGTGCAGTTTGCGTCTACCACACCTTTGTCAAAACCGCCGTCGAAGCGCTCGAAGGCACGGGCATTCCTGTTGCGGCGGTGTCGACCGGCTTTCCGCATGGTCTGGCTCCGGTCCACACCAAAATTGCCGAGATCGAGGCGTCCGTTAAAGACGGTGCTGAGGAAATCGACATTGTCATCGAACGTGGCATGGTTCTGCGCGGCGATTGGCAGGCGCTTTATGATCAGGTCCGCGCTTTCCGCAAGGCCTGTGGCGACGCGCATATCAAAACCATTTTGGGCACGGGCGAGCTGGCAACGCAGACCAATGTCGCCAAGGCCTCGCTCGTTTGTATGCTGGCAGGGGCTGATTTCATCAAAACCTCGACCGGCAAGGAAAAGGTCAATGCTGACCTTGTGACCTCCTTGTCGATGATCCGCATGATCCGGTGGTTTGCCGAAGAGACCGGTATTGAGATTGGCTATAAGCCTGCAGGCGGGATTTCGACCGCTGGCGACGCGCTCAAATATATGGCGTTGATGAAGGAGGAGCTGGGCAATCAATGGTTGCAACCGCACCTCTTCCGCTTTGGCGCATCAAGCCTGCTCACCGATATCGAACGTCAGCTTGAGCATGGCCTCACCGGCCATTACGCCGCCGACTACCGCCAGCCTTTGGTTTGAGGATTTTTGCACCCATGAACAAGATCGCTCAAATCTTTGAAAGCCTTGAATATGGTCCAGCGCCAGAAGGGGCGGATCAGGCCAATGCTTGGCTCGACGCCAAGGGGCGCAAATTTGGCCATTTCATCAATGGGGAATGGACTGCGCCGGGCAAAGTTTTTGCCTCGACCAACCCAGCCAATGGACAAAAGCTCGCCGATATCACTGACGGTACGGCTGACGATGTAGATGCGGCGGTGAAGGCCGCACGCAAGGCGTTCGGCGGCTGGAGCAAGCTTTCGGGCTACAAGCGCGGCAAATATCTATATGCCATCGCGCGCATGATCCAGAAGCACAGTCGCCTCTTTGCCGTGCTCGAAACCATGGACAATGGTAAGCCGATCCGTGAAAGCCGCGATGCGGATATTCCGCTGGTGGCGCGCCATTTCTATCATCACGCCGGTTGGGCCACGCACCTGGACCGCGAGTTCCCCGATCACGCGCCTTATGGTGTGTGTGGGCAGATCATTCCGTGGAATTTCCCGCTGCTGATGCTGGCGTGGAAAGTGGCCCCGGCGCTGGCGGCGGGCAATACCGTGGTCCTCAAACCAGCTGAGTTCACTTCGCTGACGGCGCTGCTCCTTGCCGATATTTGCGACCGCGTGGGCCTGCCCAAGGGTGTGGTCAATATCGTCACCGGCGAAGGCGACACGGGTGCCGCTATCGTCAATCACCCGGACGTCGATAAGATCGCCTTCACCGGCTCGACCGAGGTTGGCAAAATTATCCGCGAGGCAACGGCGGGTTCAGGCAAGGGCCTGTCGCTCGAGCTGGGCGGTAAATCGCCTTACATCGTTTTTGAAGATGCTGATCTCGACAGCGCAGTCGAGGGTCTGGTGGAAGCCATTTGGTTCAATCAGGGCCAAGTGTGTTGCGCGGGCTCGCGCCTTCTGGTGCAGGAGAGCATTGAAGAGCGCTTCATCGCCAAGCTGAAGGCGCGCATGGCAAAACTGCGGGTCGGCGATCCGCTGGATAAATCCATCGACATTGGCGCGCTGGTTGCGCCGGTACAGGTTGAGCGCATCCGCGATTTGATGAAGCGCGGCGTCGCTGAAGGCGCGGTTGTCTACGAAGCTGATGGGGCTTTGCCGGAAAAGGGCTGCTTCTTAAAACCTGCTCTGGTGACGAATGTGTCGCCTGCTAACACACTTGTTGCTGAAGAAATCTTTGGCCCCGTGCTGGTGGCGATGAGCTTCCGCACGCCGGACGAGGCAATCGCGCTGGCGAACAACACGCGCTACGGCCTGGCGGCGACGGTGTGGACTGAGAACGTCAATCTTGCGCTCGATATTGCGCCGAAGATCAGGGCCGGTGTGGTCTGGATCAATGGCACCAACCAGTTCGATGCGGCTGTTGGTTTTGGCGGCTATAAGGAATCTGGCTTTGGCCGCGAAGGCGGACGCGAAGGCATGGGTGCCTACCTCAAGCCAAACTGGGAAAAAGATCTCAAAAAAGCTCAGGCTGTTCCGGCAATTGCTGCGACTGCTGCCAAGAACCCACTTGATGGCGGGATCGACCAGACGGCCAAAATGTATATTGGCGGCAAGCAGGCGCGGCCCGATAGCGCCTACAACCGTCCCGTGCTTGGGCCGAAGGGCGAGTTGGTGGGTGAGGTCGGCGACGGCAATCGCAAGGATATTCGTAACGCGGTCGAAAAGGCGCGCGGTGCTTTGAGCTGGGGCACGACAGCGGCCCATACCCGTGCGCAAATCCTCTATTTCCTTGCTGAAAATCTCGAATACCGTCGCGATGAATTTGCGGCGCGGATCAAGGCGCAGACGGGCGTTGACGGTGGCGAAGAGGTCGATCTTTCGATCGAGCGTATTTTTGCCTTTGCGGGCTGGGCCGATAAATATGATGGGGCGGTGCACAACCCGCCGATGCGGGCTGTGGCTGCGGCCATGGTTGAGCCATTGGGCGTGATGGGCATTATCGCGCCGCCGTCGCGTCCGCTGCTTGGCTCTATCGCACTGATTGCTCCGGCTCTTGCCATGGGCAATAGCGTGGTTCTGGTGCCCTCGGAACGCTCGCCGCTTTCGATGACGGACTTCTATCAGGTGCTGGAAACCTCGGACGTGCCAGCAGGCGTCATCAACATCGTCACGGGCGATAGCGTTGCATTGGCCAAAACTTTGGCAGAACACGACGGCGTTGATGGTGTGTGGTTCGCTGGCCCTGCCGAAGGCTCGGCCATGGTCGAAAAAGCCTCGGCGGGCAATGTGAAGCAAACGTGGACGACGCGGGGCTTCGATTTTGATTGGGCTCATCCTCGCTTTGCAGGCGAGTATTTCCTAGGCAAAGCCACCCAGATCAAAAACGTCTGGATTCCCTACGGAGCGTAACAATCATGGCCGACAAGATCGAAATCGAGAATGTCGGCCAACCCGGCAAGACCTATCGGGTGGATGCCACAAAGTTCGCAGCTGTGCGTGAGGTGGTCTTGGCTGTTTTGCCGAGCCAAGCGCCGGGCATATCGGTGAGCGAACTGATCGCGGCTGTTAAGCCAAAACTGCCCCAAGACCTGTTTCCCGGTGGCGAAAAGGCCGGGTGGTGGGTCAAGGCCGTGCAGCTTGATCTTGAAGCAAAAGGAATTATCGCACTGGCAGCAAAACCGCCCGTGCGTTTGTATTTATTAGACTAGGCAGGGCGCAGCTCGGACGGCAGTTCTTCGTCGGGATCGAGCAAGAGTGCCTCGAGCAGAGCCAATATCAGAATGGCCGCGAGCATCGCGCCGCCAGTCATAACGATACGCTGCAACACCGCTTCGAGCGCGTCGACACCACCGGTGGTCGACTGCAGGATCATCACTAGCGCTGCCGAACAGGTGTACTGATAGATCAGCGGGCGCTGCTTGCCGGTCGTCATCTTATCAACGAGGTAGTAGGTGATGATTGTGCAGAGCAGCACGAGCACCGGCATCTCCGGGATCATGCTGTAAATCATTAGGACGCCAGCGGCGATGCCTGCGCCAACCACAGTGCCACCACCACGGTCGATGACCTGGTTCATCTGCGTGCCGCGCCGGGGTTCGCCACAAACGAACAGCATCATAATGACGATGGTCATCATGGTCATATCGCCGGTGGAAAATAGCCAGATCATGGCCGGAACATAGATGATCGAGCGGATCAGCAGATGTTTGCCGGCCTGGGTGCTGGCCAGCGGGGCCACCATTTCCACATGCACGGTTTTGGTCGTGGGCGGGAACAAAAGGTTCAATCCGACTACGGCGATACCCAGGGCGAGGCCGCCCATGACCATGCTGTCGCGCATGACGACGAGCACATAGTCACTCATGATCGCCGACATGGCCATCATCAGCGGGAAGACGGTGAGCATCATGCCGCCACGCGAACCGCGCATGACCATCAACGCCAAGCCACCAACGGCGAGGATGATGTTGACGATGGTGAAAACCATCGGCTCGTTGACGGTGACAGCGGCGATCCAGCTGAACACGACGCCAACGATCGGCAGAACAACAGGCGTCGCAAAGGTGCGCGGGTTCAGCGCGCCGCGCTGGTTGGACATAATGCTCATCGCCATCACCACCGGCAGCATGGGCATGGTAATGCCCAATGGCTCGGCGAGCAGCAAACAGATCATGACCGTCAGCGCGGTGCGCAGCGCCAAATAGGGATCGTCTAGCGCACTGACGCGGGGCAACTCTTCCATGGGTCGAGGCTCTTAGTTGAGGCCAGAAATGAAGCCATTGATGGTCAGGAGAGCCTGCGAGATGGCGGGGATAAA
The DNA here is from genome assembly GCF_016595685.1 of Devosia sp. WQ 349K1. NCBI lineage: Bacteria > Pseudomonadati > Pseudomonadota > Alphaproteobacteria > Hyphomicrobiales > Devosiaceae > Devosia > Devosia sp. WQ 349K1. Next base: position 6,172 of record NZ_JAENGO010000008.1, on the reverse strand, counting down.
GCCACCGTTAGGATCAATCAGCACGCTGGCTTCCGAACCGATACGAATATTGGCGGGGAGTTCTGAAAGATCGTCGAGCGCAATACGCACTGGGATCTTGCGGGCAGGAGGGAACCAACGGGTGTCGGTGGTCGGCTGCGCTAGGCCATTGGCGGTCGCACGGCCCGAATTGATGCCCCAAGCGATGCTTTCCACCGTGGCAGAAAACTTCTTGCCCGGCGCCGCTTCAAAAACGACAGTCGCCTTATCGCCTGGCTCGACATTGATCAGCTGATTTTCGCGGAAGTCCGCAATAACCATCTGCGTCGCTGGGTTGATGAAGGTGAGGGCACCTGCGCCTGCGCCAACAAACTGGCCTTCGGTAAGGCTGACATTGGTCACATAGCCATGGGCTGGCGCGACAACCTTGGTATTGGCGAGAGCGAATTCAGCCTTTTCCAGGTTTGCGCGGGCGGTACGAATGTTTGGATTGGTCGCGTCAGCAGCGCCGCTCGCGGTCGTTGTGCGTTCCAAATCCGCACGTGCGGCCTGCACGGTCAGCTCAGCATTGGACTTTGCCAGTTCTGCCTGTGCCAGCTTGCTGGGCGATACCAGACCCTTAGCATGCAGCTGTTGCTGACGATCAAGCTCATCGACAGCATTGGCGAGCGCCAACTGCGCCTGATCAAGCTTTGCCTGCGAAGCGGGAATAGCGGCGGCGTTCGACGAGACCGAATTGAGCGCTTGTTCGAGCTGAGCCTTCGCCAGCTCTACATCCATGCGATAGGTGGTGTCGTCGATGGTGAACAGCGTGTCGCCTGCGCTGACCGATGCATTGTCCCGAATGGTGACTTTGGTCACTGGACCTGCAACGCGGGCTGCGATTTGAGTAACGTCTGCGGTGATCGAGCCGGCGCTGGCAAATGGTGCGTGACGATCGCTCAGCGGATACCACGCAAAGATGCCGACAAGCGCCAGCACTAAGACGAGTGCGATGCGTCCAGCCTTTTTGCGTTTCGCTTTGGCGGCAGCGACGAGTTCAGGAGAGGGTTCATCCGTGGCGACGGCCGCAGTCTCATCGGTAGAGGCTGGCGTGATGACCGAGAGGTGGGCCTTGCTATCCGCAGCAGGGGTCGAGGACGATTTCGCGGTTTCGCTGGGTGTCACAGCCTGTGCCATGGTATAGAGGTCTCCTTAACAGAGCCCGTTACATAGTGAACCTGATTTAGCTTTGCAACAAAGATACTTTGGTGCATAGCTAGAATGATGAGCGCGCATATGACAGAACCCGTCCAACTACCGATCGATGATTTGATCCGCGAACTGTCGTCGGAAATCATGCAAATCCACCGTTGGATGGCCGAACAGGCGGGTCTGAACACCACCGATCTCATGGCGCTCTATTATATCCGCAATGCGGAGGGGCAGGCGGCTCCCAAGCAATTGGCGGAAAACCTGGGGCTGACGTCCGGGGCGACGGCCATCCTTCTCAATCGATTGGAGCAGCGGGGCCTCATCCAGCGGTCGCCGCATCCGAGTGATCGGCGCGCTGTTCTTTTGTCGCTCGGGCCAGCGGCGACAGCTGAGGGCATATTGCACGTGCGCCAATATCTGCGTGAGGCGAATGCAGATGTTTTCGATACGCTTGGAGAACAAGAGCGCGGTATCGTCGTAAAGTTTCTTGGCGATATGCTCGAGAACACCCGAAAAGCCTTGCACGACCTGCGGACAAACTCCGCGTCAAAGTAGCGTCAGCACTTCGTATCCATCTGGAATACAAGAGTGCTTTGTCATAGGCTCGCCCCATGACCCTTATGCCGCAAGAAATCATTGCGCTGAAGCGCGATGGACATGAACTCGATAGTGCCGAGATCGCCGCCTTCGTTTCCGGATTTACGGGCGGGTCGGTTTCACATGCACAAGCCTCAGCTTTTGCTATGGCGGTGTATTTCCAAGGCATGACCATGGCCGAACGTGTGGCCCTCACCGTGGCGATGCGCGACAGTGGCTCTGTGCTCGATTGGTCCAATCTTGATGGCCCGGTTGCCGACAAGCATTCAACCGGCGGCGTCGGGGACAATGTTTCGCTCATGCTCGCACCCATTCTGGCGGCACTCGACATTTATGTACCGATGATCTCGGGCCGCGGTCTTGGGCATACGGGTGGGACCCTCGATAAGTTCGACGCCATTCCCGGCTATCAGACTAGCCCGGACAACGCCTTGTTTCGCAAGGTCGTGAAGAGCGTCGGTTGCGCTATTATCGGGCAGACGGCCGATCTCGCCCCTGCCGATAAGACGCTCTATTCAATTCGCGACGTGACCGGGACTGTGGAATCCATCCCCCTCATCACCGCGTCCATTCTTTCGAAAAAGCTCGCCGCAGGGCTCGGCGCCTTGGTGCTCGACGTGAAAACAGGGACGGGGGCATTTATGCCCACCCGCGAAAAATCACGCGAGCTCGCGGAAAGCCTCGTGGCGGTGGCCAATGGGGCAGGGTTGCGCACAAGTGCACTGATCACCGACATGAACGAGCCGCTGGCCAGCGCTGCCGGCAATGGGCTGGAGGTGCGCAATGCCGTGGACTTCCTCACAAAGAGCCATGTTGATCCCCGTTTACGTGACGTGACACTGGCGCTCTGCGCTGAACTGGTGCTGATGAGCGGCAAGGCGGATACCCCTGATGCTGCAACGGCGGCCGTACACCGCGTTTGGGACAGTGGTGGTGCCGCCGAAAAGTTCGGGCAGATGGTGGCAGCCCTTGGTGGGCCGATCGATTTTATTGAGAATATGGACCAGCATTTGGCGGCGGCCCCCATTGTGCGTGACGTGTTCGCAGAGGGCGAGGGCGCTATCGCGGCCATCGATACCAAGGGCGTGGGCATGGCGGTGGTAGCGCTCAAGGGCGGACGCTCGACGCCAGCCGATGTGATTGATTATCGCGTTGGTTTTGATCGTCTTGCGGGCTTGGGGCACAGTTTGGGGTCGTCAGCCCCGATTGCCCGTATTCACGCCGCCGATGAGAAGAGCGCCGCCGAAGCCGAAGCTCGATTACGCGCAGCCTATCAGCTTGGGAACGCAAACACGGCTCACCCCCTTATTGCAGAGCGGATCAATCCCTCTTAAAGCCAAGAAATTGGGTCGCCGTTGAGGAGCAGTTTATGCCCCGTGCCATAGTGTGTGTTCTGGATAGTGTTGGCATCGGTGGAGCGCCCGATGCAGCGGACTATGGTGACTTAGGAGCCAATACTCTGGGGCACATCGCGCAGTGGGCGGACGAAGGACGAGCCGACCAGCAGGGTCTGCGTTCAGGGCCTCTGCGCCTACCAAACCTTGAGGCGATGGGAATTGGCGCAGCGGTGGCTCTGTCCACCGGTGTCGCCCCACCCGGACTATCCGCACAGCCTAAAGGCGGGCGATTTGGTGTGGGGCGCGAAACCTCGAAGGGTAAAGATACCCCGTCCGGTCACTGGGAAATCGCTGGCGTCCCTGTGTCCTTTGATTGGGGATACTTCCCCCAAACTATCCCAGCCTTCCCCGATGATCTCATTGCCGAACTTTGCGCGCGGACCGGCGTTCCCGGCATTCTGGGCAACAAGCACGCCTCTGGCACCGATGTGCTGATGGAATTGGGTGAGGAACACATCCGCACCGGCATGCCGATTTGTTACACCTCTGTCGACAGCGTCTTCCAGATCGCGGCGCACGAAAGCCATTTTGGTCTTAATCGGCTTTATGATTTCTGTAAGGTCGCGTTCGAGCTAACAGAGCCGCTGCGCATAGGGCGCGTCATCGCTCGTCCATTTTTGGGCGAGAACGCCGCCGATTTTAAGCGCACGGGCAATCGTCGTGACTTTGCCTTGCAGCCCCCTGAGCCGACGCTTTTGGATCGCAATCAAGCTGCGGGCAATCACGTCTACGCTATCGGTAAGATCTCCGATATTTATGCAGGGTCTGGTGTAACCCATAAATTAAAAGGGACGGGCATCCCTGATCTCTTGAATAAAACGCTTGATGCCATGGAGATGGCGGCGGATCGGGCGTTGATCATGACCAATTTTGTCGACTTCGACAGCGAATATGGTCACCGGCGCGACGTTGCTGGATATGCTGGGGCATTAGAACTCTTTGATAGCCTGCTTCCGGAGATAATCTCTCGGATGCGGCAAGACGATCTCTTGGTCATTACTGCAGACCACGGTAATGATCCGACGTGGCCGGGCACAGATCACACACGTGAACAGGTCCCCATCCTCGTTTTTTCCCCAATCCTGCCGCCAGGTGAGATTGGAATCCGCTCCAGCTTCGCCGATATTGGCGAAACCATCGCCGCGTGGCTCGGTTTATCACCGGGACCGCATGGCAAATCCTTTTTGTGACCGCAGAGGTGATCGATAATGAGTGAAGTCGTGGGCAATGTTACCGTGATTGATCACCCGATGATCCAGCATAAGCTGACGATCATGCGGAACAAGGAAACCTCTATTGCCGGCTTCCGCCGCCTCTTGCGCGAAATAGCGCATCTCATGTGCTATGAGGTGACCCGCGACCTGCAGCTGGAAATGGTCGATATCGAGACCCCGATGACCGCGATGCAATCGCCAATGATCAAGGGCAAGAAGCTGGTCTTCGCTTCGATCCTGCGCGCTGGCAACGGCCTACTCGACGGCATGCTCGACCTGGTGCCTGCGGCACGCGTCGCCCATATCGGCATGTACCGTGACCACGAGACCCTTGAGCCGGTCGAATACTATTTTAAGGCGCCATCCAACCTTGAAGATCGTCTGATCATCGTTGTTGACCCGATGCTGGCAACGGCCAACTCGGCCACGGTTGCGATCGATAAGCTCAAAGCGCTCGGCGCCAACAATATCCGCTTCCTCTGTCTCCTGGCCGCGCCAGAAGGCATTAAGCGCTTTACCGAACACCACCCAGATGTTCCGGTCTATACCGCGTCCATCGACAGTCATCTTAACGACCAGGGCTATATCATCCCCGGTCTCGGTGATGCGGGTGACCGCATGTACGGCACACGATAAGGACGACCACTTATGGCAAAGCTCGTTCACTCGATGATCCGTGTCGTCGAAGAAGCGCGTTCCCTCGCGTTCTATGACAAGGCATTTGGTCTCAAGCTTATTGAGCGTATCGACTTCGCCGATTTCACGCTGGTCTATCTGGCAACGGCGACGGGCGAATTCGAACTGGAGCTGACCGTCAACAAGGGTCGGGCCGAACCATACGAACTCGGCACTGGCTACGGCCACTTGGCTGTGGTTGTCGACAATCTGGACGCCGAATATGCGCGCTTCATTGCTGAAGGCCTGACTGTCGGTAAGCTTGTCGACTTTAAGAACGGCGACACCCCGGTTGGCCGCTTCTTCTTCGCCACCGACCCTGATGGGTATAAGATCGAAGTTATCGAAAAGGGCGGACGCTTTAAGTAAGCGCTGCTCGACTGAGATAAGAAAGCCCCGAACCACAGTTCGGGGCTTTATGCGTTTAGAGGCCGAAAGACGGTGCGAGGAATGAAGCGATTTCCGTCACTGCAAGACGATTTTTGGCCAAGGGTCTTCCATACAATGGCGATCTCTCGCTGACTGTCCCATTCGGCTAAAAATCTTCCCCCAGGTGGATAACTCGGGACAGCGTTGCAAACGCTACTGACTCAGTCGGCTTTTTCACACTGCGACGTACGCCCAAAACCTGAATCACATCGATTTTTGTAAACTGCTCTGGACAGCAAACAGGGCTGCCCCTATAACCCGGTCATCGCTGCAGAGCACAGCGCCTCACGGCACTGAGCGACGCAGCAAACGACTGAAATCAAATGTAAATTTGAAATTGGTTTAGTGGATTTCGAAAGATTTCGGAATTCACGAAAATGGGTGTTGACGAAGCAAAAGCTTCTGACTAAAACCCACGAACGCTAACGACGCCGAGCACTTTCTGCTCCCACTGTTTAGCAGTTTCTGACAGGGCAGACGATCTGCCGGGCAGCCGGATAGATAGTTTTGTCTCTAAGAACTTCGGAAGCTCTGCTTCCAAAATGACGTGTCCGGTTTGCGCCGATGGGTCAGCTCTTTGACATTGTGAAGATTGAAGAAAGAGAAACGTGGACGGCGAGGTTCTTGCGAACGGAAGCTGGGGTTTACTCCAGTGGAAGTTATACAAGACTTCGATGGGTGCACGTT
>NZ_JAENGO010000007.1:0-309204 GCF_016595685.1 Devosia sp. WQ 349K1 | reverse complement strand
ACTTCGGCAGAGCATCTGCCGTCATCAAAAACCGCGAAAACATCAAACGCAAAACAATCCAGCATCGACGCTTGATGCACCATAGGCTTGCCGCATAACATCAACCGAACGACGAGCAGTGCTCTCCACTAATCAAAGCGCCAATCTGAGCCAAAGCATCGGACGACGGACAATGGCAATTGCTGCCAAGATGGGAAATGGCATCGATACGAGTGACAGGCTGCAGAAGAGCTATATGCCGGTCAACATTGCAACAGTGCGAGAAGCTGATGAGGCCCGTCGTTTGGGCCGAAATAAGCTAGCGTCAGGCCACAATGAGTTCAAAAAGTTGAAACTCTCGGCAGGCAAGAGTTGAAACTCGATGCCGAACCGAAAGGTGGCACGCGATTTATTTCAACGATTTCAAGGAAATAAATGGCGCGAGAGACGGGGCTCGAACCCGCGACCTCCGGCGTGACAGGCCGGCGCTCTAACCAACTGAGCTACTCCCGCAGCGCTTGCGAACTCTCGTTCGGCGCAACGTGAAATTCATCTACTGGACTATTCGACCAAAGGAAAGGTGCATGCTAAAAAATATTGCGATCACTGTGCCTTAGACGTGGAAAACTCTGTCAAAGGCCTGCCCCTGACATCCAGCTGGATGAGCGCAGTACTAGCTCGGAGCAACCTCCAAGCGCGCGAGCAGAGAAGCGGCGTGATTGAGGCTTGCCCCGCTCGATACCAGCATGGTGGGCAGTGTGAGCCATTCCAGAGCCCACGCAACGCCTGAACGTTCATTCTCATGGATCATCGCAAGATTGAGTGTGCCCGAATGCCCCGCAACCTGCGTGGCTAAGGTCACCAAAGCTTCGGCAGTTACGGGATTGGATTTGTGGGCCATCGCAGACGACGATCCGCCGCCAGTTAGGCGGACAGCGCCGATTTCATTTTGCGCAAGGAGGGCCACATCCATGCCGATCTTCCCTAAAATGCCCGTTATTTGAACGAGGATATTGCCGAGGCCAACGATCTGATCGCGCTGACTGTGCCACGGCTCTGCGAGACCGAGATCCAGCATTTCCGCCATGTGCCGAGCAATTGCATCGCCATGCCCTTCAAAACTAGTTCGATCACCCACTGGGCCACCCAATTGGATCACCAAAAGCGACTGTCGCAACGGCCGCAAGCCTTTCAAAATGCGCCCGAGCGGTTCACTCCAAGTGGCGAGTTTGGCGCTCCAGGTGGACGCTAGGGCAATTTGCATACGCGTATGCGCCAGGTAAGGCCTATTCCCGAATTCAGCCTTCATCTCGTCTAATCTGGTCAGAAGCTGAGAGATCCGCTCCTCATAAATCGTAATCACCGTCGCCACTTGCAACATAAATGCAGTGTCGACAGCGTCTTGGCTCGTCGCGCCCTTATGCAAATACCCAGTGGCAGACGGCGATAATCGACTTTTAAGCTGCTTAATCAGTGCGGGGATGGGTACGCCATCGCGGGCCATGCCGAGTTTGAGGTCGTCCCAATCTACCGAGAACTGTGCGAGCACTGTTTCAATTTCTTGCGCGGCGGCTTCGGGAACAAAGCCAGCAATGGCACTAGCTTGCGCTAAAGCGACTTCAAACTCCAAGTAACCGCTGACTAGCGCATCGCTACTGAGCAGCGCCTCGATTTCCGGATCACTGGCAAATGCCGACAGCAGGTTATTCATAGCCAGTGACCCAAAAATCAGATGTCAAAAAACACGGTTTCGCCTTCGCCTTGCAGGCGAATGTCAAAATGATACGCGAGCGTGCCATCTGCGTCATCTCGCTTTGCGACAAGCGTTGCACGACGACGTGGGTCCATGATTTTCTTTAGGACATAGTCAGCACTATTGGCTTCTGCCTCGTCGTCAAAATAAACCCGGGTCTGCAGACCAATATTGACGCCACGCGCCACGATCCACACGCTGATATGCGGAGCCATGAGCGTGCCATCCGGCGCTTGTACGCGACCGGGCTTGACGGTGTCGAAGAGGAACGATCCGTCCTCCTGGGTAGGCTGTCTGCCCCATCCGGTAAACAGCGGCGGGGTGTCTCCTTGCTGCGGATAGTTGCCCTCGGCATCAGCTTGCCAGATTTCGAGTACGGCATCGGACACAGGCGCTCCGGAACCATCGATAACTCGACCGCGTAGAGCAATGCGCGGGCCGTTATAGCCCTCAGCCAACATGGTCTTGCCGGTGTCTTCGGCGATAACGCCGGTAATGCCACAAAAATTAGGCGTCATGCCGATGTGGACATATGGGCCAGCGGTCTGCGAGGGGGATTCTTTTAAAACAGGGATTGGGTGCAGCATCAGTTCCCCTCCAATTTGTTTTCGAACATGGTGGAGCGGCGGCCTCTCAAGACAATATCGAAACGATAGGCCAAGGCGTCCATCGGCGTCGTATTCATTCTGTCCAATCGGGCGATCAACTGATCAATCGCGCTCTTGTCAGGAATCGTGCCCACAATCGGGCACTGCCAGATCATCGGATCGCCCTCAAAATACATCTGAGTGATGAGCCGCTGCGCGAAGGCATGGCCAAACACCGAGAAGTGGATATGTGCCGGGCGCCAGTCATTGCCGGTATTTGGCCAAGGGTATGCACCGGGCTTGATTGTGCGGAAACTATAGAAGCCATTCTGGTCCGTAATAGCGCGGCCAAACCCGCCAAAATTGGGATCAAGAGCGGCGAGATAGCCTTCCTTCTTGTGACGATAGCGCCCGCCGGCATTGGCCTGCCAGAACTCAACCAGAGTGTTCGGAACCGCGCGCGCGTTCTCGTCCAACACCTGACCATAGACGATCATGCGCTGACCAATGGCTTCATTCCCATCCTTAGCAAAGTTGCGGATGAGGTCATTGTCCAGCGCACCGATTGGCTCATGACCGAAAGTCGGACCACTCATCTCCGACTTGGTTGGCCCCATAGCGATGAGGCTGTGCTGAGGGGAGCGAAAGGTGGAACTCTTATACCCCGGCGTCGCCGCAGGCGGATGCCAGTCGCGATCTCGCTGAAACAATACCCCGTCGTCTCCGGGTAAGATTATACCGCTCATCTGTCCTCCCCCTGGACCTTTTTGAGTTCTTCTTTAGCCAAGCGAAACGCTGCGTTGGCCGACGGAACTCCAGAATAGATTGCAACATGCATCAGAACTTGCGCCAAGTCCTCTTGCGTGGCGCCTGTATTGGCTGTTGCGCGTACATGCATGGCGAATTCTTCTTCGCGGCCCAATGCCGCCAGGATTGCCAAGGTGATCAAAGAGCGTTCACGTGGCGTCAAATCTGGGTTGGACCAAACCGTGCCCCACGCGGTTTCGGTGATAAAAGTCTGAAAATCCCGATCCAGATCGGAAATTCGAGCTGTTGCCGCATCCACATGCTTGTCGCCCAAAATGGCGCGACGCGTTTTCATACCTTGCTCGAATAGTGCTGAGTTAGGCATGACCATGCCCTTCCAAAAAAGATTGAATATGACGAGACAGTTGGTCCGGCGCCTCTAAGCTCGGAAGATGCCCCACCTGTTCGAGCAGAATATAGCTGGCGTCCGCGATGCGATCGGCACTTGCTTTTACCAGCGCAGGCGGGGTTGCCTGATCGTCAGAACCCGCGAAAACAAGTGTCGGCACTGAGATATGATCAAGGGCCGATGTCAGATCAGCGTCCCTTAATGTTGCGCAGGTTGCAGCATAACCTTGCGCGCTGTTCTGCAAGAACTGCCGACGCCAGACACTCCAAGCTGCAGTATTATCTCGCGCAAATCGAGGGCTGAACCAGCGCGTCATGATTGCATCAGCAATTGGCTCCACCCCATAAGTCAATACGGTCTCCATCCGCTCGTTCCAGAAGGCTTCGGTGCCGATCTTTGCCGCGGTGTTGCAGAGGATCAGCGCATCAACCCTTTGAGCGCAGCGCTGCACCACGCCTTGCGAGATAAGCCCACCAATCGACACGCCGCACAGAGCAAAGCGGTCGAAACCAACATGGTCAACCAGCACCAGAAAATCGTCGACCTGATCTTCAAGAGTATATGGTCCGCGCGGCACCGCGCTCAAACCATGCCCTCTGAGATCGTAACTCAAAACACGATAGCGCTGAGCAAGATGGGAGATCACATCATCCCAAATTCGGCAATCGGTGCCGAGCGAGTTGACCAAGACCAGCGCAGGACCAAGTTTTGGACCACACAGCCGATAGTACAGCGCGCCCGAATGTCGTTCTAAGAAAGCCATACCGTCCCCCTAACCTGAGACTAGGGAGAAACATGCGCGAAGGTAAAATGATAACTTCAGCCCTAAATATAACCCTCAAATTATTTGACGAGCGAGCGAAACGCAGCGATCCTCAATAAACACCCGCCTTTTATAACTAGGAGGACAGTTTGAGCGGCCGCTTGGTAGACCCACGGATAAAAATTCGCCACCTAGTCTGCTTCCTCGAAGTGGTCCGCCTTCGCTCGATTGTCGGGGCTGCTGAGGCTCTGAACATAAGTCAGCCGGCGGTTACGAAAACCGTTCAGGACCTCGAAGAGATTTTGGGCGAAGCACTCTTTGATCGCAGTAAACGTCGGCTTGCGCTGACAGGATTAGGTGAAGTCTTCTATCGCTACACCTCGACCAGCATGTCAGCGCTCCGGCAAGGGATCGACGCCACGCGCCGCTCATCCCAGGCGACGACTTTGCGGGTCGGCGCCCTACCCTCAGTATCCGCGCGCATTTTGCCCAAAGCCGTTCAGCAATTCGCCCAAGCCGTGCCCGATGTCGTGACCCGCATCATTACCGGTCCAAATGGACACTTGCTCTCGCTTCTGCGTACCGGCGATGTGGATTTTGTCATCGGCCGCATGGCGGATCCGGCTGATATGCTCGGCCTCTCCTTCGAGCATCTCTACTCTGAGTGCGCCGTCGCGGTCGTGCGCAAAGATCACGAGCTGCTCGCCCGTGACCACCTCGATTTGTCTGCCGTGGCGGACTACGAAGTCCTATTGCCGCCGCCAGACGCTTTGATCTATCCGTTGGTGTCGCGGCTGTTTTTGGCACACAATGTCATCGATCATAAGCGCCGGGTCGAAACCGTATCAGATGCATTTGCGCGCGCCTATGTGCGCAGCACTGACGCAATCTGGTTTATATCCGAAGGTGTCGTCGCCAATGATCTGGCTGAACATCAGCTCGTCAAACTCCCCTTAGATTTGAGTGAGACAGTCGGGCCGTTAGGGTTCACCACCCGCACCGATGTCGATCCGAAGATCGATGTCACGACGCTGATGAACATGGTGCGCGAGCGCGCTGAGGAGATCAGAATGCCTCCTAACGCCGAATGATGTTTTGCCGATCCGCCCGCACTTGCAGTGGAGACTTCCCCAAATGTCGCGTCACGAACCGCGCGAAATAGGCCGGATCATCAAACCCGAGTTCGGACGCCACAAGTTTGACGGACAGATCTGAAAACATGAGATAGCGCCGCGCCTCCGTCGCCAGTCGTCGATTGATCACTGATTGCGCGGAACTGCGAAGCATCGCGTGGCAGACCCTGTTGAGGTGCGTATGACTGACCCCCAGCTGTTGGGCCAAAACCGAGACACTGCGTGAGCTGCGATAGGTTTGCTCGACCATTCCTCGAAATCGATCGAAGAGAAGCTGATTGCGTTGCAATGGGCTATCGGACTGGATGGACGCAGCTGAAGCACGCTCAATCGCCGCGAATAGCAGCGTTAGAAGCGCGTTTTGTACGAGTTCATGTTTCGCGCCAGGACTGCGCAATTCACCGATCACTTGGTCGACCAATGAGCGCGCGTCAACCACGCAGCGAATGACCAACGCCTGGTCAAAAGCAAAGCCTAAAGCGCGAATATCAGTTTCAAAAAGCGTAAGGACAAGTCCGTCCACCTCCTCCGAAAACCAGTATTCGTGCACCACCATTGTCGGGATCAGCACGAGATCACCAGCCTGCAACGAGACTTGAACGCCGTCCAACACCGCTGTCGCCGCGCCACCATCGATCACCAAGACCTGCAGCAATTGCTCATGGCGATGCTTCTCGATGTGGAAGCCATGTAACCGGCTGCGGGCTTGAATGGTCTCCCAATGCAGCCATTCGTGCGGGTCGGTCAGCTCACCGTAAAGCGTGTAAGTCGGAATATGTGACATGTTCAGATCGTCCAGCTTTTTGTCGCCCTGATCCATTCACCAGACCACATTTGGAGCGCATCCTGCAAGCGAGGGGGATCGTTCTATGCGTACGCAGGTCGTTACTATCGGAGCCGGCCCAGCTGGCCTCATGCTCGGGCGCCTTTTAGACATAGTGGGCATTGCCAACATTATTCTGGAGCGCAAGACCGGTGATTATGTCCTCCGGAGAATCCGGGCTGGCGTGCTGGAGCAGAGTTCTGTCGATCTGCTCAAGACAGTCGGGGCGGCCGAGCGCCTACAAAGAGAGGGAATAGTCCATCACGGCACCACGCTCAGCTACGGCGAAACCCACCATCGCATCGATTTCACCGAACTCGTTGGACGACATGTGACCGTTTACGGTCAGACCGAAATCACACGCGATCTCATGGCACTACGCCCGCTTGAGACGACAATCTATGAAGCGGAAGAGGTTGAACTTCACGATCTTGATGGCTCCCCAAGCGTCTCATGGACAGAACACGGCGTGCGCAAGACCGTCGCGTGCGACTTCATCGCGGGCTGCGATGGCTATCACGGCGTAAGCCGAGCGAGTGTGCCGCAGAAAGCGCTCAGCATCTTTGAGAAAGTCTACCCGTTTGGCTGGCTGGGCCTACTCTCTGACACGCCGCCTGTCGCGCATGAATTGATCTACGCGCACCACCACCAAGGCTTCGCCCTGTGCTCACAGCGCTCGCCAACTCGCAGTCGCTATTATGTCCAAGTCGGCGCCTCGGAAGATGTATCGAATTGGAGCGACATTCGCTTCTGGGATGAACTGCGTTCGCGCCTCTCTCCAGAAATCGCCGAACAGGTGGTCACAGGCGCCTCACTGGAGAAGTCGATCGCGCAGCTGCGCAGTTTTGTTGTTGAGCCGCTGCGTTTCGGAAGGCTGTTCTTGGCGGGGGACGCTGCCCATATCGTGCCCCCCACGGGGGCGAAGGGCCTCAACCTCGCTATGTCCGATGTGGCTCTTTTGGCGGAGGCTTTGACGGAGGCACTTATCGGAAAATCCACTGCAGGAATCGACCATTATTCGCCCCGCGCACTCGCCCATGTCTGGAAGGCAGAACGCTTTAGTTGGTGGATGACAAACCTGCTCCATGTCTTCCCACAGCACACCGCGTTTGAGCACAATATGCAGAGGGCGGAGTTCGACTATCTCATCAGCTCCACCCATGCTCAACGCTCGCTGGCAGAGAACTACACGGGCTTAAGGTCTTAGAGTTTCACATAGAAAAGCCCCGCCAACACGGGCGGGGCCTCATAGTTCATCGCGGCAGATTATTTGCCTTCAGCAGCAATATACTCGCGGGCCTTTTCGACCAGTGCTGGACCATCAACTCCGATGGCTTCCATCTCCTTGTACCAATCCGCGTAGGTTGGCTCGGCTGCGGCCACCCACTGAGCCGTCTGCTCAGCATCGATCTGAACGATATTGTTGCCAGCCTTAACCGCCAGAGAAAGACCGGTGGCATCACCATTGTCCATCACACGACCGAACTGGCGGGACAGCTCAAGACCACTGTGCTCATCGATGATCGCCTTCAAATCATCGGGGAGGTTGTTGTAACTGTCATGGTTCATGAACATGCCAAATGTCTGGCTGTAGAGACCATAGTCACTGGTAAAGCCGGTGTGGTTTTTGACCAGTTCGGCGATGCGCAACGATGGCGTCACTTCCCACGGAACCGTGGTCGCTTCGATCACGCCTTTGGACAGAGCTTCTGGAGTCTGCGTTACCGGCATACCGACCGGCTCTGCACCCAAAAGACGCAACATGTTGGAGATAATACGCGATCCGCCGCGGACCTTCATGCCCTTTAAATCTTCCAAAGAATTGATCGGATCGCTGGAGTGGAAAAGACCAGGACCATGGGTGTGCAGCGCAAGCACCTTGGTATCAGCGACTTCATCCGCTGCGTTGTCCATGACGTATTTGTAGAATGCAGCCGACGAGGCTTCGCCCGACGTCAGCAGGAACGGCAATTCAAAGGCTTCCGCCTTCGGGAAACGGCCCGGGGTGTAGCCCAGAATAGTCCAGATGACGTCGACGACGCCGTCCTTGGCCTGATCGTACAAGTCGGCAGGAACGCCACCCAACTGCATGGCAGGATAGAGTTCAAAAGCGATACGGCCGCCCGAGGCTTCACTAACGATCTTGGTCCAAGGCTCGATAGCCTGAGCAGGGATAGTCGCCTGCGCCGGGAGCATCTGGTGAATGCGCAGTGTCACTTCCTGAGCAAAGCTCGTGGATGACATGGCGAGCGCCGCGAGTGCGCCCAGAAGCAGAGTGGTCTTTTTCATAATCTTCCTCCCTTTAAAAGGCCGAGAAATTTCCCGGCAAAAATGCCTGCGCGTGCTTTCCTCCAAAGCCACGCAGGCAAATCGCTAATACACCCACCAAACCATGCATAAGGTTATGGCAGGGAACGCCACCAGGATTATGGTTCGAACTATGTCGCTGATGACAAAAGGAATAACCCCAGCATAAGTGTCCGAGAGCTTGGTCTCAGGGGACATTGAGTTGATGATGAACAGGTTCATGCCCACAGGTGGCGTGATCAGGCCAACCTCTACCGCGATCAACACAATGATGCCGAACCAGATACCGAACTCATCTGGTGTCATGCCGAAGTCCAGAACCATCATCATGGGGTAGAGGATCGGAATGGTCAGCAGGATCATAGACAGCGAGTCCATAACGCAGCCCAAGATGAGATAGAACACGAGGACAATCGCCAGTACGACCCAAGGATTGAACGCCTGCTCGCCAATCCAATTAGCGGATATCTGCGGCAGCTGTGAGAGCGCTAGGAAGCTGTTCAGAACCGCCGCGCCGAAGACAATCAAGAAGATCATCGCTGTCGAAGCTGCGGTCGAGAGCAGCGCATCGCGCACATTGGCCCACGTCAGGGTCCGGTTCGCCAGCGCAATCAAGCCCGTGCCCGCAGCGCCGATCGCGGCTGCCTCAGTTGGCGTAAAGAGGCCCGTGTAGATACCGCCGATCACCACAAGAAAGACGGCAAGCACCGGCCATATCTCGAACAGAGCCCTAAAGCGCTCACCATATGGCTTGCGTTCCAGTGTTGCCCCTGCGCCCGGCCGAACGCGAACATAGATTGCGATAACAATGATGTAGCCTATGGCAGCAAGGATGCCTGGGATGAAGGCAGCCATGAACAGCTTGGCGATATTTTGCTCGGTCAACACTGCAAAAATGACCAAGATCACAGACGGCGGGATCAAAATCCCAAGCGTCCCGCCGGCGGCAACGGTGCCGGTGGCAAGGCTATCCGAATAGCCATGCTTTTTCAGCTCGGGCAACGCAATACGCCCCATCGTGGCCGCCGTCGCCAAGGATGAGCCAACAATCGAGCCAAAGCCCGCGCTGGCACCGATGGCAGCCATGGCGACCCCACCCTTGCGATGACCGAGCCAAGCTGTTGCAGCTGTGAAGATTTTACTCGACAGCCCACTCAGCGTTGCAAACTGCCCCATCAGCAGAAACAGCGGAACAACGGAAAGGCTGTGCGACGCAAATGTACTGTAGCTCAGCGACTTGAACTGCGACATGACCGGATTGAAGGTCTTGGTCACCATCCAGGAGCCAAAGATGCCGACGATCATCATCGCCAAGCCGATGGGGACACGCAGAAAGACGAGAATGAGAACAACGGGGATGCCAAGCAGCCCCAACATGACGTTAAAGCTCAATTTTCGCTCCCCGCGTGCTTTGGCGCGACACGTCCCGCAATTGCATCGCAAATCGACCGGCCCAGTACGTATGCTGAGACGATCACCATAACGACGGCCCCAACGACGGCCGCCGCATAGGCCCAGCCCATTGAGAGGCCGAGGAGAATTGTCGTCTCGCGATAGTTGAATTTGTCCAGCATGCCGAACCACAGGCGCCAGGCCATGAACGCCGATGCCAGCAGCATCAGAAGATCAGTCACCACCAGGATCCACATATTCGCACGATCACCGAAATTATCGGTGACAAGCGAAACAAGAGCGTGACCACGGGTTAAATGCGCCCAAGGCAAAAACGCGAAAACGGCAAAGCCCATGCCCACCGAGATGAGCTCGTAATCGCCAAGGATGGGCTTCATTCCGGCCCAGATAAAGGCGCGGCCGACAACACTAAAAACAACGATACCGATCATAGCCAGCAGCACGAAGCCACCGAGCAAAGCGGTCCAGCGCGCAAGTCCATGCGCAGACCGGCCGAGTAGTGAAGTATCTTGGAACACGGCTCCCCCCTCTTCCAACGATAGCGATTAAACGCCTCATGCGCGGTAGTGTAAAATGATATAAGATCCCCACATCATAACCACAGAGTTATTGCATTACCGCCCCGCATGTATTTTACATCGATACAACACCAAAATCGGCGCGATTTATATAACTAAATCAACCAGATTGATATGCGAGGTGCAGGTCTATAAAAGGCTAAGCTTGACGGACCAGATGTCAATAAAGTTATCAAACATAACAAATGACCGACTTCGCCACAAGCACAGCCCGCATCTTCGGAGCCAGCAATGAACGAGCATGAGGCTCTAACCAACACATCCGACGAAAACCTCCGCACAGAGGCGACGCTGGGTATGATTGGTTACCGTCTGCGCCGAGCACAACTCAGCGTATTCCAGCAATTCTTGAGCTTCTTCGAGACGCTAAACCTCCGGCCGGCCGAGTATTCCGTTCTAGTGCTCATGGAAGAGAACCCTGGGCGCAAACAAAGTGAGATTGCAGCGGCACTCTCAATCAAGCGCGCAAATTTTGTGGCCCTTGTCGACGGGCTCGAAAAACGCGGATTGATCAGCCGCGAAGTCGTGGCCAATGATCGCCGCGCCAATGCTCTGTATCTGACTGAACAGGGCACCAGATTTTTGGCAGACGCTCGCGACGTCCACGCCAAGCTTGAGGATGACCTAGTCGCCAAACTTGGCGGGACGGAACAACGTGACACCTTGGTGAGCCTGCTCAAGAAGATCACCTGACAAATACCGGCTGACGCTTCTCGAGGAAGGCGCGCAGCCCCTCCTCCGCATCTGGGCCTGTCTGACTTAGTGCTGCCACAAGGCTTTCGGCATAGAGACCCGATTCAGGCGGCATGGCTGCGATTTGAGCGATGGCTTGAATGATAAATTGATTGATGGTCGGTGAGTTTTTTACGATCCTCTCCGCCAATTCGAAGGCCTTGGTCAAAGCCTGCCCCTCGGGCACACAATGATGGGCTAGGCCCAGCCTCTCCCCCTCGACGCCAGTATAGCCCCGCCCTGTCAGCATCATCTCCGTCATGCGGTCTGCCCCGATTAGGCCAGAGATGCGCACCGAGCCGCCGCCGCCGACGAAAATCCCACGCAAGCCTTCAGGCATTTGAAAACGGACCGACTCCTCCGCCACGCGAACGTGGCAGGTCGCGGCAAACTCCAGCCCGCCCCCCATGACGGCTCCAGACATTGCGGCAATCACGGGACGCGGAGATTGCGCAACCAGAGCCATGACCCGATGCCAATTGCGCGAATGCGCCATCACTTCAAGCGGCGCCCGAGCGACGTGTTGGGACAGATCTAGCCCAGATGAAAAATGTCCGCCTTCGCCAGAAACGATCACCGCGCGCGTTTCGTCCCCAAGACTGGAGAAGAATGCGTCGAGCGCTGCAATCAGATCGTCGTTTAGGGCATTCCGCTTTTCGGGCCGGTTAAACGCAATATGCGCTATTGCCCCGTGATTTTGTATTTTTAAAACGTCAGACTGGGTCATAGACCAACCTTTCACTGTGGCAGTGAACTGCGCGTGACGCGCAAACAAATCAGGAAGATAGACGCTCGCGCACGTCATCGGGCAAGGCTGCAGAGCGGATCGCGCCGGTCTCATCGCGCTGCACCCACACGCGTTTCTCACGCGCTTCAATCGCAAGAGCGTCGTCACGATAGACGTGGTGCAGCACACCAAAGCTCGAGCGTCCGAGCTCAGAAATCGACGTCCGGATCTCGATCTCGTCGCCATATTGAGAAGGAATGAGAAAACGCGAACTGGCGTCGACCATTGGGATGCCAGCGATACCGTAGTGCGCGACCCATTGGCGCTTGTTCATGCCGAACGCCGCAGACAGGAGCGCAGCGGTCGCATTGTCGAACATGCGAAAGTAGTTCGGGTAATAGACAATCCCGGCGGGATCACAGTCCCCGAACTGGATAAAGACGCGGGTTGAGTTGGAAAACATAGTTCGCCCCTACTTAGCCTGCATGCGCAACGACCCATCAAGGCGAATGACTTCGCCGTTGAGGTAGTCATTTGCGACAATGGCAGCAGCGAGATCGGCAAACTCCTGGGGCGCTCCCAGGCGTTGCGGGTTGGGGATGGCGGCGGCAAGACCCTCCTGCACCTCTTGAGGCAATTCTGCCAGAAGCGGCGTCAAAAACAGGCCGGGGGCGATGACCATGACCCGAACTCCGAAGCGGGCCAATTCGCGCGCGGCAGGCAGGGTCATGGAAACAATGCCACCCTTGGAGGCCGCATAGGCCGCCTGCCCGATTTGACCATCAAAGGCCGCGACGGAGGCGGTCGAGATGATCACGCCGCGCTGACCGTTTTCATCAGCTTCCGTAGTCGACATCGCATGGGCGCAAAGGCGCATCATGTTGAACGAGCCGACGAGATTGACCGAGATGACGCGCTGGAAGGCAGCAAGGTCTGCGGGACCTTCACGCCCCACAATGCGTGCTGCAGTACCAATACCGGCGCAATTGACCAAAACGCTTGGTGCGCCAAGCGTTGCAACTGCAGCATTGAAGGCTGCCTCAGCGCTCGCGGCCTCAGCAACATCGAGCGCGAAGAACGCCCCGTCAATTGCGACTGCAACCGCCTGACCCTTTACCGCATCACGATCCAAGACCGCGACACGAGCACCAAGAGACGCAAAGTGGCGGGCTGTGGCCTCGCCCAAGCCAGAGGCTGCACCAGTGACAAAAACGGTCTTACCGTGAACCTGCACCCCTAAGCCTCCGTATTCTCAATCAGCAGCGCCATGCCCTGCCCGCCTCCGATACAAGCGGAGGCAATGCCATAGCGTTTGCCACTGCGCTTGAGTTCATTGGCTAGTGTAAGCGCTATTCGGATACCGGTGACACCTAAGGGGTGACCAAGCGCAATTGAGCCGCCGTTGACGTTGAGCTTTTCGATGTCGAGACCGAGTTCTATCGCACAAGCAATGACTTGCGCACCGAAGGCCTCGTTGATCTCGACGAGATCAATTTGTTCGAGCGTTAAGCCAGCCTTGTCCAAAACGGCGCGAATGGCTGGCGCTGGGCCAATGCCCATGTATTGCGGGTGCACGCCAACAGCAGCACTCGCCAGGATACGGGCAAGTGGCTTATGGCCGTTGGCGTCTGCATAGGCCGAATTGGCAACCAGAACGGCTGCGCCGCCGTCGACGATGGCCGAAGAATTGCCTCCAGTTTGAACTCCGCCAAAGGCAGGACGGAGCTTGGCCAGAACATCATAGGGCGACGGGCGGATATGGCTATCGACGGACACCGAGGTGACGTCACGCGGCAGTTTAATGCCGCGATCTGCCAGGCCCTCAACGGAGAAGATCTCATTTTCAACCGAGACAATTTCCTCAGCGAACACACCAGCAGACTGCGCCTCTAAGGCGCGATTGAAACTGCGTTCCGCAAACAAATCAACGTCTTGCCGGGTGATATTGTATTGCTTTGCGAGGTTCTCGGCCGTGTCACCCATGTGCACTAAGCCCGCAGGATCGAACAGGGCTTCCAGGAGGAAATCGCGGAATTCGACGTTCCCGAGCGTGAAGCCATTGCGGTGCGTGTAGGCCACAATCGGGTTGCGACTCATGGACTCACAACCCGCAGCAAGGGTCAGATCCATCCGACCCAGCGAGACAGAGTCCGCCGCTTGGGAAATGACTTCTAGGCCCGTGCCACAGATGCGCTGGACAAGGTGGGCAGGTGCTTCAATTGGCGTCCCCGCGTAGAGGCCAATGTGGCGCGGTGTGCAGTAGGCATCGTAGGACGCTTGGGCCATTGAGCCAGCAATGGTGTGGCCGATATTCTTTGGGTCAACGCCAACCCGCTCTACAGCGGCGCGAGCGGCCTTAATACCGAGATCGATTGGGGATATGTCCGCGAAGGCCCCGCGATAGTCCACAAAGGGCGTGCGCGCGCCGCCGAGCAGCCAGGCATCCTCAAACGTAATTGCCATTGGTTTGGACATGCCTAGGTTCCCTTTCTGTCAAAGATCATGACTTCCTGCACTGGCTCTTCGGCGTAGAGACGCTGCATTAGCTCGGCGCGGTGGGTGCGGACAGCGCGTTGATTTATCGACCCTTTATCGGTGACCTCGCCCTTATCGATGTCAGGGGGATCGCTCAGTAGAATGGCCCGAGCGACGTGATTGGAACTGCCAGTGGCTTTGAGCGCGAGCTCGGATAGCGCTGTTTGAAAACGCTCAATAACTCGGGCGTGGCCGAAGACGAGAACAGCGTCTGTATCCGCGGCCAAGCCTGCATGGCGGCAACACGCTTGCAGGTCTGGGAAGATCATGGCCCCGATAAAATTGCGATCCAGGCCGGTGATGACCACGTCACGAATGAGCGGGGGGCAGGCGCTGATAACGGCACTGCGAACGGCGGCGAAGTTCACCCAAGTACCTGTCGACAATTTGAAATCCTCGGTCACGCGCCCATCGAAGACGAGGCCCAGATCGAGGTTAAGGGGATCGACAAGTTTGACGGCATCGCCGATACAATAGTAGCCTTCTTCGTCAAAGGCTTCGGCGGTCTTTTCAGCATCGCGCCAATAGCCGGGGGTGACATTCGGCCCCTTGATCCGCAGCTCAAGCTTTTCGGCATTGTTGACGAGTTTGATCTCCATGCCAGCGGCAGGAAGCCCGATATGACCGGCCTGCTCTACCGGCCAAGTCGTTGTAAATGCGAAAGGAGCTGTTTCGGTGGAGCCGTAGCCGGTGATCATCAACACCCGTTCGCCTGTCTCTGCCACAGAGGCTTTGGCGAGGCCATCAAACACGTGTTGCGATAGGCCCGCCCCGGCATATTGCATAAGCTTGAGATTGGCGAAGAGGTTTTTGCGCGCCAACGGGTTCTCATTAAACGCGGCGACGAGCGCCCCGTAAGCCTTTGGAACATTAGTGAAAAACGTCGGCTGCACCATGCTGAGATTTTCGAGCGTACGCCCGAAGCGCGCCGGCGTGGGTTGACCGTCGTCGATGTAGAATGTGCCGCCATTGTAAAGGGCAATGCCGACATTGTGGCTCCCGCCGGCAACGTGGTTCCAAGGCATCCAATCAAGCAAGATGGGCGGCTCGTCGGCCAAAAAAGCTAATGCCTGCAAGATCATCTGCTGATTGCAGGCCATCATCCGATGGGTCGTGATGACGCCTTTGGGCATGCCGGTTGAGCCGGAGGTGAAGAGGAATTTGGCAATCGTGTCTGGGGTGATCGCTTGGTTCGCTGCGGCGACAGCTGACGAAACTGGCGTTTGCAGCAGGTCGTCAAACGAATAGCCTGCGCGTGAGGGTATTGGATTTGTGCACGTAATTACAGGGACTTGACCATCAAAACCCGCTTCGATTGCAGCACTGAAGGCTGCGCCGTCGCTGGCGTAGATCATGCCGGGGGTCAGGATTTTAGCGATATGCTTAAGCTTGCCAAAATCGGTCGAAATCAAGGAATAGGCCGGAGAAATCGGCGCATAGGGAATGCCCACCCACAAGGCGGCCATGCCGAGCAAAAAGTGCTCGATTTCATTACCGGAGAGGATGATCAGCGGCCGCTCTTGGCTAAGATTTGCATTGAGGAGAGCCTGGGCAAGCGGTTGAATCTTCTCGATAACTTGCGCGAACGTCAGCTTGCGCCACCCCTCACCGGCACGATCAGCGATTAGCACACGATCCGGCGATTTTTCGGCCCAGTGCTTGAGCGCGTCGATGATTGAGCGCGGGTATGACCCCAGCGGACCAGCCGAACGAATGACAATGGAGCCGTCGTCGCGGGTCAGCGCCGTAGCGGCCATAGACCCCAATCGCACGTGGCGAATTGGTGCTGCCTGAATGTCCATGAGTCCCTCCCTCATGCATATTGTTATATTGCATAACTACATTGTTTCAAGAGGGATTTGATGGGGCACCGATTGGCCTATCGTAGGCACTATGCTGGCACTTTGAGGCGCCAGCACTGGCGTGGCAGTGGCGCTCTGTGGCGCTTAGGGCCGGTAGCCGACGTCGATAACGCCGCCACCTGAGGTGAAGCGGGAAACGCAGGCGCACATGCGATGCCCTTCCGACTTTTCCTCGGCACTGAAAAACACGTCGCGATGGTCAACTTCGCTCTGGTGCTCAACAATTCGGACAGCGCAGAGACCGCATTCGCCACGCTGGCAGTCGCAAATCATGTCGACGCCGTTTTCGAGCAAGGCCTCTAAGAGAGTCTGATCGGGGCGAACCTTGACGCTCATATCGCGGTTGAGAATGCCGACCTCAAAGCTTTGCTCGGTGAAGAGCCCACTGTCGCCAAAAACTTCGTAGCGCAAACGACTGATCGGACGACCAGACGCGGCCCAAGCCTGTTTGGCGGCCTCCAGCATGCCGATGGGCCCGCAGAGGTAACACTCGGCATCGGCCGGGAGCTGCGCGAACTCAGTGGCGAAGTCAGCGTGTTGCCCCAAACTATTGTCGCAGAACTGTACGCGATTGCCGAGGAGGGAGAGTAACTCCTCGCGGAATGCCATAAGACCATGTTCACGGGCGCTGAAAACGACACGAAGGGAGGCGCCGCGTGCGGCTAGGGCTTTGGCCATGCCGTAGATCGGGGTGATGCCAATGCCTCCTGCGATGAGGAGATAGTGCCCTGCCCGCCAGCTGAGCTCGAAGCGGTTCTCAGGAATGGTGAGGCGCGCTGCATCGCCTTGGCTATAACTCCACATAAAGCGCGAGCCGCCCCGGCTTTGCGGGTGAAGTTTGACTGCCACGGCGAGGTGGCCCGGACGCGACGGGACAATTGTATAGGTGCGGACGGTGTCCTGAGCGTTGATGACGACTTTAATATTGGTGTGCGAGCCCGGATCAAAGCGCGGTACCCCGCCCTCGACGGCAAATTCGATATAGCGCACATCGTCGGCGATCTGGCGGACCTGGCTTACCTTGGCGTTGCGCCACTCAATCTTGTTGCGCATTCCCTACCCCACAACCAATGACAGCGCCGGTACGCGGCGGATCAGGCTCCGATCCTGATCGAGGACGAATTCGAGGTTCTGCAGAGCCAAGCGCGCGTGCTCACGCGCCAAATGTTCGGCCCGAGCCCCTTCGCGCCGCGCGATTGCCTGCACCATCGCCCGATGCTGATCTTGCGCGCCAAACAGCGAACGGCGAAACGCCGGGACATCAGCCTGCTTATCGAGAAAGGCACTCGGCGACGCGAATGGCAGGCTGGTGACGCGGGCTATCTCTCGCTGGATGGTCTGGCTCGATAGGCTCCAGAAGAATGCGTGCAGCTGGGCGTTAAGCCCGACATAGGCTTCAAATTCCATCGTCTCGACGCTGGCGCTGAGCGCGGCATCAATGCTGGCGAGAAGGCCATGGAGCACGTCGAGTTTTGCGCTCTCGACACCACGCTCGGCCGCGCGGCGCAAGGCTGTCCCCTCCAGTACGCCCCGCAGTTCTATGGCGTCGACCACGTCCTCCCGGGTAAAACTGCGAACGGCATAACCACCCGTTGGCTTGAGCTCCACCAAGCCTTCTTGTTCCAGCCGCGCTAAAGCAGCCCGCAAAGGCGTGCGCGAAATACCCAGACGCTCTGCTAAGGCGACTTCGGATAAGCGCTCACCCGACTGGATTTCTCCGCGAATGATCAGATCGCGCACGCCCATGAGGGCGCGCTGTGATTGCATCGCACGGTCAGATGTTTCGCTCATTCTGCGGCCTGCGCCAGCGCATTCTCTTCGGCAATCATGCGGTCGATCAGCTTACGCGCCCACATCGACCCGGCGTCGATATTGAGGTTGTAAATGACGTGATCGGGATTGGCGTCGATGGCCTTTTGCTGGGCTTCGAGAATGATCTCATCCTCGCGGAAAATGGAGGACACGCCTTCGCGCAGATTATGCGTTCGCGATTGTTCGCCAAGCTTATAGTTACGGGCAAAGGCCCAAAAATAGTGGCAGGTTTTACCGGTTTCCGGGGTCATGGTGTTGAGCACGAAACCGTTGACGCCTTGGCTTCGGTCACCCTCGGGAGCGCCCGTGCCCGTTGGTGCAACGCCAACGTCGATGGCGATGGTCGATGGAGCCTCGAAATTGATAATCTGCCAGCGATCGACATTGCCCGGCTTGCCGAGCTGTCCGCGCCAGAACGGAGGCGCGTCAATGTCGATCATCCAGCGGGTGATCGTGGCGGTCGTGTCGCTATGGGTAGCCTCAAACGGCGCTTCGGCAACGGCGCGATTACCGATGGACGATCCGTGGACATAGGTCTCATGCGTCAGGTCCATAAGATTATCGATCACGAGGCGGTAGTCGCATTTGACCTGAATGAGCTTGCCGTCGGCAGCCCAATCCGGGTCGTCGTTCCAGTGGAGGTCCGGGACCAAAGCCGGATCAGCCAGAGCGGGATCGCCCATCCAGAGCCAGATGAAGCGGTGCTTTTCAACCAGTGGATAGGATTTGACGCAGGCGGACGGGTTAATCGTATCCTGCGAGGGCATGTATACGCAGCGGCCGGTATCGTCGAACTCAAGGCCGTGATAGCCGCAGATGACATTGTCACCGTGCAGCTCGCCCAAAGAGAGTGGCAGCAGGCGATGCCAACAGGCGTCAGCGAGCGCGACGGCTGTGCCGTCTTGCTTGCGATAGAGAACGACTGGCTTGTCGCAGATTTGGCGCGCTAAAAGTCCCCGCTTGACCTCAACATCCCAAGCGGCGGCATACCACGCATTGAGTGGAAATGTTTGAGCCGTCATATTGCCCTCCCCTGCAAACGACAGATGTATAATTGTTATGATGTATACATATCTATCGCTGCAAGGAAAGCCAGTTTGAAAGGATACGGCGCATAAAGCCCCACAAGGGAGAGCAAAGCCCTCCCCTTCATAGCGCGCGTGCTAGTGGATCAAGCCGCGCAGTTCATTTTGTATTTCAACAAGTTGCGGAAAGAACTTCGCGACGACTTCAGTATTTTCGTAGTGGAAGGCCGAGACGCCGATATTGATGGCGGCTATAACGACCTTGCGAGAATTGTATACCGGAACGGCAATGGAGCGCAGGCCGATCTCTGTTTCCTGATCGTTGAGCGCGTACCCCTGCTCCCGGATTTTGGCGAATTCGGCCTGAAGACCCTCAAGGGTCGCGATCGTGTTTTTCGTGCGCGGCTCAAACGGCCCTTCCCCGATCAGCGCCGTGAGGTCGGGATCTTTAAGCTGCGCCAGCATGGCGCGTCCCATGGAGGTGCAGTGAGCCGGAAGGCGTGAGCCAGCCATGAGCGAGATCGACATGATCTTTCGCTGCGCAGCGCGAGCGACATAGACGATTTCCGACCCATCCAAAATTGAGGCGGAGCTGCTTTCGCCAATACGCTCGGAGAGATCATCAAGCATGGGCTGGATGATGCTCGGCATGGGCATGGTGGCGAGGCACGCTGTACCGAGGCGCAGGACGCGCGGCGTCAGGGTGAAATACTTGCCGTCGTAAGTGGCGTATCCCAAGTGGGCTAAAGTGAGCAGACAGCGCCGCGCGGTGGCGCGATCGAGTCCGCTCGCCGCAGCAACCTCAGAAATAGACTGACGTGGCGTATCCGCCCGGAAGGTTTCTATAGCCAACAAGCCTTTGGCCAAGCCCCCCATTATATCACGTTCCAGCACCGCGAACCCCTTTTGTGCGATAACTCAACAAAGGACACATATCGCACAAATGCAGTTGCGGGAAATCCCCTGAATGACCATTCTCCCGCGCAACAGGAAGGAGCTGTTCATGGATAAGACTATCCCAGCCCTCAGTGCCGCCGTTGCGGACATTGAGGATGGCATGACAGTGATGATTGGCGGTTTCGGCGGTGCAGGCGCGCCAATCGAACTGATCCACGCTTTAATTCAACGCTTTAAGGCAACCGGGCACCCGACCGGACTGACCGTCATCAATAACAATGCGGGCAATGGACAAATCGGCCTGGCTGCCATGATCGCTCTGGGGATGGTGAAGAAACTTATCTGCTCTTTCCCACGTTCTGCTGACCCGAAAGCCTTCACCGAGCGCTATCTGGCTGGCGAAATCGAACTCGAACTGGTGCCGCAAGGAACTCTGGCTGAGCGCATTCGCGCTGGTGGCGCTGGCATTCCGGCATTTTATACGCCCGCGAGCTACGGCACGACAGTTGCCGAAGGCAAGCCGGTCGGCGAATTCGACGGCAAATGCTATGTGCAGGAGCGTTGGCTGAAGGCTGACTTTGCGCTGATTAAGGCGGAAACGGCCGACACACACGGCAACCTCACCTATCGCGCTGCAGCGCGCAACTTCTCGCCGCTGATGGCAACCGCAGGCCGCGTCACCATTGTGCAGGCGACCCGTGTGGTTCCCGCCGGTGGGATTGACCCTGAAATCGTCGTGACCCCGGGCATCTTTGTGCAACGCGTTGTCGAAGTGGCGGACCCGCAGCAGGAAGAAACGCTGATGCAACAGGGAGTGTCACACGTATGAGCAAGCTCACAAACGCACAAATGGCTTGGCGCGCAGCGCAGGACATTGCCGACGGCGCTTATGTCAATCTGGGCATTGGCTTTCCCGAAATGGTGGCGCAATTCCAGCCTGCCGGTCGTCAGGCGGTGTTCCACACCGAAAACGGCATTCTCAACTTCGGCAGCGCCCCGGCCAAGGGCGAAGAAGATTGGGACATGATCAACGCCGGTAAGAAGGCCGTTACCCTCCTGCCGGGCGCGAGCTTTTTCAACCACTCCGACAGCTTCTCGATGGTGCGTGGCGGACATTTGGACGTCGCGATTTTGGGCACTTATGAAGTGGCCGAAAATGGTGACCTCGCCAATTGGAGCACGGGCGGTAAGGGCATTCCCGGCATTGGTGGCGCAATGGACCTCGTGCATGGCGCCAAGCGCGTTGCGGTATTGACCGAGCATGTCACCAAAGATGGCAAGCCCAAATTAGTGAAACGCTGCTCCTTGCCGGTTACGGGATTAGGGTGCGTGACGCGCGTGTACACAAGCCTTGCGGTGATCGACATCGAGAACGAGAGATTCGTGCTGCGCGAAAAGCTTGCCACGATGAGCGTCGAAGAACTGCAAAGCGTCACCGGCGCAGAACTCGTTCTGCCCGCTGACATTCTCGATCTGACTGTGCCGGAGCTATAAATGCGTGAGGCCTATATCTGCGCTTACAAGCGCACCCCCATCGGCCGCTTTGGCGGCGCGCTCTCCGCAGTGCGCCCCGACGATCTGGGCGCCATCCCACTCAAGGCATTGATGGAAGATCACACTAACGTTGACTGGGAAGCGGTCGACGACGTGATTTTTGGCAATGCCAATCAAGCAGGCGAAGACAACCGCAACGTGGCGCGCATGAGCCTGCTGCTGGCGGGCATGCCGCTTGCGGTGACAGGCACGACCATCAACCGGTTGTGCGGTTCCGGGCTCGATGCGGTTTTGACGGCGGCGCGCGCTATCATCAGCGGCGAGGCCGATCTCATGATCGCGGGCGGCACGGAATCCATGTCCCGCGCGCCTTTCGTCATGCCCAAGGCTGAGACCGCGTTTTCGCGTCAGGCGGAAATCTATGACACCACCATTGGCTGGCGCTTCATCAATCCGCAGATGAAGGAGCTTTATGGCACCGACAGCATGCCGGAAACCGGCGAGAATGTTGCGCGCGACTTTGGCGTGAGCCGTGAAACACAGGACCAGTTCGCTGTGGCCAGCCAGGCCAAGGCCGCGGCGGCACAGGCGAATGGTCGCTTTGACAGCGAAATCGTGCCGGTGACGATCAAGGGCCGCAAGGGCGATACGGTCGTGAGCCGCGACGAACATCCGCGCGCAGACACAACGATTGAGACGCTGCAGAAGCTGCGCCCGCTGTTCCCATCGGGCAGCGTGACCGCTGGCAATGCCTCAGGCGTGAATGATGGCGCAGCAGCGCTGATCATCGCCTCGGCTGACGCGGCCAAAAAGCACGGACTGACGCCAATCGCGCGGATCGTTGGCGGCGCCACTGCTGGTGTTCCGCCACGCGTCATGGGCATTGGCCCAGCTCCAGCGACCCAGAAGCTGCTGCAGCGTTTGGGCCTCGAGGCCGCTGATCTCGATGTGATCGAACTCAATGAAGCCTTCGCGAGCCAGGCCATTGCTGTTCTCAACGAACTTGGCATTTCGCCAGAAGATGATCGCGTTAACCCGAATGGCGGCGCGATTGCGCTGGGTCATCCGCTCGGCATGTCAGGAGCGCGTATCATCGGTAGCGCCGCACTGGAACTCGGCCTTGCCGGTAAAAAGCGGGCGCTGGCGACCATGTGCATTGGCGTTGGCCAAGGCATCTCGGCGGTGATCGAAGCCGTCTAAGTCGATATATTGCAGCCCGCCACATCACATCGATGTGGCGGGCTGCGTTTAGGTTTCCCGGAATGCGCGGCTCATGCTGTCGACGATTGGCCGTGACAGATATTCAAAGAATGTCCGTTGGGCGGTCTGGATCATAACCTCGACGGGCATGCCGGGAGTGGGCACGAAGTTTGGTACCGCTGCAAACTGTTCAGGCGAGATGCTGACACGGGCCACATAGACTTCTTGAGCGCCTTGGGTCGAGTTTTCGAGCATAGAGTCCGCTGAGAGGTAATCGAGCGTGCCTTCGAGAATTGGTGTCGTCCGCTGATTGAGCGCCGACAGGCGGACGGCGACTTTAACGCCCTGTTTCACTTCATCGATCTTCTGGCGCGGAATATAGGTCTCAATGATCAGTGGCACGCCGCTGGGTAGGATTTCCATGATCGGCTTGCCGCTCTCCACCACGCCACCGGTGGTGTGATAATAGGTGCGCACCACGACCCCAGAAACGGGCGAGCGGATCGTTGTGCGTGTCAGCACGCTTCTCGCCTGCCGGATTTGTTCACGCACACTATCCAGCTCAATCTGCACGTTTTGAATTTCGCTGAGAGCGGTTTGACGATTGGCGTCGCGCACTTGGATCATCTCGCCGGTATAGCGCGAGATCTGCGTGTCGATCTCCTGCACTTCGGCCATCAGACGGGAAATGTCGCCGTCTGCATCGGCCACGGCTCGCTGGATCTGGCGCACTTCCGAACGGGTGATGAGACCCTTATCGAGCAATTCCGTTTTGGTCTCCAATTCCGCGGTGAGAAGGTCTCGCTGGGCTTCCATCGATGAAATTTGCCCTCGCTCACCGGTCTGGCGATGGGTCAAAGCCTCGACATTGCGCGTCAGCAGAGTGAGGTCATTGTCGAGTTTTTCACGCCATGCCTGGAAATGGGCTTTTTGGCCAACCAGGATCTCCTTCATGGCTGTGGCCCCCTCGCCATAGGCCGCGACCGGAATTTCCGTCATGACTTTACTGTCGGCAACCTGATCGCTGAGGCGCTGGAGGATGGCGCGCAGCCGCATCTCGCGCTGCATCAGCTGCTGCATATTGGTGAGAGCGGCCGTGTCATCCAAGGTCATGAGGGTCTGGTTTTCAACGACGGTTTCGCCATCGCGGACGCTCAAACTAGCGATGATCCCGCCTTCAAGATGCTGGATGACCTTGTTCTCGCCTGTGGCCACAAAGGTGCCGGGGGAAATGACCGCCGCCGCCAAAGGGGCAAAGGCCCCCCAAGCCCCAAAGCCACCAAAAGTGACGAGGATAAGGGTGCCGCCAACCAGCACCTGTTTGCGGATGGAGCGCGGAACTTCGCGATACCATTCGACTTCGTGGTAACGGGCCTCGCTCACGGTCATACTGCGTCTCCCAGCGGCACGGCCGTATTGCCGTTCAAGGCACTCTTATTGGCGTTGGACTTTGCGCTGATCTGCGCCATGACCTCATCGCGCTTACCGAACAGAGCGACACTGCCGTTGTTGAGCAGCATGATCTTGTCGACGACACTGAGCAAAGATGGACGCTGGGTGATCGTCACGACGGTGATCTTGCGCTTCCTCGCCTCCGTCAGCGCCTTGGCGAGGGCGACTTCGCCTTGGGTGTCGAGGTTTGAATTGGGCTCATCCAGAACGACGAGTTTTGGCGAGCCGTAAAAGGCGCGGGCCAGCGCGATCAACTGCTTTTGGCCACCCGAAAGCGGCGCGCCATCGGCGGCGACATAGGTTTCGTAGCCCTGCGGCAAGCTCGAAATCAGCTCGTGAACATTGGCCAGAACGGCGGCATCGAAGATGTCTTTGTCGGTCGCGTCATCGCGCATTCGGCCGATATTGGCCTTGATCGAGCCGGGGAAGAGTTGGACGTCTTGAGGCAGATAGCCGACGTTTTCACCGAACTGGCGTTGATCCCAATTGCGCAGATCCATCAGGTCCAGCCGGACATTGCCCGAGGTGGGAAGGATAGACCCGACGAGCATTTTCCCCAAGGTCGTCTTGCCTGCGCCCGAACTTCCAATCAACGCCAAAGACTCGCCCGGTTGCAGAGAAAACGAGATGCCGTTGAGAATAACGCGCTTGTTTGGCGGCGGTACGAAGAGCACGCGCTCGACGTCGAGCTTGCCACTTGGCGAGGGCAGCTGCAGGCGGGCAAAGTTCAAAGGCGAGGACTGCAGAAGGCCGCGGATGCGCCCGATAGCGGCGCGGACATGGACGACGTGGTTCCATCCTTCAATCGCCCCTTCAATCGGCGAGAGAGCACGGCCCGAGATGATGGACGCGGCGATCACCATGCCGCCGGTCATCTGCCCCTCCAGTGCCAAGAAGGCGCCCCACCCTAAAAGTCCCACTTGAGTGCACAGCCGTACGAGCTTGGAAATACTAGAGAAAACCGTATTCATATCCTGCGCACGCACTTGCGCTTTAAGCGACCCGGCGGTGTCTTTACCCCAGATACGCACGGCTTCGGGGATCATGGCCAAAGCGTTGATGATCTGAGCATTGCGCGACATGGAGTCGAGATGCGCATTGGCTCGAGACAGGAAGGCATTGGCCTCACCGAAGGATTTAGCCGTGGCGCGCTGGTTGAGCAAAGCCACAACCAGCAGCACCAGGCTGGCGCCCACAATGATGACGCCAAGCGTGGGGTGGATAAGGTAGACCACCACAATAAAGAGCGGCGCGAGAGGCGCGTCGAGAAGCGCCAGAAGCGTACCAGAGGTGATGAACGAGCGGACCTGCTGCAGATCTGACAGCACTTGATAGTCGCGCCCATTGCCGCCGAGCGAAGCGCGCGCGGCAGCGCTCAAAACCGGCGCGCCCAATTGCACCTCAGCCTCTACGGCTGTTCGCATCAGGATGATGCGCCGGGTGCCATCCAGAAAGACTTGTAAGAACACAGCCCCGAGCACGAATATGGTGAGCATCGCCAGCGTGTCGAGAGAGCGGCTTGTGAGGACGCGGTCTGACATCTGGAAGAGATAGATGGGGATGGCCAGAACGAGGATGTTGATGAAGATGGTGAAGACGAAAACCAGCACAAGATTGCGTCTGATCGTCGACAAGGCGCTCCGATAGCTGTCGGCAAAGCTGATCGGCTTCATGCGCTTATGGAAATTGCCGCCGCCATTATCATTGGTTGCAGGCTTAGTGGTGGTGACTGGACGCTGCTCGTCTTCGTCTTGATCATCGGTTTCAGGATCGGCGAGGATTGGCCCGCGTTCGATGTCGATGGTTGGCCCTAGTGGCCGTGATCTGACAATTTCTTCGGTAGGACGAAGCGGCTCGCGGTCCTTGTCCAGAGCGCCGGACACCGCACTATAGAGCTTGGTGTCGATATCGCTCGCGCGAGCCGTATCGCGTGGAGCAGTTCCGTCAATCAACTGCTCCAAAGAGCGCGTGGCGCGATCGACCTGATCGAGAAAATCGCCGGCCGTCCTACTTTGAGGGCCGTCAGATTGATCTGTGCGCCCATTCCCTCTGTCGTTTGTGCCGTCCCCCACGATAAGCCTCCCTTACACCAGCATCGACTGCATGGCGTCGAGCGAGGCGTCATGGTGTGTCGGTGCGGCGATCACGCCGTCGCTGTCCCCACAGTCGTCCCCCTCGTCTGCGCCTAAAAATGCGATAGCCTCGGTGACCAAGACGTCCGGATCGAACCGCCCGCCGTCGCCACCAGAAAGAATATCCGCCTGGATGAGGATCGCGTCCGAATAGACGGCGCCATCGACATAGGCTGCCGTTCCCAGCGTATCGACATCAACAATGGCTGCCAGATTGATCAGAGCATTGCTGCCGGTGGTCACCTGCCAATTGGCGGTTTGATCGTCCAAAATCGCGGCCTGAGCGATGGCAACCTGATCTGCGTCGCCAAGCACATTGAGCTGGCGCACATAGTGCAGATCAAAAATGCTGCCGGTTACGATCAAGACCGATAGGCCGGACAATCCGGCAAAGTCCGCGTCACTGAGAAAACCTGAAGGCATGACGGGTCGGTCGCCGCCTTCAGCGTCCTCAAGCGCTTGCTGATAATGGGACGGCAGGCCTACGGCCCATTCGCCCGCACCAATGTTGGAAATCGACGCGCCATTATAGAGCAGGTTTCCGCCGGTAGTGACCGAGCCCGCATAGCCATTGCCGGAGATGAAATCATCGTCCAACAGCACATTGGACTGAACGATAAAGTTCGCGTCGTATAGGGTGCCGCCGACGATGATGAGATCGTAATACGTCCCCAGCGCGCTGAACGAGGTGATGTTCTGCGCCAGATTGGCACCAGTCACGAAGTTGGACTGGGAGCCGGTGCTGTTGAGCACGTGGATATCGTTGTCGTAGATGAAGGTGGCTTGAACCAGCCATTGGGCAAAAACCAGATCACCCTCAACGACCGTCACACTCCAATTGGAAGGGCCTGCTTCCGTGTCGCCGGCCCGCGTGGTGCCAGCAATGTCGAGTTGGGAATGGGTGAATGTCGCGACGTTCAGCGAGATGGTTGGTGGGGCCACAGAGGCGGCCATTTCACCCACGAGGGTGTCTTGGTCGCTCACGCAGTTCGACTGCACTATAACGTCCAGCTGACGGACGTCGCGCAGAACACCGATGACACCGGTGAGCATGCCAGAATTGCTCAACTGGGCGATGTTGACGAGCAAGTTGCCGCCCGCCATCAGATCAAGGCTCGCTTCCGCTCCGGAGGAGGCGTCGTGCTGCACGGTTTCCTCTGCGGGCTCCGGCGTATCTTGGGGCTGAAACAGTTCGGGCAAGAGATCATCAAGAAGCGGAGCCTCTTCGGCCAACTCGCCATTGACGTAGATGCCGGAGAGCGTATCGCCAGAGGCAACAAGGTGATCCGGTGCAAAATCTTCGGCAGCAATGGTCTGCTGCACGGCAATGACAAAATCTCCCATCGAGGAGACGTCGGTCGGCACATCGAGGGCGCTGAACGGATTAACAGCGACTGTGTCCGCGAGCATTTCCGCAAGGCGTGGCGTCACGGTCAGATCGACCAAGGGGCGGTCAGCGCCGCCGAGATCTAAGACGTCATTGTCTTCGAGGAAAATCTGCTGCTTGACGACGAAGAGCACTTCACCCGGATCAGGACCGAGGTCTGGCCCCGCCTCCCGGTGAACATAGCCAATAGCGCCGCCGGGCATGGACTTGAGTGAGGGGCCATCATCCTCCTGTTCGGAGGGGCGCTTGGCAGGCTTGAGGTCGAGTTTGATGCGACCGGGATCAATCGGGGAATGCCCATAGAACTCATAGGGGTGCGGCGTGTGCTCAACACCGGGTTGGAAATATTTGATAGCGTGGGGCTGGATGACATCAAGCTCATGGAGGCGTAGCGCAGCTTCGTCCGGCACTTCGTTTTCGCGATAGCGAAAGTTCAGAAGCTCGTGGCGTAAGCGCGCTGTCTCCTCCGAGAATTCCCAGTGGCCAATAAAGTGCGCGATGATTTCGTCATATGGCGGGAGATAAGCGTACATGAGCGTGCCCCTTCCCTGCGATACCTAGAACGCAGGTCGACCTGCGCTTACGCGCAGGTCGCTAGGATTGAAATGTGAAGACCTACGCTTCCGCGTCGTCGCCACCAACGCTCGTATAGTTGTTGTTTCCACCAACTACGGAGACGTCGACCGCATTCTGCTGCAGGTTCGCACCAAGGACGATTTCCTGCGTGAATGCTGTGGAGCTCAGAGACGATGCGGCACTGGATGCTGCCGAAGCGGCGATGTCGTCGCCAGCATCGATAGACCAGCCGTCTTTGCCGTCTGCATCACCGATACCGAAGCCATCACCTGTGCTGGAGTCACCACCGGCGCTATCCCAAGTCATATCGAAGGTGCCGCCGTTATTCTGCTGCACATTGCTCAGGTTGTCATTGTCGACCAGATCGGCGATCTGATTGACCGCAAATGCGGTGTTGTGGTCACCAGTCCCGAAGGCATTGTTGAAGATGTTTTCGAAATTAACATCGTCACCGGGATCGAAGGATATATCGCCACCACCATTGGTCATGAAGATATTGTCGAAGTCGACGTCCTTCATATCGATGTCAGCAAAATCAGCGTCGTCAGGGACACGTGGTGTGTCCAGATCGAGGTCCACATCGACATTGACGTTCACATCAGTGGTCGATGTGTTTTCGTTGACGTTGACGTTTTCGTTGCTGCTGCCGTTCAGGTTCACATTGCCATTGAGATTGCCGTTAAGGTTCTCACTGGACGAATGCTGCCACTGGCCCTGGTCCTGATCCTGCTTCTGGTCTTGATCCTGATCTTGTTTCTGATCCTGATCTTGATCCTGTTTCTGATCTTGGTCCTGAGCTTGGGCTTCTAGCTGCGCCTGCAGCTGGGCTTGCAACTCGGCCTGGACCTGTGACTGGTCCTGGGAGGGGTCGATGGTGCTTGGGGTGTGGTGATTGTTGTTGTTTCTATTAGATCTAGTCATTTCTCGCTCCACGAGAATAACACTGTGGCGAGACCCAACTCATTTCCAAAGGGTCCATAGTCACGGTGTTGGTGACCGGCTCTGAATCAGGCACACCACAATAGGCTCTGCGAAATGATCGCAGATGGCGTAGCGTTATGTACATGAACTCAACCGAGGGCAGTAAGACGATCTCGGACAACTATCCTGAGCGTCGGTAAGACAAGCTCACCATTCCGAGGCCCACCCGGAACATCACCGTTGGAGCATCGATTTCGGGCTAGAGTTAAGACGATCTTTAAGACTAGCTAGAACGGGCTATACGGATTTTTCACGAAATTCTTGCATCGCAAAGACTTGATTTCAGAAACCCTTTTCCAAAGTTGAGCGAGCTAAGTCGTTTTAACAATTAAGACTATTTTTTATCCAAACCCTTGTAGCTATAGTCGCCCTCAAGTCTCGATACGTAATTCTCCCCAGAGTGTGGAGACGCGCAAAGTCTGGATTGGAGGGTACAAGTGTCGCTGCTTGGAAATGTCTTCCCCAACGTCGGGTCATTGGGCCCTGCTGCGCCTCCAGACTTGGGCGAAAACACGATCATATTGGGAGTTGAGGAGGATGCGTTATTTCAGGGCTTAGCGCATGCTATGAGCTTGGCATTCCCCAATTACACGGCGCGTTTTGACGAGAAATTGGACGCGCCGCACTCGCCCTCACTCATTCTTTTGCCTTCGGACAAATCCGATAATCTGCTCTCGACGCTGGCCACGCTCAAAGAGAAATATCCCGCCTCGATCATTGGAGTCGTGGTTGTAAACGGCAAGTCTTGCGACGAAAAAGTGCTGAGCGCAGCGGCCGCACAAAACCTCGCCCACGGGGTTTTGCCTATCAGCCTGTCTCTGCGCGTTTGGCTCGCCGCTGTCTGGCTGCTGCTCAACGGCGGGCGCTATCTTCCGCCCAGCCTTTGGACGCACGCAACCGAGCCCAGCTTTAGTGGACTGGACACACCGGTGCTCACGCAAGCGCCCAGTTCAATTCTCTCCCCCGCCCTGAATATCGCCCCGAACCACCTCGAAAATCTGACGATCCGTGAACGCGAAGTCCTCCGGCTTTTATCGAAGGGATTTCAAAACAAGATCATCGCCGCACGGTTGGACCTGTCGGAACACACGATCAAGATCCACGTCCACAACATCATCCGCAAGCTTGGCGTTCACAACCGAACCCAAGTGGCTTGGCTGTTCCGAAACCGATCCGACGACCCAGAGTAGGCTTCACCTCAGAAGGGAAACTGCATCATGAGCACTCTCGAGAGTGCCTTACAGCGCGTCGGTCGCCTGAACTATGTCTGGACCAATACCGAGAGCCTGTTCATCTACCTGATCGCCCATCTGCTTGGCGCATCGAAGGACGGCGCGATCATCGTCTTTCTGACCCTCAACACCACGCGGGCGCGGCTCGACCTCCTGCAGCGCTTGGCCAAACTCCCCGCAGTCGATCCGGATGACCGGCAGGCTGTGCTGTCCATCACAGATCGCCTGGGAAAAGAAAGCGCGCTTCGCAACAAGTTCAACCACTGCATCTACTCTTTCGATCGAGATGGCGCGATCACCACGCAGTTGATGCGCATTTCCGATCTTCATGACGATATTCGCTATGGGAAAACAGAGGCTTTGGATGACGCCGAGCTCAAGCGCATCGACGCGGCCATAAGCAGAATTGTGGCGGTCAACAAGGCGATCTTGGCCTTCATCCAGGCCAAAGGGATTAGCTACTGACCCCGCAGAGGGCATCCCCCCATCGGACTAGCTACTAAGCAGCGCCAGTGTTGCGACGTAATATTCCCTAAACCCAAGGGGAAACGCGATGCTGGTCACGGCCATTTCCACCACCACCGAATTGTCTGCACTTGAGGGCGAGTGGAACAGGCTCTATGCGCAAGATCCCCATGCGCATTATTTCCTCTCCTATGGTTTCATGCGCGATTGGCTGGTGGCGCTTGAAGGCGGCTGGCAGGTTTTGATCGCCCGAAACACGGCCGATGGCGAGATTGTCGCCCTCCTTCCTTTGAGGTTCCGCCTGCGCACGCTGCCCTCGGGAAGATTCTATGTCACCCTGCTGATGGCTGGGAACTATGGCGCCGACTATACGGGGCTGATTTGCCGTCCGCAGGAAACGCGTCATGTTATCCCC
This sequence comes from Devosia sp. WQ 349K1, assembly GCF_016595685.1. Lineage (NCBI taxonomy): Bacteria > Pseudomonadati > Pseudomonadota > Alphaproteobacteria > Hyphomicrobiales > Devosiaceae > Devosia > Devosia sp. WQ 349K1. The sequence goes on along the minus strand of NZ_JAENGO010000007.1, from coordinate 277,788 downwards.
GTGCTGGCTAAGGCAATCCGACACCTAGATTGGCAAGAGCTAGACTTCGACTACATTCAGGCCGCCGACCCGCGCTACGAGAAACTGCTCGATGAGTTTTCCGCTCGGCGATTTGACCGAACAGCAGGCGTGCGGACCAATGAAGAGCACACCAATAACCTCCTGTGTCCTGTCGTCACTCTGCCAGCAACCTTCGACGAGCATCTCGGCCAGCTCAGCGCCAATATGCGCCAAAAGCTGCGCCGCCTCTTGCGCACACTCGATGATCAGAATTCGATCCAAATCACCTATCCGACCACGGAGACATTCGACGCAGCCTATGACCAACTGGCCCAATTCTGGTGGCAGAAATGGTCCCCCAAGAAGGGTGCAGAACGCTCCCAAAGCATCTTGCGGACCAATCGACGGATTACCCTCAACGCCCTACAGGCGGGATCGCTTTATATGCCGCTGCTCACGGTAGACGGGGTAATCGTGGCTGGTCTCATCACCTTTCTCGACCCGGTGCGCGGTACCGCCAATTTCTTTATGACAGGTCGCGACGAAAGCTATGAAGGTCCCTCGCCCGGTCTCTTGCTCCACGCCTATTCCATCCGGGATATGATCAGTCGCGGTTACCGCGAATATAATTTCCTGCGTGGTGACGAACCCTACAAATTGCTCTTCGGCCCCAAGCTGGAACAGCTCCAATGCGTCCGTGTAAAGAGACGCAAATCCAATGGGATATTGCCGCAAGCCGTCATAGAACGCGCCGCGGTTTTGGCAACTGCCGCGCACCAGAGAGCGCGCTTCAAACAGGCGGCAGCCGGCTATACCCAAATCCTGCGATCGGCACCCAACACCGTCAATATCCTCTATAGGCTCGGGCAATTGTACGAGCAGACGGGGCATCTGGATGCTGCCTATCTCACCTATGCAAAAGCCGCCCAATTAGTGCCCCGCAACCAAATGCTGAAAGACCGGCTCACCCGGCTTCACCCCGCAACCCATGCCATGCCACCTTCCACGGTATTGAGTGCCGGTTCACGCGGCGCGCATTAGCAAACAGCGCCACTTTTTCTGGCAAGGTTTTGGCGTCCATCTTTGCGCTTGACTTGTATGGAAGGCGGCGCAATGTTGCGGTATCTGAGCAGGATATTCCTCTCAGGATCGGCCGGAGACGCGTCATGGACCCTTGGGGTCCAGCCAGGGTATGTGGTCAAGCGCGAGCTACGCGGTACGTCTGCTGTCTGACCGATGAGTAACGGACAGCTGCTCGTATCGACCTTCTGAGTTGCCTGCGAAGTAACAACCGTGCGGTCGCGGTTGGCGGGCACTACCGTTCCCTGCACCGCAGTTTGTCCCTGATAGACAGCGAGAGAACGGTTCGGCATTCGCCCACCTCCCTCTCCCCGAGACTAAAAATGAGCCAGATCCCTTCGGGCATTCTGGCGTGAGTAATTCAGAGGTACGTAACTCATGATTTCCGGGACTGGTTTGGAGGAACCACCCAGAGATCAGAAGAATGTTCTAGGGAGGAACACATGAGCAGACTTTCAAGACGCACATTCTTGGGCGCTTCGGGCTCAGTTTTGGCGCTCGCGGCGATGGGCCGTCCGGCCTTTGCGCAAATCGCTGACATCCGCCATTTCTGGTGGGGCAATCCAGAGCGCGATAAACGCACTCTAGCCGTCATCGACATATTCAATGGCAAGAATCCGTCGATCAAGGTCTCCGGTGAGACCCTTGGTTTTGCGGACTATTTCACCAAGCTGACCACGCAGATTGCGGGCGGCAACATGCCGGACGTGATACAGCAAGGTTACGGGGTTTTGTTCGAATACATCGCCAATGGTGCGGTGGTTCCGCTGGATGAGTTCGTAGGCAAGAGCCTCGATATTTCCAAGATCGACCAGAGCGCAATCGACGCCGGTACTGTGGATGGGAAATTCTACGCCCTCTCCATCGGCGCCAACAGCCATATGGCGGTCTATAATACCCGCCTCTTTGAAGAAGCTGGGATCAAGGTGGGCGAAGACTTCGACCCTTATGGCTACACCTATGACCAACTCGCAGAGATCGCGGCCGAGGTGAAGAAGGCAACCGGCGTTCCAGGCACTGACGACAACACGGCCGACTATCAGAATTTTTCCGACTTCACGGTCCAAAAGGGTGCCAACCTCTATAATGAGGACAGCTCCTACGGCCCAACGCAGGAAATCGTCGAAGAATACTTTGCGACCTGGGAGAAAATCCGCAATGCCGGTGGCACGCCAGCAGGTGCTGAAAGCGCAGGCCTGTCGGGCGTTTCTGACCTCGCAGCCCAGGGCGTGGTCACCGGCAAGTCGGCCATGACCTATTTGTGGTCCAACCAATTGGTCGGCATTCAGGGCCTGATGCAAGATGCACTCGGCTGCGCCATGTATCCGAACACCGCAGAGATGCGTCCGGGGTCTGTCGTGCAGCCCAGCCAGTTCGTGTGCCTGACACGCGACAGCAAGAACCCAGAAGCTGCCACCGCCTATATGAGTGCCTTCGTCAACGATCTCGACATGACCAAGATCCTTGGCTTGGAGCGCGGTATTCCGAGCCAATCTGACGTGCGCGCTGCATTGCAGCCACAGCTTTCAGAAGTTGAAGCCCGCTCGGTCGAGTTCTTTGACAAAATCCAAGGCAAGACCGCAGCGCTGACCGCCCCACCGCCGAGTGGCTCGGGCGAAGTCGAACAGACCTTTGAGCGCCTTGCCGTCGGCGTCTTGCTCGGAGAGCGCTCGATTTCAGAAGTGGCTTCCGACTTCGTCTCCCAGGCTCAGGCCATTCTCCGGCGGGCCTGACGCCTGAACCCGTCCGGCGCCTCTCTCCCGTGGCGCCGGCTTCTCCGGGAGATGCTGCAGCTCTGCCACTGGTCACGGGCAGGTGCTGCAGCCTTCCTGAGCCTTGCACGAAGCGCTATCGAGGACTGAACTTGTGCAGAAATTCTTCGCCCGCAACTTTGCTGGCTACGCCTTCCTAACGCCTTGGCTGATCGGTTTCTTCCTCCTGTCGATCGGGCCTATTCTGGCCTCGTTCTATCTCGGCTTCACCAAATACAATGTGGTGCGTCCACCGCAGTGGATCGGCCTAGATAACTACGCCTATATGCTGCAATTTGATCAGCGGTTCTGGAAGGCCCTGCAGGTCACCTTCACCTTCGTTGTGGTGTCCGTGCCGCTCAAGCTGATCTTCGCCCTTGGTGTAGCAATGGCGCTCGATAAGGGCATTCGCGCCATAGGCTGGTATCGGGCGCTGTTTTACCTACCATCCATTCTGGGCGGCTCTATCGCTGTGGCCATCCTCTGGCGGCAGCTGTTCAACTATGATGGCGTCATCAACTCTGCCTTGAGCCTTATCGGTATCGACGGCCCCTATTGGCTCTCCGACCCAAAGTTTTCGCTCTGGACATTGGTGGTCCTCGCCGTTTGGCAGTTTGGCTCACCCATGCTGATTTTCTTGGCCGGCCTGCGCGCCATTCCGCAGGAGCTTTATGAGGCGGCAGAGATCGACGCGGCCAGCGCAAGCAAGAAGTTCTTCGCCATCACCGTGCCGCTCCTCGCCCCCGTGATCTTCTTCAATCTGGTCTTGCAGATGATTGAGGCCTTTAAGAGCTTTTCCGGTGCTTTCATCATTTCTGGCGGCACCGGCGCGCCCTTGGACAGCCTACTTTTCTTCACGGTCTATCTTTACAATGAAGCCTTCAGCTTCCTTCGCATGGGCTATGCCTCGGCGCTGGCCTGGGTTCTGCTGCTGATCATTGCTCTATTCACCGCCATTGCCTTCTGGACCTCCAAATATTGGGTCCACTATGAAAATGAGAGGGGTTGAGCCATGAGCATGACAGCGACACTACCTCAATCGACCAGCACGACTTCCGAAATCGCCCGCGCCTATCGCGTTGAAAAGGCCAAACGGGCAAAACGCGCCGCGCTGCTCAAGCACGTCTTCCTCATCGCGACTTCGCTGATCATGATCTATCCGCTACTGTGGATGCTCGCATCCTCACTCAAGCCGGATAATCAGATTTTTGGTGATCTGGGGCTGTGGCCGCGCGAGTTCCGCTGGGACAATTATACCAAGGGTTGGAACGCCCTGCCCGTCAGCTTTACGACCTTCTTCTGGAACTCCACCGTCGTGACCGTCCTCTCGGTCATCGGTAATGTCATCTCGTGCTCTTTCGCCGCCTATGCTTTCGCCCGGCTCGAATTCTCCGGCAAAACCATATGGTTCAGCCTGATGATGATGACCCTGATGATCCCCTATCACGTGGTTCTCATCCCCCAGTACCTCCTCTTCCTACAGCTGGGATGGGTCGACACCTATCTGCCGCTGATCGTGCCGAAATTTCTCGCGGGCGAAGCCTTCTTCATCTTCCTGATGATCCAGTTTTTCCGCCAACTTCCGCGAGAACTCGACGAAGCCGCCATGATCGACGGCTGTTCGCCGTTCAAAATCTATTGGGCGATCATCATGCCCCTGTCGCTCCCTGCCATGGCGACAGCGGCGATCTTCTCGTTCATCTGGACGTGGGAGGATTTCCTGGGACCACTGGTCTATCTCAATGATCAGGCCGACTATACCGTCCCCTTAGCGCTGCGCAGCTTCATCAGCTCCGATGGGGTCAGCCAATATGGCGCGATGTTCGCCATGTCGATCCTCTCCATCCTGCCCATCCTGTTGTTCTTCATTATCTTCCAGCGTCTCATCATTCGCGGCATCGCGATGAGCGGACTGAAATAAGGCGTCTGACCATGGCCTCTGTCACCCTCAGCGAAGTCCGCAAAGCCTATGGCAATATGGAAGTGATCCACGGCATTGATCTGGCCATTGAAGATGGTGAGTTTCTGGTGCTGGTCGGTCCCTCTGGATGCGGCAAGTCTACTCTGCTGCGCATGATTGCGGGACTGGAAGAGATTACCGATGGCACGGTCGCCATTGGCGATCGGATCGTCAACGACCTCTCAGCCAGCCAGCGCAATCTCTCCATGGTGTTCCAGTCCTATGCGCTCTATCCGCATATGAGCGTGCGCAAGAACCTTGCCTTCGGCCTATCCAATTTAAAGATGCCCAAGGATGAGATCGAGCGGCGCGTGGCGGACGCGGCCAGAATTCTCCAGATCAACGAATTGCTTGAGCGCAAGCCTCGCCAGCTCTCCGGCGGGCAAAAGCAGCGCGTTGCCATCGGGCGAGCCATTGTCCGTGAGCCGCAACTGTTTCTCTTCGACGAGCCGCTCTCCAACCTCGACGCTGAGCTGCGCGTGCAGATGCGTGTCGAGCTGGCCAATCTCTACAACCGCCTGCGCACCACCATGATCTATGTGACCCATGATCAGACCGAAGCGATGACGATGGCGACACGCATTGCTGTGTTGAGCAAAGGCAATCTTGAGCAGATCGGCACGCCGCACGAGCTTTACAACAGACCAAGAAACCTCTTCGTTGCTGGGTTCATCGGCTCACCAAAGATGAATTTTTTCAATGGCGTAGCTGGAGCTGCGGGGATAGAGCTGGAGAAGATTGGTCAGGTAAGTGTTACACTTCCGCAGGCCGGAGCTGTCACTGTAGGCATTCGTCCCGAGCATATCGAGATTGGCGCGGCCGGCGCCTTGTCGGTCGAGGGCGATATTACGCTGGTCGAATATCTCGGAAGTGAGGTTTTTCTCCACCTCTCCCTACCAGGCAACAATAGTGTTCTGGTTCAAGCGCCCGGCAACGCGCCGCACAAGCGCGGCGAAAAGCTGACGATTTCATTCTCTCCCGCTGACATGCATTTCTTTGATGTCGACGGGCTGCGCATTGAGAGCGTGTTTTGACCCTCTCTCTGCTTGAGACTTTGCGTTCATTGCCATTGGCCGACCGGCTGGGGCCACTGCCCCGTGCCGAGCATCAGCAACTGCTTGAGGAATGGCATAAGTCGGGCGTCAATTTTGTCTCCTCTTCGGAGCGGCTCACCGCGCGATATAATCAAGCAGTGCGCGAACTGTTTGACTGCATTGGACCCGCTGCCGACGACACGCCTATTTTGCACGAGGGCGGGATTTATCACGGCTGCTGGCTCGAAAGCACGGGCACGATCAATGCCGAAATTCTCTCGCGCTTCCTGCCGAGCATCGCGCAGGCAACCTTTTCGGCCTTTGCCCGTCATCAGCGCGATGATGGTCTCTTTCCGTATAAAATGACGGCTGCGACTGGCCCGAAATTTAGCCAGATCCAGCTGGTGTCGCCACTGGCGCGCAGCATTTGGACCCATGTACGCCTCAATAGACCTGACACTGAATGGTTACGTACCATGTATGAGGCGATGGCGCGCTACGATGCCTGGATCGCGGAGTACCGCGATACGCGGGGGACCGGCGGCGTAGAGGCGTTTTCGACATACGACACTGGGCACGACCTGTCTTCGCGCTTCTGGCACGTGGCCGATAGTCCGTTCCAAAACGATCCGACGCGTTTTGATCCTGATAGCCCCATTTTGCCATTCGTCGCCCCCGATCTGACCGCTAATATTGCCAGCCAGCGGCACTACCTTGGGGCCATTGCGGCGACATTGGGCGAAAATGCCGATGCATGGGCGAGCAAGGCCGCTGCCAGCACTGACGCGCTGTTCCGAGAGTGTTTTGATGACGAGGATGCCCTTTTTTACGACAAGGACCGCAATGACCGGCACGTTCGCATTCAATCGGATGTGTTGCTGCGTGTCCTTGCCTGCGAGATCGGCAATGGTGACCTCTTCCGAACGGCGCTGAAGCGCTATTTGCTCAATACGCGAAAATTCTTCGCGCGGTTTCCGCTCACATCCGTCGCGCTCGACGATCCGCGCTTTGACCCCAATCCGGGTCAAAACAGTTGGAATGGCCCCACCAATTTTCTCACGCTGCTCCGCACGCCGCATGCTTTCGAGCATCATGGGCACCACACGGAGCTGACGTGGATCATGCAGCCTGTGCTGGACGCGTTGATCCATGCCGAGCGCTTCCCGCAGACGCTCAATCCCTATACAGGCGCGGCGGGTTTTACCGAAAAATACTCCCCGGCCATTCTGTGCCTCATTGATTTTCTGGAGCGCACGTGCGGGATCGCGCCAAGACCGGATGGCTCTGTCTGGTTCACAAGCCTTCTCCCCAAACCGACCATGCATCAGCACCAGACTTGGGACACCGCCTATAGCAGAGTGATCGACGGCGACACCTACGAGCTGATCAATGTAGCGCAGGGCAGCGAGATCTATCGGAACGGCGCGTTGCACATCCGAATGCCAGCGGGGCTGCGGATACGCCTTGATCGGAGCGGCGTACTCCTCAGCGTTATCGGCGTTACGGCTAGAACGGTTGTCGGGACAGTTTGGTATGCCGGCGCGGAAATCGCCATCACTGCCGCGGCCAACGAAGAGATTACCTTCGACGGCGCAGCATTCAACACCACGCGTGACCCGGGCATGGTCCCGCCGCAGTATGACTGACCCGCTATAGCGGCGCGGATCAATCCCAGAGCACGCGGACCGACATGGTTGCTGCAGCCGTGCGGTTCTCAATGCCGAGCTTTTCGAAAATCTGCTCAAGGTGCTTGTTCACCGTTCGCGGGGAGAGCTGCAGGATTTCAGCGATTTCCTTGTTGGATTTGCCATGGGTCAGCCAGAGCAGCACCTCCGCTTCGCGCAGGCTGATCCCGAAGGCCGCAGCAAGGCGTTCCTCGCCCGTGCCAATGGCGCGATCAATCAGGCGGAGCAGCACTGCCCCTTCGTTGCCGCGCTCCATGATCCGGAATTCAACTTCGCGGTCAAAGCGCCGGTACAGCCGCGCCGCGCTCTCGCTGCCCTCACTATCGACCAGCCATTGCTTCAATTCCCAGGGGAGCGCAGCGCCTTCATCCGACCGCAGGCCGATACGGGTCAGCAATTCCTGTGCCTGAGGGGTGGCCCAAGCGATGGCCCCATCGCGACCAACAGCAGCAATGGGTCGGCCAATGGCGTCGAGTGCATCGCGCGCTGAGCGCGTTTTGCGCGAATTGGCCAAGTGAACGCGCATGCGCGCGAACAATTCGTTCAAGACGATGGGTTTGGGGACGAAATCAACGCCGCCACAGGCGAGAGCCTTGACCACATGTTCGCTATCATTGCGACCGGTCATGAAGACAACGGGCAAGTCCGCATACCCCATTTCCGACTTGAGCACGCGGCACACCTCAAACCCATCCATGCCCGGCATCATTGCATCGAGCAAGATGATGTCCGGCCGGGTCTGACCGACTAAGGACAATGCGGCGCGCCCATCCACCGCCTTCAGAGGGGCCATGCCCTCAAATTCCAAGGCATCAAAGAGCATGGACAGCGTTTCGGGCTGGTCGTCGACAATCAGGACTTTAGGCGCGCTCGGCGTCATCATCTGATCAGCGTATCCTCATTGTTGGGCGGGAGTGCTTCGTCGGCTTCAATCCATTGCAGGGCCAGCGTTGCGCCGATCTGCTGGACGAGATCGTCAATCTTGAAGGGCTTGATGTGATAGCCGTCGTAAAGCGAACTATGCTCGGACTGACGCCTGTCTGTTCCAGCATCGGCGGAAATCATGATGATTGGCAATCGCTTCATAATATCGCCGCGCAGTTTTCGAGCAACTTGCCATCCGCCTCGCCCCGGCATGGACACATCCAGCAAAAGCAGGTCTGGCCTATGCTTTCGCACCGCCTTGAGACACTCAAGGCCATCGGCGACGGTGGACAGCTCAAAGCCCAGTCCGCCGAGTAGGTCGGTGAGGAGTTCGCGCTGGGCCGGATCATCGTCAGCCACTAAGATCGAACGACGCGGACCGTAGTACCCGGTGATGCGAATAGTGGAATGCTTGGGCTCGTCGGGCATCCAAGTGGAAGACAACAGCATGCGCATTGTAAAGCAGGTGCCGACGCCCGGCTCGCTGCGCACGGTCAGCTCCCCGCCCATGATTTCGACGAGCAATTTGGTGATGGTCAGACCAAGTCCCGTTCCAGGCTGCGGCTCTGCGCCGGGGGGATAGCTGCCCCGTTGGAAGGGAAGAAAAACCTGCTCCAATTCGTCGGCCGCTATGCCGATGCCGGTATCGACAATTTCAAAAGTCGCAATCTGGCTCCGGTAGCTGATGCGTAAGGTCACCGAGCCCTGCTGGGTGAACTTGATTGCATTGGAGAGGAGATTGATGAGGATCTGTCTCAGACGCTTCTCATCGGTGTAGACATAGCCGGGGATCGGGGTCTGCTGATCAAAGATGAATTCGATCCCTTTCTCCCGCGCCTGCAGGGAGAACATCTCGACCATTTGGTGGATATTGGCAGGCAGCGCCGTCTTGTCGCGAAACAGATACAGCTTGCCGGCCTCGATCTTGGAGATATCGAGAAGCCCCTCAATGAGCCCCGACAGATGCTCGCCCGAGCGCAGGATAGTGCGGGCGGCTCGCGTGACCATGGGTTGCTCCTCGCGCTGCCGTTCGAGCAATTGGGCGTAGCCAAGAATGGAATTGAGCGGCGAGCGCAACTCGTGGCTCAGTCCCGTCACATAGCGCGATTTCGCCAAATTGGCGGATTCAGCGGCTTCTTTCGCCCGCTGTAACTTGCGGTCGGTTTCTTGATGCGCCTCGATCTCCTCCACCAGCAAAGCGGTATGGCGCCGCGCCTCTTCTTCGGCGAAGTCACGGCTCTCGCGGTTGAGGACAAAAAGCCAGATAACAATACCCGTGATAATGAAGAAAACGACGAACAGTTTTGTCAGAATTGAATCGATGGCCGCGCGCGCCAAAAGCCCATCCAGCGTGGCCTGATAGGCGAACACCATCAGAACGGCCGCCATCAGCGCCCCAACGATTGCCATTAGGAACAGATAGTGCCCCAGCCTGCTGCGGAGGGCGCGGGCAATGGGCGCGGGAAAGAGTTTCGTGACCACGGTCGAGAGTTGATCGGAAATTCGAGCATCGGTCTTGCAGCGGTCGCCGCAACGGGCATCGAGCGAGCAACACAATGAGCAGATCGGGCCGCCGTAAACAGGGCACCGAGCCATATCTTCGGGCTCAAAGCTGTGCTCACAGACGTGACACTGAATGGGTTCACCGCTGCGCGCCGAAAGCTCACTCTCGCGCGCGATATAATAACGCCCACCGGTTAGCAGCGCGATGATCGGCACAAAGACCATGGCCGACACCAGAGCGACATAGGAATAGAGCGCAGCCGCTACGTCTCCGAACACGCCCAAATAGGACAAGACAGCCAAAGCCACCGCAATCAGCATCGAGCCAAAGCCAACTGGATTGATGTCATAGAGGTGGGCGCGCTTAAACTCGATATGGCGGGGCGACAGTCCGAGCGGCTTGCAGATCACGAGATCGGCGACAATGGCCCCAAGCCAGGCAATGGCGAGAATGGCGTAGAGCCCGAGGATTTGCTCAAGCGCTCGATAGATGCCGAACTGCATTAGCATCAGGCCAATCAAGACGTTAAAGACCACCCAGACCACCCGGCCCGGATGGCTATGGGTCAGGCGCGAGAAAAAGTTCGACCACGCGATCGAGCCTGCATAGGTATTGGTGACATTGATCTTGAGCTGGCAGACGACAACGAAAATACCTGTCGCTGCCAGCGCCAGTTCGGGGCTGGCCAGCATTTGACCAAAGACCATGAGATACATTTGCGTGGGTTCGGCAGCACTCTCGAAGGCGACGCCATGTCTGAAGGCGTAGTAGGCTAGGAACGATCCGGCCATGACCTTGATGCCACCAATAATGATCCACCCCGGACCGGCGCCGATGAGCGCTATCCACCAGGTCAGGCGGTTTTTGTGCGTCGAGCGCGGGAGAAACCGCAAATAGTCCACCTGCTCGCCAATTTGAGCGACCAGCGCAAACATGACCGCCGACGCCGCGCCGAACAGCGAGAGATTAAAACTCCCATCCAACTCGCCCATTAGGCCGGTATAGCCGGTCCATTCCCGCACCGACGGCATGCTTTGCGCGCCGATGAAGACAAAGGGCAGGATTTGCAGAACCAGCCAAAAGGGCTGCGTCCACATTTGGAAGCGGTTGATCAGCGTGATCCCATAGGTCACGAGTGGAATAGCGACGAGCGCGCTGACAAAATAGCCAATGGTCAGCGGCAGGCCAAAGCAGAGCTCCAGCGCCGTCGCCATAATGGCCGCTTCAATGGCAAAGAAGATGAAGGTGAAGCTGGCATAGATCAGCGAGGTTATGGTTGAGCCGAGATAGCCAAAGCCAGCGCCACGGGTCAGCAAATCGATGTCGACGCCGTATTTGGCAGCGTTATAGACGATGGGTATGCCCATCAAAAAAATGATGAGACAGGTTGTGAGCACGGCCCAAGCGGTGGTGTCGAAGCCGTAATTGAGCGTCAGTGCCCCGCCTATTGCTTCCAGGGCAAGGAAGGATGCTGCCCCTATCGCTGTGTTAGCGATGCGTGCAGGCGACCAGCGACGCACCTTCTGTGCGGTAAAGCGCAGGGCAAAGTCTTCCAGCGTCTGATTGGCGACCCACTTATTGTAGGTCCGCCGTACCCGCGTCACTTTCGGATGCGCCGTCATCGTTTCTCCCAACCGAGCGCCCCCACCGCGTTCGGGTATCGTGCCATTCGCATTTCATCGTAGTCGCGAGGGTATCGTCCCTCAGATCGCTCGCGACATAACGCAGACTAGGGGGAAATCTCGCGCACTGGAATACGTCAAATGCCCCGTTGAGAGGCAAAGCAATAAAATGCCCAATCCTTGCTCAGTTGCTGGTGAAACCCGCCGCAGCCGCGAACAGGGACAGGGCATTTCAATGACTGATGCAACGGGCCAAGGCCCCTTCAAACTCAACCGCCGCAAACTCTTGGCGGCAATGGCAACCATTCCAGCGCTGGGCATGCTGGGCTCGACGCGCGTTTTCGCCGACACATCGACGGCCGCAGTCAATACCAGCGGCCTCGCCGTCACCGATACAGATGTGACCGTGGGCATCCTCCACTCGGTGACCGGCACCATGGCGATTTCCGAGACCGGTTCGGTGCAGGCGGAAATCCTTGCCATCGAGCAAATCAACGCCGCTGGTGGCGTTCTCGGTCGCCAGATCAAGTATATTCAGGAAGACGGCGCCTCCGATTGGCCTACATTTGCCGAGAAGGCCAAGAAGCTGCTCGTTCAGGACAAGGTAGCCTCCGTCATGGGCTGCTGGACCTCGGCATCGCGCAAGGCAGTGCTGCCCGTCTTCGAGCAATATAACGGCATGCTCTACTACCCCACCTTCTACGAAGGTCTCGAAGAGAGCCCGAACGTCATTTACACCGGCCAAGAAGCAACCCAGCAGATCCTTGCGGGCATTGATTGGGTGGTCGACACCAAGGGCGCAAAGAGCTTCTACCTGTTGGGCTCAGACTATATCTGGCCGCGCACCTCCAACAAGATTGCCCGCAAGCATATCGAGATGAAGGGGCTCAAGGTCGTCGGCGAGGAATATTACCCGCTCGAACATACCCAATTCAATTCGGTCATCAACAAGATCAAGCTGACCAAGCCAGACGTCATCTATGCCATCGTCGTTGGTGGCTCAAATGTGGCCTTCTACAAGCAACTCAAGGCCGCCGGCATCGACCTCACCAAGGAAGCGCCACTGCTGCTCACCATTTCGGTGACGGAAGACGAAATCCTCGGCATCGGTGGCGAGAACATCGTCGGAGCCTATGCCGCGATGAAGTACTTCCAATCGATCGAGAACGACAACAATGCCGCCTTCGTCAAGGCGTTCAAGGAGCGCTGGGGCGACGGCATCGTCATCGGCGACGTGACGCAAGCGGCCTACCTTGGCCCCTGGCTCTGGAAGGCGGCGGTCGAGCGGGCTGGCAGCTTTGACATTGACAAAGTGCGCGAAGCCTCGCCGGGCATTGAACTGACCACCGCCCCAGAAGGCTACGTCAAAGTTCACGACAATCACCACCTCTGGAGCAAGTTGCGCATCGGACACGCGCGCACCGACGGGCAGTATGACGTCGTCTACGAAACCGCCGACCTGATGGAACCCGATCCGTTCCCAGAAGGCTACCAATAAGCCGATTTTCTGACGCCAACGGCGGTCCCTTTAGGGGCCGCCAAACTCTCCATCAATCAGCGAGGCGCAAATGATCGGTGATTACACATATGACCAGTTCTTCTCGATCCTGGCGATGCAGGGCTTTGCCGGGCTGAGCTTGTTTTCGGTCTTCGTGCTTATGGCGCTGGGCCTAGCCATCATCTTCGGACAGATGGGCGTCATCAACATGGCGCACGGCGAATTCATGATCCTGGGTGCCTATACCACTTGGGGCGTCAGCCTTTTCGTTACCAGTTTCGTCCCAGCCCTATTCCCAGTCTATTTCTTTATCGCCATGGCCTTGGCCTTTTGCGCCAGCTTCACGCTTGGGGTTTTGGTGGAGTGGTCGATGATCCGGCATCTCTACCGACGCCCACTCGACACTCTGCTCGCCACTTGGGGGCTAAGCCTCATTCTGCAACAGCTCTACCGCACGGTGTTTGGTGCGCGCGAAGTGGGTGTCACCCTGCCCGATTGGATGATGGGATCGCTTCCCCTCACCGATATCATCGAAGTGCCGATCAATGGCCTCTTCGTCATGGGCCTGACGACACTGATCGCCACAAGCGTTTTCCTGCTGATGTTCAAATCCCGTTGGGGCAAGCAAGTGCGTGCCGTGACTCAGAACCGGGTGATGGCGGGTGCTGTTGGCATTGATACCAAGCGGGTCGATCGTCTGACCTTTGGTCTTGGGTGTGGGATTGCCGGGGTCGCAGGATCGGCCTTCACCATGATCGGCTCGACCGGCCCAACCTCAGGCCAACTCTATATCGTCGATACCTTCCTGGTCGTTGTTTTCGGCGGCGCTGCCAGCCTTCTCGGCACCATTGCCTCCGCTTTCGCCATCAGCCAGGCGCAATCGACAATGGAGTTTTTCCTGTCGGGCTCCATGGCCAAGGTCCTCACCCTGCTGACCGTGGTCGGCATTTTGATGCTGCGCCCGCAGGGGCTGTTCACTCTCAAAATTCGTCGCTGAAGGAGCACTCTTATGTCACTCGCGACCTCTGCATCCAAACGCCCGATAAACAAAGACCTCCTCGCCTTTGCAGTCATCGCTGCGCTGTTGCTGCTGGTTTTGCCCCTAACTCTCGATCTCTTCCGCCTCAACCTCGTGGGCAAATACCTGACCTATGCTTTCGTCGCCTTGGGGCTCGTTCTGTGCTGGGGTTTGGGGGGAATTTTGAGCCTCGGGCAAGGCATCTTCTTTGGCCTTGGCGGCTATTGCATGGCAATGTTCCTCAAGCTTGAAGCGTCATCGCCGGAAAACACGGCCATCCAGTCGACACCGGGCATCCCCGATTTCATGGATTGGAACCAGGTGACCGAGCTGCCCTGGTGGTGGGTGCCGTTCCAGTCCTTCCCCGTGACGATCCTTGCGATCATCGTCGTCCCGACAGTGTTTGCCTACATCATCGGCGCGGCCATGTTCAAACGCCGGGTCGGCGGGGTCTACTTCGCCATCATCACCCAGGCCATCGCCGCCATTCTGACCATTCTGATCGTTGGGCAACAGGGGTATACGGGCGGCATCAACGGCATGACCGACCTGCGAACCCTGCTCGGATGGGATATCCGCACCGACAGCGCCAAATTCATCCTCTATTTCGTCAATGCAGCGCTGCTGCTGGGCGTTATCCTGATCGCTCTTTACGTCAAAGGCTCCAAGGCCGGCCGCCTCCTGATCGCTATGCGCGACAAGGAGGATCGGGTGCGGTTCTCGGGCTATGACGTCGCCAATTTCAAGATTTTCGTCTTCTGCCTCGCTGCTGCCTTCTCGGCCATTGGTGGCGCCATGTTCGCCCTCCAGGTCGGCTTCATGTCGCCCTCCTTTGTCGGCATTGTTCCATCCATCGAAATGGTGATCTTTTGCGCTGTCGGCGGACGCCTGTCGATCTTCGGCGCGGTCTACGGGGCGCTACTGGTGAACTGGGCAAAGACCACGTTCTCCGAGAGCTTTCCGGAACTCTGGCTCTTTGCCATGGGCGGTCTTTTCATTGCCGTAGTCATGGCCTTCCCCAACGGCTTGGCCGGCATTTGGAAGAGTTATGTCGAGCCGATCTGGGCCCGCCTGCGGGAGCGGCCGCGCCCGGCTCCGACTATCCCCGTCACAGCGCCGCCTGTGCCCGTGGCCTCCATAGCTCCCATCCCCTCTCAAGCTGCAGCCGAATAGGACCCCAAACTATGACGTTCATTTCAGACGTAGCGCCGAAGGATTTCCTGCTCGCAGTCGAAGGCCTCACCGTGTCCTTCGATGGTTTCAAGGCCGTGAACGACCTGTCCTTTTACGTCGATGAGAACGAGATCCGCGTCATCATCGGCCCCAATGGGGCGGGAAAAACAACCGTTCTTGACCTCATCTGCGGTCGAACGAAAGCAACATCCGGTTCCGTCCGTTTCCGCGGCAAGGAACTGACGGCGATGAAGGAGCACCAGATCGTTCACACCGGGGTTGGGCGGAAATTTCAGAACCCATCCATCTACGAGGATTTGACGGTTTTCGAAAACCTCGAACTCTCATTTCCGCGCGGTAAAACCGTCTGGGGTGCTTTGGCCTTTCGGCGGGATCATGAGGTGATCAACCGTGTCGAGGAAATCGCGGAGATGATCTTCCTCAAAGATCACCTCGATACGGAAGCCGCCATTCTCAGCCACGGCCAAAAGCAATGGCTCGAAATCGGCATGCTGCTGATCCAGAAACCCGAACTGCTGATGCTGGACGAACCCGTTGCGGGGATGAGTGTCGCCGAGCGCATCAAAACGGCTGAGCTGCTCAACACCATCATCAAGCAGCACTCCGTGATCGTCATCGAGCACGACATGAAGTTCGTCGAAGACATCGCCCACCGGGTCACGGTCTTGCACCAGGGCAAGGTGCTCTCAGAGGGCACGATGGACCATGTCCAAAACGATCCCAAAGTCGTCGAAGTCTATCTCGGTCATTAGGAGGCCATCATGCTCGCAATCGAAAAGCTGCGCGTTTCCTACGGCCAGAGTGAAGTCATTCACGGCGTCTCGCTCGATGTCGCTCCCGGCGAGATTGTCGCCATCATGGGCCGCAACGGCATGGGCAAAACCACGCTGATGAAATCGCTCATGGGCATTGTCCCCTCACGGAGCGGCACAATCGCCGTTGACGGCAAGCTGGTGGAGACCGCCGAAAGCTTCGACCGGGTCCGCTCTGGCCTCGCCTATGTCCCACAAGGCCGCATGATCTTTTCGACCATGACGGTGAAAGAGAACATCGAGACCGGCCTCACCGTCACCGACGACCGCGAGGTGCCGCCCGACCTCTATGAGCTTTTTCCCGTGCTCCTCGAAATGAAGGGACGCCGCGGGGGCAATCTATCGGGCGGCCAGCAGCAACAGCTGGCGATCGCCAGAGCGCTGGCCTCACGTCCAAAAGTCTTGCTGCTGGATGAACCCACCGAGGGCATTCAGCCCTCCATTATCAAAGAGATAGCCCGAACACTGCGCCGCATCCGCGACGACAAAGGCCTCTCCATCGTCGTTTCCGAACAGGTGCTGAGCTTTGCGCTCGATATCGCTGACCGCGTGCTGGTCATCGAAAATGGCGAGATCGTCCACGAAAGCCCACGCGCCGGCATCGATGAGGCGAAAGTCTCCTCATTTCTTTCCGTCTAGCCATTGCCATTCATCGCCTAAAAGAGGACCAGACATGACCGAAACACTGATCAAGGTCGATCTCAACGAAAGCCCATACACCAACGAGAAGATCCACAACCGTTGGCATCCGGACATTCCGATGGCCTGTTGGGTCGAGCCGGGCGATGACTTCAAGGTCGAAACTTATGACTGGACTGGCGGCCAGATCAAAAACGACGACAGCGCCGCCGACGTGCGCGATGTCGACCTCAATCAGGTCCACTTTCTCTCAGGTCCAATCGGGGTTAAAGGCGCACAGCCGGGCGACCTGCTCGTCGTCGACATTCTCGACATCGGCGCTTTTGAAGACTCCCTTTGGGGCTTTAACGGCTTCTTTTCCGTCAACAATGGCGGCGGTTTTCTCGATAAGCATTTTCCGAGTGCTCAGAAATCCATCTGGGATTTCAAAGGCATGTTCACCGAGTCTCGCCATATACCGGGCGTAAAATATGCAGGCCTCATACACCCCGGCCTGATCGGCTGCCTGCCCGATCATAAAATGCTCGATCTGTGGAACACGCGCGAGAAAAAGCTCAACGATACGGACCCAACCCGCGTCCCCTCGCTCGCCAAACTCCCAGAGGTCAATGCCGCCCATCTTGGCCCGCTCAAGGGCGATGCCTTTGACGCCGCCGCTAAAACGGCCGCGCGCACGGTGCCGCCGCGTGAACACGGCGGCAATTGCGATATCAAGGACCTCTCCCGCGGCTCCAAGATCTATTTCCCCGTCTATATCGAGGGTGCGGGCCTCTCGATGGGCGATTTGCACTTCAGTCAGGGTGACGGCGAAATTACCTTCTGCGGCGCTATCGAGATGGCGGGCTGGCTGCATATTCGCGTCAGTCTGATCAAAGACGGCATGGCCAAATATGGGATCAAAAACCCGATCTTCCGCCCTTCTCCAATCACCCCTAAATATGATGACTACCTCATCTTTGAAGGCATTTCTGTCGACGAGAGCGGCACCCAGCACTATCTCGATGTCACCACGGCCTATCGCCAGGCCTGCCTCAACGCCATAGAATATCTCAAGAAATTCGGATACTCGGGCGCTCAGGCCTATTCGATCCTCGGCACAGCGCCGGTGCAGGGCCATATCTCTGGCGTGGTCGACATTCCCAATGCCTGCGCCACACTATGGCTGCCGACGGACATCTTCGAGTTCGACATCATGCCCGGCTCCGAGGGGCCAAAGAAGTTCCTCGATGGCTCGGTGGACATGCCGCTGGCGCGCGACCTCTAGGGGAACATCATGGCCAATTATGACTATCAATGCCAGGACTGCGGCCCGTTCTCGGCTGTGCGGCCCATGGCCCAATCGGCAGAGCCCTGTGCCTGCCCAAGCTGTGGAGGGCCCGCGCCGCGGGCTTTTCTTACAGTGCCCTATATTGCGGGCATGGAGGCCTCACAGCGGCAGGCTTTTGCCACCAATGAGCGGGCGCGCCACGAGCCCAAACGGGGTGGATCAGCGCATGGACCAGGCTGCTCGTGTTGCAGCAGCACCGGCAAGAAGGGGCGCTCCACCTTGGTGCGGCCCGACGGCTCCAAGAGCTTCCCCGCAGCCCGACCTTGGATGATCAGTCACTAGAGAGCCTACACCAAACAAGCCTCCCCGGTTGGCCGACGAGTATCCGGGAGGCACCATTCTTCACAAGGTGAAACGAGAAAAACTTATTGAAGCGAGACGATAAGGGATCGCACTCGTCTTGGTGACGCACTGCCCAAAACTGTGCGAATGACAGGCCTCAAGCGATCGACATGCCAGGCAACATTGCGACTGCCCAAAAGCCACTAAAGGGCAAGGGCTTGGCAGGGACAACCTGACTTCGGAACAACAATTTCAATGAAAGAAAATGGCGCGAGAGACGGGGCTCGAACCCGCGACCTCCGGCGTGACAGGCCGGCGCTCTAACCAACTGAGCTACTCCCGCAGCGCTTACGAACTCTCGTTCGGCGCAACGTGGGCTCTGTATAGGGGCGTGATTTGCCCCTGTAAAGCGGCCCCAAGAAAATTCTCAAAGCTTTTCAACATCTGTGGCGCCGATGGGCATATCCTTGGCACTTGGCTGGCACTTTTGGGCGCCGTGAAGGGCTTGGCGGGGGCTTTAGCGAGGGCCACGCCCTGCCCTGAACACGAAAAAATGGCGCCTCCAATGGAGACGCCATGAGCTTTTGCGGTGCTTGGCCCAAGGTTAAGCGGGAATAAGGGCTTCCAGCTTAGAGGCCCGCCCCTCTTGGACGGCGTGGCAGGCGACACGGGCGGAACCCGCTTGCGCCAGTTTAGGCACTTCAGTGCGGCAGCGATCGTTGGCCAATGGGCAACGCGGATTGAAGGGGCATCCGGCTGGTGGGTTCATTGGCGAGGGGAGTTCGCCCGTGAGACGCAGCCGTGTGCCCCGACGGTCAGGGTCAGCCACCGGGGTCGCGGACAATAATGCCTGAGCATAGGGGTGGCGGGGATTAGCGAAGAGCTCAGCCGATGGGGCCATCTCGACGACGTGACCGAGATACATCACCACGACATCGTCGGCGATGTGACGGACGACGGCGAGGTTGTGCGAGATGAACATCATAGTGAGGTTCAGCTCGCTCTTGAGCACGCGCAACAGGTTGAGGATCTGAGCCTGAACCGAGACGTCGAGGGCGGACGTGGGTTCGTCGCAGACCAAAAGTTCGGGCTCAAGGATCAGCGCCCGGGCAATGCCGATGCGCTGACGCTGACCGCCAGAGAACTCATGCGGATAACGATCCGCCGCTTGCGCTGGCAAGCCTACGCGCTGGAGGATCTCTCCGACGGCCTTTCGGCGGCTCGCCTCATTGCCGATGCCGTGGACAGCCAGGCCTTCGGCGATTGACCGACCAATCGGCAGGCGCGGATCGAGCGATGAGTATGGGTCCTGAAAGACCATCTGGATGCGGCGGCTGGCTTCAAAGCTGACGCCAGCGTCGCCCTTGTTGATCTGCTTGCCGTCAAAGATGACCTCGCCGCCGGTGGCGGGATGAAGGCCGACAACAACGCGTGCAAGGGTCGACTTTCCGCAGCCACTCTCGCCCACCACCCCAAGGGTTTTGCCCTTTTCGATGGCGAGATTGACGGAGTTCACCGCCGCGACTTTGCCAACGACGCGTTGGAAGAGACCGCCGGTGACGGCGAACTCTTTTTTCACATCGCGCAATTCCAACAAGGCGGTCATAGCAGTTCAGCCTGTTTATGCATTTCGGTAGCGGACGACGCCGTCAGCCAACACCGGGAATGGTGATCGGGGGCAACGGGCAGCAGGTCCGGAACGAGACTTGTGCAGCGCGACTCATCGACTTCGCGGCGCGCCGTGCAGCGCGGGGCAAAACGACAGCCCTGCGGCAGGTGCGTCAGCTGAGGGACGCGGCCCTCGATGACTTCGAGCATCTCCTGCCCGGCATCCATGCTCGGGATCGAGCGCAGAAGCGCTTTGGTGTAGGGATGCTGAGGCGAGCGGAACAAGGTCCGCACGTCGGCATATTCAACCACCTGCCCCGCATACATGACCGCCACATGGTCGGCCATTTCGGCAACGACACCCAGATCGTGGGTGATCAAAATAATGGCAGTACCAAAATCCTTTTGCAGCTCGCGCATCAGCTCAAGGATTTGCGCCTGAATGGTTACGTCGAGGGCTGTGGTTGGCTCGTCGGCGATGAGAACTTCAGGCTGACAGGCCAGAGCCATTGCAATCATGATGCGCTGTGCCATGCCGCCCGACATTTCGTGCGGATAGGCTTTCATGCGGCGCTCAGGATCAGGAATGCCGACAGCGGCAAGAAGCTTGATGGCAGCCGCTTTGGCCTCGGCCTCGGTCATGCCTTTGTGCAGGCGATAGACCTCGGCGATCTGTTTCCCGACGGTGTGCACCGGGTTCAGCGCAGACGACGGGTCCTGAAAGATCATCGACAGGCGATTGCCGCGGATTTTTGAGGTTTCCGCTGGGGTCATCCGGCGCAGATCGATGCCGCCAAGCATGACCTCGCCGCCGACGACCTTGCCCGGATAGGGGACAAGGCCGGCAATGCTCAGGGCGGTAATGGACTTGCCGCAACCGCTCTCGCCGACGACACACAGGGTCTCCCCCGCTTTCAAATCAAAGGAGACTTTATCGACGGCAAGGGCATTGCCGTTGCGCGTGGTGAAGAGAGTGCTGAGGTCTCGGACCTGAAGGATTGGTTCGCTCATCGCCGCCTCACGAGTTCAAACGTGGGTCGAGCGCATCGCGCAGACCATCACCCAGCAGATTGAAGCCGAGCACTGTGATGACGATGGCGATGCC
The DNA here is from genome assembly GCF_016595685.1 of Devosia sp. WQ 349K1. Taxonomy (NCBI): domain Bacteria; kingdom Pseudomonadati; phylum Pseudomonadota; class Alphaproteobacteria; order Hyphomicrobiales; family Devosiaceae; genus Devosia; species Devosia sp. WQ 349K1. Next base: position 256,745 of record NZ_JAENGO010000007.1, on the reverse strand, counting down.
GGGGAAGAAGACCAAGTGCGGCGCGGAGAAGATCTGGTCTTTCTCGCTACCAAGCATGGTGCCCCATTCCGCCATTGGCGGCTGAGCGCCAAGACCAAGGAAGCTCAGGCCCGCAGCTTCAAGAATGCCGCCAGCGACGCCCATAGTGGCAAGAACCACAATCGGGGTGAGCGAGTTCGGCAGAACGCGGGTGAACAGAATGCGCCACTTGCTCGCGCCAAGGACGCGGCTGGCAGCGACGAAGTCTTGTGACTTTACCGACAACACGCTGGCCCGCGTCACACGGGCGTATCCGGGCACAGAGACCACGGATATCGCCAATAGCGCGTTGACGATGCCTGGCCCCAACACCGCGACGATGGCAATGGCCAGAAGCAGAGATGGGAAGCCGAGAATGACGTCCATGATGCGCATGATGATGTTGTCGAGCCAGCCACCGAAGTAGCCAGCGATTGCGCCGAGCAGCACGCCCATAACGAGAGCCGCAGAAACGGTGACAATGCCGATCATCAGACTGATGCGGGAGCCATAGACAATACGGGAAAAGACGTCGCGAGCGTTGCCGTCAATGCCCATCAAATGCTGGGGCTTGGCAACATCGCAGCCGAACATATGGATACATGGCGCTTCGCGGCGTTTGATATCCTCAACGCCAAGCAGCACCTGATTGGGGTCATAGGGGGCGATGAGCGGGGCAAAGATTGCGACCAACACCATAAAGCCGATGAAGAGCATGCCCACTTGGGCCGAGCGCTTGCGCAAGAGACGCTTCCACGTCTGCTTCCATAGCGGCACTGGATCGCCGAGCAGGCCCTCTTCCAGCACGATTTCAGCGGCCCTGGCAGTTGCAGTATTTAGGCTATTCATATCAGGGTCCTATTGCGGCCGAACGCGCGGATCGAGGTAGGTATAGGAGAGGTCCACGATGAGGTTCACGACCACGTAAATGGTGGCGATGAGCACAGTGAAACCCTGTACGATTGGGTAGTCGCGGGCGAAGATCGCCTCCATCAACATGCGCCCTACCCCAGCCAAACCAAAAACTGTTTCGGTGAGAACGGCGCCGCTCAAAAGCGCGCCCATTTGCAGGCCCAGAATGGTGACGACAGGCAGCATGGCGTTGCCAAGTGCGTGGCGCTGAACGACTTTGTTGTCGGGCACACCCTTGGCGCGCGCGGTGCGGACATAATCGCGACCGAGGACGTCGAGGAGCGAGGACCGGGTCATACGCGCGATAACCGCCATTGGAATGGTCGCCACGGCCATTGCAGGCAAGATCATGTGGCGGACCGCGTCATTAAAGACGGTCCAGTTGAAGGTAATCAGCGCATTGAAAATGAAGAAATTGGAGATGAACTCGGCGATCTGGCCGAAGAACGTGCCCTTGGTGATTTCCCAACCCCATGCCTCATAGAAGGGCACGGACACCAAACCAGCCGTCAAACGCCCAGAGGGCGGAAGCCAGAACGGGGTACCTTTGAGCATAACGCCAAAGACATAGGCCATCATCAGACCAAGCCAGAACACCGGCATGGCAATACCGACATTGGCGATAGCCATGGTGCCGACGTCAGCGGCGGTGTTGTGACGGCGAGCGGCGAAAATGCCGATAGCGATGCCGCAGATCGTGGCGATCACCAGAGCCGACAGTGCCAGCTCCATGGTCATCGGCAGACGCTCGATGATGATCTGGGTTACCGGACGCGAAAAGCGAATGGAATTGCCAAAGTCGCCCTGCGCAACGTCACGGATATAATAGAAGAATTGTACCCATATAGGCTGATCCAGCCCAAAACTGCGCTCAAACTCGATACAGGTCGCTTCGCTGACCTTGTCACCCAGCATGGCTTTACAGGGGTCGCCGGGTATCAGGCGAGAGAGTGAGAACGTGACCAGCAGAATGCCAAACAGCACAGGAATGGCGCTCAGTAGACGCTTTATCGCATATCCAAGCATCGGGCTTTTTCTAAAAGAGCAGAAGTGTGATGAAGCGGGTGCCGGAGCACCCGCTTCGCTCGAAGCGATAATCGCTTAGTTGGCCGGAGCGTTAATCAGGCCCCAGAGGTACGAGTAATAGTTGAACGTACCAGTGTTGCCGACGTGCGCTGGGTTGGTCACGTCAAGACCGGCAGCATAGGATGCAACGACGTCATTGGCGTCGAAGTCCGAACCGTCCGAGAACTTTACGCCTTCACGCAGGTTGCAGGTCCACAGAGTGGCGTCTGCGTTCGCATCGCAGCTGGTTGCGAGACCACCGACGATAGAACCGCTGTCCTGAGCGTAGTCGAGCAGGGTTTCGATGATCTGGGTGCAGACCAAGGTCGACTCGCCGTCAGACTCGTCACCGCAGTACAGGCTGATTGGCTCAGCGTTCTGCATAACGACCATGGTGTCCTTGCCGGGGTTTGCCAGGCTGAACTGCTTAGCGCCAAATGGGCGATAGCCGGCATTTTCGACATAGGAGCGCGCAGCCGAAGCCGCAGCCGCGTGGGAAATCGGGATCATCGGAACGAGATCACGAATGGCGTTGTTGGCAGATTCGTAGAGTGGCTTAGCCGCTTCAACGTCCGCAACGGTCGCGCCTTCAGCCAGTGGGCCGGAGATTTCTGGGAAGGAGTTACCGAACTGCTTTACCTCAGAACCGAAGTGGTAATCGAGGAAGTTGGTGATGTGCGGATAGTCTGCACCCCAGCCGAGCAGGTGGAAGCCATCAAGGTCACCGGCGCTCGCCTGACCGATGAAGTCACCGGATTCCAGAGCCACAACTTCAGCTTCAATGCCGAGGTTGTTCTTGAGCTGCGACTGCAGTTCAACAGCCATGGTGTTTGGTTCAGGCAGATAGGTGCGGAAGACGTCGCGGAGGAAAATCTTGGTCTTGAAGCCTTCTGGGAAGCCAGCTTCGGCCAGAAGAGCCTTAGCGGCAACTGGGTCAAAACCATACCATTCGTCACCTACGCAACCATTTGGAATGGTGCATGGGGTGAAGAACTTGGCGACGTCCGAGCCTTCAGGCAGGTAGTTGTCAACGATACGCTGACGGTCGATGCCCATGGCAATCGCCTGACGGACCTTGACGTTATCAAATGGCGCGAACTTGTTGTTCATGCCGACATAGAAGGTGTTCGGGCCAGAAATCGGCAGGAACTGCAGATCTGGATCGTTCTTTACAGCGTCAAAATCGTCTGGGCTCACGGTGCTGATCTGATCAACAGTGCCCGAACGGAGTTCGTTGAGCTGGCTGGCGCCAGAGGTGCTCCAACGGAAAACGAGCGTTTCAGCGTTGGCCTTTTCGCCCCAGTAATTGTCGTTGCGCTTGAGGATGATCGAGTCACCGCGGTTCCACGATTCAAGCGTGTATGGTCCGGTGCCGATTGGGTTGGACAGAATGTCCTTAGTGGTACCAACGGTGTTGATGTGTTCCGAAGGCTGGATGCCGAAGGACACGAAAGCGGCCTTAGGCTCGAAAGCCGGATCCGACTTACACATTTCGAAAGTGACGGTGTGTTCATCAACCGCACGGATGGCGCTGATCTTGTTGCCAGCGTCACAGTTTGGCGCGACCAGTTCCAGCCCTTCGTAGCCGAGCGACACACCTGCCGACGACGCTGCCATCGCAAGCGCAGTCGTGCCTAGAAGAATAATACGTCTCACCACTAAACTCCCTCAAGATTACCCGAGACCGTGCGATTGGCCCCCTGCCAAACCGCAACACCCGGTAAAATTCGTGCATTCTGCTGTCCCTATTGGCCGGCCGCGTTTGCCCTTTGCACGAGGCGCAGGAAAACTTAAGCCGAGACCATTTCAGCAGAAATAGACATATGTCAGACAAATTCATGTCCCGTCCGCTGTCAACCCCAGACAAGCGTCATCATCGATTAGAAATGGGTTTCCAAGAGATGTCAGACAATTAAAATCGACATGCTGGAAGTTGCTAAGGCCCGCTTACATACAAGGATACTGAGTGTATCGCTTGGGTGTGGCGGGCGGTGTTTGCGACTTCAAAAAATTATACATTGCAAAGCGATACGGTGCCCATGTCTGAGCTCGAACCGGTCCTTCGTCAGGCCGATGCCAACCTCGAATCAAGCCTGCAGACCCTGTTTGATCTGGTCCGCATACCGTCCATCTCAACCGATCCGGCCCATGCCGCCGACTGTCGACGAGCCGCGCAGGCGCTGTCGGACTATCTCACTGAGCTCGGTTTTGACGCTTCGGTCCGCGATACCACCGGGCACCCAATGGTTGTTGCCCATCACGCGGGCCCGGACGACGAGAGCCCACATTACCTGTTCTATGGCCACTACGACGTGCAGCCGGTCGACCCATTGCACCTGTGGGACCACCCGCCATTTGAACCTGCGATCCGCATTGGAGCGAAGGGGCAGAAGATTATCTCCGGTCGCGGCACCTGCGATGACAAGGCTCAGCTGCTGACTTTTGTGGAGGCGGTGCGCGCCTATAAGGAGGTCAATGGCAAGCTGCCAGCGCGGATTTCCATCATCTTTGAAGGTGAGGAAGAATGCGGCTCGCCTTCGGCGCGGCCATTCCTTGAGGCCAATAAGGACGAGCTTAAGGCCGATTATGTCCTCGTCTGTGACACGGGCATGTGGGACGACGAGACGCCGTCTATCTGCGCTGGATTGCGCGGGCTGGTGGGCGAAGAAATCAAGATTTATGCGGCAAGCCACGATTTGCACTCGGGCGGGTTTGGGGCGATTGCCGCCAATCCTCTGCATATTATCGGCAAAATTGTCGCCGGACTGCATGATGAGACGGGCCGCATCACCCTGCCCGGCTTTTACGACGGCGTGCACGAGACGCCACCAGAGCTGAAGAAGCTCTGGGACGCGCTGGAAGCGTCTCGTCCGCATATGCTCGAGCAGGTTGGGCTCTCGATACCGGTCGGGGAAAAGGGCCGTTCGATGCTGGAGCTGAACTGGGCGCGCCCAACAGCGGAAGTGAACGGCATCAGCGGCGGTTATGCGGGCGAAGGGTTCAAGACGGTCATTCCGGCGGAAGCCACCGCAAAAATTTCGTTCCGCCTTGTGCATGATCAGGACCCACATAAAATCCGCGCGATTTTCCGGGACTATGTGCGCTCAAAGGTTCCGGCGGATTGCCGCGTTGAGTTCGGCGATCATGGAGCAGCGCCAGCGGTGCAGCTGCCTTACGACGCGCCAATTCTCGACAAGGCCAAGCAGGCACTGAAGGGCGAGTGGGATAATCCGGCGATTGTCACCGGCGGTGGTGGGTCTATCCCGATTGTCGGCGATTTCCGCTCCATTCTGGGCATGGATGCATTGCTCGTCGGCTGGGGCACGGCGGACGACCGCGGGCACGCGCCCAATGAGAAATATAACCTTAGCTCGTTCGAGAAGGGTATTCGCGGCTGGATCCGCATTCTCGACGCGATTTCAAAGCCATAGGGGCATTCTGTGACCGAAAATACTAAGGCCAAGTTCGCGCGCCTGCGTGAGCGTATGGCTGAGCAAAATGTTGATCTTATTGCGCTTGCACCCAGCTCCCACATGGACTGGCTGGTGGGCTTTCACCCCATGTTGTGTGAACGTCCGTGCCTGTTGCTGATCGGCCCTGAGCGCGAGGCGTTTGTGATGCCAGCGCTGAATGCGGAAGGCTCGCGGGCGGAGACGGATATCGCCTTCCATGTCTGGTCCGATGATATTGGGCCGAAGGAGGCGTTTCTGGCAGCGCTGGCCAATGTTGGTGCGACTGCGGCCAAGCACATTGGCTTTGACGAAACCATGCGCATCGACTTTGCCATGCTGTTGCTCGACGCCCTGCCCGCGGCTAAGCGCAGCTTTACCGACGATACGCTGAGCTATTTGCGCATGCGCAAGGATGAGCGCGAATATGCGGCGCTCAAGAAGAATGCGCTGATCGCGGACCGCGCCATGCAGGCGGCGTTCAAGGCTATTCAGCCCGGCATGACCGAAAATGAACTCATGGCGATCATTAGCGATCACTTTAGTTCTGAAAACGCGCCCATGCAGTTTGCCGTGGTTGGCAGTGGTCCCAATGGCGCATTTCCGCACCACCATACCGGTGACCGCAAGCTTACCGATGGCGATGCGATAGTGCTCGACATCGGCGGCCGCACAGATGGTTTCCCAAGCGATATCACGCGCATGGCCATTATCGGCCAGGGTCCAGATGGGTATGCGGAGATCCACGACATCGTGGAACGTGCTGTGCAGGCTGCGTTGAAGGCGGCGGTTCCGGGCGCACTGGCGCGCGATGTTGATGCGGCGGCTCGCGGGGTGATTACCGAGGCTGGCTATGGCGAATATTTCGTCCACCGCACCGGTCACGGCATGGGCATTGGCGGGCACGAGCCGCCCTATATCACCGCGTCGTCGGACACTGTTCTGGCCGAAGGAATGGTGTTCTCCATCGAGCCGGGTATCTACCTGCCAGGCCGCTTTGGCATTCGCCTTGAAGACATCGTCATTCTGCGCGCCGATGGGGCGGAAATCCTCTCGTCCCTGCCTCGCACAGTCCATACGGCATAGACCAGAACCATGTGGGCGTCAGGTTGGAAGACCTGACGCTCATTTCTCACCTGCGATCGGTCAATTATTTTCATGACCTATTGGAAGGGTTGGGCAAGTCGCGCGTATATATTGGATGAGCAACCGCCTCGCCAAAGTGATTGACCACCTGCCAGACCTGCGACGGTACGCGCTGACGCTAACGCGCGAGCCGCAGAATGCCGAGGATTTGGTGCAGGAAACGCTGGTCCGCGCCTATGAAAAGCGCCGGTCCTTCAAAATTGGTGGCTCCCTCAAAACCTGGCTCATGTCGATCATGCACAATTGCTTCGTCGATGGGTATCGGCGCAGCGTTGTTCGCACGAGCGCCGACAAGGCGCGAATTGGCAGCGTAAGCTACCCACCCAATCAGGACGATGCCGTCCAATTGAGCGAAGTCCGACGCGGCTTTCTTTTGCTCTCCGATGAGCAACGCGAGGCGCTGCATCTGATTGCCATTGAAGGGCTGACCTATCCCGAGGCCGCGCAGGTTCTCAATGTGCCGGAAGGCACTTTGCTGTCGCGCGTTTCCCGTGCCCGCAAGGCGCTGCGCTCTGGCGAGCTTCTCAATCCCCCCAGACATCTCAAGATCGTAGGGAGTACCGACAATGACTGAGCACGTCACTGACGAGGATCTAACTCTCTATATCGATGGCCAAATTGATCCGCTGCGACGCGTGGTGGTTGAACAGCACCTCGCACGCAATCCTGAGCTGGCGGCACAGGTGATCGACGAGCTCCGGGTGAACCACGAGCTCTATTTGAGCAGTGTTGGTGCGCCAGAGGCGATCCGCGTTTCTTCGCAAGATCTCGCCCGGCGTCTACAAAACTCAATTGGTCGACGGGTCTTTTTCAACCGCCTGCGCCCCGTCGCAGCGGCGTGTGGTCTGGTGATGGTGGGAGCGTCTATCGGCGCACTGACCACTTCGGCACTCTCGCGCCCCTCCCCGATGCCCGACTATCTGGAGGCAGCGTTGCGCGCCCACGAAGTTAGTCAGGTGCGCGCGGTCATGACATCGCAGCCCGAGGTTCCAGAATACGATCCGGCGGAACTGCTCGCGGCGACAGCCATCGTCATGCCGACCCTGCCCGAGAGCTGGACCGTCGAAGACGTACAGGTTTATCCGTCCCGGTTTGGCCCCAGTGTCGAGATGTCCCTCAGTGCATCAGATTTGGGACGGGTTTCCATATTCGCAGCGCGCCCCGGCGACTTCGCTGCGCACAACCCTACTGCCATCAGCGAAGGCAATGCTGTTCTCGCGCACTGGCAAATCGGGGAAATCGCCTATGCGCTCGTCGGCGCCAGCGATGAAACAGAAATACTGAACGCAGCGCACATGCTCGCTGACACCTTATACTAATGGAGACGAGACAGATGTCATCCCAGCCCAACATGCGATGGGGTAATTCGGCCACCGCTTCGCAGAACACCGCCGTCTACGACGAAGGCCTGCGCCAGCATATGCTGCGCGTCTATAACTACATGGGCCTTGGCCTGGTCATCACCGGCCTCGTAGCCTTCTTCGTCGGCTCGACACCAGCCCTTTACGTGCCGATCTTCTCCTCGCCATTGAAGTGGGTTGTCATGTTCGCGCCGCTGGCGTTCGTGATGTTCTTCTCGTTCAAGATCAACAGCCTCTCCGCTGCTGCGGCGCAAGGCATGTTCTGGGCTTTCTGTGCGGTGATGGGCCTGTCGATGGCCTCCATCTTCCTGAACTTTACCGGGTCGAGCATCGCCCGTACGTTCTTCATCTCCGCTGCAATGTTCGGCGTGATGAGCCTTTACGGTTATACGACCAAAGCAAACCTCGCTAAGTTCGGCTCGTTCCTGATCATGGGCCTGATCGGCGTCGTCATCGCATCGATCGTCAATATCTTCCTCGGCTCCAGCGTTCTGCAGTTCGCGGTCTCGATCATCGGCATTCTGGTGTTCCTCGGCCTTACCGCTTGGGACACACAGTCGATCAAGGATCAGTACGCCGAGCACAATGGTGCTGAAGGCAACCAGAAGCTCGCCGTTATGGGCGCGCTGTCGCTGTATCTGAGCTTCATCAACATCTTCCAGCTGCTGCTCAGCCTGACCGGCCAACAAGACGACTAAAGCTGAGGGGCGCTGCCGACCTCTGGTCGGTGGCGCGCCTTTGCCGAGAGGGGGAATTCTATGTCGACAGAAGAGACCGTGATAAGCGGCGACGATGAAACGTTTAGTCTTTCAGCCAAGCTGGGCCAGATTGCCGGGCGAGTTGACCGCGATCGCATTTATATCCGCGACCTGCTGCTAGAGCTCGATCAGCGCGCTATCGCCGCCATGCTGTTTGTGTTCGCCGTGCCCAATACCATCCCGGTGCCGCCGGGTGTGTCAGGCGTGCTTGGAGCACCGCTCCTGTTTCTGGCGGCTCAGCTGATGTTGGGACGCTCGCCATGGTTACCAGCCATCATCGCTGATCGCTCCTTTGCGCGAGCAGACTTTGCGCGCATTCTGGCCAAGGTTGGCCCATGGCTGGAAAAGGCAGAGCGTCTTATGCGCCCGCGTTTTTCCATACTGACAAAGCCACCGGCAGAATATCTGGTCGGCGCGCTCACCCTCATTCTCGCTATCGTGCTGTTTCTGCCAATTCCGCTGGGCAATATGCTGCCAGCCATCGCCATTTGCATCCTCGCGCTGGGTCTTATTCAGCAAGATGGGCTTTGGGTTCTGGCCGGTGCGGTGACAGGCATTGTCTCCCTCGTGATTGTCTCCGGTGTCATCGCAGCTTTCGCTTTTGCCGCATGGCTGGCGATATCAGCAATCTTTTGAAACGGCCGCAGCCCTTGCCCATCAACAAATCAGCCGATCTGAAATGAACAGATCGACTTCATCCGTCGTTCTTATGAATGACAGCATCCAATATCCAACTGACGAAGACTTACAGGAGAAATATGTGCCGCTTCTTTTAGCGCGCACCAGGTGTCACAAATGATCGAACCAATATTGAATCTGCTGCTCGGCATAGCGATCATCATTATGATCATCGCTGTTGGCGGTTATTTCGTCGCTCAAGAATTTGCCTATATGGCCGTCGACCGCACCAAGCTCGCGGCGCAAGCGGCACAGGGCGACAAAGCCGCTGCGCGTGCCTTGCTTGTCACCAAGCAAACGAGCTTCATGCTCTCCGGCGCGCAGCTGGGCATCACTGTAACCGGCCTTATGGTTGGCTATGTGGCTGAGCCACTCGTTGGCGGTGCCCTCGGCACCATGCTTGGCGGGGTGGGTATCCCCACAGAAGTCGGTATTGCCACCGGCACCATTCTGGCGCTGCTCTTCGCGACCGTCGTCCAAATGATTTTTGGCGAACTCTATCCAAAGAACCTCGCCATCTCGAATGCCGAACCGCTCGCAAAAATGCTGGCGACGTCGACGCTGTTCTATCTCAAGGCGATGGGCTGGATCATCAGCTTCTTCGACATGTCTGCGAACGTGCTGCTCAAGCTGCTGCGGATCGAGCCTGTGCACGACATCGACGTCAGCGCTTCGCGCGAGGATCTGCCGCGCATTATCGCTGACTCGCGCAACAGCGGCGACCTGCCGGCCGAACTGGCCTGGATGATGGACCGTATTGTCGACTTCCCAGAACGTGACGTCGAGCACGCTATGGTGCCACGCTCGCAGGTGGATTGGATCGGCCCTGAAGCGACCATCGCAGAAGTGCGTGAGATGATGGCCCGCGCGCATACGCGCTATCCAGTGGTCGACGACGAAGAAGCCCCGATTGGGGTGGTGCATCTGTCGGACCTGCTCCCACAACTCGAAACAGCGGACCCGAACGCATCGGTGACCACCATCATGCGCCCTGCGCTGGTTGTGCCAACGTTGATGGACCTGCCGGACGCCTTCGATAAGCTGGTCGGCACCAATAACCAACTGGCCTGTGTCATCGACGAATATGGTGGCTTTGCTGGCGTTTTGACCCTCGAAGATATCGCTATGGAGATCGTCGGCGAAATCACCGATGAGCACGACAGCGATGAAGAAGATGCCGTGACCTTTGATGGCGACGGTATTTGGATCATGGAAGGCGATGTGCACCTCGACGAAGTCGAACGCACGATTGGTCGCCCGATCGAGAAAGGCGACGTCGAAACCATTGCCGGTCTGCTTATTGCCGAAACAGGCGAACTGCCGGCTGTTGATGAAGTTGTGGTTGTGCAGCTCCCTGCCGATCAAGCTGAAGTCGCAGAGGGTATTCTGATTAGCCGTAGCCTGTCTGTGACTGTTCTCGAAGTGGAGCGCCATGTGCCCACCAGAGTGCGCGTTCAGCTCATCGAGCAGGCGGAGTGATTGCCATGAAAGACCCAACATTCGTCATTCTAGCGACTATCGCTCTCATCGTTCTCAGCGCCTTTTTCGTGATCATCGAATTTGCACTGATCGGCGCACGTCGTCGTCAGCTCGAAGAAATGGCCCCGCAGAGTGCTTCGGCCCGCGCAGCGCTGCGCGGCATGAACGACTTGACCCTCATGCTTGCGGGCGCGCAGCTCGGGATTACCCTGTGCACATTCGCATTGGGCGCGATCACCAAGCCAGCAGTAGACGCGGCACTGGGCCCTATCCTGCTCAATGCCGGTGCTCCATTCTGGCTGGCCGATAGCGCGGCATTCCTGCTGTCGCTGTTCTTCGTCACCTTCCTGCATCTGGTTGTTGGCGAAATGGCGCCAAAGTCCTGGGCGATTGCGCATCCTGAAAAGGCGGCCGTTGCCATTGGTCTGGCCGCTGAAAGCTACATCTGGCCGCTGCGCCCTGTGCTCGGCGTGATCAACCGCATTGCCAACTCTCTCGTCCGTGCCTCAGGCGTTGAGCCTGTCGAAAGCACAGCTATCGGTGGGCAGGACGCGGCGACCATCCGTCAACTCGTTGAACATTCGGCGAAAGTGGGCGTGTTGGAAACGGAAGTGCAACAACAGCTCTCGAGCCTGATCGATCTGGGCAGTGCTTCGGTAAGCCATTTGATCGCTCCGGGTGGCAAGCCCGTTTCGGTTGGCCCTAAGGCCAGTGTTGCCGAGGTGCGCAAGCTTGCCGAAACTTCGGGCCACATGCGGATTTTGCTGCTCGACGAGGGCGCATCCGGGCCCAAGGTTGTGCACGTTCGCGACACGCTTCTTGAGGGTGGGTCGGCACCAGCCGCCAAGTTCGCGCGTGACGTTCTGGCCTTGCCAGAACACACGTCGGTCTACGAAGCTCTGGCCCGTATGCGTAAGGACGGCGAGCAACTCGCTATCGTCACCGCAGCAGACCGTATTCTGGGTGTCGTCACCATGGCCGACATTCTCAAACGCGTGCTGCCGCATACCGCGTAAGCAAAACAGGTGCAGTTCGGTTGAGCGAACTGCACCTGATGATCACTGTGTTGGACGCTTCGGCTTAGAAGGTCTCGTAAACTTCGTTGGCGGGGAGGGATAAAATCCGCTCCGCCATTTCGCTTTTTAGATATTCGAGACGCGCATTTTCGTCGTCGGTACGATTGGCCTTTTTGCCCAAGGCGATGAACTCGTCCCGGACAATGCCCTCACGGATGCGAACGCTGACCGTGGTGCCGCGATAGCTCACGAGCCACACGTAGCGGGCCATAGTGTCGCCGCGCTCGGTCTGCGCCAGATCGGGCTCAATCGAGAGACGGTTTTCGGTCAGGCAACGGGTGACCATTTCCAAAGCATCGCGACCGCCCGGACCACCGAACGAGGTGCGGAAGGAGATTTCGCGGCGCTCAGGGATTGCTCCATCGGCCAAGAGTGGGAGCGAGCGCTCCAGCACCTTGAACCCGTGGGCGACGCCGCCCGGAAAACCGTGACCGTGGTAGGCCATGAGGTCGGCATAGGTGTAGGTCAGTGGCTTGCCGTTTTCGAGAACGGTGAGAGTGGTGGCAGTCATTAGAGGCAATCCCGATCGAGTTCAGCGCGCATCCACGGCAAGAAGCCGTCGAGGAAGCGCGTGGTGGCAGGCATGAAGTGGCTGCCGTGGTGGTAGAAAGGATCGAGCGAGGTGATGATCATCCGGCCCTTGGTGGTCACTTCGTCGACATAGAGAATGGGCTTACCGCTTTCGTTGACGGCGAGCACTTCAGCGCCTTCGGGAACATCGAACCAGCCGTGCAAGTGCCAGGTGATGTCCTTCTGGGTGAGATATTGGAAGAGGCTGTGCTCAGGCTTGGCGATGCGCACGCCAAGGTCTGCGCCGGGGGTGAGCCACCACCAGAAATTGGTCGGCTGTGGGGTGACCTTGATATTGGGCAGGAAGAGTTCGCTGTCGCTCTCGCCGGTGGCGATGATGGTGCCGCCCATATCGAGATAATCGAGCAATTGCTGCTTGAGCGGCTCCATGCGGTCCGCTGGGGTGCGGCACGGGATCAGCACGACATTGAAGGCGTTGAGGTCGACGTTCGGCAGGTCTTCGGGGCGGACGAGCTGATCGAAATACTGCGCGTAGCGTGGCGCTTCAAAACTTTCGAGGTGGTAGTAAGTGCCGGGATTGATGGCGAGAATGGCCATTAGAGTTCTCCCATGGTCCAAGCGATAATACGGGGGGCGACTAGGGCGTGGTTCGGGTTTGGTCCGCCCATGCCACCAATGTCATTGCCAGCGTGGCTGAAGATGCGGCCACCGGTCGGGAGGCTCCATTCCCAATCGATTGGCAAATGGTCAGGGCCAATGCCATTGACCACGAGACCGCCTTCGGGAAGCGGGTTGTGACCGCGACCGTAAAAACCTGCGACGCCCTTGTTTTCTTCAAAGGACGGCTGATCGACGCCTTCAAAAATTGGGTGTTCGTTGATGCGGGTCAGCACCAGATCAGCACGCTTGGCTTTGATGATCGGCTGGTAGATTTTGAGCCCGCCAACCAGTTCGCGCAGGATGTGGCCATTGAAGAACCAATTGCCGCCACGCGCGAGGAAAGCCTCAAGATGCGGGCGTAGAGCAAGGAAGTTCAACTGGTCGATGTGGCTGGTGGTGATCAAGCCCTTTGCCTGAGCGAAATGCTCAGGGGTGAGGTCTTTCTCGCGCACGATAATGGCGTCGCCCCGCTGCATCGCCAAATCAAATAGGCCCGGCGGTGTGCCGTAGTGCGAATGGATCAGCAGCAGTTTGCCGCTTGTCGGTTCAGTCATCGTTCTGTGTACCCTTCAACGTACAGGTTTTCGCCTAAGCGAGGTAGCGATAGAGGCGCTGTGAATGGATGAGCGGTGTGCCACTCTGGGTGGTGTAAACCGCCTCGACAGCGCCAATGATGATGTGGTGCGTGCCCACGAAACTGGTTTGGAAGACCGAGCATTCAAAGCTGGCGAGAGCTGGGTTGAGGACTGGCAAGCCAGTCTCCCCCAGCATCCAGCGGGGATCGTCAAACCATCCCTCGGCAACGCCGCCGCAGCGACCGGCAAAGAGGTCAGCAATCCCCTGCTCGCTCGCTGTAAGAAGATTGACGCTAAACCGCCCATTGGTGAGCAGTTTTGGCGTGACCCGGCTCTTTTCGTTGAGACAAATCAGGAGCGTCGGCTTGTCACCATCGGCGGCAACCGATGTCATGGACGAAACGCAGGTACCATCGCGGCCGGCGGAACCGTCCGTGGCCACGATGCAAACCGAATTGGCGAATTGCGACATGGCGTTCAAAAACGCCTGCCGCGCAGGAACAGCCGCCGGAGCGGCCTCCAAATCTGCAGTACTCATTCGGCCAGAGCAGCCTTTCGCTCGGCTTCCGTGTCGATCAGCCAAGGCAACATACCGGCCAGCATGCGGGTGGTTGCAGGCATGAAGAACGCGCCGTGATGGAAGAATGGATCGAGCGTCGTGGCGATCAAGCGACCAGGCGCATAGGACACCTCGTCCTCGAACATCTGGCACTCACCATCGGCTGTCTCGACCAGAGATTTCTGGTTTTCATGCAGCGGCTCGAAAGCGCCGTGGAGATGGAAGGTGACGTCTTCTTTTTTGAGGTAATCGCAGACCACGTGATCGGGATCACTCATGCGCAAGCCAAGATCGGCACCGGGGGTCAGCCACCACCAGAAGTTGGTCGGCATTTCGCGCAGGCCAATATTGGGCAGCCATGTATTGGGGAAGGTCTCGCCCATGGCAACAAGGGTGCCACCATTGCGCATGAAGGCCTGGAACTGACGGCTCAGCGGCGCCAGAAAATAGGCATTGGTGCGGCAGGGAATGATGACGATATCGAACTGGGTGAGATCGGTTTTGGCGACATCACGCAGGTAGATGATGTGATCGAAGGAGGAGGCAAATGGCTCCCGGGTGATCGCGTCATGATGATAGTGCTGGCCGCCGTCGATGACGGCAACTATCGGCTTCAAAACTGTGTTCATGCTGCCACCTGCGAGGTTTGCGCCAACCAATCGAAAATGGCTTGAATAACCGGAATGCCCTGATCAGGACCTTCCAGCATCAGAACGGCCCAAAGCTCGACGCCCGAGTGAACAAAAATACGGCCGCCTTCAGGACGTTCGTAAAGCCAATCGACGGCAACATGATCGGGACCGACCGAGTGAATGACCGTTGCGCCCTCGGGCGCAGGATTGCTGCCTCGGCCATAAAAACCAGCAACACCCTTGCGCAGGGTGAGCTGTTCAGCGGTGACGGAGGCAAACATCGGGTGCTCGGTCTCGCGATGAATGACCAGCTCGGCTTTGCCGCGCTTTTCCATCGGCTCATAGCGTTGCAATTCCGGCAGGAATGGGCGCGCCACATGACCATTGATGACCAGCGTGCCGCCGCCATTGAGGTAGGCCTGCAGCTTCGCCGTGATCTCCACAAGGTGAACCTGATCGGCGCTCATGGAGATGATGACTGCATCGTAGACCGACCAATCGAGCCGGTCTGTGTCGTACTGCTGGTAGATATCAAGAGTGTGGTCTGCGACACGCAAAAGCGCAGGCGGGGGGCCACCGTAACTATTCTGCAAATAGAGAAAACGTCCGCTCATCTTTGTCTTTCTGTGCGTCAGGCCGCTGCGATCAGCTTGCGCGTGTAGTCATGTTGTGGGGTTTGGACGACAGCGTCCGCATCCCCGTGCTCAACGATCCGGCCTTCGCTCAACACTATGAGCCGGTCGCAGAAGTGGCGTGCCAAGGCGATGTCGTGGGTGATGAAGAGGAAGGCCGTGCCGTATTCGCGGCGTAGGTCTTCCATCAACTGCACGATTTCCATGCGCACGGATTGATCAAGCATTGAGGTTGGCTCGTCGGCGATGATCACCTTGGGGTCACAAACCAATGCTCGGGCGAAGGCGACACGCTGGCGTTGTCCGCCAGAGAGCTGAACCGGGCGACGGGACATGAAATGCCCATCGGACGGTAGACGTACTGCTGCTAATGCTGCGGCAACCTTGCGCGCGATAACGCCATCGTCGCGTTCGCCGTGGATGCGTAGCGGTTCGGCAATGATGTCGCGAATGGACATGCGATTGCGGATGGACTGGTACGGGTCCTGGAACACCATATGGACGGCGCGCGCCATGGTTTTACGAGCCGCACGACCCGCACCAAGCGGAGCTCCGTTATAGGCAATCGTGCCGCTATCGGGCTTGATCATGCCCATGACCAAACGGGCCAGGGTCGATTTACCCGCCCCACTGCCCCCAACCAGCCCAAGTTTTTCGCCGGGACGGAGGGTGAAGGACACATCGTTTAGCGCTTTGTGCGGCGCGCCGAGATTGAGACCCAAAACCGAATTTGGGTAATAGGTTTTGGTCACGCCGGTAAAGGCAATGACCGGATCGCCATTCGGCACGCCCTGCGGCCAGAGCTTGGGATCGTCAATCTCCGGCAGATTGTCGAAGAGGGCCCGCGTATGCGTATGGCTTGCTGCCGCGCGCAGGCTTTCTGGCGCGCCGAGATCGACCAATTCGCCCTGATACATAACCGCCAGACGATCGGCATGGCGGGCGATCAAGGGGAGATTGTGAGTGACGAAAAGAATAGATAAATTAAGGCTTTGGCGGAGATTTAGCAGAAGTTGCATGATCTCTTCCTGCACCAGCACATCAAGGCCTGTGGTCGGCTCATCGGCGATCACCACCTCGGGCGTGTTGCACAGGGCAATAGCGATGACGGCACGCTGACGCATACCGCCAGAGAGTTCATGGGCGTAGCTGTTGGCGTGCTTAGTCTCTAGGCCAACTTTGCCCAGCCACTCATTCACCTTGGCGGTTTTTTGGACGCTGGTCAGCTTATCGCCACGCTCAAGAGCTTCCTCGATCTGCGCGCCAATGGTGAGCACGGGATTGAGTGCGTTCATGGCACTCTGAGGGATCAGGGCGATCTTGCGACCCCGCAGCGCCCGAAGCTCTTCGGCGTCTTTTGCCAGCAGATCATCGTCACCAAGCCAGACCGCGCCGTGAGTGACACGGGCCGGATGGCGCAGGAGGCGCAGGATGGCGAGCGAGAGTGTGGTTTTGCCGGAACCGGACTCGCCGACAAGACCCAAAAGCTCACCCTTTTGGAGGGTCAGATCACAGGCTTTTACAGCGGTGTTGGTGCCAAATTCAGTGTCGTAAACAATGGTCAATCCCTGAGCAGACAGGGCCGCGCCAGACTGCGGCGCAGCATGAGCTGGAGAAAGCGGCAGTGCCTGCTTCTTGACCTTGATGCGCGGCGCGAGCGAGGCGTCATAGCCAAAGCCGATGAAGGCCAGAGCCAAAACGGTGAGCGAGACGGCTATGCCGGGCGGCAAGATCCAATAGATCCAAGTGCCGGTGAGGAAAGCGGCGCGCGCATTGGCGTGGAAGAGGATCGACCCCCAAGAGTTTTGCAGGGGATCGCCCAAGCCCAAAAAGCTCAGCGAGGTTTCAACCATGATCGCCGCAAGGGCGATGCGCACAAACTGCGGCACAATGAGAGGCGCAATCTCTGGCAGGATATGCTTGAGACCGACGAACCAGCCCCCTGCCCCCATAGCAATGGACGCTTCGACGTAACCGGCTGAACGGATAGACAAAATTTGCGCGCGCAGCTCACGCACCGGGCTCGCCCACATGACGAGCGCGATCACGATGATCTGTGTCTGGATGGAGGCCCCGAAATAGACGCCCAAAACGATGACCAGCGGCATAAACGGCATGGCCTGCACCACGTCGATGAACCGCATGACGAGGCGATCAACCCAGCCGCCATGATAGCCAACAAGGATGGCAACGGCGGTGGCAATCACGGTCGAGACCGTGGCGACCGAGAGCCCGACAATGAGAGAGACGCGCGCGCCATAGAGCAGCTGGGACCAGATGTCGTAGCCAGCGTCGTCACAGCCTAGAATATGGGCGGCGCTCGGCGTTTCGAACGGCGCGCAGCTGAGGGCGCGCGGCAGATAGCCCGCAAAAAGCGGCGCCATGACCGCAAGCAGAACAATGACGCCCAGCATGGTAATGCCCAACCACTGCACCTTGCCTGTGGCTGTCGAGAACGGCGCGATGACGCGTCTGGTATTAGAATAGTGTGCTGTCGACATGGACTTAACCCGCCCGCCGCGTGCGCGGGTCAATCAGGGGATAGAGAAGGTCGGTGACAAAGTTCGCGGCGATGATCGAAATCGTGGTGATGACGAACAGGCCCTGCAAAAGCGGATAGTCGCGCGAGTTGACGCCTTGAACGATGAGACCGCCGAGACCGGGATAGGAGAACACAGTCTCGATGATGAGCGAGCCGCCGATGAGCGCGCCAAGGCCCATCATGGTGTGGGTGTAGAGCGGCAGCAGCGCATTGCGGAACGCGTGCTTGAAGAAGATCTTGCCCTCGGACACGCCCTTGGCGCGGGCGAACATGATGTAGTCTTGATCAAGCGCCATCTGCATGGAGGAGCGCGCAATCAGAAGGACCGAGGTGGTTTGGACAATCGCGAGAGCCAGCACCGGCATAATCAAACGCAGCCCCACCCCCTGGAACCAATTCAGGCTCGGGAAGGACGTGCCCACTTTGTAAGCGCCGTAGGATGGCAGCCAACCGAGGGTCGTCGAGAAGAGAATGATCAGCATCATTGCCAGCCAGAACGGCGGCAATGAACCGACGAAAAGCACGCCGCCCATGGTGGCAATGTCGGCAATTTCGCCGCGCTTCCAGGCGGACATGACGCCTAATACCGTGCCGATCACAGTCGAGATGACCAGCGCAAAACCCATCAGCAGCAGCGTCCACGGGAGCTTCTGGATGAGGGCATCCCAGACCGGCATGCCCAGCTTGATCGACATGCCGAAATCGCCGGTGAAAATGCCGGTGAGATAGTTCCAGAACTGCACGTGGAGGGCATCATGGATGCCAAGTTCCCTCGCGACCTGCGCCACCTGCTCTTCGGTCATGGTCTCAACGACGTCCGCGCCGAGCAGAGCGTTGATGGGATCGCCGGGTGCCAAACGGGGCAAGAAGAAGTTCGCCGCGAGAGCCGCGAGCAAAGTCAGCAGATACTGCAGTGTCGTGCGCAGATAATACATGGACCGAAACGCCAAAAAGCCCGCGCGACCGAAGCCGCGCGGGCGAGCCAGACTTATTCCGCGATCAGTTGATCGATGGAGTCGGAGGTGCCGATACGGCTAGCTTCAGGCAAGAAGGAGTATTTGTGGAAGATGCCGTAGCCGAACGAAGAGGCGTAGTTGTCGTAGGCCTTCCAGTTGTAGGCAAACAGACCATCTGGGTACCAGAGCATGAAACGGCTCGGGTATTTCAGTTCATATTCCTGCAGCTTGAAGTGGGCGTCCTGACGCGTTTCGCGGCTGTCCGCTTCCCACCACTCATTGTAGAGGGCCAGACGTTCTGGTTCGCTTTCGAGCAGCGTCTTCATCTGCGGGCTCGAATAGAACTGCATGTACTGGTCCTGATCGGCCAAACCGTGCGGAGTAATTTCCGAGATGGAGAACTCGTAATTGCCATCGGTGGTCAGGCTGTTGAAGGTGGCAGCGTCCACGGCCTCAACATGGGTCTTGATGCCCACGGCATCGAATTGCTCGACCATGACTTCGGCCGCACGCACATAGAGCGGCTGATTGGTCGAAACCACGATGCGCCAATCGAACGGCGTGCCATCGGGCAGATCGCGATAACCATCACCATTGGCGTCGACAAAGCCGAGGGTTTCAAAGCCAGCCTTTGCCGCTTCGGCGTCGAATGGCACTTCAAGACCGGGCTTGGTCCAGGTGCTGTCGAGATGCGGCCAGCCGTGCTTGCCGGACTGCGCGCGACCGAGCATGACGCGCTCGACCATTTCTTCAGGATTGATCGCGAGCGACAGGGTATTGCGCAGATCGCGGTTGTTGAACACCGGATCGTTGAGGTTCATCTGCATCCAGGTGCCCCAAAGGGTTGGCGCCTGCGCGATTTCGATATTGGGATCGTCCTTCCACTGCGCGACCATTTCAGGCGGCAGAGCGCGGGCAGCACCGTCGATTTCGCCGGATTTCAGGGCCGCAAAGATCGTCTGCGGGTCCTTGATCATGACCAGCGTCAATTCCTTGACCGTCGGCGCGCCGCCCCAGAACTCTTCGTGCGCTTCAAAGCGGTAGAATTCGTCGGCCTTGTATTCGACCAGCTTGTAGGGGCCGGTGCCAATGACCGGATCGGTCATGGTGCGCGGGTCTTCGATGCCTTCCCACTGCTTCTTCTGCATGATCGGCAGCTCAGGCGCGGTCACGAGATCGAAGTTTGGCATGGGGCGCGGCGCGGTAAAGCGGACGCGGGTGGGCGAAACCAGTTCGATGGTTTCGATGCGTGGCACGTCAGAAACGTGGTGGGTCCAGCGGTTTGCCGGGCCGTTGAGGTAAAGATTGTAGGTAAAGACAACGTCTTCGGCGGTCATGTCTGTGCCGTCGTGCCACTTTACGCCCTGGCGGATTTCCGCTTCCCAGATGCGCGCGTCTTCCGACACCTGCACAACTTCAGTCGCCAGCCACGAGCGGCCCTTGGACATATAGGGCGATGGCTCAAGCAGTTTATCGAGGGCCAGATACAGCACCCAATCGTTCCAGCTGTTGCCGATCGTATAGGTGGTGATGTTGGCTGCGGTGTTCCAAATGCCGATGGTCAGGCTATCAGCAGTCTTTGGACCCTGATTGTTGACCGTGCTGAGGATGCCCGCAGCCGTGTGAGGGCTGCCATTGCCCGCTTCAGGATTAGCGTGGAGCCTCGCATCGTGAGCAGAGCTAGGCGCGGCAAGGCATAGGGCGAGCGCAACAGCACTCGCACCCCGAAGGAGTAAACGACGCATTTGGAAGATCCGGTTTTGTAAACTGGGCTACAAGCACCCTTAACCGGACTGCTAAACTCATGTTAATGTCAGGTCAAGAGATTCTTGAACATCATTGTCATGTTTATATGACACTGCCCTATGCTTTCTAAATAGCTAAGGCAGGTCATAAAATTCAGCGACGAGTTTAAACGTCGGCTTGCCAGTTTTGCTGTAGCTTCTGCACACTGGAGGGTTCCACGTGACCGAGCTATCCCCACAAGCGTCTATCGTCGTACACGGCATTACCACTGTTTCAGGCCGCTATTCACTTGGCGCGAGACCTGCTCACGCTGGCCTCAACCTGTTTGCTTGCCGGTTACGTATGATCGCAACGACCAGTCTGGGCGTGGCCGCACCGATTATTCCGCAATTGGGTGAAATGGTTACGGCACGCTTTGCCGCTTTTGGTGCCCTGCAGGGCCCGGTGACACGGCGCCTCGAAGATGGGTTTGAGATGGCTTTGCTCATGAGCAGCGCGCGCACATTGGAGCATAACGAACGTATCAACAATTTCACTGAAACACTGTGGACGGAAACCAACAACCGCCGCAGTAGCGAACGTCTGCTACCAAAAAACCCACGCACCATCATTTGTCGCGGACAGGATGAGTGGCCACAGCCATGCCTCGTCATCGACTATTCCGGTCGCGGGGCAGCGGTATCGGCACCGTTCCAACCGGCAATCGGCGAACTCGTCACCATCGGTCAGCTTGAGGGGGCGGTCGTGCGCCTCTTCGACATCGGCTTTGCTGTGCAGTTCACCGAGCACTATTCCACACGCGACGCGCAATTGGCACTGGAGGCGCCCAAGGATTGGCGTCACGCCATGCGCCGCGCCTTCCCAAGCCTATAAAAGAAAAAGGGGCCCGAAGGCCCCTTCCCCAAACCCTGCCAATTAGGCCGAGTAGTACATTTCGTATTCGACTGGGTGCGGGGTCATTTCGACACGCAGCACTTCAGCCATCTTGAGCTCGATGTAAGCGTCGATGAAATCGTCATCCATCACGCCGCCGACCTTGAGGAACTCACGGTTCTTGTCGAGGCTTTCCAGAGCTTCGCGGAGCGAACCGGCGACGGTCGGGATTTCCTTGAGTTCGTCCTTTGGCAGTTCGTACAGATCCTTGTCCATTGGCTCGCCTGGGTGGATCTTGTTCTTGATACCATCAAGACCAGCCATCAGCAGTGCGGTGTAGGCAAGGTATGGGTTCGCCAGTGGATCTGGGAAGCGAACTTCAACGCGCTTTGCCTTCGGCGACTGGCCGAATGGAATACGGCACGACGCCGAACGGTTACGAGCCGAGTAAGCCAGCAGAACTGGAGCTTCAAAGCCTGGAACCAGACGCTTGTAGGAGTTGGTGGTCGGGTTGGTGAAAGCGTTGATCGCCTTCGCGTGCTTGATGACGCCGCCGATGTAGTAGAGGCAATCCATCGAAAGACCAGCGTACTGGTCGCCAGCGAAGAGTGGCTTGCCATCCTTCCAGATCGACATGTGGCAGTGCATGCCCGAACCATTGTCGCCAAAAACAGGCTTTGGCAGGAAGGTTGCAGTCTTGCCGTAAGAGTTAGCAACCTGCTGAACGCCATACTTGTAGATCAGCACGTCGTCAGCCGATGCGATCATGGTCTTGTACTTCAGACCAAGTTCGTGCTGAGCCGATGCCACTTCGTGGTGGTGCTTTTCAATGATGACGCCCATTTCGCCGAGGGCTTCGAGCATTTCACCACGCATGTCCTGCGCGTTGTCCAGCGGTGGAACTGGGAAGTAGCCCTTCTTGATGCCAATGTGGTGGCCGTTGTTGCCGCCTTCGAAGTCCGCATCATTGTTGGTTGGCAGTTCTGCCGCGTCAACCTGGAAGCCAACCTTATAGGTGGAGGTCGAGTACTTCACGTCGTCGAAGATGAAGAATTCTGGTTCTGGACCGAAAACGACGGTGTCACCAACACCAGACGACTTGACGAGACCTTCAGCCTTCTTCGCGATCGAACGTGGGTCGCGGTTGTATGGCTGGTAGGTTGCTGGCTCGAGAATGTCGCAGTTGATTGCGAGGGTCTTGGCAGCAAAGAACGGGTCGATGTAAGCGGACGCCGGATCTGGCATGAGAACCATGTCGGACTCGTTGATGGCCTTCCAGCCAGCAATCGAAGAACCGTCAAACATCACGCCGTCTTCGAACATGTCGGCGTCGACAACAGACACGTCCATAGTCACGTGCTGAAGCTTACCGCGCAGGTCGGTAAAGCGCACGTCTAGGTACTTGATGTCCTCGTCTTTCATGCGCTGGATGATGTCGGCTGCGGTCGTCATTTGGGTCTTTCCCCTGTCTTGCGGAAACGGTTGTATTCAGTCGGGTGCGATGCGCTCGGTCTAAGGGGACTTAGAGCGCGTCGTCACCAAATTCGCCGGTACGGATGCGGATCGCTTGTTCGATCGAGTAAACAAAGATCTTGCCGTCGCCGATGCGCCCTGTCTGGGCTGCTGCGCGGATAGCTTCGATTGCCTTTTCAGCGACGTCGTCGGTGCAAACCACCTCGACCTTCACCTTTGGCAGGAAGTCCACCACATATTCAGCGCCACGATAGAGCTCCGTGTGGCCTTTTTGGCGCCCAAAGCCCTTGGCTTCGGTCACAGTGATGCCCTGCAGACCTACTTCCTGCAGTGCCTCTTTTACTTCGTCGAGTTTGAACGGCTTTACGATAGCCTCGATCTTTTTCAACTCATGCCTCCATGGCCACTTTCGGCAATTACCGCCAATACATATGCATAGGGTGTGCCAACTCACGCAAGCTTCAAGAAAACCATATTTTCCATAGCCTTAGTCAATAAGCGAAAAACAGTGTAGCACGGGCAAAGTGAGGTATATGCACAAAGTTTAGGCAGCACGCACAGATTTACAGCCCAATCACCACAGCACTCGGTTTTGGTGCCGCAGTTTTAAGCGGCGACCTTGGGTAATGCCAGAAGAGAGTGGCAGTGACTTCTATTCGGCACCGGCAATGTACGCAGATCATCCCGGAGCGCCACAGGCTGTAGAGCCGTGCATAACAAGAGAAATATACCGTCGGCACATCACACAAGGGTGGTGAAAGCCTGTACCGACAAAGCCAAACGCTAGATGCGAAAAAAGCGGCATCACGGCTGCCGCTTTTTCAATCAGATTAAATCTGAAACCACTCAACAGGTGAGTGATGGTGCGCCCGGAGGGACTTGAACCCCCACGCCGTGAAGCGCTGGAACCTAAATCCAGTGCGTCTACCAATTCCGCCACGAGCGCGCTGTCGGCTTGCTATGATATTGTCATAACGGGGTCAATGCCCTGCCCTCATTCTCCTCAGCGCAAAGCACAGAATCTTGTGAAACAGCCGACTCTGGCGCGTTCAATCATGTGGAAAACTGCGCAGTGAGCCCGCTCCCTCACCACTTGATTACCGCGCCAAGATGCAACCACATGAAAAATCGCAGGTTTGCTAGGGTATCCGGCGTTTAGACAGGCATAGCAATGCTTGCACCAAGCCCGAATAGCCTCTATACGCCTCCATCAACCCGGCCTGAGGCCGCGCTTTGTTTTGGCGCGTCCAAATGATGGATTGGTGAAAGTGTCGACCCAACAGATGGGTTTTGTGCTTTCAAGCCCTGTATTTAACGCGGGGTAAGAAAAGCAAACGGCTCATCTGGCGCGAAATTTTCGCGTGGCCTCGCCTCCTGAATCAATGCGTCATGCCGTTGGCCTAACGAGATCAAACAAGACGGGAATAGACCCCCATGCAGGTAACTGAGACCCTCAACGAAGGCCTGAAGCGCAAGCTCAGCGTCACCATTTCGGCCGCTGACCTTAACGCGCGCCTCGACACCAAGCTCGAAGAGCTCAAGGGCCAGGCTAACATCAAGGGCTTCCGTCCCGGCAAGGTGCCGACCGCTCACATGAAGAAGGTCTATGGCCGTTCGGCTATGTCCGAAGTCATGACCGACGCGATCAACGAAACCGTTGCTAGCGCGCTCGACACCCGCAAGGAACGCGCAGCTGCTCAGCCAAAGGTTGATCTGCCGCAGGACCAGGCAGTGATCAACGACGTGCTCGACGGCAAGACCGATCTGGCATTCGAAGTTGAATACGAAGTTCTCCCACCAGTAGCACTGATGGACACTGCTGGCGTCAAGATCACCAAGCCAGTGATCGACGTGACCGACGCAGAAGTCGACGTCGAAGTGAACCGCGTTTTCGCACAGAACCGCGGCTACACCGACAAGGGTGATGGCGCAGTTGTCGAAAACGGCGACCGTCTCGGCCTTTCCTTCGTTGGCAAGATCGACGGCGTTCCATTCGATGGCGGCACTTCCGAGCACGCTCACCTGACCGTTGGTTCGGGCGAATTCATTCCTGGCTTCGAAGAACAGCTCGTCGGCCAGAAGAAGGGTGAAACCAAGACCATCAAGGTTACCTTCCCAGCTGACTACCAGAACGCTGATCTGGCCGGTAAGGAAGCAACCTTCGACGTCACCATCCTGCATGCTGACGGCCCGAACGCTGGCGAACTCGACGACGAATTCGCGAAGAAGCTCGGCCTCGAAGACGTTGCAGCTCTGCGCAAGATCATCCGCGAACAGATGGAATCGGCTCTCGCTTCCATGGGTCGCCAGCACATGAAGCGCCAGGTTCTGGACGCTCTCGATGACGGCCACAAGTTCGACGTTCCAGCTCAGCTGGTTGAAGCTGAATTCGCCACCATCTGGCAGCGCGTTGAGCACGAAGTGCAGTCGCACGGCCGTTCCTTCGAAGACGAAGGCACCACCGAAGAAGCAGCTCGTGAACAGTACCGCCGTATCGCGGAACGCCGCGTGCGCCTCGGCCTCGTCGTTGCCGAAATCGGCAACACCAAGGAAGTTCAGGTTTCGGACGAAGAGCACCAGCAGGCGCTTATCGCTGAAGTCCGTCGCTTCCCAGGCCAGGAACAGCAGGTTTACGACTACTACCGCAAGAACCCACAGGCTCTCGCAAGCCTGCGTGCTCCAATCTTCGAAAACAAGGTCGTCGACCTGATCATCGATACCGGTGCTATCACCGAGAAGAAGATGACCCGTGAAGAGCTCGCAAAGCTCATCCAGGCAGACGAAGACGAAGTGCCAGAAGAGCACCACCACTAAGATCTGAGCATAGCTCAAACGAAAGCCGCCCTCCGGGGCGGCTTTTTTTATGCTCCGATTTCAGTGGCGAAAATTTTATTGAACCTTTCCGCTTCTGTCTCATTGGCTAGGGACAGAGGAGTTGATTAATGGGCTTCATTATTTCCGCTTTCAATCGCCACCCCAAAGGCGACCACAACCGGCGCGTTGCTCTCGGAATCGACGCTGAAGATTTCGCTCGTCACGCGGGCATTACCGCCGAAGAATTGCATGAATATGAGTTTACCGCGCCGGACCATAAATTCGATCCGGAAGTGGCCGCACGCGTAGGCGAAGCGCTTGAAGAGCTCGAAGCGCGCGACGCGCAGGCCTCATCGAGCAGAACTGCGTCGCAGGCCAGCCGCCCCGTTTCCCATATTTGAAGGACGAGATTTTGGATCATTCCCGCCACACCCCGCTTGCAGCAACCGAACTCAACGCTTCCACGCTTGAAGGCGCAACAATTTACGGTCCAGACGACCACCATGTCGGCAAGGTCGCTCATGTTCACGGGCTTGGCGCGATTTCTCAGGTTGTCGTTGATGTCGGTGGCTTTCTTGGCCTCGGCGCAAAACCGGTCGCGCTGAACGTGTCAGACCTCAATTTCATGCGTGATGAGGACGGCAATGTGCACGGCGTCACGCGCTTTACCAAAGATCAGCTGAAAGCTCTGCCAGAGCATGTTGATCGCTGAACACTGACCTGACCTCCAGTCAGTTGGTGAAGAACGGGAGCTCCTCGCGGGGCTCCCGTTCTTTTTAGACCGCGGCAGCCATGTCGGCGAAAAAGTCTTCCGGACTGTCAACTTCGACCAGCCGCTTACCCTTGATCTGCAAAAACCGCGTCCCAACCGCCCGCAGAAACGCGCGGTCGTGACTGACGATAATGGCGGTAGCGCCCTGCCCGCAGATATCGTCCTCAAGCTGTTCTTGCCCGGGGATGTCAAGGTGATTGGTCGGCTCATCCAGCAAATAGAAATTGGGCTTGGCTAATCTTAGCGCCAAGAGCGCGACACGCGCCCGCTGACCAAGGGACAGTGTCGCCATTGGCTTGGTTTGCTTCTCGGTGGCAAACCCCGCGCCCGCCAACAGCGCAATCGTCCGCCGATCGCCCTCGTCAAACCGCTCCAATAGGTAATCAAGTGGTGACCGATTAGTGGGGAGCCAAGCGAGGGCTTGGTCCATATATCCGGGCACAAGCTGAGGCGAGAGCCGTACACCGTCAACCATATCGCCCGCAAGTGCCTCTGTAATGATGCGCATGAATTGCGATTTGCCAGCCCCATTAGCGCCTAAGAGGACAACCCGATCCCCCTGAAAAATATGCAGCTTTTCAATCGAGAATAAGGGGACGGCATTTGGAGTGGTAACGGTAAGGCCACTGATTGCCATCATGACGCGAGCGTCCGCACCGCTATTGCCGAGCTTGACCAAGCCCGTCCGATCGCGATGCACCTCTTGGACTTTGTTTTCAATCTTCTCGGCACGCTCGCGCAACTGTTTGGATTTCACCGTCAGCAGATCGCTTCCCGAGTTGATACCGATATTGGTGAGTTTTGCGGCTTGCTTGCGCAGCTGAGTGGCTTCTTTGAGATCACGCTCGCGCTGGGCTTGGGCCGCAGCATCGACGCGATCAAGCTCTGACCGGGCCGCCGAATAGGCAAGCGGCAGATAGACGGGCTCATCAGGACGCAGGAACAGTGTCCTATTGGTTACGCGATCGAGAAAGGCCCGATCGTGGCTAGCGATAACCACCGGCATGGATTTCGCCGCATAAGCGAGCCAATCCTCAAGCGCGACGATACGGGAGAGATCAAGATGGTTGGTCGGTTCGTCCATCAGCAGGCCATCCGGCTCGCCAACCCAACAGCGCGCCAAAAGGGCCATGCGCTGCGACCCACCACTCAACTGATGGAGAGCCTTGTCGCGAAACTCTTCTGGGATAGAAAAATCCTCAAGCACCACATCAACCCGCCAGCCTTCGCTTTCGAGCTGGCTGCGGTCGAGCCCCGTGCCGACGAAGTCGCGCAAGGAGAGCGTGAGAAATTCTGACGGAATGTCCTGCGGAATATGGCCGAGTTTCAAGCCCCGCGAGCGCGTGATCGCGCCTTCGCTCAATTCAAGCTCCCCCGCCAAGGCCCGCAAAAGCGTAGACTTGCCGCGCCCGTTTGGCGCCACAAGGCCAACACGGTCGCCATCAGCGATAGAAAGAGTGAGATTGGAG
Organism: Devosia sp. WQ 349K1; assembly: GCF_016595685.1. Lineage (NCBI taxonomy): Bacteria > Pseudomonadati > Pseudomonadota > Alphaproteobacteria > Hyphomicrobiales > Devosiaceae > Devosia > Devosia sp. WQ 349K1. The sequence goes on along the minus strand of NZ_JAENGO010000007.1, from coordinate 228,569 downwards.
AATAAGAGATCGCCCGCACGGTGGCCGGCATTTTTGAGACTGAGAGTGCCCATGGATTTCGCTCATTGGATCGGCGCAAGGGGAGCGCCATTTGCCGTCAATTCAGCGCTACAGCATCAGCCGAAGCGCCATAAAGGGCGAACCAAGTGGGAAGGAGCGAAATATCGTCCGGACCGACTGGTCAGCCCTGCAGCCTAAGCAACAGGGCATGGACGGGACCACGCTGGCGATGCGTCGGAAATATTGTCACGTCACCCTCCCGTCTCGACATTGAACGATGCATAAGTTTATGCCGCCCCGAAGGACGGCACAAGATATTCAGCAGAAATAAAAGAGACCTATCGCCAACACCATCGCAAGAACACGCGAGGTGCGGAGATTGGCCAGCCGGTACGCAATACTATTTCCGGCGTGTGGCCAATGTCCTGGCACAGTTGGGCGGGGAACACTTGTTTGATACGCAATACTCAAGTGATCTGCCCTCATACGGCAACTCCATACAAAAACCGTATGTCCACATGAGTATCAGCACGCACTTAAAAAAGTGCTCCCAAGAAACAAACAGAACGTAAATTCATCCACTTATCCTGGGACACTCACTGTCCCGGAATGAGAACAAGCACCCATCAGGCACATCCAGAGTTCTCATATCGTTCACCTTGACGGCAACGAAGCTCAGCTCATCTGTGGGAATTGAACGCAGGTCCAGACCGGCAAAAATCCTCGCGATATGGTAGAAAACCCAATTCGCCCGATTCGGGCCGAACTGATGGAAAATGTATGTCGTCAGATCTCTTCGGAGCAGCCGCTCCTCAGCAAGACCAACCACAGATCAAACCGAAAGCCGAAGTCGCGCCTCGCGTCTCCGGTTCGCCGGAGGCCTATGGTGCTGCCGACATCGAGGTATTGGAAGGCCTTGAGCCTGTCCGTCGCCGTCCGGGCATGTATATCGGCGGCACGGATATCAACGCCTATCACCACCTCTTCGCCGAAGTTATCGACAACTCGATGGACGAAGCGATCGCCGGTCACGCGACCCGCATCGAAGTTCATTTGGGCGCCGATGGCTATTTGACCATCTCGGATAACGGCCGTGGTATTCCGGTCGAAATCCACCCAAAGTTCCCCGGTCGCTCCACGCTTGAGATCGTGCACACGATTTTGCACGCCGGCGGCAAGTTCGACGGCAAGGCCTATGAAACATCCGGCGGCCTGCACGGCGTTGGTGTTTCGGTTGTGAACGCGCTCTCGGACGACTTGGTCGTTGAGGTCGCGCGCGAGCAACAGCTTTATCGCATTCAGTTCTCGCGCGGTAAGGTGGTGCAGGACGTGGTCAATGTGGGCCGCGTGCAGAACCGTCGCGGCACGACGACCCGCTTCCATCCCGACCCCGAAATTTTTGGCCCGACGGCAAAGTTCAATGCCGGCCGCCTGTTCCGCATGACCCGCGCCAAGGCATACCTCTTTGGTGGCGTTGAGCTGCGCTGGAGCTGCGACGAAGAACTGGCGAGCGACGACGTTCCGGCCAAGGCTGTCTTCCACTATCCGGATGGCCTCAAGGACTTCATGACGGCGCGGATCGAAGGCGAAACGCGCATTACCGACGAAATTTTCGCGGGCAAAACCGGCCGCCCCGGCAGCCACGCTTCGGTCGAATGGGCGATTGCCTGGACCCTGGGGGACGGCGGCGTACAGTCTTATTGTAATACCGTCCCGACGCCTGATGGCGGCACGCACGAAGCGGGCCTGCGCATGGTGCTGCTGCGCGGCCTCAAGAACTATGCGGAACTGATCAAACACAAGGGCGCGGCCAATCTGACCGCTGAGGACATCCTGACCTCCTGCTCGGCCATGCTGTCGGTGTTCGTGCGCGAACCAGAATTCGTTGGCCAGACCAAGGACAAGCTCGCCTCTCAAGAAGCCACGCGTATTGTTGAAACAGCGCTGCGCGATGCGTTCGACCATTGGCTGGCGGCCTCGCCCAACCAGGCAGGCAAGCTGCTGGACTGGGCCGTAGAGCGCGCTGAAGAGCGCTTGCGTCGCCGCAAGGAAAAAGAGATCGATCGCGCCAGCGCCACGCGCAAGCTACGCCTGCCCGGCAAGCTCGCAGACTGCACGCAGAATGCGGCGCAAGGTGCTGAATTGTTCATCGTGGAAGGTGACTCGGCGGGCGGATCTGCCAAGCAGGCGCGTAACCGCATTACTCAGGCCGTTATGCCGCTGCGCGGTAAGATCCTCAACGTTGCTGGTGCAAGTCGCGACAAGCTCGCCGCCAACCAGCTGATTGCCGATCTCATCCAAGCGCTCGGTTGCGGTACCCGCGATCGCTATTCTGAAGATGAGTTGCGGTATGACAAAATCATCGTCATGACCGACGCGGACGTGGACGGGGCGCACATTGCCGCGCTCCTCATCACCTTCTTTTTCCAAGAGATGCCCAAACTCATTGAGAATGGTCACCTCTATCTTGCCCTGCCGCCGCTCTACCGCATCACTCAAGGCAACAAGACGCTCTATGCGCGTGATGACGCCCATAAGAACGAGTTGATGAAGACCGAGTTCACCGGCAAGAGCAAAATCGACATCACCCGATTTAAAGGTCTGGGTGAAATGCCTTATGTGCACCTGCGCGAGACGACGATGTCGCCGAAATCGCGCCAGTTGCTACAGGTGAAAATGCTGGATGATCGCGATGCAACCCGCACCGCCGTGGATCGATTGATGGGCAATAAGCCTGAATTGCGCTATGAATTCATTCAGGAGAACGCTGCTTTTGTGACCGATTTGGACATTTGATCAGCAAAGATTTACTGCAATATGGCGTGAATCGGGCAAACCCGTTGACAGTCAAGGGGTTTGCGCTATGGTCCGCGCCGCTAGCTATACGTTAGGCATCGGCATTTCTATCGCCGGGGAATGCTAACGTCAGCACCCTGCAACACTCTGGATCCGCCGTGTGTTGCTTTTGAACGCGAATGGTCACGCGACATTGTTTCCATTCGAAACTTTTAGGGCAGCGCGCCCGCAATAGCGGTACAGGCGCGCGCTCATCGGTGACGCTGAGGTCATGTACTGGCTGAATAGCGCCGCTCCGCACCGCTGATTGGGACGACCGACTTGACCGACGACTTTTCCGGACTTGGGCTTTCGAGCAAGGTAACCGAAGCTGTCACAGACGCTGGTTACACGAAGCCTACCGAGATCCAGGCTCAGGCAATTCCACACCTTCTGAATAAGAAGGATCTTATTGGTATCGCGCAGACGGGTACCGGGAAGACTGCCTCTTTTGTATTGCCCATGCTGACGCTGCTGGAAAACGGCCGCGCCCGCGCTCGTATGCCCCGCACACTCATTCTCGAACCGACCCGCGAACTCGCGGCGCAGGTTGCCGAGAACTTTGAGAAGTACGGCAAAAATCACCGTCTTTCGATGGCTCTGATCATCGGCGGCGTATCGTTTGAAGAGCAGAACAAGAAGCTTGATCGCGGCGTTGACGTGCTGATCGCTACTCCTGGCCGTCTGCTCGACCAATTCGATCGCGGCAAGATCCTGCTGACCGGCGTGGAAGTTCTCGTCATCGACGAAGCCGACCGCATGCTCGACATGGGCTTTATCGACGATATCGAAAAGATTTGTTCGCGCCTGCCGCCGCGTCGCCAGACCATGTTGTTCTCGGCAACGATGGACCCGCAGATCGAGCGCCTCACCAAGCGTTTCCTTAAGGACCCAGTCCACGTTCAGGTGTCGCGCACCTCTTCGACCGCCGATACGATTGATCAGAAGTTGGTCAAGGTATCCTCGCGTCCAGATCAGAAGCGCGCAGCTCTGCGCGAACAGATCAACGCGGCGGAAAACCTCACCAATGCGATCATCTTCTGCAATCGCAAGCGTGATGTGGCCACCCTCGCCCGCTCGCTTCAGCGCCACGGTTTCTCCGCTGGTTCGCTGCATGGCGATATGGACCAGAAGAGCCGCATGGAAACTCTGGATGCCTTCAAGACCAACAAGCTCACGCTCCTGGTTGCCAGTGACGTCGCGGCGCGTGGTCTCGATATTCCAGCGGTAAGCCACGTCTACAACTTTGACGTGCCTGTGCATGCCGAGGATTACGTTCACCGTATCGGCCGTACGGGTCGCGCTGGTCGCTCTGGTGTTGCCTACACATTCGTCGCCCCCGCAGACGAAAAGCACCTCGATGCGATCGTAAAGCTGATCCAAAAGCAGATCGAATGGCTCGCGCCAAGTAAGACTGCCCAGGCAATCACAACTGAAGCCGCTCCCGATGCTGCTGAAGACGCTGAAGCAAAGCCATCGCGTGGCCGTCGTGGCGGTCGCACCCGCAAGGTCGCTAAGGCTGAAAAGTCCGATGTTGTGTCACCGTCGCCTACAGAAGTAGAAACGAATACCGTGGACGAACCACTTAAGCCGCAAAGAACGCGCGCCGACAACGCACGCCGCAAGCGCAATAACGACACTGCACCAGTGGCAGCGCCGAACAATAATGGGCCATTTGGCGACGCCGGACCAATCCCAGCGTTCTTGCTGCGCCCGACGCGCATTGCCCAATAATCATTAAACGCTCCAAGATTAAGCATTGCTACATCTTGGAGCGTTACTTTCTCACATCCGCGTGAGAATATCCTTACGCACGACTCACTTAACCATGCTGGATTAGGCCAGCACACCGGGGGGCTGGTGGTAGTGTCGGATCAGGATCTAGAGCGCTCTTTTGGCTTTGCCAAAATCGCCATAAATCAATTGAAGCAGAATTGCGTACCGGCCGAACCGGCCTTTTACGAGCTGCTTTACACCTATGTCAAAGGCACCAACCAGAGCCTGAACGATCGCCTCAACGCGCTCTTCATGTCTGGCGTGCAGCTCACTCCACTCACTGCCGAACTGCTCCACAAGGAGTTTTTTGAGGTGGCGGTGTCAGAACGGGTGTCTGTTGTTTCAGACCGCGTCGCTGAGCGCATCAATGCCGTGAACGGCGCCATTCAAGGCGCGCTCGAAACTGCGCAGGATTTCAGCACCACGCTCTCCAGCGCATGGTACGACCTCGACACAGCGCGCGATGCAAGTTCCGTAAAAGAGATCACGCGGAAGCTCATTGTTGAAACTGAGCGGATGCAGGATGACAACTCCTTGCTTAGCGCGCAGCTGGCCGCATCACGCGATGCAATTGCCAATATGCAGCGTGATCTGGATGAAGTCCGCCGCGAAGCGATGCTGGACCCGCTGACCAAGCTCTATAATCGTGCGCGCTTTGACACCTGTCTAATAGACGCCATGCACGAAGCGCGCCTAGCAGGCACGCCATTGTGTCTTCTGCTCGTCGATATCGATAATTTCAAAGCCTTTAACGACAGCTATGGTCACCTCACCGGCGACCAAGTGCTGCGCCTCGTCGCAGGGCAGTTGCAGACCTCCCTCGAGGGCAAGGGCATTGCTGCCCGGTTTGGCGGTGAAGAGTTCGCGGCAATATTGCCCGAAACCGACATGCGCCTGGCGTCCCTTACCGCAGAGATCATTCGCGAAGCCATTCAGAGCAAGCAATTGCTCCGCATTTCCACGAGCGAGCGCTTGGGCAATCTCACCGCGTCTATCGGGGTTGCAAAATTCGGCCAGGCCGACAGTTTCGCCAGCCTCGTCGACCGCGCCGATGCCTGTCTGTATGCAGCTAAGCGCGCGGGGCGTAATCGCGTCATCTGTGAAGATGAGTTGCAAACCCCGCGCTCGGTTGCCTCGTCCGTCGCCTAACTCAAGCCGCCGGCGTTAGCCTAACGCCGAGGCTTTCCAGCATGTCCCAATATTCCGGATAGGTCTTGCCTGTGCAGGCGGGGTCGAGAATAACCACGTTATCGACGAGTAGGCCCGCCAGAGCAAAGCTCATGGCGATGCGATGATCGTGATAGGTCTCAATTTTTGCGCGCGAGTTGCGCCCCTTCAGCTTGGCGGGGAGTTGCGGGTCGGATGCGATGAGCAGATCGTCCCCCTCCTCCGTGGCGAGGCCCGGCATGATCCGATTAAGCTCATTGGCGACGGCCCGAATGCGGTCCGTTTCTTTGACGCGCAAATTGGCAATGCCAACAAATCGCACAGGCGTGTTGTTAAAGGCAGCGACGACGGCCATGGTCGGAACCGCGTCTTGCATCTGCGATCCGTCAATCACCGCAGGCATATTCGGGTAAGCCGCAATCATCGCTTGCGCCGAAGCGTCCGGCTGCGTGAAGGCATCGGCTGAGACACCAAGATCGATGCGACCGCCTGTTAGGGCTTCGATGCCCCAAAGATAGGTTGCGGCAGACGCATCGGGTTCGATGTGGAAATCGGTTGCGGTGTAGCCGGTTGGCTGCACAATCCAAGTGCCCTCGTCGGCCTGTTCAACGTCAGCGCCGAAAGCGCGCATAGCCGCAAGCGTGAGATCGACATAGCCGCGAGCGCCAATGTCCTTGCCCGCGAGCGCGATTTCAATTGGGCCATCGCCGAATGGCGCTGCCATAAGCAGCGCGGAAACATATTGGCTCGAGAGAGAGGCGTCGATTTCAACGCGTCCCTTCCCAAAAGTGCCATTGCCATCAACAGTCACAGGCGGGCAGCCGGTCGGGCTCGACGCGCCGATACCGAGCGCATTGAGGGCATCAACCAGAGGCTTAATTGGGCGAACGCGCATTTCCTCGTCGCCATCGACGACCACTGTGCCGTTAATCGTTGCCACTGCGGCGGTCAGAAAGCGCGTTGCGGTCCCGGCATTGCCGAGGAAGAGCGGCGCATCGGGGACGGCCAGCTTGCCTGTGCTGGTGACGAGGAAAGTAGTCGCATCCGGCTCTTCCACCGTGACGCCCATTTCGCGCAGGGCGCGGGCCATGAGCACAGTGTCCTTGCTCTTGAGCGCCCCCGTCAGGCGGCTCGTGCCATGCGCCAGCGCTGCCAACAGCAGAGCGCGATTGGTGATGGACTTGCTCCCCGGAGGCGAAACGCGACCGTTCAGAGCTTTGCCGGGCGGGGTGATGGAGTAAGCAGCTGGAAGAGTTTTTGGCATGCATTCGCTCTAGGACAAAGCCGCAACTCGCGCAATCTCGCTTCAACGCGAAAGCGTACTGGGCGTGGGGATTTTTATGCGGGGCATATCCCGATGCGGACGATGGCCCCTGCCCCCCAAAAAAACAAAAACGCCCGGATCGCTCCGGGCATTTTGAAATTTCAGACAAGTCGCCAATTATGCTTCGGCGCGGGCTTCGACTAGGGCTTTGAGGTCCGCTGGCTTGAGCGTGATGCTTTCGCCGCAACCGCAGGCACCGGTCTGGTTCGGGTTTTTGAAGGTGAAGGTCGAGCCCAGCTTGCCGGCCTCAAAATCCATCACCGTGCCGAGCAGGTACATGGTCGCCTTGGGATCAACCCAGACGTTGACGCCCTTGTCCTCGACATGGTCATCGCCCGCCACAGCTTCGCTGACATAGTCCATCGTGTAGGCAACACCCGCACAGCCGGAATTCTTGATGCCAACGCGCAGACCGATCACAGGCGTATCCGAGTCTTCGATAATCTCGGTGATACGCTCTACAGCGGCGTCTGTCAGCGACATGATCTTGAACGGCATGGATCGAAACCTTTATCGGTAATTCACGATATATAGGACGAAACGCGTCCCATTACCACCAGTTCAACGCAACCTGAGCTTCTTCGCTCATGCGGGTCGCATCCCAAGGTGGATCAAACACCATGTTGACCTTAACGTCTTGAATGCCTTCAACGCTGCGGGCAGCGTTTTCGACCCAGCCCGGCATTTCACCAGCCACGGGGCAACCGGGCGCGGTCAGAGTCATGTCGATGGTGAGATTACGATCCTCATCCAGATCAACCTTGTAGATCAGGCCAAGCTCATAAATATCGACCGGAATTTCCGGGTCGTAGACGGTTTTCAATGCGCCAATCAGGTCCGTCGTGATCCGCTCGACTTCATTCTCTGGCAGGCTGGCAGAAACACTCGGGGTGATGCGCGTGTCGGTTACGGTATCGTCGCTCATGGTCGTCTTTCTCGTGCCTAATCAGGCAAAAAATTTCGCGGCGCGCTGAATGCCGTCGACCAGCGCGTCAATATCGTCTTTGCCGTTATATAGGGCCAAAGAGGCACGGCAGGTAGAGGTCACGCCAAAACGTTTCAGCAGCGGCTGGGCACAATGGGTGCCAGCGCGAACAGCTATGCCGTAACGATCAAGGACCGTGGCGACGTCATGGGCGTGCGCACCGGCAATCTCGAACGAGAAAATGCCGCCCTTGCCTTCGGCAGTGCCGATCATGCGCAGGGAATTGATGCTCTTGAGCTTTTCGGCGGCATAGGCAGCGACGTCATGCTCATGGGCGATGATGTTTTCACGGCCAAGGTTTTGCATGTAGTCGAGGGCTGCGCCGAGGCCCATGGCCTGAACGATAGCCGGCGTGCCCGCCTCAAAGCGATGGGGCGGCTCGTTATAGGTGACGCCTTCAAGGGTTACGGTTTCGATCATTTCGCCGCCACCCTGATAGGGCTGCATCTGGGCGAGAAGATCGTATTTGCCGTAGAGGACGCCAATGCCCGTCGGGCCATAAAGCTTGTGGCCGGTCATGATGTAGAAATCGACGTCGAGGTCAGCCACGTCCACAGTGGTGTGAACGGCGCCCTGCGAGCCATCGATGAGCACAGGAATGCCGCGCGCGTGGGCGCGTTCGATCACGCCCTTAATTGGAGTGACCGTGCCCAAGACGTTGGACATGTGGGTCATGGCGACCATGCGGGTCTTGTCCGATAGCGCCGCTTCAAAGGCATCCATATCGAAAGAGCCGTCGTCCTTGACGTCGACCCACTTCAAAACCGCCCCCTGACGTTCGCGCAGGAAATGCCACGGCACGATATTGGAATGGTGCTCCATGGTGGTGATGATGATCTCATCACCTTCCCTGATGCGCGGGCCAGCAAAGGAGGAGGCGACCAGATTGATCGCTTCGGTGGCCGATTTGGTGAAGATGATTTCTTCGAGGCGTGGCGCATTGATGAAGCGCTTTACGCTTTCCCGCCCGGCTTCGTAGCCTTCCGTCGCGCGATTAGCGAGCGTGTGCAGACCACGGTGGACATTCGCGTATTCGTGGCGGAACGCATAATCCATGCGCTCAAGCACTGCATTCGGCTTTTGCGCCGATGCGCCGCTATCGAGATAGACAAGACGATGACCGTGAATTTGCTCCGACAGGATCGGAAAATCAGCACGAACGGCAGCTAGATCGAAGGTCATGTTTTGGTCCTTGTGGCGTCCCGGTCCACGAACGGAGCATTTTGGGTGGGTGAGGGGAAATTCCCCTACCCCTATTTGCGTTAAGGCCCCCTCACCCGGCGCTACGCGCCGACCTCTCCCCAAAGGGAGAGGCGAAGGGTGAGGCCCTTACTTGCCGAGAAGCCAAGTGTCGATGACGTCGTTGAGAACGCCAGCAACTGCTTCGTTTTCGATCGGGTCGACCAGTTCTGCGATAAAGCCGCGAACCATCATGGTTTCGGCTTCGGCCTTGGGAATACCGCGGCTGAGGAGATAGAAGAGGCTATCTTCATCCAGCTTGCCGCACGTCGAACCATGGCCACAGACAACGTCGTCGGCGTAGATTTCGAGTTCTGGCTTGGAGAGGATTTCCGCTTCGTCCGACAGCATCAGGCCCTGATGCATGAACTTAGCATCGGTCTTCTGCGCATCGCGCGCCACAATCAACTTGCCCTGAATGACCGACTTGGAACGGCCACGAGCAATCGACTTGAACAGCGGCTGCGAGGTGGTGTGCGCAACAGCGTGCTCAGTGATCATGGTTATGTCGGCATGCTGACCATCGGCCACGAGATTAAGCCCCGTGACGTCCGCATGCGCCTCAGCGCCTTCAAGACGCGGCAGCACCTGTGTGCGCGCCAAATTTGCACCACCATGGACCACCAGCGTGCGCAACTGCGCGCCGGCTGCAAGGTGATACTCATTGGTCGCGAAGTGCGAGGACTGCGCTGGCGAACGGTCGATCGACACGTGCACCACTTCGGCGCCTTCGCCCAGGGCGATGTAGACGGCGTGGTTGCCCAAGTGCGCAGCGTCCGAACCGGCGAAGGTTTCGACGATGGTCACCTTAGCGCCATCGGCCACGAAGACCTTCACAGCGTCCGAGACGTGTGCAGCTTTGCCAACGATGGTGTGATCAATCTGGATCACCTGCTCGTCGCCAGCGGCGATGTCGAGCGAGAGAGCGGTCTTGGTCAGGCCGTTGTTGATGTGGGTCACAACATCATCGCGGGTCGACAGAACGCCACCACGTGCTGTGCCGATCATAATGCCTGCAGGAGCGTCCGTAGACGCCTTTACAGCGCCATTGACGATCGAGATCACATAAGCGCCCTCAATCGCCACAGACGGCGCCACGGCGTCGTTTGCAGCCGCTGCGAGATCCGGTACGGCGCGCAGCAGAGTCTTCAAATCCGTGTAGTGATAGGCTTCGACGCGACGGGTCGGCAGACCCGCAGTTTCGATGCGCTCCGCAGCCTGATCAGCGCCAGCGGCCTTCAACTGCTCAATCAGCGTATGCTCGGCAGCGCCGAGACGAACTGGAAAAGTCGCCATTGTTACGCTGCCTCGCCGCCGTAGTTGGCATAGCCTTCAGCTTCGAGCTTGAGCGCGAGCGACTTGTCGCCACTTTCCACGATCTTGCCGTCCGAGAAGACGTGCACAACGTCTGGAACGATGTGGTTCAGGAGGCGCTGGTAGTGGGTGATGACGAGCATGGAACGCTTGCCGTCGCGCAGCGAGTTCACGCCGTTCGAAACAACCTGCAGCGCGTCGATGTCGAGACCCGAGTCGGTTTCGTCGAGAACGGCCAGCGATGGCTTGAGGAGCGCCATCTGCATGATTTCCGCACGCTTCTTTTCACCGCCAGAGAAACCAACGTTGAGCGGACGCTTCAGCATGGCTGAGTCAACGTTCAGCGCTGCGCCAGCTTCCTTGACGAGACGCATGAACTCTGGGGTCGAGAGTTCAGCTTCGTCACGAGCCTTACGCTGCGCGTTCATCGCCGCCTTGAGGAAGGTCATGGTCGAAACGCCAGGGATTTCGATTGGGTACTGGAAAGCCAGGAAAAGGCCAGCAGCAGCGCGTTCATCTGGCTCGAGGCCAAGGATGTCGACGCCGTTGAGCAGCACTTCACCTTCGGTGATTTCGTAGTCTTCCTTGCCTGCGAGAACGTAGGAAAGGGTCGACTTGCCCGAGCCGTTACGGCCCATGATGGCGTGAACTTCACCCTGTGGGATCACAAGGTTCACACCCTTGAGGATCTCGCGATCTTCGATGCGAGCGTGCAGGTTGCGAATTTCAAGAACGGGAGTGGTCATCTGTTTGTCTCCAAATCCGGGGTCGCCGCTAGCGCCACCCGGGTATCCAACTGTTTGCGGTTTAGCCGACGCTGCCTTCGAGGCTGATCGAGATCAGCTTCTGGGTTTCGACCATGAATTCCATTGGCAGGTGCTGAAGCACGTCACGGACGAAGCCGTTGACGATAAGCGCCACAGCTTCTTCCTCATTGAGGCCGCGCTGCATGCAGTAGAACATCTGGTCGTCGGAGATCTTCGAGGTGGTCGCTTCGTGCTCGAACACCGCAGTGCCGTTACGGCTCTCGATGTAAGGAACAGTGTGCGCGCCACACTTGTCGCCGATCAGCAGCGAGTCACACTGGGTGAAGTTACGAGCGTTCTTGGCCTTAGCGTGGGCAGAAACCTGACCGCGATAAGTGTTGTCCGAGAAGCCTGCTGCAATACCCTTGGAGATGATGCGGCTGGACGTGTTCTTGCCCAGATGGATCATCTTGGTGCCGCTATCGACCTGCTGGTAGCCGTTCGAAATCGCGATCGAGTAGAATTCACCGCGCGAGTTGTCGCCGCGCAGAATGCAGCTTGGGTACTTCCAAGTGATCGCCGAGCCGGTTTCAACCTGCGTCCAAGAAATCTTCGAGTGGTTGCCACGGCAATCGCCGCGCTTGGTCACGAAGTTATAGATGCCGCCCTTGCCGTCCTTGTCGCCCGGGTACCAGTTCTGGACCGTCGAGTACTTGATTTCGGCGTTTTCGAGCGCAACGAGCTCAACCACTGCAGCGTGCAGCTGGTTTTCGTCACGCATTGGAGCGGTACAGCCTTCGAGGTAGCTGACGTAGCTGTCATCATCAGCGATGATGAGGGTACGTTCGAACTGACCGGTCTTCTTCTCGTTGATACGGAAGTAAGTCGAGAGCTCCATCGGGCAACGAACACCCTTTGGAATGTAAACGAAGGAACCGTCGGTAAAGACCGCCGAGTTCAGCGTCGCGTAGTAGTTGTCCGAAACGGGAACCACCGAGCCGAGGTATTTCTTTACGAGCTCTGGGTGCTCGCGCACGGCTTCAGAGATCGAGCAGAAGATGATGCCCTGCTTGGCCAGTTCTTCGCGGAAGGTGGTGACAACGGAAACCGAGTCAAACACCGCGTCGACCGCAACGTTGGCGCCGAATGGCGTGCCAACGGATTCCGCTGCGCCTTCAACGCCAGCCAAGATCGCCTGCTCCTTGAGCGGGATACCCAGCTTGGCATAAGTCGCCAGCAGTTCCGGATCGACTTCATCAAGGCTCTTGGGGCCCTTGAAGTTCTTCGGCGCGGAGTAATAGCTGATGTCCTGGAAGTCGATCTTTGGGTAGTGCAACTTACCCCAAGCTGGTTCTTCCATGGTCTGCCAGCGGCGGAACGCTTCCAGACGCCATTCCAGCATCCATTCTGGCTCTTCCTTCTTAGCCGAGATGAAGCGAACGGTGTCTTCGTTCAGGCCGACAGCAATCGTGTCGGATTCAATGTCCGTTTCGAAGCCGTACTTGTACTTGTCGACGTCAAGCGCAAGCACCTGCTCGACGGTTTCCCGATCGATCTCTTCCTTGAGGGTCGGAATATCGAAATCCGCCATTAGGCTCTCCTTTATGTCCATCGACGGGTCAAGGCCGCCGCGAACGAACTATTCTTTCAGCGACCTAGGCCGCTGTTCCTGAACGCTTGTGGCGTGCAAGAAGTTTTTCAAAACCGGCAAGAAACGCAGTCACGTCCTCGCTTGTGGAAGTCCAGCCAAAGCTGACGCGCAGGGCACATTCGGCCAAAGCCTTAGGCACGCCCATTGCTGCTAGAACATGGCTAGCGCCGACCTTGCCTGACGAGCAGGCCGAGCCGGACGAAATTGATAGACCCATAAGGTCCAAGGACATCATCGCTGTGGCATTACCGAGACCGGGTACAGCGAAGTTGACCGTATTACCGACGCGCTGAGCAGTTTGCCCGAAGATTACGACATCTGGCGCAAGCGCCTTCAGTCCGGCCTCAAGCTGGTCGACGAGCGCCAACATGCTCTGCGCATCATATTCACTTGCGGCCGCTGCCGCGCCAAAAGCTGCGATCAGCGCCGTTGGCTCAGTACCACCACGACGCCCCTGCTCCTGACCACCACCCGGAATCAACCGCACAGTGTCGGCGTGGCCTTTGACCAACAACGCACCAATACCGACAGGTGCGCCAATCTTATGGCCGCTTATAGCAACCATATCGGGAGCCGATGCGGCAAAATCCAGATCAATCTTGCCGTAGGCCTGAACCGCATCAATAAAAAGCGTGTGACGGGTTGGTCCCACCAGAGCACTGATCCGGCCAATTGGCTGAACTACGCCCGTTTCATTGTTCACCCAATGAAACGCTGCGAAGAGCGTGATATTTTCTGCGTCCGCACGAGACAAAAACGACTGCAGTTGATCGAGATCAATGTTGCCGTCTTCTTTTAGCCCTACGGTCCACACAGGCAGGCCCGTGGCCTCAACTGCCTTGAGGACAGCAGCGTGCTCCCCCATGCTGGTGACTATGGCGCCTGCCGAAAAAACCTTTGTTCCGGCCATGATAGCCTGCGTAATGGCCTCTGTGGCGGAACTTGTGAAGACGACTTGACGGCGCTCTGCACCGGCCCGCGCAGCCACTTGTTGACGACCAGTCTCCATCACATCGCGCAGCGCGCGACCATGGGTGTGGACCGATGAGGCATTGCCGGTGAGCGCAAGCGCAGACAACAAAGCGTCACGCGCTTCGGGACGAAGCGGCGCAGCTGCATTGTGATCAAGATAGACCGAAGGTCTCGTCATTACGCTTACCGGACACAGTGTCCGACACCTTTATATAGAGCCAAACCGCAGCATAGAACGCATATGCGGCCAAACACGTCTTGAAATTGAAGGCCCAACTTCATTACAAGGGGCGCTCAAGCGCGCCGTTCTGCGGCGCACAATCGAGTTTCGAACCATTCTAAACTGATTTTTCGACCCATGTTTTAGGGAGAGCCCCGCGCTTAGTCAAGCTGCGTGAACTCCTTTTGAAACGTCCGAAACGTCACTGTGACAGAGCCGGAAAGGCCGGATTAATCCTATGCCAGAAGTGATCTTTAACGGCCCAGAGGGCCGCTTGGAAGGCCGTTACCAGCCAGGTAAGGAGCCAAACGCTCCAATCGCCATCCTGCTTCATCCGCATCCGCAGTTCGGCGGCACGATGAACAACCAGATCATCTACAACCTGTTCTACATGTTCGTAGAGCGTGGTTTTGCGGTGCTCCGCTTCAATTCGCGCGGCGTCGGTCGGTCGCAGGGCGCATTCGACCACGGTATCGGCGAATTGAGCGATGCGGCAGCCGCTCTCGACTGGCTGCAGACCATCAACAGAGAATCACGCGGTTGCTGGATCGCCGGTTTCTCCTTTGGTGCGTGGATCGGCATGCAGTTGCTGATGCGTCGCCCAGAAGTTGAAGGCTTTATTTCGGTGTCCCCACCGGAAAACCTCTATGACTTCTCGTTCCTCGCCCCCTGCCCGTCTTCGGGTCTGATCATCCATGGTGATAAGGACCGTGTGGCCCCACCTGCTTCGGTGCAGAAGCTGGTGGACAAGCTCAAGACCCAGAAGGGCATCACCATTGAACAGCAGATCGTAGAAGGGGCTAACCACTTCTACGAAGGCAAGATCGATGAACTGACCGAACGGTGCGCCGAGTATCTCGACCGTCGTCGTCAGGAGATCGCGGACGGCGGCGGGCGCTAAACTCAGTAGCGCAAAGAGGCGATCGCCTCACCACGGTGTGCCCTGAGTGGGCACGCCGTCATCATTCCCAGACGCCAGATCATACAACTCCGCACTGGCGGCACTTGGATCGCAAAATGAGCAAGTACACTTCCGATTTCCTGCGCACCCTTGATGAGCGCGGCTTCATCCACCAGATTTCCGACGCTGAGGGCCTTGATAAGCTCTTCGCCACCGAGCAAGTCACCGCCTACATCGGCTTTGACCCAACCGCGTCGTCGCTGCACGTCGGCAGCCTGATCCAGATCATGATGCTGCACTGGCTGGAAAAGACCGGTCACCGCGCTGTTGCCCTGATGGGCGGCGGCACCGGCATGGTTGGCGACCCATCGTTCAAGGACGAAGCGCGCAAGCTGATGGGCACGGATATGATCCAGTCGAACATCGACGGGATCAAGCAGGTGTTCTCCAACTATCTCGACTTCTCTGAAAAGTCGCTGATGGTGAACAACGGCGAATGGCTGTTGCCGCTCAACTACCTCGAATTCCTCCGCGATGTTGGCCAGCATTTCTCGGTCAATCGCATGCTCAGTTTTGACTCGGTCAAGCAGCGTCTGGATCGCGAGCAGTCGCTTTCGTTCCTCGAATTCAACTACATGATCCTGCAGGCCTATGACTTTGTGGAGCTCAACCAGCGCTACAACGTCCGCTTGCAGATGGGCGGTTCGGATCAGTGGGGCAATATCATCAACGGGATCGACCTCGGTCACCGTATGGGTACGCCACAGCTTTACGCGCTGACCTCGCCTCTGCTGACGACCTCTTCGGGTCAGAAGATGGGCAAGTCGATGAACGGAGCGATCTGGCTCAACCCAGACATGCTCTCGGCCTATGATTTCTGGCAGTACTGGCGCAACACTGAGGACGCGGACGTAGAACGCTTCCTCAAGCTCTACACCACCCTGCCGCTCGACGAGATCGCAGGCATTGTTGCTGGCGACATCAACGAAGCCAAGAAGCGTCTTGCTTCCGAAGTCACCGCCATGCTGCGTGGCAAGGCTGCAGCTGACGAAGCTGCCGAAACCGCTCGCGCGACATTTGAAACCGGTAAGCTCGACCTCTCGCTGCCGACTGCTGAAGTGGCAGCGGCTGAATTGGCTGCGGGTATCGGCGTGCTCAACGCGCTCGTGAAGGCAGGCCTTGCCGCATCCAATGGCGAAGCGCGTCGACACATCACCTCTGGTGCAGTGCGCGTCAACGACGCCGTTATCAGCGACGAAAAGCTGATGCTGGGTGAAGATGCCCTGCTCGAAGAAGGCGTGATCAAGCTTTCCGTCGGCAAGAAAAAGCACGCACTGATCAAGCCGGTTTAAGTCGGTCTTTTACAACGAGTTTGAAGGGCGTCTCTCGGGGCGCCCTTTCTTTTTGGGCTCAGTTTGCTGGTGGCAGTTCGCGTGAGCGGAACTCGAAGAACTCGCGCAGGAACCCCGGTGCCAGAACGCTCAGCGGGTTGATGACAAAGTTCGGGCTATCGAGCGCGCCATTGACCGCGAAGGTGACGCCCACGAGCCCTTCGCCTTCGCGGCCACCGAGGAACTCGCCGATGATCGGCAACTGCTGGAAGACGTTATTTAACCCAAAGAGCGGGACGTATGTGCCTGTGAGATCCCACTGGCGGCGGTCGGTGTAGATAAAGCCCCGCATGGTGCCGCCGACAGTCGCGCCAGCCAAGACCGCATTGCCCACTTCAACGCGGTCGCGCTTACGCACGAAGTCAACCTGTGACGCGGTAAAGTCGAGACGGTTCTGCGTGGCAATGGCACTGCGCGAGTCCGAGTGATTGCCCAGCACCTGTACAACCTTGTCTTCATCGACGATGGCGAAGTTGCGCATGATGAGCTGCCCAACTTCCTGATCAAGCTGCCTATCGGTGGTCATCACCAAGCTACCCGAGCCTCCGGCGAGCTGGGAGTAGATGCCGAGCAATCGCAATATCGTCCCGGCGTCGTTGAAGGCCACTGTCAACGTGCGCCCGTTCGGAGCGGGATTGGTCGTGATGGAAATGGCATTGCCTTCAGAGAACTGCGCCGCCAGCGTTGCCCGGCGCAGATCGGACCCACGCAAGAGCATGTCCACATCAAGGTTGAACGCCGTCACCGCATAATAGCCAATGGCGCGATCGAGCTCGATATCCATCGAAATGGGCGCGCTCACCTGTGTCGCTTCCACGCCGCCCGAGCCTTGCTCAAGGCTGAAGAACCGCCCCAGCACAGGTTTCAGATCAAGCTGCTCGCCGCGTACGCGGACGGCAAACCCATCCTCAAGCGGCGTCAGGCGCACGCTAGCACTATCGCCCTTGCTGAGCTGGAAGGTGCCGAACTCGGCTGATTTAAGCGCTTGCTGTGCGTCAAGTTCCAGCGTCCCGGCGAGCCGCACATCGTCAAAAGCCAGCACGATGTTTTCGAGCCTTGTGCCGTGCGAGCCGAGCCGCACAATCGCGCTCAACGTGCCCGCGCGACCGATGGACTTATAAATGCCCAGATCGCGGACATTCACCCCCGCCCCTTCAAGATCGACCGTGAGGTCAATCGCGCCATCCGAGAGTGGGCTGGCGATGAAACGCAATGTCCCTTCTAGGAAGGCTGATAAATCAATGCCCAGCTTGCTAATGTCGTCTATCGAGACCGTCGAGGCCACTTGCAGCTTGGGCTCTGAGGTGGGCGTGCCTTCGACCAGAAGATCGGCCGGCATGCCATCGATATTGGCGGAGCCGTTAAACCGATAGGCGTGTTGGGTCGCCGCGATCTGTAGTTCGGCATCCCGAATAACGCGCCCTTCGACGGGACGGCTACTGCCAAAGCGGCTTAACCCGCCATTGATTACATAGTCGACCTGTTCGGGCTTATCTGGCGCCGTGATCAACGTCGTCAGCACATTGACATCAACGTCACCAGACAGGGCTTCAATGTCGAGCGGCAGTTGCAGCTGCTCCAAAATCTGCGGTCGATGCGCCTTGGCAAAAGCCACAACGGAGGGAATAGCGCCGAGCACGTCGCCGGAAAGTTCCATCACCGTTTGCTCGGGCGACGAGTTATCGAGCACAAAGCCGGGGTTGATCACTTCAATGCTGCCCACATCAGTGGCGACGCTGGCGAGGCCCCCGGAATAGGAGACCACAGCATCGTCAATAGAGATGCGAGACGTGCCGGAAATGTGGATCGGCTCCATGCTCGGCAGCGGTCGGGCGACCATGCCGGTACCGCTGACCATGACCGAAATGCTGTCCTCAGGCAGTGATGCATTGCCGCCCGGCGCGCCAATCGTGCCGACGGGGAAGTTGAATCGCATCTGCGTATCGAGAACCTGACCTGCGGAGACATTCTGCAAAACCCAATCCCGCGCCTCAGGGGCTGTGATGTAGGGCCACAGCCGCGTCATGTCCTCAACGCTGAAATCGTGCCCTGTCAGCGACAGATCAATGCCCATGCCGCTCTGCAGCATGTCGGCGCGCCCCGAGAGGGAGAGTTGCCCTTCACCCTTGGACACCGTCAGCTGATCTATGCCAACAGCGCCATAGAGCCCCGCAGACCAGCCGTAGAAATCGATGCGATCAAACGGCTGCTCCATTTTGGGCAGATCACTGGGGTTGATGAACACATTGCGCGCTGAAAGCGCGATCCCCGTAGTCGAACCGAACTGCTTATCGAGCCCCAGCGCAATGACACCGTAGACGCTGGCCGTGGTGTCACCGACCTGAATTGTACCTTCCTGCAGCACAAAGCGCCCTTCGCTAGGCTTCCAAACCACATCGAAGATTGAACTGACGATCGGATAGCTGTCAGTGCCGATCTTTAGGTCCAAGCCGGTGAGGTCGAGCTTGAATTCGCCCCCGATCAGCTCCCCTTTATCCGGCGTGAAGGTCACATCGAGCGATAGCGCCCCCGTTCCCCGCAGCGCCACCAAAGCGTCCTGTCCGTCAAGGAAAGGCAGGATGTTGGCGTAGTCGATGTTGGTCACATCGGCCTGCAAATGCCGTGTGCCGTCCTCCGCCAACTTCCGTGTCAGCGCCACATGCACTTTCCGTCCGGCGATGGTCGCGGAAATCTTGCCCTCAGTGCGCTGCGCGTTGCCGGGTACCGGCGCGATATCAACCTCAACATTCTCCAAGCGCCGGAATAGGCCGTTGACGGGGTCCAACATCGCGACCTCGCCACCCCGAATATAGAGACGCGAAAAGCGGCCTTGCGCCGTCTGCTCGACAAGGTCTGAAATCGCGGCTTCCGCCGCTTCCAGATTGAAAATCAGCCAATCGTTGTCGGAACGCATGGGCGGGGCGGAGCTTTTCTCGGTCTGCACCCCCTCAGCATCAATTTCGATGGCCGGAAACCGATCGGCGCCTTCCATCACGCTGATGGTGGGCAGGCTGTCGTCTGAAATGCCGTGAAATTCGAGTTCCACCAGACGCGGCCCGTGCAGATCCTGCACCATCTCGATATCGGGCCCAACGATGCCGATGGACGCGCCGGGCTGCCCAAACAGCGCTCGGGCGGGTGAGAACCCCACTTCAATGGCATCAACAGCGATATGGGTGCCTGATTTCCTGTCTGTCAGCCGGACCGGCGCGAACCGAATGACGGGCCAAACTCCGTTCTCCAACCCCAGTGCCATGTCGCCGATTTCGATATCGGTATCGGGGCCCATGGCGTTCTGCACAAACAAGCGCACGGCGGGTCCGGAGAATGGCAGGCTGATCGGCGTCGCCAACAGCACAAGATAAAGGATCAGGGATAGAGCGCAGGGAATACCCAGAAGCCAGACGAGACTCTTGGTCGCCTGTCGAGCCCAGGCTCGTGGCGGCGAGGATGGCGATGGTTTCGGCGCTTCTGCAGAAATGATCGCGTCACTCACTATTGTCCCGAACAGCCTTGGCGTGCCCGGAGAATCAATGCCCTAAAGGCGTTTCATTGGGAGATGATACCGGCTGCAATGTGGCCTCGACACCCTCTCAATCGCTACATCTTAGGAGTGCCTTATGACTGAATTGAAAATCGGAGACGCGGCACCAGATTTTGCCGTGGAGCGCGATGACGGCACCACCGTCTCCCTCGCCGATTTCAAAGGGCAGCCAGTGGTGGTCTACTTCTACCCAAAGGACAACACCCCCGGCTGCACCACCGAGAACAAAGACTTCTGCGTCATGTCCGATGCGTTTGCCCAGCGCGGCGCGGTGCTGCTCGGCGTTTCGCCAGACACCGTCTCAACCCACCAAAAGTTTCGCGCCAAGCACGAGTTAAATCTACCATTGGGCGCTGACCCTGAGCGCAAGATGATCGAGGCATTTGGTGTCTGGCAGCTCAAAAAACTCTATGGCAAAGAGTTTATGGGGCTCGTCAGAACGAGTTTTATTATTGATGGCAATGGAAAAATTGCACGCATCATTCGCGCCACAAAAGTCGCGGGCCACGCCGAAAAGGTTCTTGCCGAACTCGACGCGGTACTCACCCAGTAAAGCGTCACTAACATAGGTTAGTCTTTTTTAACGACAATCGTTCATCTTGAGTAAAACCCGTTTTACTTGAGGCATTTGCGTGAGCACGGCAGGAAAGCACCGAGAGTTGCGCGCACGACCCGCCCCTCGACAGGGCGTATCGTCAAAACTGTTCTACGGCATGTTTGCCGTGCTCTTTGCGACCAATGCCGCAACTGGTCTTGCGTTCTACATGTCGGGCGATCTCGCCCGCATCTTGGGCGAGCAAAACACCAGTGTCATTACTGCTTACGAGGATCGGCTGAGCCAAATGCGGGTCGAGATCGACCGCCTGCACTCTCGCGTCTACGCTCAGGCGGGCGACATCAACATGCAATTGCAGGAAGTCGTGCAGCAGCAAGATGTGCTTCTGGAGCAGCAACAGCTGGTGCGGGCACTCGTCGATAAGGCCGGGCAGATGGGCATTGCCTCGCTGCCGGTGCCAAGCCTGCCTACGCTTGACGATCCCACAGATCTGCTTGCCACCACTGACGCGCTCAATCTTATGCTCACGGAAACCGACGCGGTGATGACCTCAATCGCCGACACCGCCAGTAGCAGAACAGAGACTATCGCGAGTGAATTGAATTCATTGGGTATTTACCCCGGCCAACTCTCCTCAGAACTCTCGATTGGCGGACCGCTCCTTCCGGCGGCTTCAGGGCCTGAATCCCGCGACATGTTGATTACGGCCAATCATGTGATGTCGGCATTGCTGCGCTACAACACGGCGCGCACCAGCCTCGAACAGGCCCCGGTTCACCTGCCTCTCGCCGAAAATTCCTATCGGCAGAGTTCTGGCTTCGGCAATCGCTCCGATCCGTTCACGCGCTCACCCGCCTTCCATTCGGGGCTGGACTTTGCAGCGCCAACGGGCACCACCGTGCTCGCTGCGGGAGAGGGGCGCGTGAGTTTTGTGGGCAGCAAGTCCGGCTATGGCAAAACAGTCGAGATCGAGCATCCATCGGGCCTGTTGAGCCGCTATTCTCACCTCTCGGCCTATCTGGTCGAAATCGGCCAAGATGTCAGCACTGGGCTCCCTATCGCCAAAGTTGGCTCTACCGGTCGCTCCACCGGCCCACATTTGCATTTTGAGGTGAGGAAAGGCGACCAAGCCTTGAATCCGAAACGCTTTTTAGACGTTGGCAACCGTCTACGCGCACAATTAGGATAGAAAAAGGCCCAGTCTCCCGGGCCTTTCTCATCATCTTGATTAGTCAGAGGTCACGTCAGTCGCAACGCCCACGCGCTGCGCCAAGGCCGCTTCCATGAATTTATCGACATCGCCGTCAAGAACCACGTCCGGTTGGCCGCTTTCGACACCGGTGCGCAGATCCTTGACCATCTGATAGGGCTGCATCACGTAAGAGCGGATCTGGTGGCCCCAACCGATATCTGTCTTGCTAGCCGCCTGAGCGTTCGCCGCTTCTTCGCGCTTCTGCAATTCCTGCTCATAAAGACGCGCCTTGAGCATGTTCATAGCCGTCGCACGATTCTTGTGCTGGCTACGTTCTTGCTGACACGCCACGATGATGCCGGAGGGCACGTGGGTAATACGGATCGCAGAGTCCGTGGTGTTAACGTGCTGACCGCCCGCGCCCGATGCACGATAGGTATCGACTTTGAGGTCGCTTTCGCGAATTTCAATATCGATATTGTCGTCGACAACCGGGTAAACCCAGCAGCTCGAGAAGCTCGTATGGCGACGCGCAGCCGAGTCATAGGGGCTGATGCGGACCAGACGGTGAACGCCGGACTCCGTCTTCATCCAACCATAGGCGTTGTGGCCCTTGATCATAATCGTCGCCGATTTGATCCCAGCCTCTTCGCCATCGTGCATTTCGATGACTTCAACCTTGAACTTACGACGCTCAGCCCAGCGCGTGTACATGCGCAGCAGGATGTTCGCCCAGTCCTGGCTTTCCGTGCCGCCAGCGCCGGAGTGGATTTCCACATAGCAGTCGTTGGCGTCGACTTCACCTGACAGCAGGGTTTCGATCTGCGTCCGGCGAGCGGAAACCTTAAGCTCGAGCAGAGCGTTTTCAGCGTCACGGATAATATCCGCATCGCCTTCCATTTCGCCCATTTCGATCAGCTCGACATTGTCGCGAATGCCGGCTTCGAGTTCCTTGACACCCTTCACCGCAACATCGAGCTCATCGCGCTCGCGCATGGTGACGCGCGCCTTGGCGGGGTCGTTCCAAAAATCTGGTGATTCAGTTTGCGCTGTTAGCGCATCGAGACGGAGTTCTGCTGTATCCCAGTCAAAGATGCCTCCTCAGCAGGCTTAGGACCTGCTTGATTTCGGCGACGGTCTTTTCGATTTCCGCGCGCATGGATATTCCTTTATTACGTGCGCTCCGTTTAGCGGACACGCACCAATCGATCAACCTTGTGAGGGTGTTTCCCTCAGCGTTGCAGCTTCTTAAAACGTCGCAAAGCCGCATCCCGCTTGAGCCGCGAGACCTTATCAAGGAAGAAGATGCCGTTCATTTGATCAATTTCATGCATGGCAACGCGGGCTTCAAAGCCAGAGAGCGCCGTTTCTTGGCGCACACCGGCCACATCGTCATAGCCAATGACGCATGAGATGGTGCGCACCACCTCCACCTCAATACCCGGCAGCGACACCGAACCCTCCGTACCGAGCTCTGCCTCATCCGACGTGCTCAACACCTCTGGATTATAGAGAAGCCGATAGTCCCTGCCCTCAACCGGGCCAAAGCTCACCACAACGACCGGAGCCACATCGCCAATATGCACGGCGGCCAATCCATAGGCCCGATGCTCGGCAGCTGTGGCCTTCAACGTTTCGCCGATCGCGATCAACGCGGCGTCGACAGGGCGCGGCGCCGCGCGTTGTGCGAAACGAGGGTCTGGATAAAATAGAATTTGCGCAGGTTTGGTCATAAATCTCTGCTAATCGAAACCGTCTCGACCGCATAGCTTGAAACTTGTTTCCGACGCTGCTAGGTCGACATATGGCTGGTCCCGTAGCTCAGCAGGATAGAGCACAGGATTCCTAATCCTGGGGTCGTGGGTTCGAATCCCGCCGGGATCACCAAAGCTTCAATGACATTGTCAGTGCGCATTTCAGCCAGTTCAGGTTTGAGTGCCCCTGGCCGTATCTCCAAAGTTATGTTGGGTCTACGTTTCAGGAAGCGCTGTGATTTCAGGTCCTAGTCAGCTTTTGCGCGTGGCAAGATGGTCCCAAAGTTGCGCCACAAGCAAGAATTGGGCCCTCCTTCCAATACAACGCGAGGCATTGAGGGTGAATTTGGTCAATCACAACTGAACTGCCCCTTCAGCTTGCGTTCATCAGCTTGGGCTCACATTGCCTCCAGATAACGAGGAGGAGACCTCAAGTGACGAAAACCTTTATCGCCAAAATCGCTCTTGCTTCTACTTTACTGATCATTCCCGTAACCGCCGCCCAGGCCTATGTCATCCACAGCGTCAACGGCAAAAACTGGGTGACCTGCGACAACGGCCAGAATTGGTCGATGAATGGAGGAACGACGCCGATCACCCATGTCCAAGCCGCTCGTGGCTGCGCCAAGTTCGTCAGTACCATTGCCGCGCCACCAGCTGAACCGACTGAACCGGGACAGCGTGCCGACGAGGCAGCGAAAACAACCTCAAAGTAAAATGAGCTCGGAAACGCACGAGCCGGTCCACCACCGGCACATGCGCTTCCCCGCTTCCCTCAACGTGTAAATTGCAGCCGGTACAATCAACACTGCGGCCTGCTGACACCCCGGAATTCCGGCCCACTTGGCGTTTCTGGTGGGCATCATATTCGATAGAAAACTCACCGCAGGAATAGCGCACCGCGCTGGGTTCAGGGCCGACTGTGCGGGGTTGAGCCGCAGAGTCCGTCGCAAGTCGTCGCAAAACAAAAATCAGCGCCAAAGAAGATGACGAGCCACAGTACTTTACCACCTATTAACGCGATTCATGGAAGCAAGTTAATGGATCAGAACACGCAAGTGCTTCAGGTGGTATCAATAGCCTAAATGACTACCCCTGAAGACCTTAGGCCGTAATCGGGTCAAGAACGGCCAGTAGGGCCCGTCAAGTTCAGTCTTTGAACGAGACGTCAGGGCAAGCATGAGAGATGAAGTTCTCCAATTTAACTATACGCACCAAGCTGATGGCAGGCGCAGGTGTCATCATCGCCTCCAGCTTGGCAGTTATCGTGATCGGGGGCACTTCCCTGATGTCCAACGCCGCACGGAGCGAAGCAGAGGCGCAGGCACGCGCCCTCATGAGCTCGTATACGGAGATGGTCGAAGGCGAGTTCAGCTCGCTCATCGGCACAGCCCGCGGGTTGAGCGCTGCAGTTGAAGGCACGATTGAGCACGCGCAGTTTAGCCGCGACCAGCTCGGAGAAATGGTCAAAGCCGTTGTCTCCTCGAACCCTGCCCTCACTGGCATGACGCTCGCCTTCGAGCCCAACGCGCTCGACGGGAATGACGCGCTGCATATCGGCCATCCCTATTCAGATGCGACTGGCCGCTTCGTTCCGTATTTCACGAACAGTGAGAACGGCTTGCAAACAGAATTGCTCGACATGTCGCCGGAGAACGGCACGGAGAGCTGGTATGATATGCCACTGCGCGAAAACCGCGATCTGGTGACCCCACCCTACGCCTATCCAGTCAACGGGCAGTCCATCCTGCTCAGCACCTTCACTGAAATCATTCGCAAGAATGACAATCCAATCGGCATTCTCACAGCGGATCTATCCCTCGATACGATCGGTCGCATCATCGGCGAAATGAAGCCGTTTGGCACCGGTCGCATCATGCTGGTCAGCCATGACACCCAGTGGGTGGCCCATTGGGACCCAGCGCAAGTCGGCCAGATGATGCCTCCGGAATTTGCGGCTGGCATGCTGAGCGAAGCCATGGTCACCACTGGCCAAAGCTATATCGACCCGACAGGCACCGAGCTTTTTGCCATTGCGAGCCGCGTTAAATTTCCGGGCGTGTCCGAAGAGTGGACGCTGATCATGGAAATCCCAGCGGCGACCATCTACGCCTCGATCAATGAGACGCGTAATCTGGCGCTGATCGCCTCGGTCGTCCTGCTGATCATCACACTGGCGCTGGTTCGCCTTGGTGCTGGTATGATTGCCAAGCCGATCGTCCGTATGACAGGAGTTATGCGCGAACTCACCGAAGGCAAGTATGACATCGAAGTTCCGTACCGCGACGGCGGGGACGAAATTGGCGGCATGGCGCGTGCGGTAGAAGTCTTCCGCGAAAACGGCCTCAAAATTAGCCAGATGACCGAAGCCGAAGCCGCTCGCATCATTGCCGACGAACAGAGCCGTCGCGATATGATGACCGATCTGCAGGCTGCCTTCGGCGAAGTGGTGGATGCCGCCATCGCTGGCGACTTCTCCAAGCGCGTACATTCCCAGTTCCCAGATCCTGAATTGAACGGCCTTGCAGGCAGCATCAATTCGCTGGTCGAAACTGTGGACCGTGGCATTGGCGAAACCGGTGTCGTGCTCGGCGCTCTCGCTCGCACCGATCTGACCGTCCGCATGTCAGGCGATTATCGCGGTGCCTTCGCCAAGCTCAAGGAAGACGCGAACGCCGTCGCCGAAACGCTGAGCGACGTTGTTAGCCAGCTCAAGCACACCTCACAGTCGATCAAAACGGCGACTGGCGAGCTTCTCTCTGGCGCAAACGATCTCTCCGAACGCACCACCAAGCAGGCTGCAACCATTGAGCAAACCTCTGCCGCGATGGAACAGCTCGCGCATACGGTCGTCCAGAGTGCTGATCGCGCCCGCGATGCCAACCAAGACGCGCAGCTGGTCACACGCACGGCAGAAGAAGGCGGTGAAGTGATGACCAAGGCAACCTTGGCCATGACCCAGATCTCGACCTCATCGGCCAAGATTTCCAACATCATCGGGCTCATCGACGATATCGCCTTCCAGACCAATCTGCTGGCGCTGAACGCTTCGGTTGAAGCGGCACGTGCTGGCGATGCGGGCAAGGGCTTTGCTGTCGTGGCTGTCGAAGTCCGCCGTTTGGCTCAGTCTGCCGCCCAGGCGTCTTCCGACGTCAAGGCCCTGATCGAAGCGTCGGCCAATGAAGTCACCGTGGGCACGCGCCTTGTCGATGAAGCCGCTGGCAAGCTTGCCTCGATGGTTGAAGCCGCCAAGTCCAACTCGCGCCTCATGGACAGCATTGCGCGCGACAGTCGCGAACAGGCCTCGGCCATTGAAGAGGTGACCATCGCCGTCCGCCAGATGGATGAGATGACCCAGCACAATGCGGCGCTTGTTGAAGAAACCAATGCTGCTATCGAACAGACCGAAGCCCAGGCAAACGAGCTAGATCGCGTTGTCGCAGTTTTCCGCACTGACGCCCGTGCTCGCACCTCCGCGGCCGCTCCGGCGGCTCCTGCAGCACCTGCTGCCCGCCCCCAGCGCCGCAATCAGCCATCAGCCGCTCAAACCTATCTCAGCCGCGGCAATACCGCTGTAAACTCAGACTGGGACGAGTTCTGAGGTTCGAACCAGCAAGGGGCTAACCCTGCAACGACGATAGCTTTCAAGGGCCGGAGCACAAAGCTTCGGCCCTAATTTGTTCCAAGCTGCCGCGCGGCAATAGTGCAGCGCGCCCTTAACACTTGATCTCATGAAGCCACCAAGCAAGCAAACGGCGCCAGCTGCATGGTAAAAGCCCTGCGGCCGACCGCCAGCGCATTGGCGAGCGACACTTTCATGTGCAAAACAACATGAATCCAAGTTATCTCTTATCAACGCTTGTGAGTAATTTTTAATGCGTAAGCACATGATACCACAATATATTCATCATATATCAAGTGGAGGTATCCATGCGGAATTTCATGTTCGTTCTTGCATCGCTTGCGCTGGGGAGCACTGCTGCACAGGCCTTTGAGGGTCCTCAGCTCGGTGACGCGACAAGCCCGAAATTGAATTGGTCTGGCCCTTATGTAGGCGCTCAACTTGGGTATTCGTCGGGGACGGCCTACCAGGCTTGGGAACCGGCTCCAAGCGACTACTCCAAGCCCGCCCCCAGAGGCGCGCTTTTGGGCCTCTACCTCGGCTACAATCACCAGCTCGACAATGCTGTCGTGTTGGGCCTAGATGCAGACATCAATTGGAGCGGCGCAAAGGGCCAAAGCGCCCTCTATTACTCCTACGGTCATACCTATCCCGACATTTTCAACACCGATCTGGACGTCAAATGGAACGGAGCGCTGCGCGCTCGTGCTGGCTATGCATTTGATCGTTTCATGCCGTACGTGGCCGTGGGGCCAACGATTGCTCGCGCAAAATTCACCTATTTTGACCGAGGTTCGGTCAGCGAGACTTTTGAAGCCAATTATCTCGGCTGGACGGTTGGTTTGGGCGCTGAATATGCGGTTACAGACAATGTCATTGGCCGCTTTGAGTACCGCCACTCTGACTTTGGTAATGTCCTGTCGGCAGACAATCGCGTCTCGTTCAAGTCTGACTCTGTCCACCTCGGCATTGCATTCAAGTTCTAACACTCGACACATCCGTCATTGAAAATTTGCGGAGCGCCGCAGGTGTGGCGCTCAATCCTCCTCGGAGGCGGTCGCCCTATGGTGATCTTGCTAATGACCTACTCCCCTAACTCCGCTAAGGTCGCGACGACGATTTAGGAGTATTCCCAGTGGCGTTGTTTGCGGTCAGTTTTAAGCTTGAAGACGGTGGCGATTATCAGGAACGCTATAATGCACTGATCAAATCCATCGAGACCAATGCCGATGGTGACATCTGGGGCGAAACCTCGAGCTTTTTCCTCGTGCCTTCAACCCGCAATTCGCTTGGCCTGAAAGAAGACATTATGGCCGGCGCCAATATGCAGGATGGCGATGTGGTCGTGGTCATCAATCTGAGCAAGACCAAAGGTCATTCGACCGACGGCATCAAAAAGAAGTCGCTTTTCAAAAAGCTTATCGACCAGCGCTGAGCGCTAGCCGAATATTTCGCTATGCATAGACAACATGATCAACGCCTGCCGGCGTCACCGGTGGGCGTGTCCGCACTTCGCGGCGGAAGTCGCTCGGCGACATGCCTGCAACTTTTCGGAATGACTTGTTGAAGGCGCTGAGCGAGCCGAAGCCGCTGTCCATGGCAATGGTGAGAACGCTCTCCTCGTCACGCATCAACAGCGCCTGAGCATAAGAGAGCCGCATCAGATTGGTGTAATCGTTCAGCGTCATGCCGGTCGATTTTTTGAACACCGTCATCGCATATTTTGGATGAACATCTGCCGCTACAGCGATGTCTACAGAATCAATTTCCTCGCGGAAGTTCTGCGAGATGAACTCACAAATGCGCACCACGAGAGGCGAGGTGTGCTGATCATTGGCCAATGTGCCAATGGGCTTATCATCCGGTAACATTCGGAACGGCGAGAAGCGGACGCGTTCAATGCGCAGCAGCAGTTCGTCTACGGCGATGCTCGCCTTCATCGGATCGCCCGAGCGCGCATAGGCGTCCCAGCGCGCAAAACTGACTGGGTCGGAGGCGTCCGTATCTTGTGTGATGAGGATATTGCCCTTCATCAGGCGCGATTGAAGCTCGGACGAGAGCCGTAGCCTAAAAAAATGTACCAGCGGAAGATGAGCGCCAGCATAGACAAGGTCGTCGGAACCGTCTGACATCCAGTGCGGCTGCCCGCCCCAGAACATCGCAAGATCGCCCGCCGCGAATGTTACTTCATGGCCCGCCATTTTGTAGTGTGCCCAACCCCTTACAATATAATTGATTTCAACCTGCGCATGCCAGTGCGCAGAGGTCATAATCAAGGGGTGTGCGTGGAATGTATGCAGCGATGTTGGCGTACGCTCAACACCATTAGGCAAGGCGACATAGAATGCTTGGTGAGCAATCTTACTATCCGCCAACTTTGGATGCCGTTTCAAAGCGACCAATTCCTCCCTTCAACTAGCTTAAGAACCGCTCAGAGGAAGAGCAACTGAAAACGGGAGGATAGTTATGACTAAAGTGAGCACGCGTTTTGCACGTACTCTCGCCACCGCTATGGCTGGCGTGAGCATGCTCGGTTTTGCGGCAGCCACCGCAGGCGAAGTGAATGTCTGGGCCTGGGACCCGAACTTCAACATCGCCGCCATGGCCGACGCCACCGCGCGCTACCAAGCCAATAATGCCGACACCACATTCGTCGTGACCAATGTCACCCAAGACGAAATCAACCAGAAGCTACAGACCCAGCTGCTCGCTGGCGTTTCTGATGGCCTGCCTGACATCGTCTTGATTCAGGACGACAATATTCAGCGCTTCCTGCAGTCCTTCCCCGGTGCATTCGTGCCGCTGTCGGACCATATCGATATGAGCAAGTTCGCGGACTACAAGGTCGCGGCGGCAACATATGAAGGCAAGTCCTACTCCCTGCCGTTTGACTCCGGCGTGACTGGCCTCTTCTACCGCGCCGACTACCTTGAAGAAGCGGGCTACAAGCCTGAAGACGTTCAGGACATCACCTGGGATCGCCTGGTCGAGATCGGCAAGGACATTCTTGCCAAGACCGGCAAGCAGCTGATCGACATGGACTATAATGATGATGGTCAGATCATCATGATGATGCTGTCCGCCGGTCAGTGGTACCTCAAGGAAGGGAATGAGCCGAACATTCTCGACAACCCTGCGCTCAAGGAATCCCTGGAAGTCTTCCAGGAAATGGCTCAGGCAGGCCTGATCAAGCCAGTGTCGGATTGGACTGGCTACACCGGCGCGTTCACCTCGGGCGAAATCGCCATGGTTCCGCAGGGTGTTTGGATCACCGGTACCGTTAAGTCGGCAGCCGATCAGGCTGGCAAGTGGCGCGTAGCCCCAATGCCAAAGCTCAATGATGTTGCAGGCGCAACCAACTATTCCAACAATGGTGGCTCGAGCTGGTACGTGCTGTCCTCCTCGCAGAACCAGGAAGAAGCCATCGACTTCCTCAAGACCATCTGGGCGGAAGACGTCGATTTCTACCAGGGCATTCTGATCAATCAGGGCGCTGTTGGCTCGCTCCTCGCTGCCCGTGATGGCGACGCCTACAAGGCCAGCGACGAATTCTTCAGCGGCGAACCCGTCTGGCAGAACTTCTCCGATTGGCTCGCTCAGGTTCCATCAGTCGACTACGGCACCTTCACGCCAGAAGCTCGCCTCGCTGTTCGCGCTCAGCTGCCGAACATCGCTAACGGCGGCAATATCGATGAAGCGCTGAAGGCTATGGACGCTCAGCTGCGCCAGCAGATGCAATAATTCCTCCCCGACGGGGGGCGGGTTCCGGCCTGCCCCCTTCCGAGAAATTCCAGCATTTGATTGGAGCGGACATGGCGCAAGCGCGTTTGGACCGTAATGAGCAGTTCAATGGCTGGGCATTTGTCATGCCAGCATTGGTCCTGCTTGGCCTGTTTATGATCTACCCCATTATCTGGTCGCTCTGGATGAGCTTTCAGGTAGGGCGTGGCAACAGCTTTTCATTTGGCGGCTTCGCCAATATCCAGCGTTTGGCCAATGACGCCCTGCTCGTTCAGGCGCTGACCAACACCATCATCTTCTTCATCATCCAAGTGCCGATCATGATCGTTTTGGCCCTGCTGTTCGCAGTGGCGCTGAACGATCCATCGCTGCGCTTCCGCGGGCTCTTCAGAACTCTTCTGTTCCTGCCTTGCGTCACCTCGCTGATCGCCTATTCAAGCCTTTTCAAGTCGATGTTCTCGACCGATGGCGTCATCAATCAGGCGCTCATGGGCCTGCATATCATCGGCGCGCCAATCCCGTGGCTGACCGACCCTTTCTGGGCCAAGATCGTCATCATCTCCGCCATCACCTGGCGGTGGACCGGCTACAACATGATCTTCTATCTCGCTGCGCTCCAGAACATCGACAAGTCGATTTATGAAGCTGCGCGCATTGATGGCGTGCCCGCATGGGCGCGCTTCTGGAGGATCACCGTTCCGATGCTCAAGCCGGTGATCCTGTTCACCACCATTCTGTCCACCATCGGCACGCTGCAGCTGTTTGATGAGGTCAACAACATTACCCAGGGCGGCCCGGGCAATGGCACGATGACCCTCTCACTCTACATCTACAACCTCACCTTCCGCATGATGCCAAGCTTTGGCTATTCGGCTTTGGTTTCGTGGGTGATCGTTCTGATTGTGGCAGTTCTCAGCATCATGCAGTTCTTCATTGCACGCGATCGCCGGAGGGCATCATGAGCAGCTATCTGATCAAGCGCACGGCGACCTATGCTCTGCTAGCCTTTGCAGCCTTCCTATCGGTCTTCCCCTTCTTCTGGATGGTGGTAGGTGCCACCAACAAGTCGAGCGATATCGTCACCGGTAGGCTCAGCGTTGGCACCAGCCTCTTCGAGAACTTCGCCAATCTGATGGCTCAAGTCGATCTCGTGCGGGTCTTTGGCAATTCATTCTACATTGCCATTGTCTCCACCGTTCTGACCTTAGCCGTTTCGTCCATGGCGGGTTACGGCTTTGAGATCTTCCGCTCCCGTGTTCGCGAGCGCATTTTCCAGCTGCTCCTGCTGTTTCTGTCGATCCCCTTTGCGGCGCTGATGGTACCGCTGTTCGTGATGATCTCGCGGGCGCAGCTGAGCAATAGTTTCACCGCTGTGATCCTGCCCAGCATCGCTTCGATTTTCATCATCTTCTACTTCCGTCAGGCTACGAAGGCGTTCCCCAGCGAGTTGCGTGATGCGGCCCGTGTGGACGGCCTCAAGGAATGGCAAATCTTCCTTTTCGTCTATCTGCCCACCATGCGCTCCACCTATGCGGCAGCCACCATCATCGTCTTCATGGGCGCGTGGAACAACTATCTGTGGCCGCTGATCGTGCTGCAGACCAATGAGAACAAAACCATCACCCTCGTCCTGTCGACGCTCACCGCAGCGTATACGCCCGACTATGGGGTGATCCTCCTGACAACCGTTTTGGCCACGCTGCCAACCCTCGTCATCTTCTTTGTCCTGCAACGCCAGTTCGTTCAGGGCATGCTCGGCGCCGTAAAGTGAGGAACATCAAATGAGCAGCCTCAATCTCAGAGAACTCCGCAAATCCTACGGCGCCTTGGAGGTCATCAAGGGCGTTAATCTGGACATCACGTCCAAAGAGTTCGTCGTTTTCGTTGGCCCCTCTGGCTGCGGAAAATCGACCCTTCTTCGGATGATCGCCGGATTGGAACACATCTCGTCTGGCGATCTCACGATCGGCGGCAAACGGATGAACGATGTTGATCCGTCCAAGCGGGGCATCGCCATGGTGTTCCAGACTTATGCTCTCTATCCGCACATGACGGTGCGCGAGAATATGGGTTTTGCCCTGCGCTTCGCTAAAGTCCCCAAGGACGAAATCCGGCGGCAGGTTGATGCTGCCGCTAAAATCCTTGCGCTCGATCCCCTGATGGACCGTCTGCCCAAGGAACTGTCCGGTGGTCAGCGTCAGCGCGTCGCTATCGGTCGTGCCATCGTGCGTCAGCCGGAAGTGTTCCTCTTTGACGAGCCGCTTTCCAACCTCGACGCAGAGCTGCGCGTGCATATGCGCATCGAGATTGCGCGCCTGCACAAAGAGCTCCAGACCACCATTATCTACGTGACCCACGATCAGGTGGAGGCCATGACTTTGGCCGATAAGATCGTGGTGTTGCGTGATGGTCGGATTGAGCAGGTCGGGCGTCCGCTCGATCTTTACGATGATCCAGACAATCAGTTCGTCGCCGGCTTCATCGGCTCCCCGAAGATGAACTTTTTCGCTGCTGAAGTTATCGAAGCCAGCGCTCAATCAGCTACCGTGCGCCTTGCCGATCATGGTGGCGTTGCGGTCACCCTGCCGGTCCAGAATGCGAAGAAGGGCGAAAAAGTCACGCTCGGCGTGCGCCCCGAGCATTTCATCACGGCCCCGGCAGAGGGACCATCTCTGACGTTCGCCATAGACGTTGCCGAACATCTGGGCTCGACCAGCTTTGTCTACGCGCATTCGCATGGCGAACCCATCATCATTGAACGCGAAGAAGCCCGCAGCGACGTTGGCGCCACCAGCATCACCGTCGGGATCGATCCGAGCAAGGCTTACCTTTTTGCCGCCAACGGCCAGCGTATCCGCTGACCCAAGTCGCCACATAAATTTGGACGACCGGTGCTGTGTCGTCCCATACCAAGGACCTTAGACTATGACGAAGACGAAAATCCGCTGGGGCATCATCGGGCCAGGCAGCATTGCCAAGGCCTTCCGCGGCGGCCTGCTCGATAGCGAGCATGGAGAACTCGCGGCCATCGCAACCCGCGATCCAAGCCGCGCCTCCCTCGCCACCGACTTCCCCGGCATCCGCGTTGTGCATGGCTACGACGCTCTGCTGGCTGATGCCGACATTGATGCGGTCTACATCGCCGTGCCGCACACCGGCCACGCCGAATGGGCCATCAAGGCAGCTGAAGCGGGCAAGCACGTGCTCGTGGAAAAGCCGTTTGCGCTAAGCGCGCATGAGGCCGATGCGGTCTTCCACGCTCACCGCAAGGCTGGCACTTTTGCTGGCGAAGCCTTCATGTATCGCCTGCATCCACAGACAGCGAAAATCATTGAACTGGTGAAGTCCGGCACCATCGGCGAAGTCCGCATGATCCAATCGAGCTTCGGCTTCAACATGGGCTCCTTCCAGCCCGAGC
This sequence comes from Devosia sp. WQ 349K1, assembly GCF_016595685.1. NCBI lineage: Bacteria > Pseudomonadati > Pseudomonadota > Alphaproteobacteria > Hyphomicrobiales > Devosiaceae > Devosia > Devosia sp. WQ 349K1. Next base: position 194,221 of record NZ_JAENGO010000007.1, on the reverse strand, counting down.
ACCGCTTGTTTGCTTCAAAGCTGGCCGGTGGTGGCATTATGGACGTGGGCTGCTATCCCGTTTCCATGGCCCGCTTGCTCGCTGGCGCGGTGGACGGCAAGCCGTTCGCCGATCCGGTAAAGGTCGCTGGCACGGCTGCGCTCAACGCTGAAGGCACCGACGATACCGCCGCAGCAATCCTCACCTTCGGCAATGGCATCGTCGCGCAGGTTTCTTGCGCCGTTATGGCCAATCTCGACAACGTCCTGCATATCCACGGCTCGCAAGGCCGCATTGACGTGCCAGACTTCTGGTTCGCTGGCGGCAATCGCGATCAGGGTCTTGGCAAGATCGAGATCGTGAAGGGCGGCAAGACCGAAAGCGTTTCGGTCAACGAAACCCGTCACGTCTATTCCTTTGAAGCCGACGCGGCCTCCAAGGCGATCCTCGAAGGTCGTCAGGAATTTGCCGAACCCGGCATGAGCTGGAATGATACCCTGGGCAATCTACGCGTTCTCGATAAGTGGCGCGCAGACACGGGCATCGAATTCTCTATTGAAAAATCCAAGACCCGCCTCACCACGCTCGACAACCGCAAGCTGGGTGCCAATACGGGAATCATTCCCAAGCGCTCCATTCCGGGCCTCTCCAAGCAGGCTTCCGCGGTTGCGCTCGGCTTTGAAGATTTTAAAACCTTCGCATCCGGCGCCATTCTGCTTGATGCGTTTTGGGAGCGTGGCGGCAATCTCTTTGACACCGCCTTCGTTTACGGCGGCGGCTACACCGAAAAGCTCTTTGGCGAATGGCACACCAGCCGCGGTACCCGCGAACAGGCTGTGCTCATCGGCAAGGGTGCGCACTCCCCGCTCTGCTATCCGGACGTGATCGGCAAGCAGCTGACCCAGTCGCTGGATCGCCTCCAGACCGACTATGTCGACGTCTACTTCATGCACCGCGACAATCTTGATGTCCCAGTGGGCGAATTCGTCGACGCTATGGACGCTGAGGTGAAGGCCGGTCGCATTCGTGGTCCGTTCGGCGGCTCAAACTGGACCAAGGAGCGTATGGACGAAGCGATTGCTTATGCCGAACGCACCGGCAAGACCAAGCCGCAGGCGCTGTCGAACAATTTTGCCCTCGCAGAAATGCTCGATCCGATCTGGGACGGTTGCGTCACCTCTTCGACACCCGCGTATAAGCAATGGCTGATTGACCGTCAGGTCGCCAACTTCTCGTGGTCAAGCCAGGCGCGCGGCTTCTTTACCGACCTTGCTGGTCGCGACAAGACCGATAACGAAGAGCTGGTCCGGGTTTGGTACAATGACCAGAATTTTGGTCGCCGTGACCGCGCCCTGCAACTGGCAAAGGAACTCGGAAAGTCCCCGATCCACGTTGCACTTGCCTATGTGCTCACCCAAGAGTTTCCGAGCATACCGCTCATCGGCCCGCGTCGCGTGCTCGAACTCGACGACAGCCTGCAAGCCTTTGACATCAAGCTTTCGCCAGAACAGGTGAAGTGGCTTGAACAGGGCTGATCGCTGTTAAAGTTTTGAATCAAGGAGCCGCCAGATTCCTCTGGCGGCTTTTTCGTTATTCAGCGTAGCGCCCTGAAAAGCCTTTGGGAATAACCAGCGGCGTGTGGGACACCGGATCGTCTATAATCAGGCACGGCAGGCCGAACACGGCCTCAACCAATTCCGCCGTGATGATGTCAGATGGCCTGCCTTCGGCCACCACTTGCCCGTCTCGCATCGCGATGATGTGGCTGGCATAGCGGCAGGCATGATTGAGGTCGTGCAAGACCGCGACCACGGTCTGACCATTCTTTGAATTGAGGTCACTCATCAGCTCCATCAGCTCGATCTGATGGGTGATGTCGAGGAATGTAGTGGGTTCATCCAGCAACAGAATTGGCGTTTGCTGCGCCAAGACCATGGCCACCCACACGCGTTGACGCTGACCACCGGACAGCTCGTCCACCAAGCGGTCGGAAAGCTCGGTCACCTTGGTCGCGTCCATGGCCTCCAATACGGCCGCCTCATCAGCCTCTGACCATTGCTGGAACAGCTTTTGATGCGGGTATCGTCCCCGCGCGATCAGATCGGCCACCCGAATACCATCGGGTGCAATCGAGCTTTGCGGCAGAAGGCCCAAGCGCCGCGCGACTTCCTTGGCAGGCAGCGAGTGGATCGACTGACCATCGAGGATCACCTGCCCTTGCCTAGGCTTGAGCAGCCGTGAAAGCGCCCGCAAGAGGGTCGATTTCCCGCAAGCATTCGCTCCGACGATCACGGTAAAGGACTTGTCCGGAATTGCGACGGACAGCTCGCGCGAGATGATCCGCTGCTCATAGCCAAAAGTGGCGTTCTCGGCGGCGAGCCGCACCGGCAACTTCTTGTCATTTGTCATCAGCGCCGCGCCTCACGAATAAGGAGCCAGGCGAAATAGACGCCGCCCAAGCTCACGGTAACTATGCCCACTGGCAGTTGCGTCGGCGCAAAGGCGCGCTGGGCGATGAAATCTGCTGCCAACAGCAATACCCCGCCCATCGCCGCCGCTGGTAGCAAGGCCACGCCAGCGTCTCCCGTCAGCCGCCGCGCCAATTGCGGCGCGACCAGAGCCACAAACCCAATCGGCCCCGCTGTCGCAGTGACCACAGCCGTAAGCCCAACGCCAACCACCAATAAAAGCACCCGACTTTTCTCGGCATTGACACCGAGACCGCGCGCCGCATCGTCGCCCAACTCGAGCTGCGCCAAAGGGCGACTGAGTAGCAGTGCAGCCGGAATGAGAACAAGCAGGATCACGCCAGCATAGCTCAGACGTTCAAGCGTCATGCCATTAAGGCTCCCTGCCCCCCAGACTGACGCCATCATTGCCAATTCAACCTTAGCGCGCAGCAACATCCACGTGTTGAGCGAGTTCAGCATGGCCGAAACGCCGATACCGACGATGATCAGTCTAAACCCCTGCACGCCGCGACGATACGCGAGGAGATAAACCAGCAGCGCCGTCACGAGCCCTCCAACGAGCGCTCCACCAGCGACAGCCATATAGCCCCCGCCGAGCAGTGTGATGACGATTAGCGCCCCCGTATAGCTTCCCGCATCAAATCCGATGATATCGGGGCTACCGAGCGGGTTTCGCGTCAGCGACTGAAAGATCGCTCCAGCCATGCCCAATGCCGCGCCGAGGATCAGCGCCAGCAGGACCCTCGGCAGACGCCATTCGACCACAACCATATGGGTCCGACCGTCAGCCTGACCGAGGAGCGCGCCAATCACATCGGGAAAGCTCACCGCAAAATCGCCGGAAGCTAGCGAGAGGATTGTGAGGAACCCCGCAACGGCCAAAAGCGCGCCAACCACCAGCCACGACTGCACATCTATGCGCTGAGAAAACGGCCAGCGCCGCGATCGCAAAACCACTGTCCGCCGACCACTCGCGAGCGTTTTCATAATCCGCTCACCTTGCCCCTTCGGGCCAAGAAAATGACCACTGGGGCGCCCATAAATGCCAGCACTATGCCAACTTGGAGCTCACCCGGCGCCAACACCACGCGCCCGACAATATCGGAGACCAAAAGCAGGATCGGTGCCAACACCGCCGTGTAAGAAAAAATCCAACGCTGGTCAGGACCTACGTACCACCGTGCCACATGCGGAACCATCAATCCGACAAAGCCAATGGGCCCAACCGCGGCCGTTGAAGCCCCGGCAAGAAGCGTCGTTGCAATAACGACCAGGGTCCTCGTGCGCCACAAATTCGCTCCTAAAGCGGCCGCCAATTCACTCCCCAATGCCACAGCATTGAGCGGACGCGCCACAAACAACGCAAGCCCAAAGCCCACCAGAAAGAACGGCCAAACTGTTGATAATGCTTCGTAACCCGTCGTCACGAGGGAGCCCGCGCTCCACTGGCGCATGCGGTCAAAGGTGCTTGGATCGAGCAGCGATATCCCCGACGTGACGCCCCCCAGCACGGCGCCCAAGGCCACGCCTGATAAGGTCAATCGCAAGGGCGTTGCCCCGCCCCGACCAGCCGAGCCGATGACATAAACGATCACTGTCGCGCTAATGGCCCCTGCCAGTGCGAACCAGACATAGCCGCCAATGCCGCTGACCCCGAAGAAGCCGATGCCGATAACGACGAAGAATGCCGCTCCTGCGTTGATGCCCAAAATACCAGGATCGGCCAATGAGTTACGCGTCAACGCTTGGATCAATGCACCAGACAAGCCAAGCGCTATCCCCACCAGCACGCCCATAATTGTCCTCGGTGCGCGCAGCCCGGCGATAATGGCGTGATCGTCGCTATCGTTATAGGCAAACAGAGCGTCGACCACAGTGGCAACAGGGATATAGCGCGCGCCAATAGCAAGACTGAGCATCACCGCAAGAATAAGCACGCCGGAACAGACAATTAGCCCCAAAAGACGCGAGCGATTGCTATCGACAACACCGGGGCGTTTCGCTTCCCCTTGCGCCAATTTTTGGCTTGTCATCGATAGCGACGCCATTAGAAGCCCTTTGTTTCCAGCATGCTAATTCAACTCGCCAAACTGGGCCCGGTGCAACCGCGCATATGCCCCACCCAAGTTCAAGAGCTCTGCGTGCGGCCCCTGCTCCACAATGCCGGTTTCGTCGACGACGACAATCCGGTCCGCGTGCTGAATAGTAGCAAGGCGATGCGCGATGATCAGTGAAGTGCGGCCAACTGCGAGCTCCGCCAGCGAGCGCTGGATCGCCAATTCGGTAGCCGTATCGAGTGCCGACGTCGCCTCATCGAGAACCAAAATCGGTGGGTTTTTCAAGAAGATACGAGCAATAGCTACACGTTGCTTTTGGCCCCCGGAGAGTTTTACGCCGCGTTCGCCAACCATAGTATCGAGCCCATTAGGCATGCGCGCGATGACTGCTTCAAGCCGCGCCCGCCGCGCTGCTTCCATGATCTCCTCGTCCGTCGCGCCAAGGCGGCCATAGGCGATATTATCGCGCAAGGTGCCACCGAAGAGGAAGACGTCCTGCTGCACGATGCCAATTTGCTCGCGCAGACTGGTTTGCGTCATGTCACGAATATCGATCCCATCCACGGAGATGGAGCCGGAATTGATCTCGTAGAAACGCGGCAGGAGCGCGCAAAGCGTTGTTTTCCCAGCGCCCGACGGTCCAACAATGGCGAGCGTTTCGCCTGCTTTGATGTCGAGATTGATATTGGCCAAAATCGTTCGGCCGCTTTCATACGCAAAGCTCACATCGTTAAAACGAATGTCGCCACGCAGGTGCGATACGGTTACGGCATCGGGCTTATCGGCAATGTCGGGTGCTGTATCGATCAGCTTGGTAAATCGCGTGAAGCCCGCTATGCCTTTGGGATAGCTCTCCAATACACCTGCGATCTGGTCGATTGGGCGCATAAAGACGGTCACCAGAAGCAAGAAGCTAACAAAGCCGCCATAGCTCAACTCACCCAGAGTAACGAGCCAAGCCCCCACCAGCATGACCATCAGCTGGACCACTCGGGTCGAGAGATAGGTTACGACCTGACTGGTGGTCATAATCGCATAGGCGCGCAGTTTGGTGGACCGATAGGCCTGATTGTTGCCAGCGAAGAGCTTTGCTTCGTGTTGCTCATTGGCGAAGGCCTTGACCACTCGAACGCCACCAATGGCGTCTTCGACACGGGTATTGAAGTCCCCCACTTGGCGGAACAGCTCACGCCAGTTGCGGGTCATTTTCTTGCCCTGGGTCGCGACCAACCAGCTCAGCACCGGCACGAGCACCACGGTGATCACAGCCAATTTCCAGTTGGTCAGGAACATCAAAATGAACGCGCCAATGAAGGTCATGATGGCGATGAACACATCTTCGGGGCCGTGGTGCGCAACCTCACCGACGTCTTCCAAGTCCTTGGTAACGTGCGTAATTAGATGGCCGGTCTTATGATTATCGAAGAAGCGGAAGCTCAGCTTCTGCAAGTGATCGAACACCTGCCTGCGCATATCGGTCTCGATAGAGACACCCAGCACGTGACCAAAATAGTTCACGACGGCTTTAAGAACGGCGCCAAAGCAGTAGATGACGAGCAAAGTTATCCCCGCGAGGAGGATGAGGTTGTAATCTCCCTGCGGCAATAACTCGTCGACAAATTTGGAGACAGCGACAGGGAAAGCCAACTCAAGCAATCCAGCGAGCACGGCGCATCCAAAGTCTAATATAAACAATCCCTTATAGGGAGCGTAGTAAGCAAAGAAGCGCTTCAGCATAACCTGACCAATCTATTCCACTTACGCTTTGCCGGACCTCGGCCGGTGGCGCAAGTGCGAATTTGCCAGTTTAACGATGCTCTGCGTGGTGGCCGACTGCGCTCAGCGCGATATTCGCTTCAAATCGCGTCCCGGCACTGGGCAAATACTCATAAGTGCCGCCCATCTGCGCGACCACGCCCCGAATGAGGCGGAGGCCCATGCTGGTGCTTGGCACACCATTTTTCGGCATGCCGACCCCATTATCGGCGACGATGAGCTGGCATCGCCCGTTGTAAAAGTCGTTCATAATGATGCGGATACGCCCTTCCCGCCCATCAGGGAAAGCGTATTTCAGCGCATTGGTCACAACTTCACTGAGCAGTAGTGACAGGGGCGTGATGTGGTCGCGATCCACATAACACCGATCCAGTTCGTAGATGATCTCCACCGGCTTGCCGTAGGCGCGAACCACTTCATTGATGACCACCGGGACAATGTCGTGAGCGTCAATGTCCTCATACTCATCACGGCGGTAGATATGTTCATGCATGGCCGCCATCGCGCCCAAGCGACTTTGCAGATCGAGCTTGGCCGCTTCAGGGATATCCTGAAGCCGGATAAGGGACTGAACAGACTGGAGGTTATTTTTGACGCGGTGATGGATTTCGCGAAACAACATCATGTTGGTTTCATTTGCCGTCTCGAGCTCTTCAGCATGAGCAGCGTCACGTCTCAATAGCCGCCATATCCACAGACCGACGATGATCAGCGCAACGCAAATGGGGGCTACGATGACCAAGATGGACATCAGTTCCGCCCGATATCGTCCCCACGCGCCTTCAGTCGGTATTGCGACCACGGCGACCATGTCGGTTCCCTGTATCGCGCGATAGCCGATAATTTTTGGCTGGCCGTCCGAGGGTGAGCGATCGGCAAAAAATGTCCCGCTGTCGCCTCTTTCGAGATGTTCGGTGAACAGAACGTCGCCCACAAGGTCGGGCACATTGGTGTGTGGATAGCGGGCCATAAGCCGCCCGTCGCGCCGAAAGAGGCTGATGGACGCCCCAGCCTCAAGCTCAACGTCGCGCACGAAAGATTCGAGAACACTGTTCGGGTACGATACTGCAACGGCACCAACAAAGACATTGTTGCGCGTCAATCTCTTAGCAAATACAAAGCCTTCGCGTCCCCTCGGTTGCGTCACGACCTTGGCTGAAGTCGCAAACGCTGCTCCGCTGCGTATCGACTGAAAATAGTCACGCTCACGCAGATTTACGCCGGGCATAAATCGCGCGCTACTGAACAAGAGGTTGGCATCGGCATCGATAAGACTAACGATGAGTTCCGGCGGACGGTCCTCCATAATCTTATCAAATGCCTCGGCATCTACAGACAGAGGACTATCCTCGATGAGTGAATCCATCCGGCGCAAAGTTTGAATTGCCAGCTGGTTCATCCAAAGCCCATTGGTCGCGACCACTTGCGTTGTAGAAGCGGCGTCATCTTCGAGCTGAATTTTGGTTTGCGCAGCGACATTTGCGAGAAAATAGGTGAAGACCCCAACGAAAGCGGCGAGGCACAACACGAGGAAAATCACGGACACTGACGTGGCACGCACTTCTTGTACGGATTTAGACAGACTCACAGTCAGTGCAACCTCCCCCACAATGCTGCCTTGTTTGCCAGCTCTCAGTGCACAAGGAACACCAAGGTGGCCAATATCTAATGAAAATCGTCATAGTGCCGGTTTTTAACGGCCAACCAACTGAGCTAATATAGATATATGGACGAAGTCTCGCTCCTCTTATGGACCGCGGCGCGCCAGAAGGAAAGATATGTCGAATAACAGAAGTTTGGCCCGCTTTGCACTCATGGGGTCGATGACGTTGCTCATAGCCGGGTGCGTTTCATTTGGTGGTGGTGGCGGATCTTCTCCCGCAGGCCTCCAACCTGCTCTGACCGCACGGATGGACGTGCCCAATGCACGCCTCGACTCACAGCAGGCCATTGGGCTCGTAAACGCCTATCGCGCCAACCAAAACATGCCTCCGCTGGTCGCTGATGCTGGCCTCAATGGCTCCGCACAGGCGCTGGCCAATCAGTACGCGCAGACCGGTGTCGCGCCGAGCATGCCGGGTGGGCTTGTCCAAATGAAGCTGAGCGCAGGCTATGCGACATTCGCTGAGACCTTCTCAGGCTGGCGCAACAACCCTGCGGATGCCGTCGCCCTCGCCGCAAACGCCTCAAAGGCTGGTATCGGCGTCGCGTTCAACCCGAACTCCGCCTATGGCATTCACTGGGTACTTGTTCTTGGAAACTAACGTCCTGACCATTGATGCAAGGGGGCTGAAATGCCCCCTTCCCGTCTTGAAGCTGGAAAAGGCCGCTGCCACTGCGAATGCGGGCGATCAGCTCCTCATCCTCGCGACGGACGCTATGGCGAAAATCGATATCCCGCTGTTTTGCCGTCAGAATGGGCATCATTGCGACGTGCAAACGAACGGCGAGGTTATCTCACTCACCGTCCGCATTGGCTTGACGGGCTAAAGGTCCGCAGGACGCGGTACTGGCAGGGATACTGCTCGTTCCGCTACAATCGGAGCCGTCGAGGTGGCGGCTACCGCTGGCGCCGCGAAACGCGAAACATGCGCCGGGCGTGGACGCGGAAACGCGACGGACCGTGTGCGGCCCAAATCCACAACCGTATATTCGCGCAATGGAATCTCATCGTTGAGATAGCTTGGCTGGCCTTTAAGGCCCATAGGGAACTCAGCTTCGCGCGCCTTGATATACTCTGGCGCCCCAGCGCCACACACCAATGGCCGCATGTCTTGGGCTGCTCCACCCGAGTTCACGAGGCTGAGCAGCGACTGGCCACTCCCTTGATAACGACCCGACAGGGCATTGGTGAATAGCTCGGCGGCTCGCTCATTGCGTTCGCGTGCTGAAGAACCACCGAGAACAACGGCTAAGAGGCGGCGACCATTACGGTCGACTGTCGCAACGACGTTCAGCCCAGCAGCACAGGTGTACCCTGTCTTCATGCCGTTGGTGCCGGAAAACCCCTTAAGAAGCGCGTTATTCGCCTCATACACGGCCTTGTTCAGGCGCACAGTGCCCGTCTGGAATATGGGCATGTACTGCGGATAGGCTTGCTCGATGTAGAGAGACAGAATTGCTAGGTCGCGCGCCGTGGAAACCTGGCCGACAACATGCAGACCGTGGGAATTGACGAAATTAGTCCCCGTCATCCCCATGCGACGTGCAACGTCATTCATCTTCACCGCGAAATTGGCTTCTGTGCCCGCAATGGTTTCGGCGATGGCATAGGCAACGTCATTGGCAGAGCGGACTATCAGCAGGTAGAGCGCGTCTCGCATCGTAACAGAGCTATCGACGGCCAGGCCTGACTTGCTCGGCGCGAGGGCAACCGCCCCTTTTGATATCCGGACAGGGGTATCAAGAGTAATTGTTCCAAGCGCCAGCTCTTCGAAAACCACGTAGGCCGTCATGAGTTTGGTGAGCGAAGCCGGATGCCAAGGCTGACCGGCATCTTGCGCATACAGCACTGACAAATTGGATCGATCGACAACCAACAGCGGTGTTGCCTGAACAGGCAAAATACTGGCTGCAATCATGAAAAAGATCAAAGCTATGCGCTGAGCGAAAGACAAGTCAGGAACACTCCGACGGCACGATATCAGGAAGCACACCTACTATCAGGCAGGAGCATCAATCTCAAGGAAACGGCGAGAGTTTGACCAGCCCCTCGCATTTGCGACGGGGGCTAGTCACAAGTAGTAACCTCGCATATATTCTGTGCCTTAGTTCTCAAATAGGTGTCCCATGTCGCTCACAGACACATCGCTGCACTCAAATTGCTCTGCCATGTCGGACGTGCTCAATCGCATTGGCGACAAGTGGAGCGTCATGGTCGTCGGCATGCTGGGGCGTAATGGCACTCTGCGGTTCAACGAACTCAAGCGCATGATCAACGGCGTATCGCAGCGCATGTTGACGCTAACCCTACGCAATCTGGAGCGCGACGGGCTCGTGACACGCACTATCTATCCTGAAGTCCCCCCACGCGTAGAGTATAGCCTCACGCAATTGGGCAAGACATTACAGGGCCCTATCAGCGCGCTATGGGATTGGTCCGCTGAAAACCATGAGGCCATTATTGACGCCCGCGCCGCTTATGACGCGCGCGAGAACGTGGCCGCCACTCAGGAACCGCGCAAGGCCGCTTACGCACAAGGCTAAGCGTCGTCTCGCACGGTTTCTTCAAATCGGATCGTCTCTGGAGCCTCGGCTGCCAACAATTCCATACGCTGTACCGCGCGCTGAGACAGCGGCAGGTTCAACGCGTTGACGAGCGTGCGGTATTCCTGCCGAGCACTCGTATGTGAAGCAGATGGCATGCCACCCAACAACTCTTCGCTCAGCGGATCAAAAACTGTCATGCCGCTGGCAAAGAGCGAGCGGAAGATCACACGCTCGGCAATGCCATCGGCAACGCGGCACCCCAGACGCTCGGCAATTCGGTCCAGCATTGTCTGCACCTGACGCATATTGCGCGAGGAGAGCATCGAGATGCGATTTCGAACGAGCACCCAATCAATGTTGCGCCCGTCAATCGCCAGACGTTCAGAGCGCGCGCGCTGAACCAATCTTGCATAGTGGCTGAGCTCACGCGGTTCCCCAGTCACAGGGTCGACTTGGGCCATAACCGCGAGGTCGATAAGGCTATCATTGACCGGAGACACCAAAGTGTCGGCCAAGGAATGGGCGAGCCGCGTCAGGTTGGTGTCGAAGCCTGGCGTATCAATAATAATGAAATCTGCCGTGTCTTCGACCTCACCAATCGCCTGAGTGAAGAGATCGAATTCGATCCGATGATTTTCACGCAGAGAATCGCCCCGCGACAAAGGCAGGTGATAGTGAGTGGGGTGCGGAATGACTTGCTCGTTTAAGCGCGCCCATTCACGGCGGTTGCGGACATAGTGCGTAAAGGTCTGCTGTCGGCTGTCGACGTCGAGCGTCGCAACCTTAAATCCCTGATGCAGAAGCAGTATGGCGATATGAAATGCTGTGGTCGACTTGCCCGACCCACCCTTCTCATTACCGACAACAATGACATGGGCGCCTTGCCGCACTGGATATCACCTCGCTGAACTCGGCCGGAGTGTCTGTGTTCGCCTCACTAGGGGCAAGCGGAATTATGGTTAATAAAAAGGTTTTACATCGCAACAGGGAGATTTCCGGAGAGGAATTTGTGTTCGTGACAAGATGATGAAAATGCCATGCATGCAGCGCATGCGTCATCTGACCACACGCCCCTGAGCAAGGTTCACAGGATAGCTTATGTATTGGGACGACGAGTTCACGAAACCTTGGGAGTACCCCCCATGTTCGTCCGCACAGTCTGGCGCTCGGTTCGCGCACTAGAACCTAAGCCTAGTCAACTCCCTAGCATTGTTCGCATCAGTCGCGAACCTAGCATAATCGGCATTTGCCCACCCGACTTCACGCAAATGACGAAATCGCTGTTCGATCGCTAAAGCTGCGGCCGCACAGTCATTCTGGATTTTGAGCCTCGCCTGCGTCACTCGCCGCCTTGCAAAAAGTGCATAGCTAATCTGAGTAAATCCAGACTGCTCATTTTTACGCCACGCACTAAATATGATCACGTAAACAACAGGAGACATCCGATGGACATCCGTAAGACCTTTAAGAAGTGGGCCGCTTATCAGCAGACCGTTCGTGAACTCGCTTCGCTCGACAACCGTCAGCTCAACGACCTTGGCATTTCGCGTACCGATATCACTCGCGTAGCTCGCGATCATGCAAACACGCTCTAAGCCTGCAGCATACGTCGACCCAAACCGAACGCCCGCCTCTCTCTGAGATGCGGGCGTTTTCTATTTGGACCTTATTTTCTATCCGCGTCCGCGGTCTCCGGTTAGGACGCAAACGCCCGTCCGCCCCGCGATGACCTCCAAGTCTTCTCGCAAAAGATCATCGAAGGGCGCAAAGAAGGCTCTCATGAGGGGCGCTCGCTATAAGGCGAGTTGCAGCGGCATGACGGGCTTGGTATTTGGCTCATCATGTCAAACAAAACCATCCACATCATCGGCGGGGGCCTTGCTGGTTCTGAAGCTGCCTGGCAGGCAGCTGAAGCTGGCGTAACCGTCATTCTCCACGAAATGCGTGGCGTCAAAGAAACCGACGCTCACAGCACAGATAGCTTCGCCGAGCTCGTGTGCTCGAACAGCTTCCGCTCGGACGATCATGAGCAGAACGCTGTTGGCCTGCTGCATGAAGAGATGCGCCGCTGCAACTCGCTGATCATGCGCGCTGCGGACCTGCACAAGCTCCCGGCAGGCGGCGCTCTCGCCGTTGACCGCCACGCCTTCTCCGCGGAAGTCACCCGGGCGATCGAAAACCATCCGAACATTACCATCGCGCGCGAAGAAGTCGCCGGCTGGCCGGACCCGAGTTGGGAGCACGTCATTATTGCGACGGGGCCCCTCACCTCGCCCGCTATGGCAGAAGCCATCCTCGAGAAGACGGGCGAAGACGCCCTCGCGTTTTTTGACGCGATCGCCCCAATCGTGCACTACGACAGCATCAACCACGACATCGCGTGGAAGCAGTCGCGTTACGACAAGGCCGGCCCAGGCGGAACTGGTGCTGACTACCTGAACCTGCCGATGGATAAGGACCAGTATTTTGCCTTCGTGGAAGCGCTGAAGACCGCGCCGCTGCACGAATTCAAGGATTGGGAAAAGGTCCCCTATTTCGACGGCTGTCTGCCGATTGAAGTGATGGCAGAACGTGGCGTTGAAACCCTGCGCCATGGTCCAATGAAGCCTGTTGGCCTGACCAATCCGCGCAACCCAACCGTGAAGCCATATGCCATCGTCCAGCTGCGTCAGGACAATGCTTTGGGCTCGCTGTGGAACATGGTCGGCTTCCAGACCAAAATGCGTTACGGCATTCAGGCGGAAATCTTCCGCATGATCCCAGGCCTAGAGAACGCACAGTTCGCACGTCTGGGCGGTCTGCACCGCAACACCTTCATCAACTCCCCGAAGGTTCTGCAAGGCGATCTCAAGCTCAAGAACGATCCGCGCATTCGTTTCGCTGGTCAGGTCACCGGCGTTGAAGGCTATGTGGAAAGCGCCGCTTGCGGCCTGATCACTGGGCGTCTCACCGCTGCCGAAGCTCTTGGTGGCTCGATGGGCCTACCGCCAGCTACGACAGCTCTCGGCGCTCTTATTGGCCACATCACCGGGGGCCACCTTGAAGCAGAAAGCTATTCTGGCGCGCGCAGCTTCCAGCCGATGAACGTCAATTTTGGTCTGTTCCCAGAAGTGACGATCACGAAGCCAGAGGGCGTCGCTCGTTGGCGCGGTCCGGACAAAACCATCGCCAAGCGTCGCGCTATCACCAGCCGCGCGCTTGAAGACCTCAAGTCCTGGGCATGACGCCCGAGGCGCTGACGCAATATCTGCACACCACGATCCCGCTGTCGCGGGCCATGGAGGTGAGTGCAGTGCGTGCCAGCGCTTCAAATGTCGTTTTAAAGGCCCCGCTGCCGCCCAATATCAATATGCATGGCACATTGTTTGGCGGCAGCGGGGCGACCCTCTGTCTCCTCGCCGCATGGAGCGCTGTGCATTTACGCTTAGAGCGTGATCAGTTTGAGGCAGAGCTCGTCATCCATACATCGCAAATGGAGTATATCGCGCCTGCGCGTGAAGCCATATCGGCGCATAGCGCCATCGACGATGGCCCGTGGGAGCGCACCGCTACGATGCTCGCCAAGCGTGGCCGTGGCCGGATCACAGTCAGTGCGCAGCTTTTCAGTGGCGAAACGCTCACGGCCCGCTTTGTTGGAGAATTCATCGCGACGACTTACGAGCGGTTGCGCAACGACCAATAGGTCAATTTGGCAATCTTCTGCCACGCTGCGCTATCACTAGCCACAGCAAAGGCATTCGTATTTTCAATCACTTGCGCCAGTTGCTTCTCAAGGAGAGTCACGATTGCGAACGCAGGGCGCAGCGGCGCGGGCAGAAGCGCAATAGCGTCTCGTGCCTTGACCAAATGCTCTGACGCAATCTCTCCAAGCTGGCTGAACGCAGCGTGGAGGCCTTCAGAGTTTTGCCCACGGAAGAGCTCCGTCTCTTGCACGCCATTGGCCTGCAACAGGCTCCAGGGCAACATGATCCGGCCTTGTGCGGATACGTAGCCGAGAGCCCGCATATGACCGATCAGAGCTTGTGCGACGCCCAGATGCCCAGCTGCGTCCCCTGTCTCGACCGAGTTGCCCTCATTGAGCACCATTGCCGAGAGCTGAAGCAACGTTGATGCCGTCTCCCCGGCATAGCCCTCAAAAGTCTCCAGATCTGGCATGGGATCGTCGTAAAGATCGAACCGACGCGCGCCAATGAGACGGAGGAAGGTGCCCGCTGGAAGGTTGAATTTTTCAATCGTCTGCAGAAGCGCATCGGCTACGGGATTTTGCCAAACTTCACCATGCCCTTCGCCTGTGAGAGCGTCGCTCCACCATTGCAGCCGCACTTCGCCGGGAGCCGGCCCAGAGACACGATCTCGAATGCCCGCGACATCGGCATTGAACGCATAAAGCGCAGCGATATAGGGACGAGCCTTTGCTGGTAGGACCAGTGTGGAGAGGTAGCGATCGGGGTCGGCTGTGCGGAGCAGGTCTGCCGCATGATCAAAGGACGAGGCAGTCATCGGGCGTTCTCGACGGCAATGAAAGCGCCCGCAACCTGCCGGTCTTCGGCGAGCAGCACATTATAGGTCCGCACTGCCCCACCCGTTTGGGTCGCTTCTACGATAATGCCACGCGCCCGTAATGCAGTCCTAATGGCCGGGTCAATGGCCGCAACCTTCTCACCAAGTCCAATGAGCAGAACCTCAACCTCGTCGGCGTGGTCGAGGATCGGCTGCAAAGACTCTAGGGTCAACTCCTGCGCCGCTACGATCTCCCATGCGTACATGCCACTGGGCAAACACAGCAGCGAGCCTTTGTGGGACATATCGGCAAAGCGAAATCCACCATTGCCATAGGCATCAATGCCAACGCGTTGGGGATAGAAACCTGTGGGCGATGAGCTGGTCATAGAGTGCTTTCAGTTCGCCGGTCCAAATGGAGCAAAAAATAGCCCCGGCCAATAGGTCGGGGCTATCACAGCTTTTCAGATGTTTAAAGCAGTGCACCGATTAAACGGCAGCACCATCAGCATTGCGCTTCTTCTCAGCGTCTTCTGCGGCCAGCTGCTCATCAGTTTTCTGCTTCAGGCCGAAGTTGATGAGAATTGGACCGTTGACGATGACCGACGAGTACATGCCGACGATAGAGCCGAATGTCATCGCGATAACAAAGCTGCGGAGCGATTCACCGCCAAAGAGCACCAGCGGAATCAGCGCCAGCAGAAGCGTGAACTGGGTGAGCGAGGTACGCACGATGGTCTGGTTGATCGACAGATCAATCAGCTCTGGCAGAGGCATCTTGCGGTACTTCGTGAGGTTTTCACGAATACGATCCGAGACCACCACAGTTTCGTTCAGCGACAGACCGACCAGGGTCAACACCGCCGCGATAGAGCTCAAATTGAACTCCAATCCGGTCAGCGAGAAGAGACCGATCGTCATGATCAAGTCGTGGCTGGTGGTGGTCACCGCCGCCATAGCGAATTGCCATTCGAAGCGGAACCAGATGTAGATCAAGATACAGGCGAGCGCGATGATGACCGCGATAGTTCCGGTCCACGCCAATTCGCCTGAAACCGTACCACTCACTGCCTCAGTACGTCGTACCTCATAGTTCTCAGCAGCCAGAACTTCGGTGACCTTGGCAACAGCGATCTGGTCAGCGGACTGACCGCCTTCTTGCGCTTGTACACGAACGAGTACGTCCTGCGGCGTCCCGAAGCCCTGAACCTGGATTTCACCCAGTCCCAAGTCACTGGTCAACTCACGCACGCGACCCACGTCTGCAGGGCCTCCGACGTGCTGGATTTCAATCGCAGTACCACCAACAAAGTCGATGCCGAGGTTGAAGCCCTTGAACACGGCCGAGCCGATGGAAACACCGGTCATGATGATCGAGAAGGCAATCACATACTTCGAGATCTTCATGAACGGAATTGTCGTGCCGTCAGGAATGAAGCGGAAGTGCTGGATCTTGAGCGTCTTAGGGCGACGCAGCTTGAACCACAGACCAACCTGATAGGAGGTCACGGTGTAGGAGGTGAAGAGCGACGTGATAATGCCGAGACCAAGCGTGACCGCAAAGCCTTGGATCGGGCCGGAGCCCATGAAGTAAAGCACCACAGCCGCAACGAGCTGAGTCAGGTGCGAGTCGATAATCGTACCCCAAGCGCGCGAGAAACCCGCGTTGATCGCCTGAATTGGTGTCTTACCGGCACGCTGTTCTTCACGCATGCGTTCATAGATCAGAACGTTCGCGTCCACGGCCATACCGATGGTCAGGACGATACCGGCGATACCGGGCAGCGTCAGCGTCGCACCGAGGGTCGAGAGCGCGGCAAAGATCAAAATGATATTGAGGATCAGAGAGACGTTCGCAAACACGCCCCAGATGCCGTAGGCGATGACCATGAAGGCCAGAACAAGCACTGCCGCGACCACACCAGCGGTGAAGCCGGCCTGAATCGAGTCAGCACCAAGGCTCGCGTCAACAGTACGTTCTTCGATGACGTTCAAGCTTGCAGGCAAAGCGCCCGCGCGCAGCAGAACTGCGAGATCGTTAGCAGTTGCCGTGGTGAAGGTGCCCGAGATCTGGCCCTGACCACCGGTGATCGGCTGCTGGATAACCGGAGCCGTGATGACCTGATTGTCGAGAACAATAGCGAAGCGCTGACCGACTGCCTTGCTGGTGATTTCGCCGAACGAAATCGCGCCGCGGGTGTCGAACTTGAACGAAACAACAGGAATGCCACGCTGTTGGTCATAAGACGGCTGCGCATCAACGAGCGATTCACCGCCCAGAGCGACGTCTTCATAGAGCAGCTCACGACCACCGTCCTGGCTTGGCAGGATCATGGTGCCAGCAGGCAAGCCCTGCACTTCGGCCTGATCGGCAGACAGGCCCGGATAGACCATGTGGAAGGTCAAGCGCGCGGTTTGTGAAATGAGGTTCTTAAGGCGGGTCGAGTCGCCGAAGCCAGGCACTTGCACCATAACGCGGGTATCACCCTGGCGCTGAATGGTGGGTTCCGTGGTACCGATTTCGTCGATACGGCTGCGGATAACTTCCATGGACTGAGCAACCAGCGAGCTCATGCGCTGGGTGATGCCATCTGGGGTCAGAGTGATCGACAAGCGACCGTCTGGCGTTTCGCCAAAGGCCATTTCATCAACACCAACACCGCCAATGAGAGCGTTGCTCAGCGTATTCTGAAGCCCGCGAATTGCGGTTTCGGCCTGCGCCTTCTGGGTCGGATCGGTCAATTCGATGAAGATCGCGTTGCGATCCGCATCCGTTGTGATGAGGTTGCCGATACCATTCTGGTTCGCGAGGACGTTACGCGCATCGCGGCGAACATCACTCAAGCGCTGATCCACGATCCCTTTTCGGTCGACCTCAAGCAGAAGGTGCGAACCACCTTGCAAGTCCAAACCAAGGACAAGACCGGGTTTTGGGAGCCAGTCGGGCAAAGCATCCTGCACATTTTTGGGCAAGAAGTTTGGAGCTGCCATGAGAATGCCAGCGATTGCCACGAACAGGATAATGAATACGCGGAACGGCGAGTGATTCATAAATAACGTCCTGAGAAGGATAAAGCCGGAGCCTGATGGCCCCGGCTGATACGGCTAGATTAAGCCGGCTTGTTGTCGTTGACCGGTTCAGACTTCGAACGAACGTCTGCGATCATGCCACGAACAACCTTGACCTTCACGCCCTGCGCGATTTCGACTTCAAGGTCTTCACCGTCGACAGCCTTGGAAACCTTACCGACCAGACCACCAGTGGTCACAACGGTGTCGCCACGACGGATCGCGGAAAGCATGGCCTGCTGTGCCTTCAGGCGCTTCTGCTGCGGACGGAAGATCAGCAACCAGAAGATTACAACGAGCAGAGCAATCGGCATAAGCTGGATGAGAATGTCAGCCATGCCTCCTGGTGCCACGCCGCCGTCCTGTGCAAAGGCAGGGGTTACAAACATCAAGCAAACTCCATTTAATTTTTCTTGTGACGCTCAGGATTGGGTGGCAATGCGCTGATCGAATGCGCTGTGGACGCTATCGGGCTTAACCGCACTTGCGCCCAGGCCAAAATCGGCCGGACTATACAATTGGGGTTGGCTGATTGCAAAGCCCAATCAAGGGCTCCAAACATTGGGGCTGACACAAGGACGGGACTGGTGATGACAGAAGATTATCTGAGCAGAATTGCGGCGGCACTTGAGGCCATTGCTCAGAAACTACCAAATAGCGACAATAGCACGCCGAACCCGGCGTTGGGCCCTGAAAACGCTTACCATTGGCAGGGTGAGATAGGCACTCTACTCGCTGTTCCAAAGGTCAGCCGAGTGCCCCTCGAGATGCTCAGAGGCATCGACACAGTCCGTGATATTCTGTTGCGCAATACCGAGCAATTCGCGCGTGGACACGGTGCAAACAATGCCCTGCTGTGGGGCGCACGTGGCATGGGCAAGAGCTCTTTGGTGAAGTCGATTCACGCAGACATCGAATCTCGGAGTGGCTTCGATCGGTTGATCCTGATCGAGATCGCGCGAGAAGACCTGGAGACCCTCCCCCAACTCATGCGCCTTATCGCTAAGGAACCCGCTCGCTTTATCGTCTTCTGCGACGACCTGAGTTTCGACAAAGGCGAGACCAGCTACAAATCGCTCAAGACCATTCTTGATGGCGGTCTTGAGGGGCGGCCAGAAAACGTCCTCTTTTACGCGACCTCAAATCGACGCCATCTCATGCCGCGCGACATGATCGAAAATGAACGGTCGAGCGCGATCAATCCAAACGAAGCAGTAGAAGAAAAAGTCTCACTGTCGGATCGTTTCGGTTTGTGGCTCGGGTTCCACAATTCTGACCAGGACAATTATCTCGCAATGGTTTCCGGCTATGCCGACTACTATGGGCTCAGCATCGGGACGGAAGCATTGCGTGCACGCGCCATCGAATGGGCCGCAACCCGTGGTGCCCGCTCGGGCCGCGTGGCGATCCAGCTCGTTCGCACTTTAGCAGGCGAAGAAGGCAAAGCGGTTTAATCCCCCTCCCCGCTTCACCAAAGAAAAAGGGCCACAGCAACAGCCGTGGCCCTCGAAACTCAATCCGCGCGGAGCTTTAGCTCGCGAGCAGCGGAACCGGATCAACCGGCGTCGCGCCCTTGCGCAGTTCAAAGTGCAGCTGCGGCTTGGAAACAGAACCAGTGGAGCCGACCGTACCGATGGTGTCGCCACGGGTAACAGTTGCACCCTTGTCGACATTCATGCCCTTGAGGTGAGCGTAAGCCGAAACGAAGCCGTTCGGATGACGAACGAGGATCAGATTACCGTAACCCTCAACGCCCGAACCGACATAAATAACGGTGCCGTTTTCGGCAGCCTTAACGGCTGAGCCTTCTGGAACGTCGATATTGATACCTGTGCCACGCGATGCGGCAAAATCGGTGATGATCCGACCAGACACCGGCCAACGGAACTTGTCATTGCCCGAAGCGACTGGTTCAGCCTGTGGCAGTGCAGCCTGCTGGATCGGCGCGGCGACTGGGGCAGTCTGAGCAACAGGTGCCGCAGCCAAGACAGGCTGTGGTGCCGCAGCAGCCGGCGTGGTTGGAACGGTGGAAATCGTCGCAACCTTCGTGATTTGCTCAGAACCTGGAGCCGGGTTCAGATCCGAACGGCCAGGAATGATAATTTTCTGACCCACGATGATCTTGTCTGGCGAGCTCATGCCATTGGCATGAACGAGAGACTGGGTCGTGACATCATAGCGGCGTGCAATTGTGTGCAGCGATTCACCGCTTGCGATCGTGTGCGTGTAACCGTTCGTGTTCGCAGCAGGCGTGACCTGCACAGGAACATTTGAGTTAAGCGGAAGCGAAGCGTTCGGATTGCCCATGGCAACGGCCGCAGGCGCAGCCGGCATCGGGGCAAGATTCTGCTGAGCGAGCATGGCTTGCGAATTTCCCATTGGAGACGAGTTCAGTGCAGGCAAATCTTGAGTTTGGACAACTGGCGACGTTGAACCCATCATACCTGGTGATGTCGGTGCATTGTTTTGCCAGAAACCGCCCTGCGCTGGCGCAGGGGGTAACATCCCGCCGCCACCACCACCTACGTTCGCAGGAGGCAGGAAGGCAGTGTTCTGCGCACCCTGAACTGCACCGAGGCTCGGCGGCATGGGTTGATTTGCAAAGAACGGGGCTGGTTGGGCTGTTGAGCCCGTGACGGTCTGGTCGCCAAACGTACGGCTACCAAGACTAGAGCAGCCGGACAATGCGACTGCTGCAACCATAAGCCCAGCCATAGCGACAGAGACTTTATGGGTCCGCCGGGGAACGCGAATACTCATCGGCTTACTCGTACGCAGATACTAAACAACTAGACCCGAGATTAGGCCGGTAAGGTAAAGACGAGTTTAAGACCGATGCGATTTGAGCGAATTCACATCGACATGATTCAGCACTGGTTAGGGTTAAAACTGAGCAGGCCGTCGAGTGCTAAAATACCACCTGCCACACTTACAGTGACAAGCTGGCAAGGCTCGCTAGAGCATCCTGATGGGTTTGTTGCAGCGCAACCGGAGTAACGGTGATGGCGCTCTGGCGGCGCATCACCTCAAAGTCCGCTTTCGGATCAAGTGGAGTGGGCGTTGAGGGAATCGCCATAAAGAATTTGCCCTCATTGTCGCTGGGATAGTAGCGAATTGGCGATCGGGAGAAACGCTGCTGAGCTGCCGCGCGTATCCCAGTCACAGCCTCCGGCGGGCAATATGGGAAATTGACGTTGTAAAAGACGTCATGGCCCGCATGGCTTCGCAGAATGGCTTCAACGGTTCTCACACCAAAAGCCCGAGCATTTTCCCAGTTTGGCTCCAGCGTCAGCTCATAATCAAGCGCTTGGCTAAGCGCGATACCGATAGCGCCTTGCAGAACGCCTTCACGGGCGCCAGCGGCCGTGCCTGAGCAGTTGACGATATCGCCAAGGTTCTGCCCGGCATTGACGCCGGACAAGACCAGATCAGCCGGCTTGTCACCCAGCAGATGGGTCATCGCGGCAACGACACAATCGGCAGGTGAGCCACCCACCACAGCAAAAGTTTTGTCGTCCTTGCGATCAAAGCTGAGTTCGCGCCCGAAGGAGAAGCGGTGCCCTACCCCCGATTGATTTCCGTCTGGCGCCACAATCCAAACGTCATCGGAGATAGAGCGTGCAATATCAGCGAGTACGGCAAGACCCGGCGCATCAATACCATCATCATTGGTGAGCAAGATGCGCAGGGACATGGGCCTTAGCCTCCGATTTTGGTGAGGCCGCCCATATAGGGACGCAGCACTTCAGGGATAACCACCGAGCCGTCTTCCTGCTGATAGTTTTCCAACACAGCAATCAAGCAACGGCCAACGGCGGTGCCGGAACCATTGAGCGTATGCACGTAACGCAGTGCCTGCTTCTCGCCTGATGGGCGGTAACGCGCTTCCATACGGCGTGCCTGGAAATCACCGCAGACCGATACCGACGAGATTTCGCGGTAGGTGTTCTGACCGGGAAGCCAAACTTCAAGGTCATAGGTGCGGCGCGCACCAAAGCCCATATCGCCGGTGCACAGTTTCATGACACGATAGTGCAGACCAAGCTTGGTCAAAACAGCTTCAGCGGCCGCGAGCATGCGCTCGTGTTCGTTTTCGGCTTCTTCTGCGGTCGTGATCGCGACCAGTTCAACCTTGTTGAACTGATGCTGACGCAGCATGCCACGGGTATCGCGCCCTGCCGAACCGGCTTCGGAACGGAAGCACGGCGTCAATGCTGTGAAGCGCATCGGCAATTCGTCTTCGGCGAGAATAGATTCACGCACGAAATTGGTCATCGGAACTTCTGCCGTCGGAATGAGCGCCAGACGGCTCTCACCATGCGGGGTGAAGAACAGATCTTCTTCGAACTTCGGCAGCTGTCCTGTACCGAACAACGCGTCGTCGCGAACGAGGACAGGTGTCTGCACTTCGAGATAGCCGTGTTCGGTCGAATGGAGGTCAAGCATGAACTGGCCAAGCGCTCGCTCAAGGCGCGCAATCTGGCCCTTCAGGACAACGAAGCGACTACCGGCGAGTTTGGCCGCAACTTCAAAATCCATGTTCTTTTCAGAAACACCAATTTCAAAGTGTTCTTTGGGTGTAAACGTAAAGCTAGGCTTTACGGGACGCACAGTGGCAGCTGTCTCAGCATTGCCGTTGAGGCCAAAGTACTCGACGTTATCACTCTCATCCTTGCCGAACGGCACATCCGCTAGCGGAGCGTTTGGAATGGTCGAGAGCGCGTCACGGAGTTCTTTCTCGACGGCGCGTTCGTCTGCTTCCCCCGAAGGGATGAATTCTTTGAGCGAGGCGACCTCTGCCATCAGCTCTTGGGCCTTGGCTTCGTCCTTCTTGGCCTTGGCCTGACCGATCTGCTTGGACAGAGTGTTGCGCTTTTCTTGCGCTTCGTTGAGACGCACAATGATCGCGCGGCGGCGATCGTCGATCTCAATCAGGGTATCAGCCCGCTGAGAGGACCCGCGGCTTTCCATGGCCTGGTTGAAGGCATCAGGATTGTCTCGGACCCATTTGATATCGAACATTGTACGTTACGAGCGAAAGCCCGCCTCTTTATTGGTGTGTGGCTTGTCTAAAGTTGAAGACTGTAGCCCGCAAGTGGGCATTCTCGAAAAGCCAAAAACCAACGCCCCAATCTTGCGAATGGGGCGTTGAAACTAGGCAGTTTCGTTCTCTTGCGCGGCGAGCGCTGCTTTTCGTCGGCGCTCAATCATACGCACCGACAGAATCGAAAGCTCGTAAAGGAGATACATCGGTATCGCCAACCCAATCTGCGAGATCGGATCAGGCGGCGTGATGAACGCGGCCACGATCAGAATACCGACGATAGCGTAGCGACGGCCCTTCTTGAGCTGCTCAACGCTCACGAGGTCGATCTGTGCCAACAGTGTCAGCACGACAGGCAACTGGAAGCAGATGCCAAATGCCAAGATCAACGTCATCGCGAGACTGAGGTATTCCGACACCTTCGCCAGAAGCTTGATCTCGTCGGTCTGCATTCCTGCAAAGAAACCCAATGCCATTGGCAAAACGACGAAATAGACCATTGCCGCCCCGGCCACAAAGAAGACCGGCGTAGCCACGAGATAGGGCACAAGCGCCTTTCGCTCATGCTTATACAGCCCGGGCGCGACAAAGCCGTAGATCTGCGTTGCCAAATAGGGGAACCCGAGGAAAATCGAGCCAAAGAAAGCCAGATTAAGCTGGGTGAAGAAGAATTCTTGCGGCGCTGTGTAGATCAACTCCATGTCGCCCGGATTTGGATAAATCGAACGGTATGGGTTGAGCAGAATATCGAAAATCTGCCCCGCAAAGAGGAAGCAGACGATCAAGAGGACAACAATCGCAATGGCGCAATGGATCAACCGCTTCCGCAGTTCGATCAAATGCTCCAAAAGCGGCGCTTCGCTACCGGCGAGTTCGTCAACCGGCTCAGCTTGCGACTTATCTTCGATTTTTGCCTGAGTATCGGCCATTATTCGCTCTTTTCACCCGTGCTAGTGGCCTTTTTGCGAGGCGCACGAGGCTTGGCCGGAGCCTTTTCACCCGCGTCGGCCACAACGGCCTTGGCGCGTGGCTTCTTCACTGGCTTTTCTGCAGTGTCGATTGCGGCGGCCGTCTTCGTGGACGGCCTTGGGCGGGCAGCCTTAACAGGCGTTGGCTTTTCTGCTGCAGGCGCGGCAGCCTGTGGCGCTACAGGCGCTGTGGCGGTATCAGCACTTTGCGCAGATGAAGCCTCAGGCTTAGCGCTCGACTTGAAGCCATACTCGGATGCGAGATCGTCGTTTGATTTCGCAATAGGCGGCATGCCCGCCTTCTCGCGAATTTCGTTGACGACACTTTCTGAGGACGGATCAGCGGGTTTGATTATTCCGCTTGGCTTAGGACCGTCCGCCGACATCGTGTTGAACTCGCGCCGGATTTCTTCGGCGGTCTGCTTCAATGGCGACGTGATGGAGTTGCGGAGGCTCCGCACCTCATCCAAACCCGAGGTCTTGTTGATTTCGCGCTGGAAATCACGTCCCATGCGCTGAATTTGGCCAATGATCTTGCCAACCTTGCCCATCATTACGGGCAGGTCTTTCGGACCGATAAAGATCAGCGCAACCACGCCGATCACAAGCATCTCTGTCCAGCTTAGACCGAGCATAAAGCGATCTCCGAAGTACGGCGAAAGCGCCGCGAATATTCAGATGAAGGCGCTGATTAAGCGTCCTTGCTCCGATCAACTTCTGCAGCGTCAACAGTCTGCGGCTTTGCAGCAGTTGCAGTGTCGATACGTTCAGCAGGCTTGTCTTCGTCCTTCATGCCTTTTTGGAAGGCTTTAATGCCCTGAGCGACTTCGCCCATCATGCCGGAAATCTTACCACGGCCAAAAAGCAGGATAACGACAACGGCGACGACGAGAATGCCCCAGATGGATGGCGCGTGCATGGATGGTCTCCCTTAGGCTAACGGTACGCGATACACGCGACACATAATTCGAGAAATAAGTTTAAACTGCACCGAACACAAGGATGTGTTCAAAATCAACATGTGAAAGCGTTTTAGTCACGCTCTTCAACCTCATCTTCCGTCTCTACCTCACCCAGATCATCTGGGCTGAGCGGATCTTCATCTTCGCGCAAAGCATCTCCATCAAAAGGCAGAGGAATTTGCAAATCAGGCGGCAGACGAGACGATAACAGGCCAGCGCCTTTCAGTTCATCCAGACCCGGTAAATCGGAAAGCGCCTCAAGACCAAAATGGTCTAAAAATGCATCTGTTGTTCCGTAAGTGACTGGGCGCCCTGGTGTGCGACGGCGGCCCCGCATGCGAATCCATCCCGCCTCCATCAGCAGATCCAAAGTCCCCTTCCCCGTCGCAACGCCACGCACTTCCTCTATCTCCGCGCGCGTGGCGGGTTGATGATAGGCGATGATAGATAGGGTCTCGAGCGCGGCGCGAGACAGTGGGCGCGTTTCTTGTTGCTCACGGCGCAGCAAAAATCCGAGGTCTTCGGCTGTCCGAAATGCCCACCCGTCCCCGCGCCTTACCAAGTTTACGCCCCGCGGAGCGTATTGCGCTTGCAGCGCCTTCAACAAGGGGAGCACCGCAACACCCTCCCCCAGAAAGCTCGCCATCTCGTGGGGTTTGAGCGGCTCTGCGGAGGCAAACAAAAGCGCCTCAATAATCCGCAGTTGCCGGGTCCGAACTTCGCTGTCTTCGCCGTCAATCATGAGAGGTCATTCGCTTACGCAGCATGATTGGAGCAAAGGTATCGCGCTGTTTGATTTCCATCACACCTTGTCGAACCAGTTCCAAGCTAGAAGCAAATGATGACGCTCGAGCCGTTCGCCGTTCTTCAGGTGTGGCCAGATAATCATACAAAAACCCGTCGAGTGAAAGCCAATCCGCCGTTTCCCCAATCAGCTTTTCCAGCAAGTCTCGCGCGTCCTGAAGCGACCAGACAGTGCGCACATAGGGCGAATACTCGACGATTGCGGTACGCTCGCGCTGGTCGGAATAGGCTTTGAGAAGATCATAGAGCGTCGCTTCCCAAATCGATTTTCGTTCGATCTCAATGGGCTCGGGCGCCCCGCGCGCAAACACTTTCGCACCTACGCGCGCTCGGTTGATGAGCTGCGTAGAGACATTGCGCATTGCTTCTAGTCGCTTGAGTCGAAAATGCAGCAACGCTGCCAGCATCTCACCACTTGGCTCATCATCATTGACCGCTTGGGGCACCAGCAAGCGGCTTTTGAGATAGGCCAGCCAAGCGGCCATCACCAAATAGTCGGCGGCAACCTCGATCCGTAACTGACGCAGGTCTTCGATGAACGCGAGATATTGCTCGGTCAGCGCCAGAACAGAGATCGCTGCGAGGTCCACTTTTTGTCGGCGGGCGAGATCAAGGAGAAGATCGAGCGGTCCTTCGTAGCCCTTTACGTCGACACGTAGCGGCTGCTCCGCCGCATCATCAGGAGCCGCTGAGATCCAATCCGTCTGCGCTATACTCATGGACGAAAAACAAAAAAGGCTGTCATCGGCGCACATTGGACACCGATGACAGCCATCGTCAAGTCAGGCAATATTTTTTAGAGCAGCAAGCAATCGCCGCCCGCAGCCCGCACATTTGTACAGACATTGACGGCCGCTTCACGCGAGGCAGCAGGCACGAGCACACGATAGTAGATACCGCGTTCGCCCAAGTTCACCTGCTGAATCTCGAGGTTCGCGCCGCCGAACAACACTCCATACCGGGTCGCAATGGCCTGTGCACTCTCACGGGCAGCCGCTTCTGTGCGCTGGGACGAGAGTTGGACATAGGCACCGCCAGAGGCTGGAGCTGCTGCAGGAGCCGCCGCAACCGGAGCTGCTGCAGCCGGTGCCGCGAGATCCTGTGGTGCAGGCGCTGCCGCCGCTGCAGAAATTGCAGCCGCTGCGGTTGAAGCGAAGTCAGAAGGCTTCAGCGAAGGGATCGCGACTGTTCGGCCAGCGACAGCTGCGCCGCTTGCGTTCACGACAGGCACGACCGAACCCGGCTGTACAGGAGGGACCGCTGGAGCCGCCGGAGTTTCAGCAACCGGCGGCGCCGCTGCAGCTGGAGCTGTTTCTGACGGCGCAGTTGTATTCGCAGCTGCGGTATTCCCAGGAAGTTCAGGAACGTTCGGTCGATCGACGGGCAGCATGGACGTACCAGCCAAACCGCTATCGCCACTCACGATAGTACCGTCCGGACGCACCGTAACCGTTCGCACGCGGCGGTTTACGAGGCCATCAGGGTTGGTCGTGCCCTGATCTATCGAATTGATAACATTGCCAATACCGGAGTTCTGAGTAGCCTCAGAAATGGTTTCAGGATCAGCCTGATCGCGCGGGACGATCTGCTCGTTCGCACCATTATTGCCACCAGCCATTTCGTTGAAAATGACCGACTGTGCAGGAGCCTCAGTGCTGGGCTCAGGCTCTTCCTTGATCGGGGCTGTGTCCGCGACGATCGTCGGTGCTGGGCCCGATGGGCCGCCTGATCCGAGCATGTAATAAAGCGCACCGCCACCTGCACCGAGGAGGAGAATGGCGAGCAAAGGCCCGAGAACGGCTTTGTTCACGCCGAACGAACGACGGCGACGCGGTTCGCTGTAATCGCCATCATCATCGGCATCGCTTCCGGCCGTATGATCGACCCATTCAACGCGCGCGCCAGAGGCGGCCGCCGCTGCAAGGATAGCATCGTCCACCGAACTGGTGTCCGCTGACGACGCGCGGCGGCGTGGTCCGCGTGGGGCCTGTTCAGTTTCCGGCGGCAAAGTTGGTGTTGCCAGGCTTCGCAACGGTGCCGGAGCTGACTTCGGCTCGGCTTGCTCGATGGGTTCAGGCGCAGTGTCCTGCTGGACACTCATGCGCACCGCTGGACCTACAAGCCGCTCAATTTCAGCGAGCGGGTCAGTCCCAAAGCCGGGTTCTTGACGTCGCTGCTGTGGTGTCGCCGCGGCAGATTCGGGAGCAATGCCAAAGCTTGGCTCGTCAAACTGAGAGCTCGCAGCTCTTACTGAATCGGAGAAATCAGCTGCGGTGTACACTGACGGCTGCTCGACGCCACGCGTGTGCGTCGCGACTTGAGAGAAATAGTCGTCAGACTGTGATGCGACACTATCGGGTTCAACCTCGAACTCGAAATTGCCACCCGTATTATCTTCGCTCTGCAGCTGATCCTTGGCCAATTCAGATGCAATCAGATCGGCCAAGCTATCTTGATCAAGATTGATTGGCTCGGGCTCTTCCTCAACCACAACTGGCGCTGGGGAGACGACCTGAGCCTGTATGGGTTCACGCCGAACAGGTGTTGGTTCAACAGGGCGCTGTGGCGCAACTGGCTGTTGGGGAACGAATTGAGGAGCCTGCTCGCGACTCGCTACGCCTTGATCGAGCGACGGCTGTGGCGAAGCGACCGGCGGGACCGATGGCACAGGCGAGGTTGGAGCCGATGGCCGCTGAGCAGAACGCAGATCAAAGTCGAACGCAAAGGGTTCAACCGGTGGCTGCGGGGGCTGCGTGAGCGGCTGTGTTGGTGCGGCGGTCACACCCGGGCGAAGAGCGAAATCAAGGCTCGGTGTCGGCGTTTGCGGCGGCACGGGCGCGGGAGATGGCACGCGAACTCGCGGCTGAGAAACAGGACGCGGCGCGACCGGTGGAGCTGGGGGAACAACGCGCTCGCTGGGCGGTTGCGCGGTAAAATCAAACCGCGGAACAGGCGGCATTTGCGGCGAGTCGTCGCCGGGAATACGGACGCGCGGTTGCTGCGGCTCACTCGGAGCGTTTTCAGGGCGCGCCTCTCCCGCCATCAGGCGGGCCAATTCGGCGATCAGATCGTCCGGGGCATCACTTTGTCCGGCCATATGCTGCGGCTTCGCTGACGTACTCCGACAGCGCCTCTAGATAGCGGGGGGGCCCAATGGACACCGCCCCGCGATTGATCACACCAATGCGCCCGAATTATGAGAGTTCATCGGGGGCTGAGACACCAAGCATGCCGAGACCGTTGCGGATAACCTGGCGAACGGCATCGACAAGGGCGAGTCGAGCCAAGCTCAACTTCGGGTCAGACTGGTTAACGAAACGTAAAGACGGATCATCCTTACCCTTAGCCCAGAACCCATGCAGGGCTCCAGCCAATTCGTGCACGTAAAATGCAATACGATGCGGCTCGTGGGCAACAGCTGCTGCTGCCACCGTCCGTGGCCAAGCGCCGAGCAGTCGGATCAGTTCAATATCCGCGGCACTATCTAGGCGCTCAACTTCGGCCTTGGCCAGAGCTGCTGGGGAAATATCGAGGTCCGGCAGGTCGCGCTGCGCAGTGCGGAAAATCGAACAAGCACGGGCATGAGCATACTGAACATAGAACACCGGGTTATCGCGGGTCTGTTCTTTGACCAAGGCAAAGTCAAAATCCATCGACGCGTCGTTGCGACGGAAGAGCAACATGAAACGCGTCGCGTCTGGACCAACTTCGTCAACAACGTCAGCAAGGGTAACGAGGTCGCCCGAACGCTTGGACATCTTGAACGGCTCGCCGTTCTTGAGCAAACGCACCAACTGGCAGATACGGACGTCCATATCCGCTTCTTGGTTCGATACGGCCTTCACTGCCGCCTGCAGGCGCTTGACGTAACCGGAGTGGTCAGCGCCCAGCACGTTGATCATGTGGTTGAAGCCGCGCAGGTATTTATTGCGGTGATAGGCAATGTCAGCGGCGAAATAGGTGTAGGAACCGTCCGACTTGATCAGGGCACGATCCGTATCGTCGCCATAATCTGTCGCGCGGAACAGTGTCTGCTCGCGGTCTTCCCAATCTTCTGGGGTCTTACCCTTAGGCGCTTCGAGACGGCCTTCGTAGACCATGCCTTCTTCGCGCAGCCAAGCAAGCGTCGACTCAATGTCGCCCCCTGCCCCGTGCAGCGTACGCTCGGAGAAGAACACGTCGTGATGGATATTGAGCTTGGCGAGATCTGCCCTAATCAATTCCATCATGCCCTTGAGAGCGACTTCACGCGCGATAAGCGCAGCTTCCTGCTCTTCCATTTCCAGAAGCTTGGTGCCGTATTCGGCGGCCAATTGCTGTCCGACCGGGATCAGATAGTCGCCAGGGTAAAAGCCCGATGGAATTTCAATGGTTTCGCCCAGTGCTTCGCGGTAACGGAGCAAGGCCGAACGGCCCAGAATGATCGTCTGACCACCGGTGTCATTGATGTAATATTCGCGGGTAACGTCATACCCTGTCCACTGCATGAGCGAGGCCAGCGCGTCGCCGAAAACAGCGCCACGGGTATGGCCAACGTGCATTGGGCCGGTCGGATTTGCCGACACAAACTCAACATTGACGCGTTCGCCCTGACCAAGGTTCGAGCGGCCGAAATCGACGCCCTGCTCTGAAACAGACTTCAGGACCTGGTGCCAAACCGAGTTATTGAGACGGAAATTGATAAAGCCCGGCCCTGCAACTTCCACCGATGCAACATCTGCGTCAGAGGCGAAGCGGCCCGCAAGAGCAGTCGCTAGCTCACGTGGGTTCTTACCCAAAGGCTTCGCAACCACCATAGCGGCGTTGGTCGAAAGGTCACCATGGGTTGCGTCGCGCGGGGGCTCTACAACCACGCGCGCGAGCAGGCCCTCATCGAGATCGGGGTAGTCGGCACGCAGGGCCGCGTGGACCCGGGTAGTGAAGAGCGCAAAAATATCCATGTCGAACCTACGGAATTTGGTCGGGCCGGGTTAACGGAATTCGGGCCGAGCGTCAAACAAGCGGTAGTGCTCATCTAATGCATAAGGGTCCGTCATACCCGCAATGAAGTCAGCTACAACTCGGGCACGATTAGGGCCTGAGCAGGCTTTTGCTTTCTCACCCCAGCGGCCGGGCATGTCAGCGTCCGACATATAGCGCGCAAAAAGGCGTTCCACTACTGCTTCGCTCTCAAGGACCGGCTGCATGACTGACTTGTGCCGGTAAACTCGCGTCAAAAGGAAGTTTTTAAGGCCTTTTTCGGCGATTGCCGTCTCTGGGGAAAAAGTGATGATTGTGGTGCCGGCCAATCTAACATCGTCGACCGACTGCGGTGCAATGCGCTCGATATTGGCGGAACTAAACGAAATCACGTCTTCAATGGCCCGTGTAATCATGCGCCGCTGGACTTCGTGAGTCTGACGATTGGCAGGAATGCCCGGATAACGCTCAAGCACTTCGCGTACGATTGGCCCTGCCATTGGCACATCGAGAAAGTCCTCAAGGTTCAGGACGCCAGCACGCAGCGCATCGTCAATATCGTGCGCATTATAGGCGATATCATCGGCTATCGCCGCCGCTTGTGCTTCTAAGCTGGCGTAGGTGTCGAGCCGAAGATCGGCCACGGCGGGAATGTCATTCACCCCGCTTGGCAGGCCTTCATGTGTGTAACGCCCGACAGGGACGCCAGAAGCATCAATGAGCGGGCCGTTGTGCTTCAGAATGCCTTCGAGCGTTTCCCACGTTAGGTTCAGGCCATCATGCTCTGCGTAGCGATTTTCGAGCTGCGTGACGACGCGCAGTGCCTGCACGTTGTGGTCGAATCCACCAAAGCTCGCCATCGCCCGATGCAGCGCGCGCTCTCCAGCATGGCCGAACGGCGTGTGCCCAAGGTCATGGCTCAACGCGAGCGCCTCAGCCAAATCTTCGTTCAAGCGCAATGCACGAGCGATTGAACGGGCGATCTGACTGACTTCAAGGGTGTGCGTCAGTCGATTACGAAAATGCCGCCCCTCATGCGCGAGAAAAACCTGCGTCTTGTGCTGAAGGCGACGAAAGGCGGTTGAGTGGATAATTCTGTCCCGGTCGCGCTGGAATTCGGAGCGGGTTGGGCTCGGCCCTGCACCATAAAGCCGACCCAAAGTGTCTTCAGGCTTGCTGGCATAGGGGGCGGTATCGCTCATGTGTGAATTCCAGGTCTTTGCAATTGGGCGCGACGCGCCTATCTTAGGAAAAGCGTTATGACATTACGATCGCATTGGGAAAACCCATGACCGCTGCAGCACAAGTAGTACCGACAGTAAGCCTCTCTGACCGCGCCGCAAAGCGCGTTGCTCGCATCCTCTCCAAGGAGGTGCCGGGGACTGTTCTGCGTATTTCTGTGGCCGGCGGCGGATGTTCCGGCTTTCAATATGAATATAATCTTGTTCAGGAAACGGCGAATGGCGACGATCTCGTTCTGCAAAAAGGCGAAGCGACCGTTCTGATCGATCCTCTCTCGCTCGAATTTATGGGCGGCTCGGAAATCGACTTCGTAGACGATCTGATCGGCCAAGCTTTTCAGATTAAGAATCCCAATGCCGTCGCATCCTGCGGCTGCGGCACAAGTTTTGCCGTCTAAAACGCTTTACGTTCTACTTTAGTTCTCTATCCTCTATGCAACCCGGGATCGTCGATTCCGGGGTTCTGCTTGGGGAGGTAGGAATGGGACATCGCGTAAACGCTGTCATGGATAGCGCAATTGAGCAGCAGAAAATCGTCGGTGCGGAACTGCTCGTTTTTCAGCACGGCATGCAAATCATTCGGCGCGCTGC
Source organism: Devosia sp. WQ 349K1 (assembly GCF_016595685.1). NCBI lineage: Bacteria > Pseudomonadati > Pseudomonadota > Alphaproteobacteria > Hyphomicrobiales > Devosiaceae > Devosia > Devosia sp. WQ 349K1. The sequence goes on along the minus strand of NZ_JAENGO010000007.1, from coordinate 161,591 downwards.
GGGTCATTTCGACCGCGAAGCCAATGTGCCGATGATGGAAAACGCGATCTATCGCCTCGCCTCCGTCACCAAACCCATCATAGCCGCGACCGCATTGGCTATGGTCGACAAGGATCTGCTCAAGCTTGATGACGCGGTTCGCGACTACCTGCCCTATTTCACACCACAGTCGCCCGATGGTTCGGAGCCGGTGATCACGATCCACCATCTTCTCACCCACACGTCTGGTCTGGGGTACGACTACTCCGCCGATCCTCAAATCTCAGGCGGACTTGGTCCGACCGAGAATGATTTTGAAGAGAACTTCAGCCGTGTCGCGAAACTGCCACTCAATTTCACGCCGGGAACCGCGTGGCTGTACTCAGTGGCAATTGACGTTCTTGGTGCAGCACTCGCAAAAATTCATGGTGGCAGCCTCGACGACGCCGTTCGCGCGCACGTCACCGGCCCTCTTGGCATGACTGACACAGGCTTTTTTGTCTCTAACATGTTCCGACTGGCCAAGCCCTATGCCGATGACACGCCCCCTCGGCCGATGGCGGAGCCAGAGCTCGCAAATTCGGAGGACGGTGGCAGCGTTCTGTTCTCACCAGCACGAATATTTTCCAAGACGGCATTTCAATCTGGTGGAGCCGGCATGGCCGGGTCTGCGACTGACTTGGCACTCTTCTTTGAGACCCTGCGTAAGGGCGGAGAGGGCATTGTGAGTAAGGCGTTGGTGGAACGAGGCTTCACCAATCAATTGGGGACTGTGGCTGGCCCCGATGCAGGCCAGAGTTTTGGCTATTTCGGAGCCATCATCGATGATCCAACCAAAGCTGACCAACCTGGCGGCCTGGGCGCGGCGAATTGGGGCGGGGTATACGGCCATTCTTGGCTTGTGGACCACGCAAACGAGCTTACGATAGTGTCCATGACCAATACGGCTCTCGAAGGGTGCACCGGGGTTTACCCCAAGGACCTTATTCGCGCCGTCTACGACGACCTGATCTAAGGAAAACCGCATGGCCCTGCGCATCGCCACTTGGAACATTGCCGGCATCAAGGCCCGCCTTGAAGTGCTGGTGCGCTGGCTAGAGGAAGAAAAGCCCGACATCGTGGGGCTTCAAGAGATCAAATCCGTCGACGAATCTTTCCCGCGCACTGAGATAGAGGCGCTGGGGTACAATGTCGAAACCCACGGCCAGAAGAGTTGGAACGGCGTAGCGCTGCTTTCTAAGCTCCCCTTCGATGAAGTGCATCGCGGCCTGCCCGGCGATGACACCGACGAGCAAGCGCGTCTGATCGAAGGCGTGTTCTCTGTGGAAGGCGGCGCAGTGCGCGTCTGCAACATCTATTTGCCAAACGGCAACCCGGTCGACACGGAAAAATTCCCCTATAAGCTTAAGTGGATGGATCGCCTGAACGTGTTCGCCGAGCAGCGCCTAGCGCTCGAAGAACCGTTCATTCTGATGGGCGACTTCAATCTCATCCCTCAGCCAATTGACTGCCATGCGCCGGACAAATGGTGGGGCGACGCCCTCTTCCGCCCAGAGAGTCTGGAACGCTTCCGCAAACTTCAGAACATGGGCATGACGGACGCCCTGCGTGCCGTTAGCAGCGAACAGCAATTCACCTTCTGGGACTATCAGGCGGGCGCTTGGCGCCGCAATGCGGGCATCCGCATTGACCATCTGATGCTTTCGCCGCAAGCGGCCGACCGCTTGGATGACGTGCATATCCATAAGGATACTCGTGACTGGGAAAAGCCGAGCGATCACGTGCCAATTGAAGGCAGGTTCAGCTTCTAGAATGGAATAAGAAAATGGCGCCGGGTGGCGCCATTTTTCTAGTTAGAACTTGCTGGCCGTATCGAAGGCACCAGAGCTTGCCATGGTAATGGCGGCTTCGCGAACATCCGGACTGGCCGAGCGCATGGCGTTGGCCAAAAGTTCGTCTGCGGAGGCCTGATCCGGCGTACCAATACACGTCGCCTGCGCCACATTGAGCCACATGAGCCCTTCTGCAGGACGAGGCGGATAATCATTGAGGCCGTTGTAGAGTAACTCGCCAAGGCGCGCTTGTGCCAAGCAGTGGCCCTTATTCGCGGCATACTGCAGCCAGCGAGCGCTCAGCGTCGGGCTAAGGCCCAAACCGTCCTCGACCTGATAGAGAATGCCGACACGGTACTGCGCTTCAGCGTCACCGAAATAGGTGGCGGCATGCATCAACATGCGGTGATATTCGTTCGGGTTCTGATGAATACCCACTTCCGGCGCGCCAACGCGGAAGTAATCGCCCAACTTCACGAAGGACCGAGCGACAATGTCAGCTTCAAGGCCCTTTGGCGCTGTGTCAGCGTGCTGGATAGCGATCTGGGAGTAGTAACCGAAGGCCTTAACCGGATCTTTGTCTACGCCCTGACCATTTTCATACATCGTGCCCAGCTGCCACATAGCCAACGGGCGGCCAGCAGCGGCATCGCTTTCAAGTGCTGACAGATAGGTATCGTCGGAGACGATCACACCGCCACCGTCGAGAGCACGCGCGAACTGGCCCGCAGCATCAGCGGCGGTCTGTGCCGATGCAGGCATGGTGGCCAACAAAGCCAAAGCCATGCCCCCTGCTGATATGGGAAGGGACTTATCCCGAGGGGTACGCATTTTACTCCTTTTGCCCGTGACAACACGGACCAGACTTTTGCGCGGCGACTGGTGAACCAGCTCCACAGCGTCACTTCTCAGTGCGCAATTTGATGGGTGCCAGTTAATGGGTTTCACCGGGGCTGGCAAAGCAATGTATAAATAAATAGTAAACATGCATTATGACCGCATTCAGGAGCGACCGGCGCGGAAATAAGGCGATATGGCGACGCTAAGCCGCCCACACTCTGCCACCCTATCCAGCCTCTGCTTTGCCGCGACCACTTCTACCCCCGGTAGATAATTTCTCTGCTTAACGGAACGCTTAGCGCCAAAAAGGATTTCCCCAAGTTGGGCTGAGCGTGTCCGCTCATGAACATGGGGAAATTTTTAGACTCAGATTGTGGCGGGAAACATGTCCAAACTGTTGTCACGCCGCGGATCTCAACGAATTGGAGATCGTTGTTGCTGAATCGTCACAAGCATTGAAACTATTTTAACTACGTGGTGTTGCGAGATGCGAAAACGTCAAGCAATTCGGGGGTCTTACCGTCACCAGCGATCTTTGGGGGCATATTTCCGTGGCGGATTATTTGATTCCGAATTTCCCCCTAAAGCCGCTGTTCTCGGTTGGAAATCCGAAATCCACGGCCCCTCAAGCCAATTGTGGCAGCGCTAGGCTGTCGGACGCTGCCCACTGACGCATGAATGGGACCGGCCCCTACCCCTGCCCCTCGTCACAAAAAAGGCCCGGATCGCTCCGGGCCTTTAAAGTCTGACTAGAGGCGGCTCACCGCTTCGCGGATCTTTTTGAGCAAAGCCCCTGCCGTTTCGAGGCGGGCCTTCTGCTCTTCGATCACCTCAGCAGGCGCCTTAGCAACGAACTGCTCATTGCCGAGCTTCTTTTCGATCCCGTCGATTTCCTTCTCGAGCTTCCCAATATCCTTCGACAGGCGCGCCTTTTCAGCAGCAATATCGATGAAGCCGGTGAGCGGCAGAGCGAAAGTGGCTTCGCCAACGACGAACTGTGCGGATTCGCCGGGAACAATATTGCTCGGGGTGATATGCTCTAGACGCGCCAGACGGGTAATGAGCGAAGTGCCCGCCACCAAGCGGCCCAGCGTCGTTTCATTGGCGCCGATAACGACCAGCTGCAGCTTGGCGCTGGCTGGAACGTTCATTTCGGCGCGGACCGATCGCGTGTTGGAGATGACATCGACCAGCCAAGCCAGTTCAGCATCTGCTTCAGCGTCTTCGAGACCCGACAGAACTGGCCATTCGGTGAGAATGAGCATGCTCTCACGCTTGTCGCCGAATTCGCCGGTCTTGGCCCAGAGCTCTTCGGTGACGAATGGCATCATCGGGTGGAGCATGATCAGGATCTGATCGAGTGCCCAGGCAGCGGTCGCACGAGTTTCGGCCTTTGCCGCTTCGTCTTCGCCGCTGAAGACTGGCTTGGCAAATTCCACGTACCAATCGCAGAACGTGCCCCAGACGAAGTCGTAAGCAGAGTTTGCAGCTTCGTTGAAGCGATAGTCCTCGATGCCCTTACGAACGTCAGCAAGCGCGCGCACGGTCGAGCCAACGATCCAGCGGTTGAGAGCCAGCTTGTTGGTCTTCGGGTCAAAGCCGGCAACGCGGCGTGCTTCGTTCATCTCGAGGAAACGCGCGGCGTTCCAAAGCTTGGTGACGAAGTTGCGGTAGCCTTCTACGCGCTGGATCGAGAGCTTTAGGTCACGACCCTGTGCGGCCATAGCAGCCAGCGTGAAACGGGTCGCGTCAGCGCCGTATTCGTCAACGAGCTTAAGCGGGTCAATGACATTGCCCTTGGTCTTGCTCATCTTCTGGCCCTTTTCGTCGCGGACCAGGGCATGCATATAGACGGTGTGGAATGGCTCCTCGTCGAGGAATTCCAGACCCATCATCATCATGCGGGCAACCCAGAAGAAGATGATGTCAAAGCCGGTGACGAGCACCTGCGTTGGATAGTAACGCGCCATTTCAGGCGTCTTGTCGGGCCAACCAAGGGTCGAGAACGGCCACAGAGCAGACGAGAACCACGTGTCGAGAACGTCGGGATCGCGAACGAGCTCAACAGACTTGCCATAATGAGCATCGGCAGCAGCTTGAGCTTCAGCTACGTCAGCTGCAACGAAAGCTTCGCCATCTGGGCCATACCAAGCTGGAATCTGATGACCCCACCACAGCTGACGCGAGATGCACCATGGTTTGATGTTTTCAAGCCAAGCGAAATATGTGTTTTCGTACTGCTGCGGCACAAACTTGGTGCGGCCTTCGCGAACGGAAGCCAACGCTGGTTGCGCCATAACATCGGCCTTAACCCACCACTGGTCGGTCAAGAAGGGTTCGATAACAACGAGCTTTGACTTCTCGTCATGCGGAACCATGATCTTCTTGTCTTCGATATGATCGAGACCACGGATCGGGTTTTCCTCGGCGAGCGCGGCCATGGCCGCAACGATTGCCTTGCGCGCATCAAAACGGTCCAGACCACGATATTGGGTCGGGATAAAGTCCGCGTCGATGATCGCCCCACGGGTGGTGAAGACGTTGATTGGCTCAAGACCAGCGCGGGCGCCGACTTCAAAGTCGTTGAAGTCGTGCGCCGGGGTGATCTTCACTGCGCCGGTGCCGAGGCTCGGATCAGCATATTCGTCTCCAACCACTGGGATGCGGCGGCCAACCAGCGGCAGTTCAACGAACTTGCCGATGAGGTGCTGGTAGCGCTCATCCTCAGGATGAACCGCCACAGCAACGTCGCCGAGCATGGTTTCCGGACGAGTAGTCGCTACGATGATGTAGTCGCGGGTTTCCGTACCCGTGACATTCCCTTCCTCGTCCTTGATCGGAAACTCATAGGTGACACCATCCGCAAGCGGATAGCGCAGGTGCCACATATGGCCCTTCACCTCGATGTTTTCCACTTCAAGGTCCGAGATCGCCGTTTCGAGACCCGGATGCCAGTTCACCAAACGCTTGGCGCGATAGATCAGGCCGCGCTTGTGCAGCTCTACGAAAACCTTGATGACGGCGCGAACCATCTGATCGTCGGACTGCCCTGCTTCACCCATGGTAAAGCGCTCACGGCTGAAGTCCGCAGAGGCGCCAAGGCGCTTGAGCTGGTTCATAATGGTACCGCCGCTTTCGGCCTTCCATTCCCAGACGCGTTCGATGAATTTTTCGCGGCCAAGATCGCGGCGGCTAACCTGCTGAGCAGCCAATTGGCGCTCTACGATCATCTGCGTTGCGATACCTGCGTGGTCGGTACCGGGTTGCCAGAGAACATCCTTCTTCAACATACGATTGAAGCGAACCAGAATGTCCTGAATGGTATTGTTCAGCGCGTGACCAACGTGCAGCGAACCCGTGACGTTTGGTGGCGGAATGACAATGGTAAATGTTTCCGCGCCGGGTTTTGCGCCCGCACCAGCCTCGAAAGCCTTTGCCTCGATCCACTCAGAATAGATGCGGCTTTCAACGGCGGCGGGTTCGTAGGTCTTTTCAAGCATAACGTCACTCGCAACAGCATCGACCCGCCAGGGTGACCATGGCGGGTCGGAAAGAGATTGGCAGACTTCAAGCAAATGCCGGGTTCGGGGTCAACAGCCGATGTTTAATCAGCATCCCCCAATCCGATCACTCTCCGCGTGATATCTTGGAAATTTCGCGTTCGACCATGCGTTCGACAACAGCTGGAAGGTGCTCGTCGAGCCAGTCTTTCAGCATTGGGCGAAGCAATTCGCGGGTCATCTGCTCAATGGTGATGGTTGGGTTGCCAATACCAAGAGCGTTGAGCTTGCCGATAGAACCACGGACCGCGGCGCGGGTCGCTGGCTCAAGCAGTTCACGAGCGATTTCGGCCGACAGCTCCGGATCAGGCAGCGGCGATGTGTCCGCTACTGCTTCTTTCGGCGCTTCAGGAACAAAAAACTCGTCTACAGCAGTAAGCTTTGGCTGAGAGAACGGGGCGAAAACAGGCTCGTCGTGCACGATTGCGGGACGGGCTGGAGCAGGTTCAAAACTGGGCAAATCGGTATCTAAATCGAAAGTGACATCTTCGGGTTCAGTGAGGGCTGCAGCGGCCACGTCAGTCGACGCTTCAGTATCTGCAAGGATCGACTCAAAGCTAAACGCCTCGACTTGACCTTGTTCAACGATTTGCGACGCATCCAATGCGAGTGGCTCCACGTCTTCGAGCATATCGCTCAAATCACGATCGGAGCCAGCGCCGAGGGCGTGAACAGGCGTTGCTTGCATCGGTGGGGGCGCAGACAAAATGGATGGCCGGCGCGGAACGCTCGCTGCGTCATCGTCGGCGATGATCTGTCGAATGGACGACAGGATTTCATCCATGGACGGTTCTTTCGTGGCCGGCTTGTTCATCTGTGCCTCTTACTCGTGCGCCCGATCACAGCGGTCCACCACCATGATTCGTAAACAAGAGATTAGCGCCAAAGACACTCGAAGAGAATCTTTGAATGTCAGCGAGAAAGCGTCATCCACTAAAACTTGTGGCCAGAACGAGCCTGGCCACAAAAGATTAAACTCTCGTTAGGAATTTATTGAGGAATCGTGCGCAATTCCTGCCAAACATCCTCGACCGCCTGCGTGTAAGGAACCGCGGTCTTGGTGGCGACACCCAAACCGAGATTTGCGGCAGTCAGGCGACCCGTTGCGGAAAGCAGCGAGAAGGTCGCAATTGTTTTCTGGCTCGACGCGGTGATCAGGCTCTCACGAGCGCTGGTCAAATCCGCCTGAGAGTTCAGGACATCCAGCGTGGTGCGCGTGCCAAGGTCCCGCTCTTGAATAACGCCTTCGAGCACGGTGTTGCTCGCAGCCACAGCAGCCTGAGCGGCCTGAATCTGCGCGTCAGCACTCTGAATGCCGGACCAGGCAGAAATAACGGCCTGACGGATCTGATCATAGGTCGACATAGCATCGACTTCCGACTTGATCTGCCCGAGGTTCGCCTGGCGCACAGCCGCACCAATACGCCCGCCGGAATAGATCGGAACGGCAACGTTGATACCAACGGAACCCGACAGTGTACCCGTGCCGGTGTTATTGCGGTTACCAACGCTGAGCGCGCCACCAACCTGACCGGTCAGCGAAGCTGTTGGCCCTCCAGAGGCGGCAGCAATATCGGCACCAGCCTGTGCTGCGCGAATGCTGGCCTTCGCCAAGAGAATAGCTGGGTGACCAATTTCAGCTTCAGCAATTGCGCCATCGATAGAGTTTGGCAGCAAGCGCGCAAAATTGTGACCAGCGCTTAGACCCTGCGGACGAACCCCAACATAACGCTGGAACGTGGCCTCAGCGGTTTCAAGCGAACCCTGAGCGGCGCGGAACGCTGCCTGCCCCTGAGCGGCTCTCGCCTGCGCCTGCGCAACGTCGATACGCGTGCCTTCGCCGACTTCAAGACGATCCTGCGCTGAGCGCAGCTGCGCCTGGAAGAAAGCGATATTTTCTTGGCGGAGCGAAACGAGTTCGCGGAACCGCAGCACATCCATATAAGCCTGAACGACGTTGAGCAGCACGTTTTGCTCGGTGTTCCGCAGCTGATATTCAGCCGCTTCTGCACCAGCACGCGCCTGTTCAATCTGTGCGTCGGACTTAAAATTATCGAACAAGGTCTGATCGTAACGCAGGCCAGCATTAAACTGGCTACCGATGACAGGATGAGACCCTGACGCCAAAGTCTGACCCGTGGCATTACTAATGCTTTCGGACGCGCCGAAACTGCCCGAAATTGTTGGCAACTTAGCAGACTTCGCCGTCACGATGTTTTCCGCCTGCGACTGCGCATTCAGAAGTGCGGACTGCAATTCAGGCGCATGTTCATAAGCTCGTGCCAGCGCCTCTGCGATAGATTGAGCCTGCGTCGTTCCAACCGAAGAAACAGCTACAGCCAAAGCCAGCGCGCTAACTTTCAGAAAGCCTGTGAACTTCATCATGCCGTCTCCTGCCCCAAAAACTCGAGCACCATGTCCGGGGGCAATAACCGGTTCATGCGCAAATCTTACTATACTTAACGCATTCCAAACGCCGGACCAATCGCCATTTGGCAACATTCGACAACTTAGAACACAAAATCGGTAGGCACGGGCCTATTAAGAGCCGAGGGCAGTATCGCATTGAAATACGACCGCTTCGTTACCCGCTCCCCGTCGCGCTCATAGACCCAAGCGACACCTGTTGGACCATCTCTTAAGACCACAACGAGCCGTCCGCCATCTGCCAATAGTGGCAAAAGCTCGTCCAGCGACTCCGCAAACATACCGCCGACGAAGATGACCTCGTATTGCTTGCCGGAAGCTTGCGTCGGCAGCTGCGACAGCAAAGAATACCCCACCGCACCAATGGAGGTGAGCGCCGCAGCGGCGTCGCCTCGCAAGTGATCATCAGTTTCGACACCATCGACCGCTGACGCTAGATGCTCAAAGATCGCAACGGAGTAGCCGGAGCCACAACCGACATCTAGGACGCGATCTTCAGGCCGACAGTCCGCCAGTTGCACCATTTGCGCAAATACTGCAGGGGCAGCCAAATAGCGGCCCGACACATTTAAAGGTTGATGCCCATCGGTATAGGCCAGACCGCGGCGCTGCTCTGGCACAAAAGCTTCGCGCGGCACTTGTCCTAGTGCTTGGAGCAAGCGCTCATTATGCACGGCCGCGGGACGAATTTGCGTTTCGACCATAGCGCGACGCGCGGCAGAGTAATCAGCCATAACTCTCGAAACTCCAATTTCTTAGAACGGCGCTCGACCGGCTAATTATCACAGCCATAAGTCGCAGTATGACGATCTGCCAACAGTGATGCCCTTAACACAGCTCACTCTGGCGTCTCGTTCCGGGCATAGAAGCCGTCAATATCGGAGCCCATACCACAGAAACGCATGCTGGCACCGCCATCAACCACGAACGCTCCCTCAGGCCCCAGCGCGATCTCGATCACAATATCAATGCCAGCCAAATCGGCCTCATTCACGCTCGCAAGCTCCCCCTCAAACGGGACCAAGCGCGCCGAAATAACACCCTCACTATCCTGCGGGCCCATCGCCCCAAGCTCACAATCAGCAGCAGTCGCACCGTCATTGGGAAGACCGCCCGCACGGATATAGACCAGCCACTCACTGGCGCTCTGTGTGAGGGTGAGTACAGCATTCGCAGGCTCGCTCCGCTCGAAAACAGCGTCGGGAACCGGAGTTTCACCCCGCGCTTGTCCGCCAATCACAAAAGCCAAGATGCCGACAGCAAAAATAATACGCATAACACCCCTCCAACACTGCGCCACAAGCTATTCAACGCAAGGGTGCAGTCGTCAAGGACGATGAAATCACAGCAGATTTGCGGCAAAGCGCCCAGCACAACGCGAGGGTGGACGCGCAACTGTACGTTGAGCAGCCGAACACTACCATCAAGTGGCGAACCACCCGAACCGGGTCAGATGTACGATAATAGGGGAAGTTGGAGGCCGCGTCCGGAATTGAACCGGAGTACGCGGATTTGCAATCCGCTGCGTAACCACTCCGCCACGCGGCCTCTGCGCGCCTTTTCAGGGGTTTAGGCTAAACTGTCAAGAACTCTTGCATGACCGAGAGAGTGTCCGTGTGCAAAACTTCGCTTATTCCCTGCAAACCCCTTAGGAGCGGGGGTTAGCTTAGGCTGGCTTTGCCGTACCAAGGATATCCACTGGCATTGGGTCGCTTGAAATGTTCCGACAGAGCCAGAAGCACCACCATATGTGTGCGCTCGGGTGTCTGGGGATCCTTCAAACAGCGCACTTTGGAGGACACGGTGAACCGATTGCCCTGCACTGCGCCGGTGGCGGTGTAGCTGAGGAAATGCTGCTCTGCGTCGTAGTTCGCCGCAACAACTTTGAAATTCATCGCGGGCCTCCCTCCCAGATGGTTATCTAAGTCATAAAATCACAATTTCTGCAATCAACCTCCGGTTAAACCAATAATCTGTTGGCCACGTGGCGGGAGGAAGTTAGCGTCCTACCAACAAATGGCTGAGAATCACGATGCCTGACACTGTGTTGACGGGGCGCAGCGCCACTGCCCAGCCGATTATCGCCGGAGTTTTGGCTGCTGTAGTCGGCTATGCCAGCACTTTTACTTTGCTCTTGGCGGCACTTACGGCGTCCGGCGCCTCGCCACAGCAGGCGGGGTCTGGCCTATTTGCTGTCTGTCTCGGCATTGGCCTTCTCAACATTGTTGTCGCGTGGCGCTCGCGGCTCCCAATATCCATTGCCTGGAGCACGCCAGGGGCCGCGTTTCTGCTCACTGTCGGCGAGCCGATCGGTGGTTATCCTGCTGTAACGGGTGCCTTTATCGTCTGTGCAGGGATGATCATCCTCACCGGTTTCATTAAACCACTGGGACGACTCGTGGCGTCCATCCCGTCGGCAATTGCCAATGCGATGCTAGCGGGGATGCTGCTTACGCTTTGCCTCGCCCCTATTCGCGCGGTTGGAGAGCTCCCTCTCCTTGCACTACCGATTCTTCTCGCTTGGGCGTTAGGGCTGAAATTTGCTCGACGCTATGCCGTGCCAATTGCCGTGGTGGTAACAGGAGTTATTCTCGCTACGACCACTCAGCTGCCGACGGGCGTGTTTGACGGCGCGTGGCCCAGTCTCATGCCGGTCATGCCAGTGTTTACTGTGGATGCGATTATCCGCATCGCACTGCCCCTCTATATCGTGACGATGGCGTCGCAGAACTTGCCCGGCCTCGCTGTGATGCGGGCAAATGGCTATGCGGTGTCCCCTGCCCCTATGTTTCTGGCGACAGGAACGGTCAGCGCGCTTACGGCCGTTTTTGGGGGGATCACGTCGAATCTGGCGGCGATCACGGCCGCAATCTGCGCGGGTCCAGAAGCGCATCCTGATCCGGGCAAGCGCTGGCCGGCCCCCATCGCCGCTGGCGGTACCTATATTCTTTTGGGCCTTATCGCTTCGGTGGCTGCCGCATTCATCGCAGCGTCTCCACCCATTCTCATTCAGGCCGTGGCGGGGCTGGCGCTCTTTGCAAGCCTAGCATCTTCCTTATCTGCAGCGCTCAACAGTGAGGACACGCGCCTTCCCGCAGTCCTGACTTTTGTCACAACCGCTTCTGGAATCACAATTATCGGCGTTGGCGCTCCGTTCTGGGGCCTGGTTGGCGGCATAGTGCTGCTTGTGCTGCTGCGTTCGCGTCCGTCGGCATGACAGTCTATGGCCTCATCCTCGCCGGGGGCACGGGGAGCCGCTTGGGACATGTGCGCAAGGCCGAGCTAAGGATTGGCGGAGAGCGCCTCGTAGACCGCATTAGCGGCGTGATGGCAGCGTCAACTGACGCCCTCTATGTGGCGACAGGTATTGCTGAACAGCCCCACCTTAGACTTGCCGCGAGCGTGCCGGACCTCGGGCCGAATGAAGGGCCAATGGGCGGCCTAAGGGCTTTCCTGCACCATATTGAACCTAGCGAAGACTCGATTGTGGTGACGACATCGGTAGATTCGCCGTTTCTGCCCGCACACTATGTCGACGCTATGCGTGCCCCCCTCGCCGCCCAAGGCCTCGCCGTCGTTAGCGTGTGGCAAGGGCAGCGCTATCCCACACATGCGGCATGGCGCGTGTCGGCGCTCAAGCAGGTGGCAGGCCAGAGTTCGCCGAAGCGCGCTTTGGAGAGCCTCAACGCGTCAGAGCTCGATTGGTCGGCCGAAAAGGCTAACCCATTCGCTAATATCAACGATTTCTCGGATCTTTTGGCTGCGCAACGGCGATCCTTGGGCTGGGGAAAAGACAAGTAATTCACAGCCTTTGCGATTAGGGTCTTGGCAAACCAGATCAGTTTGGGTACACCCCACCTCGTTCCCGGCGACACCAATCGCTGAGAACGAAAGAGAAGAAAATGTTCCGCGATAGCTCAGTTGGTAGAGCGTTCGACTGTTAATCGAATGGTCGCTGGTTCGAGTCCAGCTCGCGGAGCCATCTCTCTTTAAAAGTCTTACAGCTTGCTGTAAGCAGCCGAAAGATAAGTGTTCCGCGATAGCTCAGTTGGTAGAGCGTTCGACTGTTAATCGAATGGTCGCTGGTTCGAGTCCAGCTCGCGGAGCCATCTTTCTACCCTCCCCCGAACAGTATTACTTTTGCTCTGTTGCTCTTCGCACCCGACCGGGTTAGGACGTTTGTTCCCTCCGTTCGAAGCAATTTCAATGTCAGAGCATAATTCGCGTGCTGCCCCGGATGCGCAGCGTACAGCCTTGTCCATCATACTTGCCGTCAGTGGCGCGCATTTGTTGAATGACTTGCTGCAATTCCTTCTTCCGGCACTCTATCCGATGTTCCGTGAGAACTACGGCCTAAGCTATTTCCAGATCGGGCTTTTGACTCTCGGTCAGCAAATCACAGCATGCATTCTCCAGCCGCTGTTCGGTCTTTCAGGCGACCTGAAGCCAAAACCCTATTGGCTGGCGCTATCGCTGGCGATTGTGACGGCTGGCGTGGCGTTCCTAGCGCTCGCTAACGGGTTCTGGTTGCTGTTCTTTGCCGCCGTGGTGATGGGGACCGGCTCAGCACTCTTCCACCCTGAAGCATCGCGCGTGGCGCGTATGGCTTCGGGCGGCAAGCTGGGCTTTGCGCAGTCGCTTTTCCAAGTGGGTGGTAATGCAGGGACAGCGCTCGGCCCGCTCGCTGCGGCGCTCATTCTATTCCCTATGGGTCAGGGCAGCGTCTTCTGGTTCCTACTCGTTGGATTCGCTGGTCTTTTCCTGATGACCTATGTCGGCAAGTGGTTTGCCGAACATCAGCGTCAGATGGCCGGCCAGCCGAAAGCGGCAGTTGCGAAACCAGCACTGCCAAAGCAGCGTCTGATCATTGCCTTTGCCGTCATTGGCGCGCTTTTGCTGAGCAAATTCATCTACATCGAAGGCCTCAAGAGCTATTACACCTTCTTCCTGATCGAAAAGTACGCGCTCTCGGCTGAAGATGCGCAGCTCTATCTTTTCGCCTTCCTTGGTGCAGTTGCGGTTGGCACGTTCTTCGGCGGCCCCATTGGCGACCGTTATGGGCGTTTGGCGGTGATCTGGGTGTCGATTCTTGGCGCCCTGCCCTTTACGCTCATTCTGCCTTACCTCGACCTGTTCTGGACCGGTGTCGTTAGCGTGATGATCGGGCTCATTCTTTCGTCCGCATTCTCCGCTATGGTGGTCTACGCTCAGGAACTGGTTCCGGGCAAAGTTGGCATGGTCGCAGGCTTCGTCTTTGGCTTTGCATTCGGTATCGGAGCGCTGGGCGCAGCCGTTATGGGAGCTTTCGCTGACGTGATTGGGATGATTGCAGTGTTCCAGATCTGTGCATTCCTGCCAGTCTTGGGCTTCCTCACCATCTTCCTTCCGCGTACGGCTGAGCTTCATCCTGAAAGGAAAACAGCATGAGCGCTGAACTGGACGGCGAAAGCCAGATCACCATCACCCGGACCATCGCCGCCAATGTGAGCGATGTGTTTTCGGCTTGGACAGATGTGGCCCTGATTGAGCAGTGGCAGGTCGACGAAGCCGAGTTCGACGCCTTCGAAGGTGGTCAGTATCGCTTCGTCACCTATGCGGAAGACGATGAGGATGCCGATCACGAAGTGACCGGGGAAATCCTTAAGTTTGAAGAGGATAAGAAGCTTGTGATGTCCTGGGTTTTCAAAGACCCAGAGGAAGACAGCGAAATGATTTTCGTTCTCGACATCAGCTTTGACGCCATCAACGACGACAGCACGCGCCTGACTTTGGTTGAACGCGGGCTGCCGCATGAGGACGCGCAAACGCGCATCTTCTCGATGGAAGCCTGGAACTCGGCGCTGGAACAGCTCGCCGAGTTGATGGAATAGAATTTTCCGACAGTTTTACGCATCAGGGGCAAACCAATGCTGCCTCTGGTGCGTATGTCTCCATGAGATATGGAGACGAGATTGCCCAAGAGCATCGTATGGCTGAGGAATGACCTCCGCCTTTCTGACAATCCGGCACTCCACGCCGCCTGTCAGCACAATCAAGACATTATCGCCCTTTTCATTGACGAGACCGATGCAGGTCTGCGCCCCATTGGAGGCGCGGCGAGAGTTTGGCGCGAGCAAAGCCTATCGGTCCTACAAGCACGATTGGCGACGATTGGGGTCGAGCTCATCGTGCGCCGCGGCGACGCCCAGAGCGTCTTGCGCAACGCGGTCGGCGAGTATCAAGCCGACGCGGTCTATTGGAACCGCCGCTATGCGCCAGCGGAGCGCGAATTGGACGCAGAAATCAAACGGGTGCTGAGCGCTGATGGCGTCGCTGTGCACTCCAACATGGGCAATGTTCTGATTGAGCCTTGGGACGTCAAAACCGGGCAAGGCAATCCCTATGCGGTGTATACGCCGTTCTGGAAGTCCTTGAAAAATACGCACATTCCAAGGCCTTTGCCTGCACCTGAAGGTGGGGATGCGATCTCTTTTGAATCTCTGACTTTCGACATGCCCCACTGGGCACCCAGCGTGATCGCAAATTGGCAGGTTGGCGAAGAGGCAGCGCGATACCTCGCCGGCGCGTTCTTAGACGCGCAGCTGAGCCATTATTCTGAAGAGCGCGATATTCCAGCCAAGCAAAGCACGTCGCGGCTATCGCCCTATTTGCGATTTGGCGAAATCAGCCCGCGCCAAGTTTGGTATGCCGCCAAGATGGTGGGCGATGCGGATCCTGACAAAGCCGTCGAAGTCGATAAATTCCTGTCCGAACTCGCCTGGCGCGATTTCAATTACCATCAGCTCTATCATCGCCCCGACATTTCCAAAGCTGCAATGCGTGCCAAATATGACGGCATTCCGTGGCGCGGGGATAAGGGAGCTCTAAAGGCTTGGCAGACAGGGCAAACCGGAATTCCTATCGTCGACGCTGGCATGCGTCAGCTGTGGCAGACAGGGTTTATGGAAAACCGCGTGCGCATGCTGACAGCCTCGCTGCTGACCAAAAATCTGCTGATCGATTGGCGGACAGGCGAAGAATGGTTCTGGGATTGCCTGTTTGATGCGGACGGGGCGAGCAACCCCGGAAACTGGCAGTGGGTGGCAGGTTGCGGGCTAGACGCCTCGCCTTACTTCCGAATTTTCAATCCGGTAACCCAGGGTGAGCGCTTCGACCCGCACGGGAACTATGTGCGCCAGTGGGTGCCGGAAATTGCGCAATTGCCCGATGAGTTCATCCACGCGCCGTGGACTGCACCAAGTTATGCGCTGCAGAAAGCAGGCGTAAGCCTTGGTAAAACTTATCCAAATCCGATTGTTGACTTAAAAACCAGCCGACAGCGGGCTCTGGAGATATCCAAATCTCTATAAATGCAAAAATCTATTCTAGCGCTTTGCGCTGTCGCAGATTTGCATTCTTCGTGGCAGCGTTGAATGGAAACCCTTATCGCCTCTAAGCCTTAGTGCTTGCGAGCGCGTAAGTGCGCCCCTACACATTTAAGCAAGAGCCACCAGCACGCAGACCATGTCAAAGCACCTAGATCTCATCGCCGCGATTGGCAACACGCCGCTTATTCGTCTCAACCGCGTCTCGACGCTCACAGGCTGTGACATTTGGGGCAAAGCTGAATTTCTCAATCCGGGCCAATCGGTTAAAGACCGTGCAGCGCTCTTCATCATCCATGATGCGGTAAAATCGGGGAAGCTCAAGGCGGGCGGCACGATTGTTGAAGGCACGGCTGGCAACACGGGCATCGGGCTGACGCTTGTGGCCAATTCTCTCGGCTTTAAAACGGTGATCGTGATCCCGGAAACTCAAAGCCAGGAAAAGAAAGACGCACTGCGCCTATTTGGTGCGGAAGTGATCGAGGTTCCGGCCAAGCCGTATCGAGACCCGAACAATTACATCAAGATTTCCGGGCGCTTAGCGGAAAAGCTCAATGCAGAGCTGCCTAATGGGGCGATCTGGGCGAACCAGTTTGACAATACCGCAAACAAGCGCGCGCACATCGAAACCACAGGTCCAGAAATCTGGAACCAGACCAATGGGCGCATTGATGGCTTCATCTGTGCTGTTGGCTCGGGTGGCACGCTGGCTGGCGTGTCGGAAGCGCTAAAGGCGCGCAATTCCGACATTAAGATCGGTCTTGCTGACCCGGAGGGGGCAGCGCTCTATAATTATTACACCCATGGCGAGCTGAAGTCCGCGGGCGACTCGGTGACCGAGGGCATCGGTCAGGGTCGTATTACGGCGAACCTGGAAGAGCTCAAAGTGGACCTAGCCTATCAGATCCCTGACTCTGAAGCCCTGCCCTATGTCTTTGATTTGCTTCAGCATGAGGGGCTCTGCCTCGGCGGTTCGAGCGCTATCAACATTGCTGGTGCGGTGCGCATGGCGCGCGATTTGGGTCCGGGCAAGACCATTGTTACGGTGCTCTGCGACTATGGCAATCGCTATGCCACCAAGCTGTATAACCCCAGTTTCCTGCGGGCTAAGGGCCTACCAGTACCACCTTGGCTGGAAGATCGGCAGTCCACCGACGTCAGTGGCGTTATAGTGGCATAGCGCTGGCCTTTATGGGCGCCTCGGTGGGCGTCGCATTGGCACTTTCAAGGGCTGCGCCAAGCGCGGCCCTTAGCTTTCAGCCTTGCAAAGACCCTGCTGCTTGGTAGTCTGGCCGCCCAAACATTCGAGGCGGACGTGATCGGCATAGACGATATTCTGCGCACGATAATTGCTGAGTTTCACATTATCGCGCTCATCACCGGAGCGCTCTACCTCCTCGCAGGGATTTGTGCGGTTCGCGAAATCCTCAACTCCCGAACATCGCAGGGTTCGATTGCCTGGCTGTTGTCGCTGGCGCTGCTGCCGTTTCCAACGGCCTTTCTCTACCTGATCTTCGGTTGGAAGCTGTTTGACGACTATGCGACCGACCGCGTTAAGAACGGTCGTGCGGACCGCCCGCTGCGCGCCAAAGATCTGGCGCTCATCGACCGCGAAACCGATGCCAAATGGCCGGTGCAAGTGGCGGTATCGGAGCTCCCCTTCCTCAAAGGCAATGATGTCGAGCTGCTGATCAATGGTAAGGCGACCTTTGACTCCATTTTTGCCGGGATCGAAGCGGCGCAAGAGTATCTGCTCGTGCAATTTTACATTGTGCGTGACGACAAGCTGGGCCAGCAGCTGGCAGAGCGATTGATTGCCAAGGCCAAGCAAGGCGTCCATGTCTATCTCCTCTACGACGATATTGGCTCGACGGGCATGCCGAAGCGGTATCGGCGCGAGATGCGGGAAGCTGGCGTCAAAGTCGCCGGGTTTAACCAGCGTCATAAGTTCATGCGGTTTTACGGTCCGATGCGGATCAACTATCGCAACCACCGCAAGATTGTCGTGGCCGATGGTAAGCACGCTTGGGTCGGCGGGCATAATGTGGGCGTCGAATATCTCGGCGAGGACCCAAAATTCGGTAATTGGCGCGATACGCATGTGCGCGTTTCCGGCCCGGCGGCGCTAGGGTGTGCGCTGTTGTTCCGCGAAGATTGGCACTGGGCGACGGGCGAACTGCTGCCTGCGAACCCGCCGAAAGAACTCATCAGCTATGGCGAAGAGTCAGTGCTGGTTATGGGGTCGGGCCCGGCCGATAAGCTGGAAGAATGCGCTATTGCCTTCACCGACATTATTGGGCGGGCACGCAAGCGGCTTTGGATCGTCAGCCCCTATTTTGTGCCGGACACCGATATTCGCACCGCGCTTTATGCAGCGCAGCTGCGGGGCGTTGATGTGCGCATCATGCTCCCGAACGAACCTGACCACAAAATCGTCTGGCTGGCGTCGATTGCCCATGCCGATTTGATGGTGACGCACAACGTCAATGTCTATCGCTACACCGATGGGTTCCTGCACCAAAAAGTGGTGCTGATGGACGATGAGATTGCGACCGTCGGTAGTGTGAATTTCGACAACCGATCATTTGCGATCAATTTCGAGATCACGCTGTGGTTCACCGACCCAGCGACGATCAACAATATTGAAGCCATGCTGCTCAAGGATTTTGAACTGTGCCGGAAGGTCGAGCTGTCGGAAGTGCGCAGCCGCAACTGGCTCTTTTACGTAGCCACTCAGGCTGCCAAGCTTTTCTCGCCCGTATTGTGAGTTCTTGATGACGAGATTTTTGTTCCGTGACGATGCCTATCTCAAGTCCACGCCAGCGCAGGTGACAGCGATCACTGAAGACGGCGGCGTGGTGTTGGACCAAACCATTTTCTACGCCACCTCGGGCGGACAACCGGGCGATAGCGGCACGATCACTTCTGCAGACGGGCGGATTGTCGAGGTCGTGACGGCAGAGCACCCGGCAGGCGACAAGACAGCGATAGTGCATCGCCTCGCCGAAGGGGCCGACGCGCCTTCAATTGGCGACACCGTGACCCTGAACATTGATTGGGACAAGCGCTATGCGCTGATGCGGATGCATACGGCGCTGCACCTTCTGTCCGTGGTGCTGCCCTACCCTGTTACTGGCGGATCGATCGGCACGGACAAGGGGCGATTGGACTTCGATATGGAAACGCCTCCAGAGGATCTGACGGCGGTTGAAGCGGCGCTCTATGGTTTGGTTGAGGCGGATCACCCTGTTTCAACCGAATGGATTACCGACGAAGAAATGATGGCTCAGGCCGACCTCATCAAGACCATGAAGGTCAAGCCGCCCATGGGTCAAGGCCGCGTGCGACTGGTGCGCATCGGCGACGTCGATTTGCAGCCGTGTGGCGGTACGCACGTGGCGCGCACCGGCGAAATCGGCAAGCTTTCGCTTGGGAAGATCGAGAAAAAAGGCAAACAAAACAGGCGCGTAAGCCTGCTTTTTGCTTAAAAGAATCTAGCGGATCGGCGGGGGATAATGAAGGCCCCCATTGGTCCATAGTGCGTTCTGACCGCGCAGCATGGCCGCACCCGTCTGCGGACCGAAGTGACGGTCATAGAGCTCTGCGTAATTGCCAACAGCGCGGATGGCATCGGTCATGAACGACTTGCGCAGGCCCAAGGCCGCACCATAGTCCAGCTCAAGCCCTAAGAGGCGGCGGACAGCGGGGGTACGAGCCGCTGAGAGCGAGTCGATGTTGAGACTGGTGACGCCAATTTCTTCGGCGGACAGCAGGACGTAGATGGTCCAGCGCACGATATTGAACCACTGATCATCGCCCTGGCGAATGACCGGGCCAAGCGCTTCCTTGGAGATACGCTCCGGCAGGATGCGGTGTTGCGCAGGTTCAGCCAGATCGCGGCGGATGGCTTGCAGCACGCGACCGGACGCCGACACAACCTGACAATAGCCGGCGCGATAGGCGATGCTGAGATCGGCAACGTCCTCGTAAAGGATTTCGGTGAAATTGGTCTGGTTAGAGAAAAAGAACTCATCGAGCGCTTTTACCCCTTCGTCGTCGACCACGCAGATGGAAACATCGTCGAGCTCATAGGCCGAAACAACGCCGAGCGAAGACGGCGCGAGGAAACCCTGACCGTCATAAAAGCTCGGCGCTACGTAGCGCGCGCCGTGGCGAATATCGCGGCCCGCATCGAAGGCGCCATTGCGCATGAGAACATCCACCGCCCCCGTCTGAAGCGGCGCAAAGCGTGCCTCGCCATTGTAGCGCCGGAAATCGATCAGATCGGGGTTGCCAAAGATCGCCGCGGATAAGGCACGGCAGAGGTCGACGTCAAAGCCATGCCAGACACCGTCGGTGGTCTGGAAGGCAAAGCCAGCAAGGGGATTTGCGACGCCACAAATGAGAAAGCCGCGTTCACGCACGATTTCAAGCGTCGAGCGCGTTTCAGCCGGCGTCTGCGCACTGGCTGGCGAGGCGATCATGGATACCAAGGTTGCGGCGAGCGCCACCAATGGCTTGCAGAAATTTCTCAAAGGACGATGCTCTCGTTTTCCGCCCCCATATTGTCAGGGACGAAAAAGGGGTCAAGCCAAGTGATGGCCTGCCCCCACTATTCTGCATGTAATTCTTCGTGTCCGCTTAATGCAGGATTTGGCTCAGGAAGAGCTTGGTCCGTTCATGCTGCGGATTGGAGAAGAAGTTCTCTGGATCATTTTGTTCAATGATCTGACCTTGGTCCATGAAAATGACGCGGTTTGCCACTTGGCGGGCAAAGCCCATTTCGTGGGTCACGCACAACATGGTCATGCCTTCCTCGGCGAGGCTGATCATCACTTCGAGCACTTCTTTGACCATTTCAGGGTCAAGCGCCGAGGTGGGCTCATCAAAGAGCATGATTTTTGGCTGCATGCAGAGCGAGCGGGCGATGGCCACACGCTGCTGCTGACCGCCCGAAAGCTGGCCGGGGAATTTGTGGGCCTGTTCCGGGATTTTCACGCGCTCAAGGTAATGCATGGCCGAAGCTTCGGCTTCCGCCTTGGGAATGCCACGCACCCAGATGGGCGCGAGGGTGAGGTTTTGCAAAATCGTCAGGTGTGGGAACAGATTAAAGTGCTGGAACACCATGCCCACCTCGCGGCGCACTTCGTCGATGCGCTTGAGGTCGGCGGTTAGCTCTGTGCCGTTGACGATGATCTGACCCTGCTGATGCTCTTCCAGACGGTTGATACAGCGGATCAGGGTCGATTTGCCCGAGCCGGATGGTCCAGCGATAACGATGCGTTCGCCACGCATGACCTTGAGGTCAATGTCGCGCAGAACGTGGAAGTCGCCATACCATTTGTGCATGCCGATGACATCGACGGCGACGTCGGTTTCAGACACCGTCATTTGGCTGGCTTTGATGGCGCGCTCGTTGACGCCGTTTGCGGATAGATCGCTCATTCGCGTTACCTCTTGTGCCCAGTGTCCAGACGCCGTTCCATGTAGATGGAATAGCGCGACATGGCGAAACAGAAAGCCCAGAAAATGAAACCGGCGAACAAATAACCGGTGATGGCTTGTGTGGGCGAAGACCAGTTGATGTCGGCACTCGCAGCCTGCGAGGCATTGAGCAGGTCGAAAATGCCAACAATCGAGACGAGGGACGTGTCCTTAAAGAGGGCAATGAAGGTGTTCACAATGCCCGGGATCACGTGCTTGAGCGCCTGAGGCAGGATGATAAAGCCCATCGACTTCCAATAGCTCAAGCCAAGGGAAGACGCGGCCTCATACTGCCCACGCGGGAGCGCTTGCAGACCGCCACGGATCACTTCGGCCAGATAGGCTGAAGCAAAGAGCGTAACGCCTACTAGAGCCCGCAATAGCTTATCGACCGACGTGCCCTGAGGCATGAACAGCGGCAGCATGATCGACGCCATGAAGAGGACGGTGATCAACGGAACCGCCCGCCACAGCTCGATGAACATGACGCAGAGCGTCTTGATGATCGGCATTTTGGACTGGCGGCCGAGGGCAAGCAGAATGCCCAACGGGATGGAGCAGATAATGCCCACCATCGAGATGATCAACGTGACCAGCAAACCACCCCACTGCTCGGTTGGCACCGGACGCATGCCGAAGACGCCACCATTGAGCAGGTAGAAGCAAATGACTGGGTAGACGACGAAGAACAGCACCGCATTGATGATCTTGAACGGAACGCGTGGGATCAGCAGTGGGATGATCAGCAGCGCGCCCAGACCAAAGACGATGTTAGGGCGCCAGTATTCTTCCATGGGGTAGAAGCCATAGATGAAGAAGGTGATGCGCGCCGAAATAAAGGCCCAGCATGCCCCTGCCCCTAAGACACGGCAATCTTCAACTGTTCCGCCCGGTGCCACCGCATGGCCACCCAAGAAGGTGGGCATGACGAAGTTGTAGATTGGGGGAATGGCCCAGAGAAGGAAGATGATGCCGATGAGCGTAAGGAGAGCATCGCTCGGGGTCGAGAGAAGATTGCGACGAACCCAGGCAATCACGCCATCACTGCGCGAAGGCGGTGTGGTTGGTGCGATCATTTCCTGACGAACGAATGAGACTGACATAAGCGCGCTCCTACCGTTCGACCAATGCGACGCGCGCATTGTACCAGTTCATGAAGGCCGACGTGGTCAGCGACAGGGTGAGATAGACCAGCATGGTGATGGCGATCACCTCAATGGCCTTGCCTGTCTGATTGAGCGTCGTGCCCATGAAGACGTTCACCAATTCCGGATAGCCAATGGCTGCACCCAGAGATGAGTTTTTGGTGAGGTTGAGATATTGGCTCGTCAGCGGGGGAATGATGACGCGCATTGCCTGTGGGATCACCACGAGACGCAAGCGGTCCCCTTCCTTTAAGCCAAGCGAGGCAGCGGCTTCTGTTTGCCCCTTATTGACGGCACGAATACCACCACGGACGTTTTCGCCGATGAAGGCCGCCGTATACAGGGCCAGACCTACGGCCAGTGCCACCATTTCGGGCACGAGCTGCAAACCACCCTTGAAGTTGAAGCGTTCCAGAACCGGAACTTCAAAACCAAGGTTTGCGCCGGTCACCCAATAGACGAAGGCTGGGACGCCAACCATCACCAAAATGGGCAGTGCCCAAGGAAGCTTCGCCTCAGCGCCCTGCGGACGACGATCTGAAACCAGCATAGACCAGACGACGCCTAGGGCGAGGACCAGTGCCAGGCCGATGACGGCGACTTCGGGCAGCGCGAACATGCCACCCAGAAGGAAGACAGCCACGGCCCAGCTGAGGAGGAATGTGACGAAGACGCGCCCGTAAAACGCAAATGCGCTGAAGGTGAGCGCAGCTGTTGCAACCCCGACAATCAGGGGCAAAGTGCCAAAGCGGGCGAGAACTGGGATGAAGGTGCTGACCAAGACAGTGCCCAGATAGGCAAGGCCAAAGGCCAGAATAGCGCTGGCTATGCGACCTGCCCACACAATGGCCGGCGAATAATAGCCGGTGAGTGCGCGCTGGCGCTGCGCTGTGCGGACCAGAACAATAGCGCCGATGATTGCAGCGATCGCTGAAATGACAACCCAGATGATCTCGGCGTCAGGCAGTGGCCGCGGGACAATGATGCCGCGCTGATTGATGAAGATGTTGAGCGGAAGCTGATAAGATTCGCGCACCGCCGGCATCGCCTTGAGAACCGCGAAGTACCAAAAGAACAACTGCAGCAGCAGCGGGACGTTACGGACGATCTCAATGTAGACAGTCGCAACACGCGCGACCAGCCAGTTGGACGAGAGACGCGCTACGCCCAGGATGAAGCCGAGGACTGTGGCGACCACAATGCCAATGACGGCGACCAGCAAGGTGTTGAGTAGTCCGACGAAGAACGCCTGCCAGTAAAAAGATGAACGATCGAAGGGAAAGAGGGTGAAGCTAATGCCGAAGCCAGCGGTTTCCCAAAGAAAGCCAAAGCCCGTTGATTTGTTTTGCGCAGCGAGGTTCTGCGCGGTGTTGGTGACGATCCACCCTAGAAATGCGACCACCGCCGCCGCGACCAGCACCTGATATATGATGCCGCGGATGACGGGGTCATTATAGAATGCGGTGCGTGGCGGCGCCGCAGCAGTATTGTCATGGACAGCCATGAGGCAGAGTCCCCCGAATAGAGAAAACGCAGCCACATCCAGCAGGATCAAGGTACACTGAGAGGCCCCTGAGCCAAGGGCTCAGAGCAAAGAAAAACTTCAGGCACGATCACTACGGAATAGATATGCGCTGAGACGAACTGGCGCCCGCGTGGGGCGCCAGAACCAGTTTCACTCTTTAGCGGATTGGCATTGCGTACTGCAGGCCGCCGTCTTTCCAGAGGGCGTTCAGGCCGCGTTCCAGACCAATTGGGGTGGCTGGGCCGACGTGGCGATCATAGGACTCGCCGTAGTTACCGATGTGCTTGACGATGCGGTATGCCCAATCAGCGGTGAGACCGATTGGAGTGCCGAAGTCGCCTTCAACGCCCAGGAGACGCTTGATCACCGGATTATCGGAGCCGAGCATTTCGTCAACATTGGCCTGGGTTACGCCTTGCTCTTCAGCTTCGAGCAGCGCGAAATAGGTCCAACGTGTGATCGAACGCCACTGTTCGTCGCCCTGACGAATAACTGGGCCAAGTGGCTCCTTGGAGATGATTTCTGGCAGAATGGCGTAATCATCTGGATTGGAGAACTTGGAACGTTCAGCAGCGAGCGCGGAAGCGTCGGTGGTGTAGACGTCGCAACGGCCATCTTCGAAGGCCTTCACAACTTCGTCCTGATCGGTGAACACGACTGGCGAATAGTCGAGACCGTTGGTTTCAAAATAGTCAGCGGCATTGAGTTCGGTGGTGGTGCCGGATTCGATGCAGATGGCAGCACCGGACAGATCCGCTGCAGAGGCAATGCCGTCTGCCTTGCGGACCATGAAGCCCTGCCCGTCATAATACATAGTACCGATGAAGCTGATGCCCAGATCGGTATCGCGGCTCATGGTCCAGGTGGTGGTACGCGACAGAACGTCGATTTCACCAGCGGAAAGAGCAGCGAAGCGTTCCTGCGAAGTCAGTGGGGTGTAACGCACAGCGTCTGCATCATCGAAGATGGCAGCAGCTACAGCGCGACAGAAGTCAACTTCCAGGCCAGCCCAGTTGTTGTTCGCGTCCGGTGCGGAGAAACCGGGCACACCACCGGTTACACCACATTGGACGAAGCCTTTTGCTTTGACGTCATCAAGAGTTGCAGCGTTTACAGCAGTTGCGCTCAGCCCCAAGGAAGCGGCAACGGCGATCGAAAGAAGCGTCTTTTGCATGTCGTTATTTGCCTTTTGTTTCCTGACCCTGTTTTTCAACATCGCCTTGCTGACGACGTCACAGGTGCATCACCGCTTTATTTATCGGTTTTGATGCTGATAAGCATGCAAACCGCTATTGACCGTAACGTCAAGGGTCGACGACACTTTGGGTCAACCTCTCTGTCGCTTTATTAGACAAGTGTGCAGAGTGATCCGTTTTTAAGCAGAGTACGAAAATGTCTCAGTCCAGCCGTACAGGGCGCCCCAAGCAGTCATTCGAGACCATCCTTACTCATAGTGGACGGGAACCGGATGATCAGTTCGGTTTTGTGAATACCCCCGTATATCGGGGCTCGACAGTTTTGTTCAAAACCCTCGCAGAGCTTGAGACTCAGGGGCAAAGGTTCACCTACGGCCGGCACGGCAATCCCACCACCCAATCGGTGGAAACCACCATCAATGAACTCGAAGGCGCATACCGTACGCGCCTCGTGCCATCGGGGCTCGCCGCGATCTCCATCGCGCTTATGTCGTGCCTAAAAAATGGTGACGACGTTTTGATCTCGGACAGCGGTTATGAACCCGGCCGGACCTTCGCAGACGGGTATTTGACCCGCATGGGGGTGAGCGTTCGCTATTACGACCCGCGAATCGGTGCAGGATTGTCTGAGTTGATGCAACCGAACACGCGCGCGGTTCTGGCCGAAGCGCCGGGCTCGCTGACGTTTGAAGTGCAGGACATTCCAGCGCTAGCAAAAGCGGCGCATGCGGGTGGCGCACGCCTCATTGTCGACAACAGCTGGGCCAGCCCCCTCTTCTTCCGTCCGCTTGAGCATGGCGCCGACATCGTGGTGCATGCGGCGACCAAAATGTTCGTCGGCCATTCGGATGTCATGGCCGGGACAATTTCGGCCACTGAAGAGGCCTGGGGCGATGTCGACGATATACGCCGGCTGCACGGCTATTTCACCTCGGGTGATGATGCCTATCTCGTGGCACGCGGTTTGCGCACGCTGGCGATCCGGATGAAAGAACATCAGGCGCGGGCGCTTGAGATTGCCAGCTGGCTGGAAGGTCAGGATGAGGTTCTGCGGGTTATTCACCCCGCGCTGCCAAGCCACCCGGACCATGAAATCTGGAAGCGTGACTTTGACGGCTCGGGGAGCTTGTTCGGCTTCATATTGAAGCCGGCTGCCCGCGCCAGCATTGCCGCCTTTGTCGACGGGCTCGAACTGTTCTCGATGGGATATTCGTGGGGCGGCTATGAAAGCCTGTGCCTACCGGTGAAGCTGGGTGCTAATCGCACGGCTAAGCCGTGGACCGAAGAAGGCAATCTCTTCCGCGTGCATATTGGCCTTGAGGGCGTTGAAGACCTCAAGGCTGATTTGGCAGCAGCGCTCGAGCGTTACACTCAGGCGCGCTGAAACAAGGATTTGACGGCCGTCATTGGCTTACGCACGTAGCGGCCGTCAGCAGTCTTCTCAAAGAGCCAACCGCGATCACCAAAGAAGTTGCGGACGGCATAGCACCCCAACATGCCGACAACGAAGCCAGCAAAAATGTCGGTTGGGTAATGCATGCCCACTGGGACGCGCGAAATGCAGACGATAATTCCGAGGATCAGGAACGGAATGTAAGAGCGCGGCCAAAAAAAGCCGAAGGTGAAGGCCATGGCGATGGCCGTGGTCGAGTGCCCGCTCGGGAAGCTCTGATACACCCAGTTCTGCAATGGCTGGAAGGCAAACGCCCCGACCTGCTCAAACTCTACCGGGCGCACGCGGCCGATGATGCGTTTAAGGATCATCGTCACCAGCCCGGGGAAACCCGTGCCGATAAAGATGAAGGCGAAGAACAGTGCCATTTCGCCGGAGGCTTTCTTCCAAAGCCCCTGCAACGGGAATCGCAGCAGTCCGAACAGAATCATCCCGATCAGGCCCGGATAAAGCGTCCAATCAGCCAAACCGTAGTCGGTGATGAGGAAAAATGGCCGACGCCATTCCTCTGGCCAGCCGATGCTGGTGCGGGAAAGGTAGACGTCCAAACTGGCCAAGACCGCCAGAATAACGAGGAAGGCCGCTGCAAAAGCTGGCCAGGTGCGGGGAAGGCCCAGAGGCCAAGGCTTTTGAATGTCATACATGACGGATTTGTCGTACACAGTGGAAAACCCGTCAAGGTCGCAGTTAAGTGATTGGAGGGGCTTGCACATAACTGCGGCATACCTTAGTCACACCGTTGCAACGTCGGAGTGTAGCTCAGCCTGGTAGAGCACCGGTTTTGGGAACCGGGGGTCCAAAGTTCGAATCTTTGTACTCCGACCATTTGCACCTCAGGCAAGCGCCTGATCAGACTGCAAGAATGCCAATTGAGCAGATTGCAGCAGCGACATAGAGGACCTCAAAAACCTCACTGTCGTTATATCGTCGGAGTGTAGCTCAGTCTGGTAGAGCACCGGTTTTGGGAACCGGGGGTCCAAAGTTCGAATCTTTGTACTCCGACCATTTTCTTCCCCACATCCTTCCTAGTTTAGAACGTACGACCTCGCGTCGTATTGACCTGCTCGCGCAAAGTCGCTGTGTTGCGCACGCCCCTCCTCGCCTGTTGCCGTGTTCAATCTTGAATTGAAAACAGCGCCTTAAGGGAATCGGTTCTCATTTTGATTCATGCTGACGCTGGTCTTGTGGCGCTGTCGTGCCGTCGATCACGAGGCAAAGGATTGCGCTGATCCGAACCGACCAAAACTTGTCCAAAGTTTTTCACGCAATAAACGAAAACTCCTGACACGAGCCTCTTGCACTTCCCTGCGGCATGGCTTAGTCACTGCCTTGCAAACGTCGGAGTGTAGCTCAGTCTGGTAGAGCACCGGTTTTGGGAACCGGGGGTCCAAAGTTCGAATCTTTGTACTCCGACCACTTGCACCTTAGGGATGAGGTTCAAAATGACGGCTCGTATTTATCGACCTGCTCGTAACGCCATGCAATCTGGCAAGGGTAAGTCGAATGACTGGGTTCTGGTTCACGAGCCAAGTGTTGCCCGCACTATCGAACCTCTCATGGGCTATACAAGTTCCAGCGATATGGCGCAGCAGATCCGCCTCTCCTTCGATAGTCTCGAAGAAGCTGAGGCCTATGCGCAGCGCAATGGTATAGCCTACACTGTGCAGCCTGCTTACGACCAAATTCCAAAGCGCGTCAGCTATCCGGATAACTTCCGTCATGATCGCAAGACGCCTTGGACGCACTAATCCAAGACAATTGACGCTGAGTTGTGTGAACGCCGCAAGACATTGCGGCGTTTTGCGTTTTCAGCCATTGCATTAGAATGATCCGCCAACTCAGGAGCACGACGCACATGATCTTCCGTACACTCACCGGAATAGCGCTCGCTCTCGGGCTGAGTGCAGGCGCGCAAGCGGCCCCTGCCCTGTGGAAGGTGAGCGACGGCGATAGTGCGATTTACCTATTCGGCTCGGTGCATATGCTGAGGGCCGACCAAGAGTGGCGCACGCCGCTGCTCAATAAAGTGGTCAGCAAGGCCGAGCGGGTATATTTCGAGACCGATATTTCCCCAGTAGGACAGGCAGAGGCCGCGTCGCTGAGCATCCTGCACGGGTTTAATACGGATGGGCGACTGCTCAACGACATCATTTCTCCCGAACTGATGGCGCAGCTGCGTGCAGCGGCCGAAGCCCATTACGTGCCTATGGCGTCGCTTTTGGCGATGAAGCCGTGGATGGCGGCGACCACAATTTCGTCTATGCCCATGATCAACGCGGGATACGCCGCCAATTTTGGCGTCGAGACCGTGCTCTCCGCCGAACTGGCAGAAGAGCGCATCGGAATGCTCGAAACAGTGGAAGAGCAAATAGGGTTCTTGGCTGGCGGAACCGAGGCTGAAGGCATTGAGATGCTGCAGGCCAGCCTCGACACACTCGAAACTGTTACGGCCGATGTCGAAGATCTGACGAGAAGCTGGGCGAATGGCAATCCCGAAGAACTCGGTGCCCTATTCATGGACCAGATGGGCTCGTTTGATAGCATCATGGTTGAGCGGCTCATCGACAATCGCAATAAGAATTGGACCGAGCAGATCGCGGACATGCTGGAGCGCAATGAGGGGGCGCTTCTCGTCGTCGGCGCAGCGCATCTGGCAGGCGAGATGAGCGTGGTGAAGCTCTTGGAAGACAATGGCTTTACCAGCGAGCGTATTCAATAAAAAAAGGCCGGGAGCGATCCCGGCCTTCTTCATTCAGGAGAGTGAACGACTAGACGTCGCTGAGCTTGGTCCAGCGGCTGTCGTTCTGGCTCGATTTCACCGAGGCGGTGATAAACTGCATGCCTTCGATGCCATCGGCGAGCGATGGCAATACGTCGACATAGTCCGCACCGTCACCCCGAATGACCGCAGCGAACTGGCTGTAGAGGGTCGCAAAGGCTTCGAGATAGCCTTCTGGGTGACCGCCCGGAATACGGATGTTCATGCCAGACGCAGCAGGCGAGGAGATTGCACCGCCACGTGTGAGGAGCTGCTTTGGCTTGCCGAATTCAGAATACCACATGTAGTTCGGGTTATCCTGACGCCACTCGATCGAGGCCTTCTCACCGTAGACGCGCAGCTGCAGGCCGTTTTCGTGACCAACAGCAACCTGGCTGGCCCAGAGCATGCCCTTCGCGCCGCCTTCGAAGCGCAGCATGATGTGGACGTTATCATCGAGCTGACGACCGGGAACGAAGGCGTCGAGATCAGCCGCAACAGCTTCGGTCTTGAGGCCTGTGACGAAGCGCGCGAGGTTATAAGCGTGAGTGCCGATGTCGCCGATGGCGCCGCCTGCCCCGGACTTGCTGGGGTCTGTGCGCCAAGAGGCCTGCTTGTTGCCCTCATCGGCTTCGACGGCGAGCCAATCTTGCGGATATTCAACCTGCACGACACGGATCTTGCCCAGAGCGCCAGACTTCACCAGCTCGCGCGCCTGACGGATCAGGGGGTAGCCGGTGTAGTTGTGGGTGAGGAGGAATTTCGCGCCGTTCTTGGGCTTGATGTCCAAGAGCTTGCGTGCGTCTTCAAGAGTGGACGTAATCGGCTTATCGCAGATGACGTGGATGCCAGCCTCAAGGAATGCCTTGGTGGGGCCAAAGTGCATATGGTTGGGGGTGACGATGGCAACAGCCTCGATGCCGTCTGGACGCGCGGCTTCGGCGCGAGCCATTTCCTCGTAAGAGGTATAGATGCGGTCTTCGGCGAGGCCGATGTTGCGGCCGGATTCTTTTGCAACTTCGGGCCGCGACGAGAGTGCGCCCGCGACAAGGTCATAATCGCCATCAATGCGCGCGGCGATCCGGTGCACATAGCCAATGAAAGCCCCCGTGCCGCCGCCAACCATGCCGAGGCGAATGCGCTTTGCGCCATTTTCAGCCATTGAATTCCTCCAGAGTGCAACTGCTCAGATGTCTAGCATTTTAGCGCGCCCGCTGAGTTTGGGGCGCGCTTTTACGATTGAAATAGGCCGATCAGAGGCCGAGCATCTTGCGGTTAGCCGCCTGATCGGAGCCGCCGCTGGCGAAGTCATCGAACGCCTTTTCAGTGACGCGAATGATGTAGCTCTCGATCAGTTCCGCGCCTTCCCGTGCACCATCCTCTGGATGCTTGAGTGCGCATTCCCATTCGAGAACAGCCCAGCCCTGGAAGTCGTTGGCGGCCATTTTGGCAAAGATGGCCGGGAAATCGACCTGACCATCACCGATGGACCGGAAGCGCCCTGCCCGATCAACCCAAGACTGGAAACCGCCATACACGCCCTGACGGCCGGTTGGGTTGAATTCAGCGTCCTTCACGTGGAAGGCCTTAATGCGGTCTTTGTAGATGTCGATGTAGTCGAGATAATCGAGCTGCTGCAGAACGAAGTGGCTTGGATCGTAGAGAATGTTGGCGCGCGGATGGTTCTTGACGCGATCAAGGAACATCTCGAACGAGACGCCATCGTGCAGGTCTTCGCCGGGGTGAATTTCGTAGCAGACGTCAACGCCAGCATCGTCAAAGGCATTGAGGATCGGCGTCCAGCGGCGCGCCAGTTCGTCAAAGGCTTCTTCTACGAGACCAGCGGGGCGCTGTGGCCATGGATAGATATAGGGCCAGGCGAGCGCGCCGGAGAAAGTAGCGTGAGCCTTCAGACCAAGGTTCTGTGAAGCCTTGGCAGCGTTCAGCATGGTCTGAACAGCCCATTCCTGGCGGGCCTTTGGATTGCCATGCACGGAGGCAGGGGCAAAACCATCAAAGGCTGCGTCATAGGCTGGGTGGACGGCAACAAGCTGGCCCTGCAAATGGGTCGACAGCTCGGTAATTTCGAGGCCGTAGCTGTTGATCTTGCCCTTGAGCTCATCAGCATAGGTCTTGGACGTGGCGGCCTTTTCAAGGTCGATCAGGCTCGAAACCCAAGTGGGG
Source organism: Devosia sp. WQ 349K1 (assembly GCF_016595685.1). Classification (NCBI taxonomy): domain Bacteria; kingdom Pseudomonadati; phylum Pseudomonadota; class Alphaproteobacteria; order Hyphomicrobiales; family Devosiaceae; genus Devosia; species Devosia sp. WQ 349K1. Next base: position 129,844 of record NZ_JAENGO010000007.1, on the reverse strand, counting down.
ATCTGAACGCCCTTGTAGCCGAGGTCTGCAGCCCATTTGCAGATATTGTCGAGTGTATCGAACGGGGCTTTGTCGCCGGCGAACTGCGCCAGGAAAATAGCGGGGCCTTTGATAGTGGTGGCCATAGTGTCCTCCTCTGGCTCCGGAAAAACGAACCGGAGCTATGTTCCTCCGCGGATTGGCTTCCGCATAATGTTCGGGCGGCGATCACTCGCCGCCCACAAGTCTTGCTCAGAGTTTTGTCTGCTCAGATCAGCGTGTCAATGACGTACGCTCATCAAGCCTTCAGAAGAGCGCGGGCGTCTTCGATGCCAAGGGCACGTGGACGTTCGCAGGTTGTTTGCAGGTTCAGCACCTGACCGGTTTCGCCAGCCTTGAGCAGACCAGTCATGACTTCAACAACATGGAGCGCAACTGTGAGGTCGCAACGCGCGGTTTCGCCCGTTTCGACCGACTGCATCATGTCCGCGAGACCGGCGCAGCGGTAGTTGGCGCGTGGCTCGGCCTTGTCGAGATCCTGATTGGCAATGCCAAACGGGTGGGCCCATGGATCGACCGCCGTGCGAATGCCTTCGATGCCGGTGGTGACCAGATCGCCGCCGAAGAAGTTCGGATCGGGAACAAAGATCGAGCCATCGGTGCCGTAAAGCTCGATGTTGTGGTGGCCGTGCGAGGCCACGTCCCAGCTCGCGCCAATGGTGACGATCGCGCCATTGTGGAACTCAAGGATGCCGTGGATCGTGGTTGGGGTGCCAACCTTGATCGAAGAACCCTTGTATGGGCCTTCAGCCGAGACGATACGTTCTGTGCGGGCCATGTTGGTGAAGGCCGAGAGGCGCTTCACCGGACCAAGCAGATGCACGAGATCGGTGATGTAGTATGGACCAAGATCAAGGATCGGGCCGCCACCGGGCTGGAAGAAGAAGTCCGGATTTGGATGCCAGTGTTCCATGCCACGGCTCATAACGTGCATGGTGCCGCTCATGATCTTGCCCAGCTTGCCGCTGTCGATGATTTCGCGGGCCTGCTGATGCGCGCCACCGAGGAAAGTGTCGGGGGCCGAACCAACCTTGAGGCCACGCTCGTCGGCGGCCTTCTTGAGCGCAAGGCCCTCTTCAACCGACAGCACAAATGGCTTTTCGGAATAGGCGTGCTTGCCAGCAGAGATGATGTCCTTGGACACTGAGAAGTGGGTGGACGGGATGGTCAGATTGACGATCACGTCCAGCTCAGAATTCTTGAGCAGTTCGTCAGGTGTCTGAGCCGCAACGCCGAATTCATCCGCACGGCGCTTGGCCGCTTCGGGGAGAATGTCAGCGACAGCGCGCACTTCGAGGCCCTTAAAGAGCGGCGCGAGGCGCAGATAGGCTGCCGAGATATTGCCGGCACCCATGATGCCGACGCCGTATGTCTTCGCCATGGCGATTACTTCCAGTTCTTAGCGTTTGCGATCGACTGGGTGGCAAAGCGCACCGGGTCGGATGGCTTGTCGTGTTCGGCGACGAAATACTGAGCCTTGGTCTTAGCCTCGACCTTCTTGATCAGCTCTTCCCAGCCGACAACGCCAGTGCCAACATCAGCCCAACCGTCTTCGTCGGTCTTCTCGCCCGCAGGAGCGATGTCCTTGACGTGGACGGCGGTGATGCGGTCGCCGTATTTATCGAACCAAGCGACAGGATCAGTCTTGCCGCGGATCACCCAAGCAACGTCGCATTCCCATTCGATGTTCGGAGCGGTTTCGAGGATGATTTCCATCGGGGTACGGCCGGAGGTCGTTGGATGGAATTCAAAATCGTGGTTGTGCCAGCCAAAGCCGTAGCCGGCCTTGGTGTACACTTCGCCGAGCTCGGCGAGCGTTTCTGCCAATTCGAGCCACTTGCTCTCATCTTCCGAGCGTTGGTCTGGCATGATGAACGGGCAGTAGATGCGCTTTACGCCGATGATTTCGGCGGTCTTGAGCGCGGTAGCCGTATCCTTGAGCTGATCGAGGCCAAAGTGGCCGGTCGGCATGGAAAGGCCATTGTTTTTGAGGTGCGCAGCAAAGCTTGCAGGATCTTCATAGAGACCGCCGTAGCCTTCGACCTGCGTGTAGCCAAGTGACGAAAGCTTGGAAAGAAATTCTGGCAAGGATGGATAGTTGCGCGCGCTATACAGCTGGAATGACAATTGAGTCATTAGGGTCTCTATTCATACGGTTCATGCGGTGACGGTGAGGCTAAGTCGCCTGTTCCGCTGCGTCTGTCTCATTGGGCAGAATGACCACCGCGAAAGTAATATTGGAGGTAAAGAACGGCGCCCCGTAGGACGCCGTTGCTAAATCTTAGAGGCGGTTCTCAGTCTGTGCGTTGAACAGCGAGCCGCGGGCGATATCAAAGCCAAGTGTAACCTTGTCGCCGACGTTCAGGTCGATGTCGCTTGAGCACCGGAAGGTCACCGAAACACCAGCGACCTTGGTCCAGGCCAGAGTTTCCGAACCCATTGGCTCAACGATTTCGATTTCCGCCTGCGTGGTGAAGGGCGAACCCTGCGCCGCGTCGCCGAGGAAAATGTGTTCTGGGCGAACGCCGAGCACAGCCTTGGTTGCGCCTGTTACGGGCTTGACGAAATCATACGTGCCGACCGGAATTTTGGTGCCATCTTCAGCGGTGAAAGTGGCGCCATCCAGCGTTCCGTTGAGGAAGTTCATCGACGGCGAGCCGACGAAGCCCGCGACGTAGAGATTGACCGGCTTGTTGTAGATGGTGTGCGGATCAGCAAGCTGCTGAATGACACCATTCTTCATGATGGCAATGCGGTCAGCGAGCGTGAGCGCCTCGATCTGGTCGTGGGTCACGTAGATCATGGTGTTCTTCAGGCGCTGGTGGAGGCGCTTGATTTCAACACGCAGGTCCGAGCGCAGCTTAGCGTCAAGGTTGGAGAGTGGTTCGTCAAAGAGGAAGACGTCCACGTCACGTACCAGTGCACGGCCAATGGCGACGCGCTGGCGCTGACCACCGGAGAGGTTCGCTGGCTTACGGTGGAGAAGTGGCTCGATCTGTAGGATTTCGGCAGCACGCTTGACGCGCTTGTCGATCTCTTCTTTTGCCATGCCGGCAACGCGAAGACCAAACGAGAGGTTCTTCTCGACGGACATCTGCGGATAGAGCGCATAGGACTGGAACACCATGCCGATGCCACGGTCCTTGGGCTCTTCCCAAGTGACGTTCTTGCCGTTGATGAAGATCTGGCCGTCGGACACTTCCAACAGGCCCGCGATGCAGTTGAGCAAGGTGGACTTGCCGCAACCCGATGGGCCCAAGAGAACGATGAATTCGCCCTGCGCGATGTCCAGGTTGAGGTTTTCGAGAACCTTGACGGAGCCGAAGTTGAGGGACAGGTCTTTAATGGAAACGCTTGATTGCATGGTCGTTATCCCTTCACGGCGCCAGCGGCGACACCGCGGACAAACAGCTTGCCGGAGACAAAGTAGACGATCAAAGGCACGAGGCCGGTGAGTACGGTAGCCGCCATGTTGACGTTGTACTCAGGCGTACCCTGGGCGGAGTTGACGATATTGTTCAGCTGAACGGTCATCGGCTGGTTATGCGTGCCTGCGAAGACAGCGCCGAAGAGGAAGTCGTTCCAGATGCCGGTGATCTGCAGGATGAGCGCAACCACGAAGATTGGCAGCGACATTGGCAGCATGATCTCAAAGAAGATGCGCCAGAACCCTGCCCCATCGACACGCGCAGCCTTGAACAGCTCTTGTGGCAGGGACGCGAAGTAGTTGCGGAACAGCAGCGTCAGGATCGGCATGCCGAAGATGGTGTGGATCAGAATGACGGCTTCGAGCTTGCCGAAAATGCCCAGTTCACGGGTGATCATCACGAGCGGATAGAGCATCACCTGATATGGGATGAACGAGCCGAAGATGAGGATCGAAAAGAAGATTTCCGAGCCCTTGAAGCGCCAGTTGACCAGAGCATAGCCGTTAATCGCGGCGATGAAGATCGAGACGATCGTGGAGGGAACGGTGATCTTGACCGAGTTCCAGAACCCCGGGGACAGGCCATTACAGGTCAGACCCGTACAAGCACTGGTCCAAGCACTGACCCAAGCATCAAAATTGATCTGGTTCGGCAGTGCGAAAATCGAGCCGAAGCGGATTTCCGGCATGGTCTTGAACGAGGTCGAGACCATTACATAGAGCGGAAACAGGAAGTAGAGCGCGAAGAAAACCAGCGTCGTGTAGAGCATGATCTTCTTCGGGGTGAAGAAGGGCTTTGGCTTGGGGCCGCGCGGTTCGGTCGACGAAACAGGCGCAGCGCCAGTCATGGTTGCAGTGGTACTCATGTGCGTTTGCCCTTCCCGCCGAATTCCAGATAGGCCCACGGGATCATGATGATCATGACGGAAATCAGCATCATGGTGGCTGCGGCCATCGCCTGGCCGATATTGCCGCCAGAGAACATGTAGTTAACGACGTATTTGGCAGGCACTTCGGACGAAATACCGGGGCCGCCATTGGTGAGCGCAACGACCAAATCGTAAAGGCGCACGATGCCGGAGCCGATCAGCACCACAGCGGTGACGAGAACGCCACGCATCATTGGCAGAACGATCGAGATATAAGTGCGCCAAGTCGGAATGCCATCGACGCGCGCGGCCTTCCAAATTTCTTCGTCAACGCCGCGCAGACCGGCAAGCATGAGAACCATGCAGAAGCCAACGCCCTGCCATAGGCCGGCGATCAGCAGCGCAAACAGCACCATGCGCGGATTGGAAATCCAATCGAAGGTAAAGTTAGCCCAGCCCAGATCGCGCATCGCGCCCTGAAGGCCGAGAGTGGGGTTCATGATCCACTGCCAGACAAGGCCAGTAACGATGAACGACAAAGCGAAAGGATAGAGCATGATGGTGCGGAAGGCGCTTTCAAAGCGGATCTTCTGGTCCATCAAAACGGCCAAGAGGAAACCCAGTACCAGCGTCAGCACCAAGCTCATGGCGCCATAGGTCATCAGATTGGTGACCGAGATGTTCCAACGGCTGGTCGCAAACAGGCGATCATACTGGTCGAAGCCAACGAACTTGCCAGTCGGCAGTAGCTTCGAGTTGGTAAAAGAATAATAGATGGTCCAGATCGTGCACCCGACGAAGACGACGAGAACTGTCGCGATCATGGGCAGCGCCGCTATTTTGGCGGGCAGGTTTTTCCGGAAGGTTTTTTGCAGGAGACCAGGTCGAGCGACGTCGCGACCCTCCTCCACCGTTTGAACGGCTATGTCCGCCATTTTTCTCTCCATTGAGAAGATGGTCGACCTCCAATCCGGAGATCGACCACCGCTTTCAGGAATGAGAACTAGTCCTCATTCAACTCAGGCAGGATTAGTCAGCCTGAGCGACGATTTCGGCACGGCGCTCGATGTAGTCATCAACAGTGATGTTTTCATCGGCGAAGAACTCGAGATCGAGATCCTGCAGCTGCTGCTGGGTGTCGCTCGAGAGCGAGAAGTCACCCGATGGCAGCAGGCCATTGCCGAGCAGGTCGATGGCCTTCTTCATGCAAGCGTTCGCGCCCGACAGGTCGATGTCGGTACGGATCGGCATGGAGCCCTTGACCATGTTGAACTTCAGCTGAGCTTCTGGAGAGATGAGCAGGCGAGCAAGATCTGCCTGTGCATCAAGAACTTCCTGAGAAGTGCCTTCTGGGAGCTTAGGGAAGTAGAAGCTGTCGCCACCGCCGGTGAGCTGAGTGCCAAGGCCGAGGCCAGGAAGGCATTCATAGTCTACGCCTGGTACGCCGCCTGCGATCTGCAGGTCGCCAGCGAGCCAGTCACCGTGGATGTTACCAGCAGCTTCACCAGCGAGGAGCTGATTGCCAACGTCGCCGAAGGACGGAACCATGGTTTCTGGTGCAGTGACCTTACGGAGCGAGTCCATAGCTTCCGCAACCTTGCGGAACTCTGGCGAACGCACAGCTTCTGGGTCTTTGTCGCGGTTGATCTTGAGAACCAGATCAGCACCACCGATACCCGCCATCAGAACGCCTGGTACGCCGTTGATCGGCCAGCCGGTTGCGAGACCGAATGGCAGAATGCCGGCTTCCTGCAGAGCAGGCCAAGACGCTACGTATTCGTCCCAGTTGGTTGGAACTGGCTGACCAATCTTTTCGTAAGCCTTGGTGGAGAGCCAGAGCCAATCCCACGAGTGGATGTTTACTGGCAGGCAGTAGAGACCGCCTTCGTACTTGCATGGCTCAAGCTGGGTCGGATCGACATAGAAGCTTTCGATGTCCATGTCAGCGACGATGTCGGTCAGGTCGCGCATCAGGCCAGCCTGGATCAGCTCTTCAGCGTCACGGCCGGTGTTCATCATGGTCGCGCCCATTGGGTTGCCACCGATGATGCGGGAAATGATGACTGGGTTTGCGCCAGTGCCCGAACCAGCAAGGGCGCTATCGACCCACTTGTTGCCGGTTTCAGCTTCAAAAATCTTGGCGAATTCAGAGACCGCTGCCGCTTCACCAGCGGAAGTCCACCAGTGGGTGACTTCAAGATCAACAGCGTAAGCAGCAGTCGAGCCGAGGAAAGCGGTTGCCATAGCGGCAACCACTGCGAACTTCTTCATGAGATTGTCCTCCCGAGACACGGGGCGCCACCGCCCCAGTGATGCACCTGATGCAACCCTCCTCTTCCCAGAACAGGAGCCGCATCGGTGTGTAATCGATTGCATGTGCCCCCTAAAATGGCATTGCAATCGATTTCAGGAGTTTCATACACGCCTTGCGCTGCTGTCAAGAGTGTTTTACATCGATTGCATAAGCTGTCAGCACAGAGGGGAGCTGCCAGACGTGTCTGAGCATAGAAAAACACCTACAATTCAAGATGTTGCCCTAGCAGCGCAAGTATCGACTGCCACTGTGAGCCGCGCTTTATCTCACCCAGATCGGGTGAGTGAGACCACGCGTGCAAAAGTTGCTGATGCGATCCATGTAACCGGTTACACCCTCAATTTAGCGGCCCGCTCGTTGCGGCAAAGGACTACCAAGACTATATTAGTTGCACTTCCCGATATCAGAAACGGGTTCTTCTCGTCTATTCTGGATGCAATTGAGCGCGAGGCTACGGCCCGCGGATACGGCGTTTTAATTGCCAATCTCTACATCGGCGCCGAGAGCGCTATGCAATTGCAAAGCTATTTGCTTTCCAATCGCGCCGACGGACTTTTGCTGCTGGATGGGTCGCTCGACGCGCGGACTCTGCAAATTCTGACCTCAGAACCGCATGCAATTCCCCTCGTGGTCGCCTGCGAAGAGATCATGAACGCAGGGTTCCACACGGTGCTCACCGACAATGCGCAGTCCGCTGACCGCGCGACCCAGCATTTGATCGATCTTGGCCACAAACGGATTGGGCACCTGCTCGGACCAGAGAGCAATGTTGTCGCCAAGGAGCGGCTCAAGGGATTTCTGGCAGCGATGAAGCGCGCAGATCTGCCAGTGTCGCCAGAGTGGCTGCTGCGCGGCAATTTTGAAATGGACAGCGGGTTTGGCGCGGCATCACGCTTTGCCTCACTGTCTGAACGTCCGACGGCTGTGTTCGCAGCCAATGACGAATCGGCGATCGGGTTCATGTCCGGCTTGCGTCGACACGGCATCCTCTGCCCGCGCGATATTTCCATTATCGGCTATGACGATCTCGACGTGGCGGCGCACTATACCCCTGCCCTGACGACAATAAGACAGCCACGGCAAACGCTGGGCCGGATGGCCGCAGAAACGCTGATCGACATGCTGGAAGACGGCTACACCAAGCGCGGACAGCTGCGCATTGTGCTGAACTCGGAGCTCATTGTTCGGGAAAGCACCAGTCACCCACAGGCAGACGCGTGAGAGCGCAAGTGGGGTGTGGTAATTTCAGCAAAATGCTGTAAAGCAAAGCCCGCTAGGCCCCTTAGCTCAGCTGGATAGAGCAACGGACTTCTAATCCGTAGGTCGCAGGTTCGAATCCTGCAGGGGTCGCCAATTTTCTGACATTGTTATCGAACTTTCGGCAGGCGGGGCAGCGTTTGCGCACTGCCCCGGAGCATTCGGGCTCGATTGCATTGCTTGGTCACCTGATCCATCAAGCCTAGCGTTGTTTGACGACGCCAGGGCAGGATGGGTCAGTGACATCGGCTAGTCGATTTGTCCGGCCATGGGCAGACCGTTGGAGCGCCAGGCCTCGATACCGCCACGGTACCAATAGGCCTTCCAGCCCGCCATACCAGCACGCAGAGCGGCATTGTAGGAGGAGCGGTCCTGCATGCCTGCGCCGAAGAAAATGATCGGCACGGATTTGTCGCCGCCGGTTTCCTCGGTCAGCCAGTCTTCGATAAGCCCCTGAAATCGATCTGTAAGGCTGCCGTCGCGCCCGGCATCGACCACTGCAAAAGCGCCGGGCAAGGTTTCTGCGCCGCCACTGGTATCCACCAACAACCAATTATCGTTGCCGGTCAGTAGGTCGACGATGGCGGGGGTCGTCAACACATCGGCGCGCATGTGAGCAGCGGGTGTTGGACCGCGATAGGGCGCGGGAAACAGGACGGAGGTTGCAGGGACACCATAATCGGCCAGCTCGTTGAGCGCGCCCGCGGTAACCATCATCTCTGAGGTCACGGCGACAGTGTCGGCCTGAGCCGGTGGTGCGGAGGATGTCTGCGTTCCACCCAATTCCACCTCAGCGAGCATGCCAATGAGATATTCGATGAGGTCGTAGCACATGGTGATACTGCCCTCACTCGGGTTGTACCATGCGTTGAGTTCACCGCACTGGCGATAGGTCACGCTCAGGTCACGCGGTAGAACGTAAGTCTTGGCAAGGTCTTCGGCAAAACCGCGCAGACCATCTTCAAATGTTTCGACCAAGAAGCGGCTAACCGGAGTTGTCGGCTGCTCGAACGTCACCTTCACAGCAGCGCCGGGGGCATCAGCCATCAAATGACCGTCTGGATGCCAGGTGCTAATGCGCGTGTGCGGCGCCAGGATTGTGCGCCAAGCGCGGTTTTGGCGATTGAACTCTTCGGCGCAACGCGACAGCGTCCGCTCTTCCATGCCGACCTGCTCGGCGATGTGTTCGTAAAGCCCCGGATTGCCGCCGTAGATCACGCAGAACGTATTGCGGAAGCGCCGCAAGTCGCCGGTGTGCTCGTCCTGCCAAGGCAGTTGCTGACCGGTCTGGGAATTGATCATGCCGCCATAATACCAGGGCAGAACGGAGTAGATCGCCACTTCGCGGCCGATCAGATCGATGTTTTCATCGCCCGAGGGATACATGGTCGGCTCGACGACGCGCAGCGCGGAGAAAATGTCGACCGCGTCCTCTTCCGGCCCAGTGGAGGGCAATTGCAGTTCGGCAATCAGGGCATGCCCGAATTCATGCATGAATATGCCATTGGTGACGCCCAGATAAGCGCCGATCAATTGCGACTCATGCGTGTTGATGAAGGGGATGCCTCCCTCCCCCGTTGAGGAGGTTGGGGGAGGAGCAGCGCTGGTTCCAGTCGTTTGCGGCGCTGCAGCATTGCTCGTCGACACGGCAAAATCGCTAAAATAGAAATCGCCACGCTCGTAGGCCAAGATGCCAACGGCACCGCCAAGAATTGCCTGCTCATTGACCTGTGCGATGAGCTTTCCATTGAGGAAAAAGCCACCCACGCCGGGCTGTTCAACCCATTCCAGCAGATCAGTCCCGTCCACCTTCGCAGCACCCGGGAGGCGACCGATCTCGGTGGATTTGCCGTCCTCACCAAAGCACAGGACAAGGCCATCACCACCCAGGGTGATCTCGCCAAGGCATGAGTTCTTGGTGGTAGCGCTTTCGACAACAATGCCTGCCGCCGAGAGTTTGAACTCCTCGACAGTCCGGCCTTGCGGGGGACGAATGTTGACGTTGACCTTTACGACGCGCTCGCCGGAAGCGACGGGGCCGCCCATAGGCATGGTGAAGAAGTTTTCCGAGCTGGCCTTGCTTTCGTTGACCAGCACCAACCACTCATTTTCGAAAAACGTGCCCCACCCTTCACGGTTTCCGGAGCCAATGATCGAGGTCGCCAGCGGCCCCATGATCTCGGCCATGCGGGTGGCGTTGGCGTCGCTCCCCGCCGGTGGCGGCGTTGTGGCGGGGGCATCAGCGGGTGCTGACGCGCCTGCGCTGCCGCCCCGTGGAGGGAGACCCGAGCCTTGAGCCGGTGGAGGAGCAATGTCCTCCATATCTGTCACCATGAATTCAGCGACGCCAAAGGTGCCACGCTCGAAGGCCATAACCCCAAGCTCGTCGCCCAGCGCGGCGGCGTTGGGGACGTCACCCAGCAGCTTTCCGTTGACGATGAAGGTGCCAAGACCGGGCGTTTCGATCAAATCAATGACGTCAGTACCATCGAGCTTTGCGGCTTTGGCGACCGTGGCGACTGATTCAAATTTTCCATCGATGACGCAAAACAGGTTGGCAGCTGCTTCCGCGGTCAACTCGGCGACGCAGGTTCCCTTGTTGGCACTGTTGCGCACCACCATCCCGATGGCAGCAGTGGGCTGGTCGGAACTGATGGAAACATTGACGGAAGCACGACGTCCCGCGGCACTGGGCGGGCCCGCTTTGATGGTCAGCGTTTGTTCGGATTTTTCGAGAGTGTCGTTGCGCATAACGAACCAGCCATCTTGCTCGCCGGCAAACCAGCCGCGTTGCAATTGCTGATCCACAACACCGTCCAGCGCTCCCAGTATCTGCTGGCCGAATGCCGGGCCGGACAGTGACAACCCAGAGGCTGCGACACAAAAAGCTAACTTAGAAAATTTCATCGACAACCTGATAATCAAAACTGCTGCGAGGCAATGTGGACTGGGTAAGCGACCGGGCGTCCAAGAAATATTCTAGCCGCCGTAAACTCAATCAATCAAACTGGTATTCCAGTTTCGTGCAAGATGCCAATTGCGGGTGTGCATGGAGGCCGGTTTCAGGACCTGCGAGGCGCACAGTTTGCGCAAGTCGATGAATGGTCGCTCTCGGAAAAATTTGAGCACTGCCAATGATCAAGCAGGCCTGTGCAGCCAGATCCATCTGACATATTTGAAGAGCAGAATTTTAGTCTCGGCTCGCGGGACAAAAAAAGACCGCCCCCGAATGGGAGCGGTCTATGCCGTTTAGCGTAGAACAGAATCTGTACCGAGCTTATGCCGTTGTGCTGCGCGGAATCAGCATAGCGAGTACTGCGCAAACCACGGCAGCGACCAGCCCCATGACGAAGACGGAATGGAACCCGGCGCTATGATCAGCACTGGCTGTGCTCGCAAGGATCGAGCCTACCAGTGCTGCGGCTACGGTGGTGCCGAACGAGCGCATGAGCGTATTCAGGCCGTTGGCGGCAGCGGTTTCACTGCGCGGGACCGCATCCATGATCAGCGCGGGCATTGCTGCGTAGCCAAGACCGATGCCGATGCCGATGACCACATTCACGATCGGAATGTAGATGGCTTGCAGAGGCACCAAAACGCAGAAGAGATAGGCCACCGCAATCACTGAAGCGCCAGCCACGAGAAGCGGGCGAGCACCCACGCTGCGGGCAATACGACCGGAAATCGGCGACATGGCCAGCATGGCCAAGCCGGCAGGCATGAGCATCAGGCTGGCGGAAAGAAGATCGATGCCCATTCCGCCCAAGGCTGCAGGAAACTGCAGCAATTGTGGGAAGGCGATGCTGGAGGAGAACAGGGCAAAGCCCATGGCCACCGACGCAAGATTGGTGGTGAGCACGGCAGGCTTAACGCTCACGCGCAGGTCGATCAATGGGTTGGAAATACGCAGCTCGTAGATGGTCCATAGCGCCAAAGCGACAAAGCCGACGCCAAAGCACAGCAAGGTCGGCATAGCGCCCCAGCCCCAAGTGTTGCCACGGGAGATCGCAAGCAGCAATCCAGTGAGGCCAATGGCGAGACCGATGACGCCGACAACGTCAACGCGTCCACCGCTCTTGACGCCGGTCTTTGGCACCACTGCCCAGATCAGCGCAAAGGCGACTGTGGCGAGACCCGCCGCCAAAATGAACAGCATGTGCCAATCAAGGTTTTCGGTCACCAGAGCGCTGACCGGCAAGCCAATGGCACCGCCAACGCCGAGCGTCGCACTGACCAAAGCAATGGAACTGCCCAAGCGCCGCGTATCGACAATGTCGCGCAGAAGGGAAATGCCGAGAGGGATAACACCCATGCCCATGCCCTGAAGCGTGCGGCCAAGGATCATGGGTATGAGGCCTTGAGACATGGCGCAGACCAGCGAACCAAGGGTCAGAATAGCCATAAGGATCAGCGCGACAGCACGCTTGCCGAACATATCGCCGAGCTTGCCGACAATCGGGGTTGATACTGAGGCTGCCAAGAGAGTGGCTGTGATCACCCAAGCGGTGTCTTCTGCAGGCGCATTGAGCAATTCAGGCAGCTTGCTCTGAATCGGAATGAGGATCGTCTGCATGAAAGACGCGCCCATGCCCGCAAAGGCAAGAACGCCTACGGTGAGGCTTTGTCTTGCGCTGCTATAGGGTGAAGAAAAAACATGAGCGGAGTCGGCTCGCACGAAAGGCCTCGAATTTTAAGATTGGGTCTACTATATGAGACTGCGTATCACACGATAGGGAGTCGTGAGAAATGAATTTGCGCGAACGCACCGCTGAAATCATGCGGACGGAAACGGCACGAGCGGCGCTCGATGTGCTCCTCGCGCATGGTTATGATGGCATGACGGCGGACGAACTCGCCAAGGCGGTTGGCATCTCGCGAGCGACATTCTTCCGATATTTCGGATCTAAGGACGAAGTGATCATCGCTGCGATGCTGGAGGCTGACGACTTCTTTGAGCGCAGGTTCCGGGAATTTGCGGCCGACACGGGGGAAGGTCTGTGGGCGCGGATGCGCCGGGCATTTGAACCCACTGTGCTGGCCGCAGAAACGAACAGCGAAAAATTGCGGGCACGCACGCGCCTTATTCAGTCGCAGCCCATGCTAGGGGCTAGGTTGCGTCGGGCACGCTTGCCGCAGATTGAACGTCTTGCAGCTGTGCTGGAGGAAGAGGGGCTGACCGACATCCAAGCTCACGCAATGGCCACGGCCGCAATTGCCGTACTGGATTATTGCTGGTCGCAATGGGCGCGAGACGATGAGGCTTCGCTGCGGTCCATCCTCGACGAAGCGTTCCGCTTTATGGGACGCTAAAGGCCGGCTAGCACCGCAAAAGATGAGAGGCGCAGACACTGCCTGCACCTCGAGCGCAAAACCAACTCCCCGAAAGTGCGACGCTACGCACCGGCCATAGTGGGGAGACAGTTCAGTTACTTAATTTCAGCGGATAGCCGTTCAAAATATGCAAGCGCTTCTTCACGAGAGATCGAGCCGCTTTTGTCCACGTCGTTCTGATCAAACATGTCCGTGACCATGGCTTCAGGCTCCTCAGATATCCAACGTGTAAAGACGTTGCCCTTTGAGGGACCTGCATAAGCGAGACCGGCTAACGCCACCGCAATCGCTCCTGCCAATAATATCTTTGTCCTCATTTATTCGATCTCCAATGTCGCAAACATCCGAGCAACTCGGACAATTCTAAAAATATCAGTCAACTATTCCGCCACGCACGGTACATGGCGGAACATTACTTGCCAACGACGTAATTTGATCGAATGCGTCACAAGTTCAAAGACGACGCGGATTTGACGGCTAGAGCTCGGTGCGTCCTGCCAACATCTGCGTAGCTGTTTCGGCGGCAATATCGCCGAGAATGGCGCGACAGACGGTTTCGCCCGCCATGACCCCGAGCTTAAAACCGTGGCCGGAACAGGCGCTGACAACCCAGCCTTTGGCGTCGAGTGGTTCGACGCGGAAACGTTCTTCGTCAGTCACCGTGTAATAGCAAATTTTGCGTTCTAATTCAGTGTACTGGGACGCATCCTTGAAAACTCGATTCAAGGCATCCTGCACCGGCTTGTAGTCCTCTTCAGTCGCTATACGATTGTCCGAACCGTGGCCAATGCGCGAGAAAAAGTGGTCACCAATCTTGAGGCGCGTACCGTCTTTGGGCGGCAGGATATAGGCGAGCTTGTCGTCCAGATGGTCGATGACCACCGGCGCGTTGTTCCAAGCATCAGCATATTGAGCGGGCGGCTCGAGATAGAGCACCATCTGGCGCGAGGCCTCAGCAATGTCGGCATAATCGGGCAAGAGATCGCTGATCCAAGCTCCGGCGCAGACCACGACCATATCGCCGGTAATGATCTGACCGTCGGCCTCGACCGTTCCAGCCTTTGCATCAACCTTGGTAACGCGCGTGTTGGGGCGAAGATCGGCCCCATTTGCATCGAGCCATTTTGCCAGATCGGTAACAATGCGATCTGCGTAGAGGAGCCCTGCCCCATCCGCTTCATAAGCACTGACAGCGCCCTTCATATTGAGGAAGGGAAGACGCTGCTCGAGCTCGGTGAGTGTGAGCGGACGATGCTTGATGCCCACCGCATCCAAAGCCGTGGCGGTGCTGGTGTATATGTCCGCGTCAGTGCGGGAGACATAGATCGCCGGGGTCTTATGGATATGGGTCGCGCCAATGTCGACCCAGAGTTCGTCATAGAGTTCAAAAGTCCGCGGCATGAGCGCGGTGTACCCCGGCATGCCCGTATAGGTGTGACGCGTGATCCTATGCTCATCGAAGGACGATGAGATTGGGTTCGGGATGGGGCCCTGATCGAACAGCGTGACCTCTACCCCGCGCTTGCGTAACCGCCATGCCAAGCTAAGGCCTGCGATTCCTGCACCAACGATCAAAACTCTCATGTCAGCCTCATTTACTCGTTTCAAATCGCCCGCTCAGCAGAGAAAAATATTCTCAAAAGCGAACGAGTTTCGCGAAAATCTCTACCCGCTCTATAGTGTTTTCCCGAAACGAGAGGGATATAATTTCAGCCAATGTTTTAACTGAGAGTTCCAAAAGTGAAAGTCTCAAAGCTTCTTATCACCGCCGCTCTCCTCGCTGGCGTTTCCACCGCCACGACCGCTTGGGCGCAGTCTTATAACCCAGATGCGTCCATCCGCATTGGTTCGCTCTATGAGCCGCAGAACCTCGACAACACCGCTGGCGCTGGCCAGGGCATCAACGAAGCTTTCAACGGCAACGTTTATGAAGCTCTGTACCAACTGACCGACGCAGGCACTGTCGACGCCAAGCTGGTTGAAAGCCACGAAGTCAGCGAAGACGGCCTCACACACACCTTCAAGCTTAAGTCTGGCGTGACGTTCCACTCTGGCGATCCGCTGACCGCTGCTGACGTGAAGAACTCGATCGAGCGCGTCACCGCAGAAGCCTCCAAGAGCTCGCGTAAGAACAGCCTCAAGACCATCACCGCAATCGACGCGCCAGATGACCAGACCGTGGTCATCACCCTGTCCGCACGTTCGGTGAACCTGCCGTACAATCTTTCCTATGTCTGGATCGTCAACGACGCTGCCGGTGACATCACCGCTGCGGCCGACGGCACTGGCCCATACAAGCTCGGCGAATGGCGCCGTGGTTCGGCGCTGGCGCTGACCCGCAACGATGCCTATTGGGGCGAAGCGCCAAAGAACGCTGAAGTGATCTACACCTATTTCACGGATGCGACTGCCCTCAACAACGCACTTCTGACCAATGCGGTCGACGTAGTGACCTCGGTGCAGAGCCCAGACTCGCTGCAGCAGTTCGCCAGCAATCCAGCCTACACCGTGACCGAAGGTGCTTCGACCACCAAGGCGCTGCTGGCTTACAACGATCGCGTTGCTCCATTCGACAACGTCAAGGTTCGCAAGGCTCTGGCCCGCGCAACCGACAAGGCGCGCCTCTTGAACTCCATCTGGGGTGACTATGGCACGCTGATCGGCTCGTTCGTCCCACCGACCGACCCTTGGTATGTCGATCTGACCGGCGTCGATGCCTATGACGTTGAAAGCGCAAAGGCTCTGCTGGCGGAAGCTGGCTATCCAGATGGCTTTGAATTCACCATCGACACCCCAGACTACGATCCGCATCCGATCATCGCGCAGTTCCTACAGACGGAATATGCCAAGATCGGCGTGAAGGTGAACATCAACATCATCACCTCCAACGAATGGTACACCAAGATCTACCAGGCGAAGGATTTCCAGGCGACCCTGCAGGAACACGTCAATCACCGCGATATCGTGTTCTACGGCAACCCAGACTTCTACTGGGGCTACAACAACCCAGCGGTTGTTGAGCTGATTGCTGGTGCGGAAGCTGCTGCCGACGAAACCGAACAGGTGGCTAAGCTCACCGAAGCCAACAAGATCATTGCGGAAGATGCAGCCAGCAACTGGCTCTACCTCTACCCACAGATCGTGGTTTCGGCTGCAAATGTCACCGGCTACCCAGTCAATGGCCTGAATTCGCAGTTCCCAGCCTATGGCATCGAAAAGACTGAATAAGCCTCGCGCTTATAGTCTTTAGAGACACGAATTATACGCGCCACCGGGTTCGCCCGGTGGCGTTGTCATTGCGAGGAAGCTAATGTCGCGCTTTCTCTTCGAATTAGGGATTCTCGGCCATTCTCGCCTATACGATCCGACGCACGTTCATCTTGTTGGTATCGCTGTTTATTGCGGCGATTGTGCTCTTTGTCCTTTTGCGTTTGCTACCCGGCGACCCAGCCAATGCGCTGCTTGGTGTCGGAGCAACTCCAGCACAAATTGAAGCGGCGCGCGCGCAGGTTGGTTCTGACCAGCCGCTTTACGTGCAATTTGGCAGCTATCTTCAAAGCCTCATCCGTTTTGACCTCGGCAATAGCTTTGTCAGCAAAGCCTCGGTGCTTGAGGAAATCGGCAACCGCATGTCGGTGACACTGCCGCTGGCGCTGCTGGGTTTTGTCCTTTCCATCCTCATTGCTGTCCCACTCGGCATCGTCTCTGCGGTGAAAGCGGACAAATGGTATGGCTGGTTGATCTCGGTGGTTTCCCAATTGGGCATTGCGATCCCGGTGTTCTGGGTGGGGATTTTGCTGGTGACGCTGTTTGCCATCAATTTGCGCTGGCTCCCTTCTGGCGGGTTTCCGCTCAAAGGATGGGCTAATTTCTCTGACGCTGCGATTGGCATGATCCTACCGGCGGTGACCATTGGGCTGGTGATGGGCGCTTCGTTGCTGCGCTATGTTCGAGCGGCAACACTGGACGTTCTGGGCAGTGACTATCTGCGGACGGCCCGCGCTATGGGCGCAGGCTTTACCGAAGCCCTGCTCAAGCATGGTCTACGCAATGGCGCTGTGCCGGTGATTTCTATTTTGGGCATTGAATTGGCGACGACTTTTCTTGGCGCCGTGGTGATCGAGAAGGTGTTTAGCCTACCGGGCATGGGCTCGATGCTGCTGCTGGCGATCCAACAGCGCGACTACCCCAATGTGCAGGGTGTTCTCATCATCTCTACTCTTCTCGTCCTGCTGATTGGCTTTGCTGCGGATATTTTGCAGCGTGTTGTCGATCCGCGTCTGCGGACAAAATCGCGGGTGCAAGCATGAGTCAGACCATGGACTTAAGCGCGCCAGCCAAACCAAAACTTTCACTCACCTTGTGGGCCGGAATTTTTCTCGTTGGCCTGCATGTTGTTGTTGGCCTGCTGACGCTCGTCTGGCTGCCCTATGATCCGAACGCCTTTACTGGCGGGCGACTTGAGGGCGCCAGTTGGCTGCATTGGACAGGCACTGACCGTCTCGGGCGCGATCTCTTCACCCAGTTGATGATCGGCAGCCGCATTGCGCTCCAGGTGGGCGTCTGCGCAGTGATCATTGGTGGTGTGATCGGGGTCACTTTGGGCACGATTGCGGCCTTTGCCACGCGCTGGCTGGATGATGCTCTGGCGGCAACGCTCGATATTCTGATCGCCTTCCCCACTCTACTCATTGCCATGCTGGTGGTGGCAGCGAGTGAGACGGCGTCGCTGGGCTCAGCCATCCTCGCACTGGGGATCGCGCTTTCGGCTATCGTGGCACGATTGACGCGTATTCTGGTGAAGCGCGTCCTTGTGATGGACTACATTACGGCCGCACGCACTTCGGGCTCGGGCTGGCTAAAAATCGTCTTCGTCCACATCATCCCCAATATCTGGCCAACGCTGTCGGTGAATTTTGCCCTGCAGTTTGGCTTGGCTGTGATCGCAGAAGCTTCGCTCTCTTATCTGGGCCTGGGTGCGCCGCCGCCGAACGCCTCTTGGGGGCGGATGCTGCAGGAAGCGCAGGCTACAGTTTATAACGCTCCCCTCGGGGCCATCGCGCCGGGTGTGGCGCTGGTGACGCTGGCAATTGGCGTCAATCTTCTCGCCGACGGTCTCCGCGACGTCATTGATCCGACGAGGCAGGGATGATGAGCCTTCTTACTGTCAACAATCTCACTGTGAAGGCTGGCGCAAAGGCGCTGGTCTCAGACCTGAGCTTTACCCTCGACAAGGGCGAGCGGCTGGGGCTGATCGGGGAATCCGGTTCGGGCAAATCTCTGACGTCACTGGCCGTGACAGGCCTTTTGGCAAGGCAGTTGCAGGCTGAGGGCATTGTGACGCTCAAAGGCACACCGATCATTGGCGCGAAAGACCGTGACCTCAATGCTCTACGCGGCACTGCAGTCGCCATTGTTTTCCAAGAGCCACTAACGGCGCTCGATCCGCTGATGCGCGTTGGCAAGCAGATTAGCGAAGTGGTCAACCGCCGCGCCAAGCGTGACGGCGATCGGGTGACGCGTGGGCATATGGACGCGGAAGTGGCAGCCCTCATGGAGGAGGTAAACCTCCCCGCCTCGCTCGCCAGCAAATACCCGCATGAAATGTCGGGGGGCCAGCGGCAACGCATCGCCATTGCTATGGCGCTCGCCTGCAAGCCTGATCTTCTAATCGCCGACGAGCCGACGACGGCTCTCGACGTCACGACGCAGGCCGAAATCATGAGTCTTATCAAACGGCTCGTGGCGGAACGTAACATGGCACTTCTCTTTATCAGCCACGATCTGCCGGTGGTCGCCAACACGGTGGACCGGGTGGTGGTGATGCGGCACGGGGTAGCCGTGGAAGCCGGTTCTGTGGGCGAGGTATTCCGTTCGCCTCAGCATGATTACACCAAGAGCCTGCTGGCGGCGGCGAAGGCCTTTGACAACGCGATCGGGGGCCAAGCATGAGCCTCGTTAGCATCGACAATGTCAGCTTCGCTTATACAAGCGAGCGGCAGATTTTGGCTGGCGTCTCCACTGAGATCGCACCGGGCGCTACCGTTGGCCTTGTGGGGGAATCCGGCTCGGGCAAAACCACGCTGCTCCGTCTGCTGCTGGGCCTGACCAAGCCCCAGGGCGGGACCATTCGGTTTGATGGGCAGGTGCTCGACCCGAGTAATCGGGCGTTTATGCGCGATTATCGTCGGCAGGCGCAGGTGGTGTACCAAGACCCCTACTCCTCGCTCGATCCGCGCCAAAAAGTGTTTTCCATTATCGCCGAGCCGTTGAAATCGCTGCGTATCGCAGGCGACCACAAGGCGATGGTGATGGCGGCGCTGGAGGCCGTTGGTCTTGAGGCCGATAGCGCCAATCGCTATCCGCACCAGTTCTCTGGCGGCCAGCGTCAACGCATCGCTATTGCACGCGCTATTGTGGCGAAGCCCAAGCTGCTGCTTGCCGACGAAGCCGTGAGCGCGCTGGATCTGACGACCAAGGTGCGCGTTGTCGAATTGCTCCGCACACTGAGCCGCGAGATGGCCCTGCTGTTCGTTTCGCATGACATCGCGGTCGTCGCAGCGCTGTGCGAACACATTATAATTTTGGAAAAGGGCGTGATCGTCGAGCAGGGTAAGACTGCTGAAGTTCTCGCCAATCCGCAACATGCCTATACGCAGCGGCTGCTCTCCAGCGTGCCGCGCCTCTCGTTCAAGGATGAAGAGCTATGACTGACTATCCAACTGAATATGCCGCCTGGAAAATCCGCCGCCTTGAGGCGCTGAAGGCTCCAGATGGCTGGCTCAATATCATTGCGCGCGACTGGCTGAGCGAAGGCACGGTCAAAATTGGCGCGGCAGACGATAACGACATTATCTTGCCGACCGGCCCGGCTCATGTTGGCACGCTGACACAGGACGCAGAAGGTGGCGTGACTTATGCCGCGGCTGATGGTTCGGCCCCGATCAAGCTCGAATTGAACAAGTATAAGCCACCGCGCTTCACGGCTGAAAACCTGCTGCTGGAAGTGACAACGCTGAACGGCGAGAACGCTGTTCGCGTGCGCGACACCGCGTCCAAGGCTGGCGAAGAGTTGGGCGAGATCGAGTATTTTGATCTGGACCCAAGCTGGCGCATTGAAGCCAAGTGGGTGGCGCTCGAAGAGGCGAAGAACCTCTCCATCTCGACCTCGAAGGCGATCCCCACCGAAGTTCAGGCAACGCATAAGGCCGTGTTCGACAAGGACGGCGTGACCTATGAGTTGCTGGCAACGCACGGCACCAAGGAAAGCCCGCAGTTCGTCATTCGCGACCTGACCAGCCGCGACAGCACCTATGGCGCGTGCCGCTTTGTGTTTGGTGAAAACGCGAGCGAAAACAGCATTGTACTGGATTTCAATAAGGCATTGAATCCGCCATGTGCGTTTACCGATTTTGCTGTGTGCCCGCTGCCGCCAGCCGAAAACGTGCTGCCGATCCGCATTGAAGCGGGCGAGAAGCGTCTCGGGCACTAAGGGCGTTTTAGGACGTGAGACCTCCACGTTCGGGGGGGGTACGGGGTGGTGAGTTTTCGGGCTCGCCACCCTTTTTGTATGTGTTTTGGGAGCCCCACCCCGGCACTCCCCACAAAGGGGAGAGGGATTGAGGGTGGCGGGTTCAAGCCTCACGAGATTGGAAGGCCCCCTCACCCGGCCTGCGGCTGACCTCTCCCCCTAAGGGAGAGGTGACGAAAGGTTCTGGGGCAAGTCGGGCGGGAGATTGCGTCTTGGCGGGGAGCGGCATATGTCGGGCGCAATAGCTCAGCGAAGCGGTAGCCCTATGCACGCTTCACAACGGAGATTTCGGTGCCCCCAATCGAAGAACAGCCGCTAAAGCCCGGTGATTATGTCGCCGGGTTTGCCATTCTCATCCTCTGTCAATTAGCGGGGGAAGTGCTGGTGCATGCGATCCGCATTGTGCTGCCCAGTTTTGCCTTCCCCGGCCCTGTGGCGGGAATGCTGCTCCTGCTCGCACTGCTGCCCCGACTTCCAAAGCAGCGGCGCTCGGTGATGGCCGTGGGCAATGCCCTCCTCGGTATTTTGGCGATGCTGTTCGTGCCTGCGGCAGTGGGCGTGATGCAGTATGGCGATCTCGTGCTGGCTTGGGGCATTCCCCTTGTCTTCGCGCTGGTTGTTTCAACGGTGCTGACACTGCTCGCGACGGTTGGCACGTTCCTGCTGACGGAAAAGCTAATGAACCGAGGCAAGCCATGACCGGGCTGACGGGCGTTTGGGTATATCTCGCAGCCTCCCCCCTGACCTGGCTGGCCGTGACGCTGGTGGCCTATGCCACCTCGCTCAAGATCGGGGCATTCTTCAAAGGCTCGCCCTTTGCCAACAATGTGCTGATCAGCGCCGCGATCATCATTCCGATCCTGCTGATCTCCGGAACGAGCTACCCGACCTATTTTGAGGGCGCGCAGTTCGTGCACTTCCTGCTTGGGCCAGCAACGGTTGCGCTGTCGATCCCCTTGTTCCGGAATATCGACGCTGTGAAGCGCTCGCTGGTGCCAATTGCTGTGTCGCTGGTGGTTGGCGCTGTCGTGGCCATGGCGAGCGCCGTGGGCATTGTCTATCTCTTCGGTGCGCCGGCTGAGGTAATCGCGTCGATCACCCCGAAATCGGTGAGTGCGCCGATTGCGATGGAGCTGGCCAAGAGCCTTGGCGGCATTCCATCGCTTGCCGCCGTCTTGGGGATCTCCACGGGCATTACCGGGGCTATTTTGGTTACGCCTCTGATGAACGCACTCAAGATCAAGAACTATGCGGCGCGCGGCTTTGCGGTCGGCGTAACATCGCATGGGATCGGCACGGCCCGCGCCTTGCAGGTGAGCGACGTGGGGGGCGCGTTTTCGGGCATTGGCATGGCGCTCAATGGCGCGTTCACCGCGCTGATCGTGGTGGGCTTACAAGTGTTGGTTAACGCGTAGCCAGACAAACAAAAAGCGGCGTTTCGGCGCCGCTTTCTTTTATGCTGAGAGGCGTGCGTCCTGCGCGAGACGCGGGTCTGGCAAATGCAGCATGGCGACCAGATCGCGGTATTCCTGCCGCGCATTGACGTGGGACATGGACGGCGCCGCGCCCAAAAGCTGGGCATCCAATGGATCAAACACGGTCATGCCGATGGGGAAGAGCGAGCGGAAGATCACGCGCTCGGCAATGCCATCGGCGACGCGGCACGTCAGTGCATCGGCAATTTTCACCACGCTATCATGCACGCTCGCGCCATTGCGATTGGAGAGCGCCGAGATGCGGTTACGGACGATGACCCAATCACTTGGCGCGCCGGTGGCGATTTGGCGCTCAGCGCGGGCGCGCTGCACGTTCTTGGAATAAGGCGAGAGACTTTCCGGATCGCCGGTGCGCACGTCAATTTTTGCCAGCACGTCGAGGTCGATCATGCTGTCATTGACGGGGGTCACAAGCGTGTCGGCCGCACTATGGGCGAGGCGCGCGAGATGGGCGTCAAATCCCGGCGTGTCGATGACGATGAAATCGACTTCGTCATAGAGCTTATCCATCGAGCGCGAAAAGAGCTCGAGCTCGGCCTTTTGGTTTTCCTTTATCGAGTCGCTCCAGCCAGTGGGCACATGGACGTGCTTGGGCATCGGAATGTCACGGCCCGTGGTGTCGAGCGTATTGCGGCGATTACGGATATAGCGGGTCAGCGTTTGCTGGCGGCTATCGACGTCGACGGTGGCAACGCGAAAACCTTGATGCAGCAAATAGACAGCTAGGTGCAGCGACAAGGTCGACTTGCCGGAGCCACCCTTCTCATTTCCCACCACAATGACGTGCGCGCGTTGCTGGCCCAATTCCGCCTCCAAATCACAGGAGTTACCCTTAATGCCATCAACGGCTCGCATGGTTAATAAGGATTTAAGAGCACCCCAAATCACTCTGCTTATGCCGCGTGGTTTTGCGCTTCAGCACATGGTGAGTCTGGTAAAAGACGCTGCGCCTGCACCTTGCATGAACGAGCGGGAGGCACCTTGCGCCGGGCCGTGGGAGTTCTTCCAATTGCATTTTCTGGAGGGTTAAGTCCCAAGGGCCACTCTCACGGTGCTCCACCGCGTGTGGGAATAAATTTCCAGCTTAAGTCAGCGACTTAATAGAGGGGGCAACTGGTCGCGAAGCTTGAGCTTTTTGGGAATATGTTCGGGTTCGGAGCAGTGGAAAGATCGTTTTGGAGGGCCCGATATTGTGGCTTCTCCGCGGCAAGAGGGCGCGGGGTTGTGCCTGCAGGGTTGTACGGAGGACAAATTTAGGCCATTTTAACTATCGTCTAACGGGAGCTGAACCTCTGGCTAACCAAGCGAACCGACCAACCATCGTCCTCTTCGATCTTGATGGGACCCTGGTGCACCACGTCAATCCACGCGTGCTGCAAATGCTCGAATTCTTGGACGACTGTTCCCATAAGGGTGGACGGCTGGCAGCACGATTCCGTCTGCAGCGTCGTCAGCGCTTAAAAGAACAACGCCCACCGCGGTTATTGGTTCACCGCGCGATCCACAAAGTGCGTCGCAAGACGGTCAACGAGATGCTTTCGCCATGCGAGAACATGCGTTGCGTCCTCGAGCGCCTCCACGCTGAAGGCATTGCCACTGGCGTCGTCAGCAACGGCCTCGGCCGCGGCTATGGCCACGATGTGCTGGAAGCTTTCGATCTGCGGAAGTATTTCTCCACGGCCGTGTTCCGTGAGGACGTACGCCGCGGCAAGCCGTGGCCAGATTCGATCCTGGAAGCGCTGTCCAATATTGGCCGCGAACTCCGCCGGACCGACGTGATCTGGTACATTGGCGACCAGCGTAAAGATATTGCGGCTGCGCAAGCGGCTTCGGAAATTATCGGCCACACCATTCGCCCGATCGCCTTGGGCGCACGCGCGGCGCTTGGCGCAATCGAACAGCGCATCCCGAATTCGCAGATTATGTGGTGTGCGGCCGACTTTGAACGCGCCGTCCATAACGCATTCGACAGCGATGATTACTCGCTGCCGATGTATGGTCCTGTCGCTGCGCCCGTCGTCTAACAGCCGACCTCTTTAGAAGTCGAAGCCCATTTGATTGATCGAAAGCTCAATCTCTTCGGCTTCGACTTTTTTGTCTTTCTTCTTTGGCTTCTGCTTGGCCTTTGCGGCCTCTTCCGCCTCAGCGAGTGCTGCCGCTTCAGCAGCGAGATCTGCCTCGGACTGAATGACGAAGATCGACTCTAGGTCGTCCACGGGCTTTGCATCAGCGGCACTGGCATCGCTCGACACAGGCTGCGCGACTCCGGCCTCAACAGCTTCAGAAGCGGTCTCTTCCAAATCCGTGCTCTGCAGGACACTTTCATCCTCGACAACGAAGTCCTCAGCGGCAGCAGCGAGCTCCTCCCCGTCGAAGAACGGCGTATCGTCGGTAGAGGCATAAGCGGGCGCGCTAAAGACCTCAGCGTCTTCCAAAGTGTCCATGGCCGCAAATACGGCTTCGGCTTCGGCTTCGGCTTCGGCTTCGGCTTCGGCTTCGGCTTCGGCTTCGGCTTCGGCTTCGGCTTCGGCTTCGGCTTCGGCTTCGGCTTCGGCTTCGGCTTCGGCTTCGGCTTCGGCTTCGGCTTCGGAGGTCATGTCATCTTGCTGTTCAGATGCAAGCGCTTCTTCGCCAAACACCGGCGCAATATATTCGCTCAGCTCAACGCGCTGCGGGTCTTCCGTTTCGGCAGGTAACACTGGCGCGCTGTGGGCGTGTTCAGTGGCTTCAAAACTTTCAGCGACCGGAGCCGACACGGTTACCTGTTCGTCGGCTGAGACGAGCACATCGGCTTCGTCATCCACCACCGCTTTGCTGAGCAGAAGCTCGACCCAATCGGTGGCTTTCACCAGCGGCTTGGTCTTAAGGGTGTAGAGGTTTTCGCGTCCCTTCTTCACCTCGACCACAAGCCCCGCCGTCTTTAGCACGCGCAAATGGCGCGAAATGGCCGGGCGGCTAATCGTGAAGGCGTCCGCGAGCTTATGCACGGGAATGGGCCCCTGCATGAGGATCTCGATAATGCGGCAGCGCGTAGCGTCGCCGAGTGCGGAATAAACTGCGATGGGGGCTTTGGTCTTGCGCTTCATACTCTGGTTTAAAGTAACATCAGAGTTACCCGTCAAGTGAGCACGCAGCTTCCTCAGAGTTTGTTCACTGAGATTGTTAGAGCATTCTAGACCATGGCCGTATTTTGCGGAACTGAAGAAAGGTTTCGGTCATTCCCGTCCCACAGGATGCTGGAAAAGGCCAAACATGAAACAGACCAATTACAGCACCAATGCCATGCAGTTCGACCCGCGCCGCCGATATTCGGTTGGCGAAATGGTGGCCGACGCGGTGGTGCATGTCCTGGGCCTGATCGTGGCGATTGCCGCTGGCTCAGCTCTATTGACGCTCACAGCCTTCGAGACCGCCCCGGAAGCGGTGCCCGCATTGTCGATTTACGTTGGCACGTTGATCTTCGTCTTGGGCGTGTCGCTGGCCTATAATCTCTGGCCACACAATTCCTGGAAACACGTGTGGGCGCGCCTTGATCAGGCGGCCATCTTTCTCTTCATCGCGGGTAGCTACACGCCATTTTTGGCAGTGCTCGGAAATTCCACGCTCGGGATTACGATGATGGCAATTGTCTGGGGCGCGTCGCTCGTCGGAGTAGCGCTAAAGCTGATCGTGCCAGAGCGTTTTGGGCGCGTTGCCATCCCGCTTTATCTCGGGATTGGTTGGAGCGGCATCTTCGTGTTCAACGCCCTTGCCACCGCCCTGCCCCCAACAACCCTATGGCTGCTGCTGGCAGGCGGCGTCGCCTATTCGGCGGGGATCATCTTCCACGTGTGGGAAAAGCTACGCTTCCAAAACGCGCTTTGGCACGTGTTTGTAGTGGCAGGGGCAAGCCTGCACCTTTGGGCCGTCATTGACTGTATGATCGTTGCGCGGATGTAGCGGTTACTGAATGCGCGAATGAACGACGCTGTCGCCAGCCTCGATGCCCAATTCGACGGTGCGTCCGCCGGGCACTTCAAGCACATACTGCACAGGACCATCCGAAGGGATTGAGGTCTTGTCATGCGGGACGGCGTTGACGTGAATGTTCTTGATGGTGCCATCCGAGGTGATGAACAGCATGTCGAGCGGGATGAAAGTGTTCATCATCCAGAAAGCGACGGGACGCTCTTCTTTGAAGTCAAAGAGCATGCCAGCGTCTGGTGCGAGCTCATGGACATTCATCAGGCCCTTGGCACGGGTTTCAGGCGTATCGACAACCTCAACCGTAAACACATGATCACCAGTCGAAGACTTAATGGTCAGGGTCTCTTCCTGGCTGTACGCAGCCAAGGGCAGCGCAACGACAAGAGCCGTCGCAGCGGCGGCGAGAGTACGGGTTACGCTGTGCATCATGAGGTCCTCGTCAGGTAGGGCAGCCGTCAGTGTGACGACGGCGCGTCGCCCCAACCGTCAGGCCGAATTTCGGCGACCATAAGGCCTTTCGGGCCGTTACCATAACGAACCAACACATATTGGCCGGGACGCAGTTCTGTAATGCCGAAGCGGCGCAGGGTTTCCATGTGAACAAACACATCCGGAGCACCCTCGCCTTCCGAGAGGAAGCCGAACCCGCGGATACGATTGAACCACTTCACTTCAAGGCGAACCATGCCGGAGGTTGGCTCAACCACCACATGGGTGCGCGCTGCTGGCATTTGGGAAGGATGGCGAGCCGTCGACTCGTCCATGGAAACAATGCGGAAGGCCTGTAGACCACCGGGGCGGTTCAGCGCTTCGACAACGATGCGCGCGCCTTCATATGCGGTCTGATAGCCGTCTCGTCGGAGGCAGGTGACGTGCAGCAAGATATCTGCGGTGCCATTATCGGGAATGATGAAGCCAAAACCTTTGCCTGCGTCAAACCACTTAATGGTACCGGTAACTTCGATGGTGTCTAAAGCGCCCTGTGGCGACAGGGCAGTTTCGTCAACCCGTTTCGTCACCGCTGCCTCACTGGACAGATCGATAGTGCCGTCGCTGTCGCCCATGCCCTTGGCCCCCATGACCCCTCAGCCCTTTTACACGTCCGCTTACGCGGGTACTCAACCACTAGACCAAATCAGTCTGTCCGATTCAGTGTCAGAAGTTAAGAAGTTCTTGCTGATTTGTCGACATATGCCGTGAACGCATTGTCGAATTGCCAGTGACTTGGTAGCCCAGAGGGAATTTCGTCCGATTGGAGGATGTCTTGAAGTATCTACACACGATGGTGCGCGTCACCAATATCGAAGAAAGCCTGCGGTTTTACTGTGAAGGCCTCGGCCTTGAAGAGGTGCGCCGCCGCGAGAGCGAAAAAGGTCGATTCACACTGATCTTCCTCCGCGCCCCGGGCGATGAGGGCGGCGAAGTCGAACTCACCTATAATTGGGATCCAGAAGAGTACACCGGCGGGCGCAACTTCGGGCACCTCGCCTACCGCGTTAAGGACATCTATGCCCTGTGCCAGCATTTGCAGGACATGGGCGTCGTCATCAACCGCCCACCACGCGACGGGCACATGGCCTTCGTTCGGTCGCCAGACGGCATTTCCGTTGAACTGATCCAAGACGGCACCCTTGAACCACAAGAGCCGTGGCTCTCGATGCCGAACACCGGCAGCTGGTAAACAGCGTTTAGAGCGAATTCATGTTTCGCTAACCTTTCCAGTTAGCGGGTGGTTAGCGAAACATCTCTAATTTTAGCGATTATCTCACCGGCCACTTGCCTGTTGCGCAATGACGACACTGGCCCCGTGGAAATCGCTCATGCTCCCTATCGCACGCTCACTCGCCGCTATCATCACCACCGCTACTGTTTTGGCGGGCTGCTTGCCAATGGCTCTGTTCGCGAGCGGTTCAGGATCTGGCTACAGTGGTGTGCGCCAAGACTGGGGCACTTACGTCGCGTCAAAGCAGGTGAATGCCTTCTGCATTTCTCCAAAACTCAGATTTGTTATCTGGGAGTTTGAAGGTCGCTTTGGCAAGAAGGTGGTTATGCAGTCGGGCTATCGCGACACAGCGCATAACAATGCGGCTGGCGGTGCCTCCAACTCGTTCCACACCAAGTGCATGGCGGCGGACTTCTACATACCGGGTGTTCCGAAGAACCAGCTCATCGCCTTCGCACGCAATCTTCCCAGTGTTGGCGGCTTGGGTTGCTATCCGGGCCGGAACTTCATCCACGTCGACGTTCGCGATCGTCCACGCGGTTATCGCGGCCCTGTTACCTTCTCAGGCTGTTGAAAACTAACAGGTTTGCATTTTTCTTCGCGCTCGGGGTTGCGCAAGCTGCAACCTCCATCTATACGAGCGTCATCGAACTGATGCGCCCTTCGTCTATCGGTTAGGACGGCACCCTTTCACGGTGCAGAGAGGGGTTCGATTCCCCTAGGGCGTACCACTTTCCACCTGTTTTCTTTGTAACGGTGGACGATCTCTCCTCCCCCAGACTGTTATAGAATAAGCAGACGCAAGTCGGCTCGGCGTTTTCTGCTCGAATTGGCAGCCCCTGCGAACAGAGACTGCCAGTGGTTTTAGGCTGCCGTGGGGCCAGATGGATCTGTGTCGGTGGTGTCTGGGTTTGACACACTAAGCACCTTAATGCGCCGCACGGACTGATCCGCCCCTTCAACCCAGCTCATGACATGGCCCGGCCGCAAGCCGAGAAGGGCCGCGCCCTCTGCCGAAGTCACCGATAGGCGGTATGTACCGCCCAATTGCACCTCTTCTGGCATGACCAGCTTGGCGCAACGCTCTTCGCCCGGCAGCAGAACATATTTGACCAAACTGCCTATCCGCACGACATCTCGCGGCAAGAACGCATCGGCAATAATGCTTGCCCGATCAAGCTCATAGAGCAAAAAGTCCATGCGCTCGGCAGTTTGACCAACTTCGGTCAGAGCTGCCACCGTCAGGCGCTTATGGTCCTGCTCCCCTATGAGGAGCTCTGGCGAAGGCATCCAATCAGACAAAGAAATGGTCGTCATTTTCCGGTCTCCTTGAGGGACAAGGCGGTCGATGGAATTTTCGATGCTCGGTCAAAGGTGGTAAATAAGTGTTCTGGTGCCGCAGGGGGCTTATCGAAATCGCGCAGGCACCACGGGCAGCGATTAGCTGCCCTTGGCCTCGGTCCTGAACAGGATCGACAATAGCGGAGAACCTGCATTCATTTCTCCGAGCCGTCGAGCGACCTTCGCGAGATGTTCTGCAACAGTGTCTGACGATCCTCCAGCGAGCGCAGACGGATGGTCATTGTCTCGGTCTTGATCGGCGTTTGTGGTGGAAGATTGTAATCGAGCTCCGGCATGTGAGCATCGGCCCAAGCCTTGAAACGGCTCAGCTTGTGACTGCCAAGGATAGGGAGGGTGACGGAATACTTATAGGTCATCGACAGGATCTCATGCGCAAGTAGACCCGATGCAGAAAGCATCCGGCTAAAGCGTTCAAAATGTTAGAGAGGGGAACACTGAGGTTATCCTGGTGCCGCTCTTGCCATTACGGCAGGTAGCAACACCAGGCTACTAAAGTGCCTGGCGAAGACCGTGTCCCAACAATCGGGTTATGCAGATCGTCCCGTTCATGGCCCCATCATGGCCATTTAGACAGCTTTGTCAAACCGTTGGCGACAAGCCCGAAATTACTCGGGCTTTCTGTATTGATAGATGCCGACGTCGATAGCGCCCTCGGCAAAACCCGCTTCGCAATAGCTCAGATAATAGACCCATTTGCGCTTGAAGTGCTCGTCATAGCCTAGCGGCGCGATCATGGGCCAACGCTCCAGGAAGCGTTCGCGCCAGAGTTTTAACGTGCGGGCATAGGACAGCCCGAAGAGCGACGTGTTTTCAAGCACGAGGCCGTGACGCTCGCCAAATTCCTTCATCACCGACTTGGTCAGCAGCATGCCACCCGGGAAGATATAACGCTGGATGAAATCAGGGCCACTTCTATAGGCCTCAAAATCCTCTTCCCGGATCGTGATTGCTTGGATGGCGGCGGTGCCGCCGGGCTTGAGACGGTCATTCAGGGTTTTGAAATAGCTTGGCCAATTGTCTTCGCCGACGGCTTCGATCATTTCGATGGAACAGATGTGATCAAACTGCCCCTGGGTATGGCGATAGTCCTCAAAGACGAGAGTGCCGAGATCATCCAGCCCTTGGCGGGCGAGGCGTTCTTTGGCGAATTTGAGCTGTTCCGCAGACAGGGTGATGCCGCGCAGATGGGCCTTATAGTCTCGCGTGACCGTTTCAGCGAACCCGCCCCAGCCACACCCGATCTCGAGAATACTACTCCCCTCCGTGACGCCTGCCATGTCGGCAACGCGGCGATATTTTGCCAGCTGCGCCTCTTCAAGGCTTTGGTCTCCGGAACTGAAGAGCGCTGAAGAGTAGGTCATCGAAGGGTCGAGCCACTGCCCGTAAAAGTCATTGCCGAGATCGTAGTGCTCGGAGATGTTTTTCTTGGAGCCCTCAAGCGTGTTCCGACGCGAAAGGTGATAGTGCAGATCGCCAGCGGCCTTCTTAAA
The DNA here is from genome assembly GCF_016595685.1 of Devosia sp. WQ 349K1. NCBI lineage: Bacteria > Pseudomonadati > Pseudomonadota > Alphaproteobacteria > Hyphomicrobiales > Devosiaceae > Devosia > Devosia sp. WQ 349K1. The sequence continues at coordinate 99,039 of NZ_JAENGO010000007.1, read as the reverse complement.
GAACCCCTTGTTGGCATTATCGAACATGTCGCGGTTTTGCAGGAAGAAGCGGAACACCTGAGTGAGGTCATCCGCTTCGATATCGCCATTCATATAGGCGGCTGCAAACCCAACAGTGCCGCGCTGACTGGCTTCTTTAAGGACCTTAAAATTGTTCAGGCGAAGCGTGGCATGGCCACCAGCATTCCCCTGCCCGACGGTCCGACTGCGACCATCGGGAAACACAACCGTTAGGGAACCATGGCGCGGATTGCCGATTAGAGAAACGCCAATCTGCGCGACCAACCAAGACGAAAAATGCGCCCACAAAGACGCGCCGCCGTTGGAATTATTGACAGCTGTCTTGCTCATTGCCGTGTCGTCCTACCATCCAAAAAGGCGATGGCTCTTGGCCGTCGCCGAGATATCTAAGCGCAGGCACCCGAAGTGTTGCTCGCCCTTGGGCGCACTACAGGTCAGCGCTTAGTTTATTCACTGCAAATGGATACGCAAGCGGGCAGTTCCCAGATCACCGCTTTAGCGGCCGGGACGCGCAATATCTGTCAGGCGAAGTTGAGCTTGCTCGCGGCCTTGGTAGTGATCGAGCGAGAGGCTGCCAGCGAAGTGGAACGGCTGATCGGCTTCACGCAAAAGCGTGTCACCAATTGGTGTGCCGGCGGCGCGGAAGGCGATGGCTTTAAGCTTGGCACCATCGTCGGAGGTGAGGGTGAAACTGACGTGACCGCCCTTCCCCACAACTTGCGGGTAGCGCGCGCGGTGCGCCGGAAAGACAAAGACCGGATTTGGGTTGCCGGAGCCATAAGGCCCGGCTTTTTCGATTTTGTGCAGAAGATCAACCGTTGCACCGCGAGCCGTGAGCGCTGCGTCGATTTTGAGCGCTGAAGCGGCGCGCGCCGTGCGCACGCTGGCTTCAAGACGATCAGCCATAAAGGCGCGGAAGATGCCGAGGTCGCCTTCCTTGATGGTGATGCCTGCCGCCATCGCATGGCCACCACCCTTGGGCAGAATGCCAGCGTCCACAGCAGCGATAACGGCGCTGCCGAGATCCACGCCCGGAACCGAGCGGCCCGAGCCCGTGCCGGTCCCATCCGGATTGATGGCAATGGCAAAGGCGGGCCGGTCAAAGCGCTCTTTGAGGCGCGCAGCGACGAGGCCGACAACGCCGGGGTGCCACTTTGACGAAGCCAGAACCAGAAGCGGAGGCCCTTCACCGCCGGCGATTTCAAGCTCGGCAGTGGCGTAGGCTTCTTCGACGGCCTCAACTTCAATGCGCTGACGCTCGGTATTGAGTTCATCGAGCTTGGCAGCAATGACCATCGCCTGCTGCTCATCATCAATGGTGAGGAGCTTGGTGCCCAAAGCTGCGTCGCCAATGCGACCGCCAGCGTTGATGCGTGGCCCCAAAAGGAAACCAAGGTGATACGGGTTAAGGGGGCCATTGAGGCGAGCGGCTAAGCTAAGCGCCTGCATGCCGGGCTTCTCGCCCTTGCGCGCGACTTCCAGCCCGCGCAACACGAAGGCACGGTTAAGACCAACCAATGGCACGACGTCACAAACGGTTGCCAGCGCCACAAGGTCGAGCAATTTCATTAGATCAGGCAGGCCCGTGTCGCCGCGATTGCGCAACACACGGTTGACTGCGACCAGAACCATAAAGGTTACGCCTGCTGCGCAGAGGTGCCCAAGGCCCGAAATATCGTCGGGACGATTTGGGTTCACCAAGGCATTGGCGTTGGGCAGCGCGTGATCGGCTAGGTGGTGGTCGATGACCAGCACATCGGCGCCGCGCTCACGGGCATGGGCGATTGGCTTTTCGCTGGTAGTCCCACAATCGAGCGTGATGATAAGGCTTGCTCCACCATCGATGAGCTTATCCATCGCGCCAATGTTTGGGCCATAGCCTTCAAAGATGCGGTCTGGAATATGAACCTGCGGGTCGAGGCCAAAATGGTGCAGGAAGCGCGCCATCAGTGCGCAAGAGCAGGCGCCGTCTACGTCATAATCCCCGAATAGGGCAACGCTCTCATTGTCGGTGACGGCTTTGGCGATGCGCTCTGCCAGTTCGTCCATCGCCGTAAGGGTAGACGGATCGGGCATGAGATTGCGGATCGTCGGATCGAGATAGGTGTCCGCTTCCTCAATGCCGATACCGCGCCCGGCGATAATCCGGGCCAAGATATCGGGCAAATTGGCACGCTGAGAGATCGCAGCTGCCGTCCGAGCGCTCGCTGTATCCAAACGATCCACCCAGGCACGACTGGTGATGGAGGATGTGACGTCGAGGAAAGGGCGCGGAGCTTCTTGCATGAGGCAGGGTTAGGCGATTTTGCACGCGCGGTCGAGAGGCGATAAAGCCCCCCGGCCCTAGCGTGCGTGGCGCGCTTTGATCCAGCGAGTGGTTTGGCTCCAGGAGCGCATGACAACGGTGGAGGTTTCGATTGTCGTGCGGCGAAGGCGGACGCCATCGACGAGCGAACCATCGGTGACGCCAGTTGCCGAGAACAAAACGTCGCCAGAGGCGAGCTCGGAAACATCGTAGACGCGGTTTGGATCGGTAATGCCCATTTCATGCGCGCGCTTGCGCTTATCGGGCGTATCGAGAATGAGCTTGCCCTGCATCTGTCCGCCAATGCAGCGCAGTGCTGCGGCCGCCAGAACGCCCTCAGGCGCGCCGCCAGAGCCGAGGTAGATGTCGACGCCGGTGTCTTCGGTGTTCACCGCGTGGATAACGCCAGCGATGTCGCCATCGCTGAGGAGTTTTACGGAAACACCAGCGCTGCGCAGCTCTTCGATGAGAGCGGCGTGACGGGGCCGATCGAGCACGATAGCGGTGATTTCACTGACAGGAACGCCTTTGGCCTTCGCGAGCGAAGTGACGTTTTCAGTGGCGGTCCAATCAATGTGAACCGTTCCGGCCGGGTAGCCAGCACCAATGGCGATCTTGTGCATGTAGACGTTGCGAGCAACGTTGAGCAGACCGCCTCGTTCGGCCATGGCCAGTACGACGATCGAGTCAGGCTGGTTCTTGGCGCAGAGGGTGACGCCTTCGAGCGGATCGACAGCAATATCGACTTCGGGCCCCTCGCCCAAGCCGACTGTCTGACCGACGTAGAGATCGTCACATTCGAACTGTTCGCCTTCGCCAATAACGATGTTACCGGAAATTTGGACGCGGTTGAGTTCGGTCACCATGGCTGAGACAGCCGCTTCGTCAGCGGCCTTCTCATTGCCCTTGCCGCGCCATTCAGCGGCGGCAATTGCTGCCCGCTCGGTGACGCGGACCATTTCCAGCGTCAGCCAGCGATGCAGCTTGGTTGCGTTTCTGTCCTGGTCGACTTTACTCAGCTTCATGCCTTCCCCCTCCGAGCACTAAGCCCGGACCGGCAAGGTCAGAGCTTTTCGATGCGGATCAGTTGTGCTTTCCCGACTATGAACCCATCTGCTGCAATGAGTGCAAGCGCTTCTCGCACGGATGATTCCAAAGTCTGTTGGGTAATCATCACAACGGTACGGGTTGGTGACCCATCCGGAGCGACTGCCTTAGCACCAAGATCAGACCGCTGGATGACAGAATCGATAGAAATTCCCTTTTCACCCATGCGTGCGGTAATGGCCGCCAAAGCACCAGCGACATCCTTAGCGGCAAGGCGAACGTAGAACCCACCTGCATGAGGAAGCGACGGCGCCTCAACATAGGGCAGAAGTTCGTCGCTTGGCACGCCCAGAGGCGGCACGCGGGTGCCACGGGCAATATCGAGAATATCCGAAAGAACCGAAGACGCGGTCGGAGGACCACCTGCGCCCGGACCTGCGAGGAGCAGTTCGTGCACGTGGTCGGTTTCGAGCGCGACGGCGTTCATTACCCCATCAACGCCAGCAATGGCGCTGCCCTTAGGCACAAAAGTCGGGTGAACGCGCTGTTCGACGCCGTTCTCTGTACGCTCAGCAATGCCGAGGAGCTTGATTTTGTAGCCAAGGTCCTGAGCGACCTGAATGTCGTGCTGGGTGATGTTGGAAATGCCTTCGATGCGCATTTTGTCCGGCGCGATCTCATAGCCGAAGCAGAGGGTCGCGAGGATGGACAGCTTGTGCGCCGTGTCGAAGCCTTCGACGTCGAAGGTCGGGTCAGACTCGGCATAGCCGAGAGCCTGAGCATCCTTCAAGCAATCGGCGAAGGAGATGCCTTCATTGCCCATGCGGGTCAGGATGTAATTGCAGGTGCCGTTCATAATGCCAAAAACCTTGGCAATACGTGCGGAGCCCAGACCTTCACGCAGGGTTTTGATGACCGGAATACCACCAGCAACGGCAGCTTCAAAACCGAGTTGAGCGCCGGATTCTTCTGCGATCTTAGCAAGGCTCACGCCATGCTTGGCGAGAAGGGCCTTGTTTGCAGTGACGACCGGACGGCCGATTTCGAGAGCAGCTTTAACGGCTGCATAGGCCGGGCCATCTTCGCCGCCGATGAGTTCCACGAAGAGATCGATGCCATCCCATTTCGCCAAGGCGACCGGATCGTCGAACCACTCGATATTAGAAATATCAATGCCGCGATCTCGGGAACGCGAGCGCGCGGCAACAGCAACAACTTCGAGCTGACGACCAAGTTTTCGCGTGAGTTCGGTGCCATCTTTTTGCAGGATACGAACCAAGGTCGCACCCACATTGCCAAGGCCAGCTACGCCAATGCGTAGTGGTGCTTGGCGGTCAGCTTCGCCGAATTCCGCCATCGCCTTGAGAATACGCGCGCGCGTTTCGGTGCGTGGCTCACGGCCATCGCGCAGATCGAAAACGAACAGCGGATCCCCTGCAACAATTCTGCCGAAACGGGTGGGTGTCCACCCACGAGCAGAGATGAAGGATTCGACGGTTTGGCGGAAAGACTGAATGTCACTCATAGTGGGCGCCATCTGCATAGGAAATCGCCTAGAGGTCAATAGGAGTTTGGTCGATTATCGAGCGAGACCCAAGCAAATCGCGCCTATAGCGACGATGACCGCCGAGACGATGCGCCATGCGTTGAGTTTTTCACCCAAGAACAGCCAGCCGATGATCACCGCAAACACAACTGAGGTTTCACGCAAGGCAGATACGGGGCCAGCCGAACCGATGGAGAATGCAACGATGACCAGCGTATAGCTCACCATGGAGATCGCGCCACCAAGGAGAGCCTTGTGGGTTTCTCGGCTTTTCCAATCGACAGTGAACCGCCTGCGAACGGCCAGCACGCAGAGCGGCAGCAGAATGCCAAAGCAGATATTGCCCCAGGCCGAGTAGGCAATGGCATTCTCGGCGAACCGCACGCCGATTGCGTCGGCGGTTTGATAGCTGGCAACGAACAGACCTGTGGCAAAGGCAAAGAGTATGGAACTCGTGTTGGCCCTGCCCCGCGAAAAAGCCAGACTCATGATGCCGACTGCGATGATCGCAACGCCAATGATCTGAAGTTGCGATGGCACTATTCCGGTGAGCAGGAATGCACCCAGCATAACCAGCAGAGGAGCGGTGCCGCGAACAATGGGATAGACCTGCCCCAGTTGGCCATAACGATAAGCCGCCACAAGGAAGAAGCCATAGGCCGTCTGGAAGAGTGCCGAAAGAAGAATGTAAGGCCACGCCTCTGCGCTCGGCATGGGCAAGGCGATCACAAGCGGAATGGAGATCAGGGTGCCGGCAAAGCTCATGACCGTCAGCACCCAGAGGCGATCGGCACCAGAGCGCAAGAAGGCATTCCACGTGGCGTGAAAAATTGCTGCGGTTAAAGCCAGCAGGATTACAGTCGTCGACATAAGTGCAGTCCAGCCGCCCACAAACAGGGGCAGCAGCACGACGCCCCGACAATATCCCCTCAGGCAGGCTATCAGCGCCTAAGGGGATGTCAATTTAACGCCAAGGCGTTTCGCCCCGATATTACTGCGCTTTAGACTTATCCACGGCTTCGCTGATGCGCCGAATGTATTCCGGATAACCCCATTTGAGCGAAAGAGCGCTCGGAGGCGATACTGAATTGATCAACTCGGGACCAACCATGCTGGCAATAGCGCCGGAGCGCACTTGAGGGGTTCGTGCCATGGCTGGGTGACTAAAAAACGCCTCCGCATCGGCGTCGGTGTCAGCATAAGTGATATAGATGTCACTGGTCAGCTCGTTCGCACGCTCGAAACTGAGGCTGTAGTAGAAGCTGTTCACGTCACCCAATTGCGCAACACTGGGCGCGAGGTTGAGGCCAGCATCTTCGAGGAAAGTCATGCGCGGATCGACCGCCGTATAGACCGACACAGCGCCATCATAACCACCAATACCGGCGAAGGTGGCACCTTGTACCTGCGGGTATTTTGCCGTTTCGTCGGCGATGAACTGCTCCAATTCAGCGACCAATGCCTCGGCATCTGCGGCTTTGCCCATAGCCGTCCCGGTCAGGGTGATTGTGTCCTGCCAAGTCGTGCTCCACGGCTTGTCCGGGAAGGCAACAACGGGCGCGATTTGGCTGAGGCGGGTGTATTCCTCTTCGGTGATGCCGGAATAAACGGCGATAATCACATCGGGCGTAAGCGCTGCGATGGCCTCATAGGGCACGCCACCGGATTGAGAGAGAATTGTTGGAAAATCGGCGCCAAGCGCAGCAATCGCGTCTTTGGTCCAGGTCAGAGCCCCATTGTCATCGCCCCCGTAGGTGAAATGCGGGATGCCAACAGGCGCTTTGCCCAAGGCAACGACAGCGTCCTGAACGGCCCAGCCCCAGGTGACAATGCGCACCGGCTTTTCAGGAATAATTGTCTCCCCGTAGGTGTGCTGCATAGTGAGGGGGAACTCTTGGGCGAAACTTGCACCAGCGAGCAGGAACAGCGGAACGGCGTATACAATTGACTTCGTCAGCATTGCGCACCTTTTGCGGTTTAGGGAAACCTACAAAAGCTGACAATTGTTGTCATGTAAATTATTAGATGCCCGCTAAGTCAGGTTCGGCGAGTGAGCAAAACCATGATTTCGTAGTGATCGGTTTGCGGGAACATGTCGAAGAGGCGGATACGTTGGGCTGCATAGGATGGCAGCATTTCCAAGTCGCGCGCCAAGGTGACCGCATTGCAGCTGGAATAGACGATGGTCTCAGCCTTAGTCGCTTCGAGCGTGGCACAAAGCTTGTCGCCAAGCCCACGACGAGGCGGATTGACGATAATGGCGTCAATCGTTGTTTCGGCGTTGAGCCCTGTGGCGTCTCCGACAGCGAAGGTGACATCGACGAGGCCCGCTTCAGCGGCGCTCAGACGCGCAGACTCGACGGCAGGCTGACTAACCTCGACGCCATGCACTTTCCGTCCCGGTGCTGCGACGTGCAGGGCAAAGCCCCCTACTCCGCAATACAGGTCCCAAACGTTGCGCGCTTCCGCTTCGTCGATCCACTCGCGTGCCTGATCGTATAGAGCCTTGGCAATATCGGTGTTGGTCTGGAAGAAGCTCGCCGGGCGCAGGTGCAGCACATGCTCGCCCAAACGCATAGCAAGCGTTTCATCGCCCGCCAGAAGAACCTCCTCATCCCCCTCCACCACGGCTTTATGCTCGGGCAGAAGGTTTGCAGTAATGACAGCCAACTGAGGGAGCGCGGAGAGAAGGTTCGGCAGATGCTTTTGCATCCGGCCAAGCGCTTCGGTGGAGCGCAGGACGAAGCGCACCATCAATTCGCCGGTGGCAGATTGAGTGAGGAGGACGTTCTTGAGTTCGCCACGACGATTGGCAACATCGTAGGGCGGAATGCGCGCGGCGGTGATGAAAGCTTTAATTGGGTCGAAAGCGGCACGCAGACCAGTTTCGAGAATGCTACAGGCTGTGAGATCGACGCCATGCTGGGTTGCGTCGAGAATGCCGAGTGTCGGCGCATCTATCGTGCCGCCCACAACCATCTTGGCCTTATTGCGAAAAGCCTCGGGGCGGCTAAGCATGGCTGGTAGCCATTGCGCCGAAGGGTATGCGGCGAGCAACGCGCGGGCATGCGCTTCTTTTGAGGAAATCTGCGCATCATAGGGTGTCCCCATGAGCGTACACGAGCGGCAGGCGCCGGTATCGTAGTAGCCGCATTGCATAACGGTGCTCAGAGATGAATTCACCCGTTTACCTCACGGCAAATAGGGAGGCGGCGTCCGCCTCCCTAAGCTTGAAATTACTTTACTTCAGCAACCGGAGCGGTGTTGCTCTCATCAGACTTGCCGCCAAGGAAAGCCTTGATGTTGCGGGCCGCCTGACGAATGCGCTGTTCGTTTTCAACGAAGGCCAGACGAATGTACTGGTCGCCGTATTCACCGAAGCCAACGCCTGGAGCCACAGCAACGCCGGTCTCACGAACCAGAAGCTTTGCAAACTCGAGCGAACCGAGGTGCGCGTATTTTTCTGGGATTGGTGCCCAAGCGAACATGGTCGCCTTTGGTACAGGAATATCCCAACCAGCACGGCCAAAGCTCTCGACCATAACGTCGCGGCGGCTCTTGTAGATCTTACGCACGTCTTCAATGACGTCGTCCGAACCATTGAGCGCGGCAACTGCCGCCACCTGGATCGGGGTGAATGCACCGTAGTCGAGGTAGGATTTTACACGGGCAAGAGCGGCGATGAGGCGTTCGTTGCCGACGGCAAAGCCAACGCGCCAACCTGGCATCGAATAGGTCTTCGACATCGAGGTGAATTCAGCGGTGATGTCGATCGCGCCCGGAACCTGCAGAACCGACGGAGGTGGTTCGCTTTCGTCGAAGAAGATTTCCGAATAGGCCAAATCCGACAGGATGAAGATGTCGTGCTCTTTGCAGTACTTGACGACTTCAGCGTAAAAATCGAGCGTCGCTGTGTAAGCGGTCGGGTTCGCTGGGTAGTTCAGAACCAATGCGATCGGCTTAGGGATCGAGTGGCGAACAGCGCGATCAAGCGAGCGCATGAAATCTTCATTGGGATCAGCAGGCATGGAGCGGACAACGCCGCCAGCCATGATGAAACCGAACGAGTGGATCGGATAGGTCGGGTTTGGCACCAGAACCACGTCACCCGGAGCGGTGATGGCCGACGCCATATTTGCAAAGCCTTCCTTCGAACCCAAGGTTGCCACAACCTGAGTGTCCGGGTTCAGCTTCACGCCAAAGCGACGCTCATAATAGTTTGCCTGAGCGCGGCGCAGGCCGGGAATGCCACGCGAAGTGGAATAGCGGTGGGTGCGCGGATCGTTGACCGTTTCCTTGAGCTTATTAACAATACGCTCAGGGGTCGGCATGTCTGGATTGCCCATGCCCAGATCGATGATGTCTACGCCATCGGCGCGCAGCTTCGCCTTAATCGGGTCAATGTGAGCAAAAACGTAGGGCGGGAGACGACGGATGCGATGGAATACTTCGCTCATGGGGTCCTCGTGGTCTTTTCGACCGAAACAGGTCGCGACGCGCTCACAGGCAGCAGACCTCTGTATAGGAGATCAATTATCGCGGAATTGTGGTTCTGAATGGGTTAAGAGTCCGCTCGGCGGACCTCGACAAATTCTATTCGGCTCTTCCCGGCCAGCTCGTGGCCATTGGGAAGAGCTATCGGGCGCTCGCCTTAGCGACCGCAACGGCCGCCACAATATTGCCGGTGAGCGCAGCTCCAAACCATGCAACAGTGAACGGAGACGCCATGTCTCTTGCCCTTCGGAAACGACTTCTGGTACCACGTCGACGCGTGACCAAGCTTTCATAAGTTGTCCGACCGTGCTTGTAAATGCCGTAGAGGCGCTACAATTATGTCTGACCCAAGGGTTATCGGCCGGAATTATTCAGGTAGGTGCATGAAGAAGCGTATCGCTATCGCAACCATAGGCACCTCGGGCGACGTTCGCCCTTATCTCGCGCTTGCGCTGGAATTGAAGCAAGCCGGCCATGATGTGATTCTGGGCACTAACGCCGACTTTCAGCACCTTGTGGAAAGCCACGGCATCGAATTCTGCAATCTTGGAACGCGTATTCAGGACTGGTTGAACGACAGCCGGTTCGACGACGCGGTCAGCAAGATGAAGATTCACCAGTTCCCTCAGATCCTGCGCAAGGGTCAGGCGCTGGTCGAAACTGCTGCCCGCAATGCCTGGACCATGGCGCAGGGCGCCGACGCGATTGTGGTCAATATTAACACTAGCTTTGGGATCGATATTGCCGAAGCGCTGAACATCCCAGTCATCATGACGGCGATGCAGCCGCTGAACCCAACGCGCGAATTTCCGATTAGCGCCTACGAAATTCCTGATCTCGGGGCGACGTTCAACAAGCTCTCCTACATCTCGATGAACTTCCAGCAGGCCTATTTTGACCTGCCGCGCGACCGTTTGCGCAAGGAACTCATGGGTCTCGGGCCGCGCAAGAAGGGCGGGCTGTTCAAAGACAGCCTCGGCAATAATCTGCCGACGCTTTACACTTATTCCTCGCTGGTTTCCCCGCGCCCACGGGATTGGCCGCAGACGGCGGTCGTGACGGGCTTTTGGTTCCTCGACGACCGCACAGGCTGGAAACCATCAGCAGAACTGCAGGCGTTCCTCGATGCGGGCCCTGCCCCGGTTTATATCGGCTTCGGCTCAATGCCCTTTGGATCAGATCGCAATACGGAAATTCTGCGTGGCGCGATCAACCTCTGGGGCGGTCGGGCGATTGTTTCGCGCGGCTGGGGCGGCATCAACACCGACAATTTGCCGGATACCGTCTTTGCAGTGGATGAAGCCCCGCACGACAAGCTCTTCCCCCTTTGCTCGGCCGTCGTGCACCACGGTGGCGCCGGAACCACAGCAGTGGGGCTACGCGCAGGTCGTCCGACCTTCACCGTGCCGCAGGCGTATGACCAGCGCTATTGGGGCCGTCGCGTGCGCGCATTGGGCTGCGGCCCTGCCCCGATCCGTCAACGCGAGATGACCCAAGAAAAGCTTGCTGACGCGCTGCATGAAGTCACGAGCAATAAGCAAATGGCCATTAACGCACGCAACATCGGCGAAGCGTTAAACCAGGAAAACGGGCTAGAAACCTCGGTGACCTTTATCGAGGCGACGATCGCTGCCGCAGCTGCGGGTGCTCGTCGGTTCCCACGGCCCAGCAAGCTCTGAGCTAAGAGCCTATCACTAAAATTGCCAACAGCGCCTCCTTTGGGACGGCGCTGTTTTCGTTTTGAAACAACGCACTAGCGATTGTCTCTCAGACATTGATTCCGAGCCAAAAACAAAAATGGCGACCCGAAGGTCGCCATCTTCAAAGTTTGGTCTGTGGCCCGGTTAGTGGGTCACGCCGAGTGCTGCTTCGTCAGAAGTGTCAGCGGCCTTGACCACTGGCTGTTCATCGAAGTTCCACTCGATTGCCTCCGGCTTGCGCACCAGAGCATGCTCGATAACTTGATCCATCCGGCTCACAGGAATGATTTCCATGCCCTGCTTGACGATGTCCGGAATCTCGACGAGATCGCGAACGTTCTCTTCTGGGATCAGCACGGTCTTGATGCCACCACGGAGTGCCGCAAGGAGCTTTTCCTTGAGCCCGCCGATTGGAAGCACGCGACCACGCAGCGTGATTTCGCCAGTCATGGCAACGTCGTTGCGAACCGGAATACCGGTCATGACCGAAACGATTGCCGTTGCCAGACCGATACCAGCCGATGGGCCATCCTTCGGGGTTGCCCCTTCTGGCAGGTGGACGTGGATATCGCGCGTGTCGAACATGGGCGGCTTAATGCCGAAATCAATGCAGCGGGACTTCACGTAGGCCTGTGCCGCAGTCAGCGATTCCTTCATCACTTCCTTGATGTTACCGGTGACCGACATGCGGCCCTTACCCGGCGTCATCACGCCTTCAATGGTCAGCATTTCGCCACCAACCGAAGTCCACGCCAGACCAGTCACCAGACCGACCTGTGCTTCCGCTTCGATTTCGCCGTGCTTAAAGACCAGCGGGCCGAGGTATTCGGTCAGCTTTTCATCGTCGATGGTGATCGACTTGACCTTCTTGCGTACGATGTCGGTGACAGCCTTACGCATCAGCTTGGAGATTTCACGCTTAAGGTTACGGACGCCAGCCTCACGGGTGTAACCGCGAATAACCTTCATCAGCATCTCATCGGAGAGAATGAACTCTCCGTGCGCCACGCCATTTTCCTTCGCAGCCTCTGGAAGCAGGTGCTGCTTGGCAATCGCGTGCTTTTCCTCTTCGGTGTAGCCGGAGAGGCGGATGATCTCCATACGGTCCATCAAAGGACCTGGAATGTTGAGCGTGTTCGAGGTCGTCACGAACATCACGTCCGAAAGATCGAAATCGACTTCCAGATAGTGGTCCGAGAATGAGTTGTTCTGTTCTGGATCAAGCACTTCAAGCAGAGCCGACGACGGGTCGCCCCGGAAGTCCTGGCCCATCTTGTCGATTTCATCGAGCAGGAACAGTGGGTTGTTCTTACCCACCTTCTTGAGCGACTGGATGATCTTGCCCGGCATGGAGCCGATATAGGTACGACGGTGCCCACGGATTTCCGCTTCATCGCGCACGCCACCAAGGGCCATACGGACGAATTCACGGCCCGTAGCCTTAGCAATCGACTTGCCCAGCGAGGTTTTACCAACGCCTGGAGGACCAACGAGGCAGAGGATCGGCCCCTTCAGCGTGCCTGTGCGCGCCTGAACAGCCAGATACTCGAGGATGCGTTCCTTGACCTTTTCGAGGCCATAGTGATCCGCGTCGAGAACCTTCTCAGCAATAGCCAGGTCGCGCTTGACCTTGCTCTTCTTGCCCCAAGGCAAGCCGAGCAGCGTGTCGAGATAGTTGCGCACGACTGAGGCTTCCGCCGACATCGGGCTCATCGCCTTAAGCTTCTTGATTTCGCCTTCGGCCTTAGCCTTGGCTTCCTTGGAAAGCTTTGTCTTGGCAACGCGGTCTTCGAGCTCAGCGACTTCGTTGGCACCTTCTTCGCCATCGCCCAGCTCGCGCTGGATCGCCTTCATCTGCTCGTTCAGGTAATACTCGCGCTGGGTCTTTTCCATCTGGCGTTTTACACGCGAGCGGATGCGCTTTTCGACCTGAAGGACGCCGATTTCGCCTTCCATGAGAACGATGATCTTCTGCAAGCGTTCGATAACGCTGACCATTTGCAGAAGCTCTTCCTTCTCAGGAATCTTGATGACGAGGTGGCTCGCAATCGTATCGGCCAGCTTGCTGGCGTTTTCGATCTGACCAACAGCGGCAACGACTTCAGCTGAAATCTTCTTGTTCAGCTTGACGTAATTTTCGAACTCGGACTGAGCCGAGCGCGACAGCGCTTCAATTTCGGTGGCGTCTTCGACTGGCTCTTCCAGCACAGACGCTTCGGCTTCGAAATAGTCTTCGGTCTGCAAATACTGGTCGATGCTGGCGCGGCTGAGCCCTTCCACCAGTACCTTAACGGTACCGTCGGGGAGCTTGAGCAACTGCAGCACAGTGGCAATCGTGCCAGTAGGATAAATCTGGTCTGGCGCCGGATCGTCGTCCTGCGCGTTCTTCTGCGTCACGACAAGGATATGCTTGTCGTCGCGCATAACTTCTTCCAGCGCCTTGACCGATTTCTCACGGCCAACGAACAGCGGCACAATCATGCCTGGGAAGACGACGATGTCGCGCAGAGGGAGAACCGGATAAACCCGGTCCCGGCTGGTTTCGCCGGTGGAAGTAACTTCCGACATCACATTTCCTTTCCGAGGTGCGCCTGAGGCAGGCAAATGACGCACCCGTATTGCGACAACTCAACCAAACTAGGTTGGGCGATTTCCATTAATAAATAGGTTTAAGGAACGCTGTCGCAAGTGACCAATGACGCTTTTCTATCACATCTATGCCCTACGCACAGGAGATATGTCCGAGTACAGGGAACACTGATGTGCCTTGCATTCAGGCCGGGTGTATAGTTTCCGAACCGGAGCACAAGGAGCGCCCCATGACTGGCCCATTCCGACCCAAGCGTATCGACATTATAGGGATCGCAACCGCGTCTGGCGCCTCAGTGAGAGGATGCGGCATGGGCCCTGAAGCGCTCCGTGTCGCGGGCCTTGCGGAAGCCCTCATCGACCTTGACCACGAGGTTGCCGATTATGGTGACCTGAGGCGTTCTCAGCCAGAAGTCTCCACCAATCCATCCAGCACGCGCCTGCCCGAAGTGCGCAAGGCAGATGTGCTGGATTTGGCGGCACGCACCAGCGACGCCGGCTTTGCAATTTTGCAGGCTGGGAATACCCCGGTCTTTTTAGGTGGCGACCACTCGATCGCAATCGGAACGGTGTCGGCCGTCGCCCGTCATTGCGCGACAACGGGCCGACCTGTGCATGTGTTGTGGATTGACGCCCACGCTGACTACAACACGCCCGTAACCTCCCCTACCGGCAATCTGCACGGCATGCCGCTGGCACTGCTCTGTGGCGAGCCGGAGTTTGACGAGAGTTTTAAGGGCGACTGGCTCGGTCGGATTGAGCCCCGCAATGTAACAATTTTTGGCGCACGCTCTGTGGATCGCGATGAACGGCGGCTGGTGCAAGCGCGTGGTGTCGATGTGGTCGACATGCGCCGCCTGGATCAGCTTGGTATCGTCGCCGCCATGCAGAAGGTTATCGACAAGGCCAAAATTGCGGGCGCGCATCTGCACGTTAGCTTCGACGTCGATAGTCTCGACCCCTCGGTTGCGCCCGGGGGCGGCACGCTGGTGCCGGGCGGCCTCACCTATCGTGAGGCGCATTTGATGATGGAAATGATCCACGACAGCGGCGTTATGGGGTCGCTCGATGTTGTGGAGCTGAACCCGTTCCTCGATGAAGGCGGCAAAAGCGCCACGGTTCTCGTGGATTTGGTCGCCAGCCTTTTTGGGCGGTCCATTATGGGCGAAGAGCCTGGGCCGATGGAGTTTGTGACAGGGGAAGAAGGCTAGGCACCACACGCTCACCCACTGCCCTCTCCACGCCGTCATCCCCGGGCGCGCCCCGGGGATCGAGACTGACGCGCCATAGCAATGGATTGCCCGGTCGAGCCGGGCAATGACGGGGAATGGGATGCAGGAACCGGCAGGGGATATTTACCCAAAAACAAAAAGGCCTCCCCGAAGGGAGGCCTTTTCTAATTCGTCGGCGGGGAAGCTTAGGCGGTTGCCGGCGCTTCTTCCTTGGCCTTGTCGGAGTAGATGTAGAGCGGACGAACGTCCTTGCCCTTGACCACTTCTTCCGAGATGACGATTTCCTGGACGCCTTCGAGGCTTGGCAGGTCGTACATGGTGTCGAGCAGAATGCCTTCCATGATCGAGCGCAGGCCACGAGCACCGGTCTTGCGTTCGATTGCCTTCTCCGCGATCGCCTTGAGAGCGTCTTCGTGGAAGGTCAGTTCAACTTCTTCCATCTGGAAGAGGCGCTGATACTGACGAACGAGTGCATTCTTCGGTGCAGTCAGGATTTCGAGCAGAGCCGGAACGTCGAGATCTTCGAGCGTTGCCAGAACTGGCAGACGACCGATGAACTCTGGGATCAGGCCGAAGCGAACCAGATCTTCTGGCTCAACATCCGCCAGGATCTTGCCGACGCGACGATCGTTTGGATCCTTGACGACAGCGTTAAAGCCGATGCCGGAACCTTCACCGCGAGCGGAGATGATCTTTTCGAGGCCAGCAAACGCGCCACCACAGATGAACAGAATGTTCGTGGTGTCGACCTGTAGGAATTCCTGCTGCGGGTGCTTACGCCCGCCCTGCGGAGGCACGGAGGCAACGGTGCCTTCCATGATCTTGAGAAGAGCCTGCTGCACGCCTTCGCCCGACACGTCGCGGGTGATCGAAGGATTGTCCGACTTGCGGGAAATCTTGTCGACTTCGTCGATGTAGACGATGCCGCGCTGCGCCTTTTCAACGTTGTAGTCAGCAGCCTGAAGCAGCTTCAGGATGATGTTTTCAACGTCTTCACCAACGTAACCGGCTTCGGTCAACGTGGTGGCGTCAGCCATGGTGAACGGCACGTCGAGAATACGAGCCATTGTCTGCGCGAGCAGAGTCTTACCCGAACCCGTCGGGCCGATCAGCATGATGTTGGACTTGGAAAGCTCAACATCCTGATTCTTCTGCGCGTGGTGCAGGCGCTTGTAGTGGTTGTGGACAGCCACGGAGAGCACGCGCTTAGCGCGGTACTGGCCGATGACGTAATCATCGAGCACCTTGCAGATTTCTGCAGGGGTCGGCACGCCCTCGGAGGACTTGACCATAGAGGTCTTGTTCTCTTCGCGGATGATGTCCATGCACAGCTCGACGCATTCATCGCAGATGAACACGGTCGGACCGGCGATTAGCTTCCGAACTTCGTGCTGCGACTTTCCGCAGAACGAGCAGTAAAGCGTGTTCTTGGACGTTTCGCCGTTTGTTGTCTCTTTGGACATCAGTCACTCCCGGAGACTCATCGCCCCCAAAATCAAGCATTCGCCTTTAAGGCTAACGCTCAAGGCATAAAGAAAGTCTAAGCCGAAACAACCTTAAAGGTCGCTTCGGCTATGCGCAATTGCACCAGGATCACACTCCACGGCGCATTGGTTTAGTGCTTAACGCACCAAACCTTAGATGGCGGCGTCTGGAACAACGCGCTTTTCAAGCACGGTGTCGATCAAACCCATTGCCTTGGCTTCTTCTGGCGACAGGAAGTTGTCGCGTTCGAGAGCCTTTTCGATCTGGTCGTAGGTCTGACCAGTGTGTTTTTCGTAAATCTGATTCAGGCGACGCTTCAGGCCTTCAACTTCCTTGGCGTGGATCATGATGTCAGTGACCTGACCCTGGAAACCACCGGAAGGCTGGTGAACCATGATGCGCGAGTTTGGCAGCGCTGTACGCATGCCAGCCTCACCCGCTGCGAGCAGGAGCGAGCCCATGGAGCATGCCTGACCCATAACCATGGTCGCAACCGCAGGGCGGATGAACTGCATGGTGTCGTAGATCGACAGGCCCGAGGTCACAACACCGCCCGGGGAATTGATGTAGAGCGCGATTTCCTTCTTCGGGTTTTCCGATTCAAGGAAAAGCAGCTGCGCGACGATCAGCGAGGCCATGTTGTCCTCGACCGGACCGGTCACGAAAATGATGCGCTCGCGCAGCAGGCGCGAGTAAATGTCGAACGCGCGTTCGCCACGATTGGATTGCTCGACGACCATCGGAACGAGCGTGTTGGTCAGAATATCGTGCGGATCCCGCATGTGTAGCCCCTTGGCTCCCCGAATGGGTGAGCGGTTTTAGTTCACCTCTAGTCCCTTACGCGCACCGGACAGGACCATAACGTGAGAAAGAAACGAATCGGCGCGTTTGAAGCCGATTGCATTCGATTTGCCCTTAACGCGCGGTAAAGGCAGAGATAGGCACCAATAGGGCAAGCTTCAATAGGAAGCACGCCCTATGATGCGGAACGGTAAATACGCGCAAATTTATCAGCTGAAGCTGACAGCTACGCCCTTCTTTTTGAAGTAGGACTGCATCAGCTTGCGACCCTGACGGTTCGGCTGGGGAAGCTTTGCTGTTTCAAACACTGCTTCCTTGACGCCTTCATGGGCCATAGCGGCCTTGAGCGCTGCAATCTGCAGGTCCAGGTCTTCGTTGTCGTTCTTGATCGATGCCAGTACGGCATCAATCGCGGCAGAGACGGTGATATCGCTCACTTGTCCAGAATCCTCAGTCGTATTTGCTCCTTCAAGACATGATTGCGAGGCAAATGCCAAGCCCTCTATGTTCACAGTGGCTTTTGAAAGGCTCAGCGTCTGCGGGCAAACTAGCATGCAAGAAGTGGATTTGCTTTGTTGCAAGAGCGCCTTAAGCTGGGCCATCGTATGAAAGTCCCGACCCATGGCCTCCATTCTTCAAGTTCGACCTGTCACCGATGTCCCCGCCCATTTGCGGGCGAGTGCCAAGCCACAAGACCCCGCATTCTTCCAGAACCCCTACCCGTTCTATGCTGAACGACACGCCACGAGCCCGTCGTTCTTCTGGGAGGAATATGGCCACTGGTGCTTTGCGGACTTTAAAACCGTCAGCCTACTTATGCGCGACAAGCGATTTGGCCGCGACATTCTGCATGTGGCAACGCGTGAAGAAATTGGCCTCGAACCGCCAAAAGCGCACACAGCAGACTTCGATCTGACCGAAAAATACTCGCTGCTCAATCTCGAAGCCCAAGCGCACACGCGCCTACGCACGCTAGTGAACCGCGCGTTTGTCTCCCGCCAGGTAGAGGCCCTGCGTCCGCGCATTCGCCAGCTGGCCAACGACATGATCGATAAGTTTGAGGGCCAAGACAGCGTTGATCTGATTAAGGCTTTTGCCGCACCTATTCCGGCAATCATCATCGCCGAGATGATTGGCCTGCCTGCGGAAATGGCACCCAAACTGCTCGAATGGTCCAACCGCATGGTGACCATGTACATGTACAATGTGACCATGGACACCGAGCTCGACGCCAATCAGGCGGCTAAGGAATTTACCGAGTATTTGCGCGGGGTGATCGCTGAACGTCGTAAGGAGCCCAAGGCGGACCTGCTCAGCCACATGCTGACGTCAGACCGCGATGGCGACGTTCTGATCGAAGATGAGGTCATGTCGACCGCCATTCTCCTGCTCAATGCCGGTCACGAAGCGACCGTGCACACGACGGGCAATGGGGTGAAATCCATCCTCGAGAGCGGTCTTGATCCGAAGACGCTATTCGCAACACCAGAGCAGACGGAAAAGACGGTGGAAGAATGCCTGCGCTATGACGCGCCGCTGCATTTGTTCACCCGCTACACACTGGGCAACGACACGGAGCTGAACGGCATCCCCCTGCGCAAGGGCGATGTGGTCGGTATGATGTTAGGCGCCGCCAACCGCGATCCAGTGCGTTTCGCTAACCCGAACACATTTGATCCCTTCCGGACTGATGGCGCCAACGTGTCGTTTGGCGCGGGCATTCACTTCTGCATTGGCGCGCCGCTTGCGCGTATCGAATTGCAGGAGGCGATGAGCGTGCTTTTCGAGCGCCTGCCGAATTTGCGGATCGCGGAAGAGCCAGAGTACGGCGACGTCTACCACTTCCACGGCCTCACGAAGCTCATGGTGAGCTGGAAGTAATTCTTGCGCTAATAGCACCAGACGTCGAAACGCATGCAAAAACAAAGGGGAGGCCCGAAAGCCTCCCCTTCTGATTCAGGATGATGTGTCGCGCTTATTCTGCAGCCACGGCGTCTGCATCGAGGTCTTCGATGGTTTTGCCGTTGTCGTAGACAGACTGATTGAGAATGCCCTGACGCTTAGCAACGATGGTCGGGACCAAAGCCTGCCCAGCCACGTTGACCGCTGTGCGGCCCATGTCGAGGATCGGGTCAATCGCCAGCAACAGACCAACGCCTTCCAGCGGCAGTCCAAGGGTCGACAAGGTAAGCGTCAGCATGACGGTCGCGCCGGTCAGGCCTGCCGTAGCCGCCGAACCAATAACCGACACGAACACGATGAGCAGGTAGTGTTCCAGACCGAGCGAGATGCCGAAGAACTGCGCAACAAAGATCGCGGAGATCGCTGGATAAATCGCAGCGCACCCGTCCATCTTTGTGGTCGCGCCTAGAGGCACAGCGAAGGAGGCATACTCACGCGGCACGCCGAGACTTTTTTCCGTAACACGCTCAGTGACGGGCAATGTGCCGATGGACGAACGTGACACGAAGGCAAGCTGAATTGCAGGCCAAGCGCTCTGGAAGTACCGGATAGGGTTGAGGCCATTGACCTGCAACAGAACCGGATAGACGACGAAGAGGACAAGGAAGAGGCCGATGTAGATGGCAGCAGCGTACCAGCCGAGTTGCGCCAGCGCGTCCCAGCCATAGACCGCCACAGCGTTGCCCAGAAGGCCAATAGTGCCGATTGGGGTCAGGCGAATGACCCACCACAGAACCTTGTGGATGATCTTGAGGAATGAGCGATTGAACGCAAGGAATGCGTCAGCAGCGGGGCCAACGCGCAGGGCTGCAATACCGACCACGATTGAGACAATCAGGATCTGCAGTACGTTAAAGTTGAGACTGGTCGTCGCCCCAGCGTCGGTGACGCGAGTTGATGCCTGCAAGCCGATGAAATTGGACGGGATGAGCCCCTTCAAGAAATCAAGCCAGGAACCCGTCGAGGAAGGCGCGCGAGCCGCTTCTGCGGCGACTGCGGTGTTTACACCTGGCTGAATGATCAGACCAAGCGCGATGCCGATGGCGACAGCAATGAGAGCCGTAATGGCGAACCACAGAAGCGTCTGCCAAACGAGCTTAGCAGCGTTGTTGAGCTCACGCAGATTCGCGATGGAGGCAACAATGGCTGTAAACACCAGCACAGGCACCAAAGCGCGCAGCAGCGACACGAAGGAGGAGCCGACGGTGGACAGCGTAACAGTGAGCCAGTTCGCGCCGCCGGCCGCGTCTGGCCCTATGTTGCGGGCGATAAAACCCAGGATGAGGCCAATCACCATGGAGATGAGAACCTGAACACCGAAATTGGTGTACCAAGGCTTTGGCGCGCGAGAGGCGACGCCTGACGATAATGAGGTGGGCATTTTCTTTCTTCCCCAAAGAACGGCATCGCCCGAGCTGTGAGCAACTTGCCTAGTAATTGGCCAGACTCTACGCCTGTGAGTTGCGAAACGCAGCGAATGGCGTTTCATTTCCTTCGGGGAGAGAAGTTTTTTCTGCCCAGCTACGCTGTTCTGCGGGAAGTTTGTCTCAGAGGCGACGCGTCAGCAGAGTTAGAAGCGCGGCAAAGATCGGCAGGGACACAAGTATTGCTGCCATCGTAACGACCATCGGACCCGGCCCAGCATAGAACCAGACACTAGCGGCAAGAGCCACAGCAGCGAGTATGGTGACGAGGGCTGTGCCTTTGTGAACCACGGCCCAAGCGCGATCCGAGCCCACGCGCCAAGGCATGCGCATTCCTGCGTAGCTGTGACGCTCCGCCTCGAACAGCACAACAGCCAACACAAGCAAAGTCATGACAAGCAGGCCTGCTGTGATGCGGAAAAAATCGAAGTCTGAGCCTATACCAAGGGCGAGCAAACCCATCTGGCAACCCGCTATGACGGAGAGCAACAAAGTCAGCGCCGGCTGCAGCAAATGCTCAACTTTTGAGAAATGGTTTTTGGTGAGCAGACGTCCCAGGCCCCAGAAGGCGGCCATTAGTGCGATTTGCACAACGGGACCAGTTGCTAGAGCGTCTTCAAGTGGCCAAGTCCAATCGGCCTCGCTTCGTGTCCAGTGCGCTGCAAAGACATAATTAGCCGGGATATTGAACAGAGCCACACCACTGATGGCAATGGTGACGCCGAATAACAGCAAGTGGAAACGAGTTACGAGATTCTGCATTTTGGCTATATAGGGCGTCGGCACTGGCTTTCCATAGTGTAGCGGAAAGAAATCCCTTAACGATCAGTCAGATGCCCGCCTGACGATGTGAATTTTGTTTCCGTCAGGATCCCGTAAGTAAGCGCCAAAATAGCTGGAGGCATAGTGGGGGCGGAGCCCGGGCGCTCCCTCATCGCTACCGCCATTGGCCATACCACCGTCGTATGCCGCAATGACCTCCGCTTCGGTTTGAGCGCGGAAGGCAACCATGACGCCGTTGCCGGGATGTGCTGGCTGTCCGTCATAGGGTTCGTAGACATAAAATCGAGGAAGGTGGTCTTCAACAATCCAGCAGAGCGCACGTGGGCCACCATCTGGGTCAACTATGCGCCGCTTAAGGCCGAGTGGAAACAGGAGCGCATCGTAAAAGCGCCCTGCCCGCTCCAAATCATTGCTGCCGACAGTGATGTGGTTGAACACGCTATTTACCTCCCGAAGCAGATTTGTAGCCACTCAGTAGGGCAAAAGAAAAGGGCCGGTTTCCCGGCCCTTTCCAAAATACAGAATCCGTAGCGATTAACGCTTGGAGAACTGGAAGGACTTACGGGCTTTCGCCTTACCGTACTTCTTACGTTCAACAACACGGCTATCACGGGTCAGGAAGCCACCCTTCTTCAGAACGCTACGCAGGGTAGGTTCGAAGTAGGTGAGAGCCTTGGAGATGCCGTGACGAACAGCACCAGCCTGACCGGACAGACCACCACCGGCAACGGTGACGTTCACGTCGTACTGGTCCAGACGCTCAGTCGCAACGATTGGCTGCTTGACGATGAGCTGGAGAACTGGACGAGCGAAGTACTTGGAGAACTCACGACCGTTGATGGTCAGAGTTCCCTTGCCTGGCTTGATCCATACGCGAGCGACAGCGTTCTTACGCTTGCCGGTTGCATAGGCGCGGCCGAGGCTGTCGAGCTTCTGAACGTGAACCGGAGCAGTGTTAACAGCCGGAGCGACTGCTGCAGTGCCGAGATCTTCGAGAGAATTGATGGTTTCGGCCATGTTACTTCACCCGTGCATTCTTGGGGTTCATCGCAGCAACATCCAGCGTAGCTGGGTTCTGTGCGACGTGTGGGTGCTCGGAACCAGCGTAAACGCGGAGGTTCTTGAGCTGAGCGCGGGTGAGCGGGCCACCTGGCATCATGCGGCGAACAGCGTTTTCAAGAACGCGGTTCGGGAAGCGACCTTCGAGCAGCTGACGTGCAGTGCGGTCCTTGATGCCACCAGCAAAGCCGGTGTGCCAGTAGAAGCGGTGCTGGTCGAGCTTGCGGCCAGTGAGCTTTACCTTGTCGGCATTGATGACGATGATATTGTCACCCATGTCCATGTGTGGGGTAAAGGTTGGCTTGTGCTTGCCGCGCAGGCGCGATGCAATGATCGAAGCAAGGCGACCCACGACGAGGCCTTCGGCGTCGATCAGGATCCACTGCTTTTCGATATCGCTCGGTTTTGCCGAGAACGTTGTCATAATCGAATTCCCTAGATTCAGGAGGCCAAATCCGCGCACGGATGGCCGTTTCGTGGCGGGTTTAAGAGGGATTCCCTCACCCGTCAAGAGCCTTTAAAAAGCTCAACAAAAACAACAGGTTAGAACTGCGGTATTATATTACCGCAGTTCTTTGTGTTGTTATCGGGCGCGACGCATATCAGCCAAGTAGAGCACGATAGCGCCTGCCAGAATAAAGGCGAGCCCCTGGTGCGCGACAGCCAGATCGATCTGAATGTCCGACAGGAGTGTCGCAATGCCGAGGACAACTTGAGCGAGAACGAGCACGCCAATTCGGATTAGCCAGGTGTGCACGCCAGCAAAACCACCATCCTTAGCGCGACGCCAGATCAGGAAACCAACGAAGGCTGTGATCAGATAGGCGATGTTGCGGTGATTGAACTGAACAGTCAGCGCGTTCTCAAAGAAGTTCTTCCAAACCGGATCCATCACCAAGAGGCCGTTCGGAATGACCGAGCCATCCATGAGTGGCCAAGTCTGATAGCCCTTCCCCGCATCCATACCGGCTACAAACGCACCCGCAGCGATCTGCAAGACGAGGGCGACCAGCAGAGCGATCGTCGTCACCCAATTAAAGCTGCTGACGTGCCCAAGTGTACGTCCGGGTGTGATCGTCCGTGCAACATAGAGCAATGCGTAGAGCAGCACGCCAGCGGCGGACAAGTGCGCCGCCAAGCGATACTGAGATACCGAGGTCAGCTCAGATAGGCCCGAGGACACCATCCACCAGCCAAGGAAGCCCTGGAAACCGCCCAAAAGGAACAGACCGAAAAGGGGCAGAGCGAGGTCTTTGGAAAAGCGCTTCTGAGCCAAGAAAACAACAAATGGGA
Source organism: Devosia sp. WQ 349K1 (assembly GCF_016595685.1). Taxonomy (NCBI): domain Bacteria; kingdom Pseudomonadati; phylum Pseudomonadota; class Alphaproteobacteria; order Hyphomicrobiales; family Devosiaceae; genus Devosia; species Devosia sp. WQ 349K1. The sequence continues at coordinate 75,298 of NZ_JAENGO010000007.1, read as the reverse complement.
TCAGGAAGACGAACCCCAGCGCACGCGCCAAAAGACGGTGGAACCATTCCCAGAAAAAGATCAGCTTGAAATCGTCCAAGCTCATCCAATGATTGATGACCGTGTATTGCGGGATCTGCTTATACGCTTCGAACTCCGCTTCCCAATCGGCTTGGGTCAATGGAGGAATTACACCCGCAACGACATTCCAGCTGGTGATCGACAGACCAGACTCGGTGAGGCGGGTGATGCCGCCCACAACGACAATCAGCAGCACGAATGCCGCCATGCCATAAAGCCAAATACGCACCGGGCGGAGGCGGTCGGCCGCAAAGCTCACTTTGCCCGGGGCCGCATCTTGCATGAAGGTCACGACGCTAATTTCCAGTATCAGTTAAGGTGCGGGAGTGGTAATCCCCCCGCGACATTATCGCAACAGACCGGATGCCGCATATGAGTCAGCGTAACCGCAAGTTGATTGGCGCATTTTTGCTGGTCATTTCCATCGCTGGATGGGCCGTTTTGGGCACTTGGGGCTATCTACTCTTGCCTGAAGGGCTGCCGGGGCTGGTGCTGATCATCTATTTTATTTTCGCGGGCATGGGTTGGACGATCCCAGCGATGATTCTCATTCGCTGGATGGCCAAGCCAAATCCCCTGCCCCAACGCTAACCCGATATCCGGCCCAACTGAGTGAAGAGCCCGCCACTGGCAAAGATGTCGGCGTAGCGCTTTTGTTGAAACAGCCCATTGAGCGACACTCGCGGCAGCGCCGTGGGTGTTTTGCGATGATGAGGATAAAGACCGCCGGGTCGCGTCGTCACGCCCGAGGTGAACCCCAGCTGCGCGACAAGTTCAAACTCCCGCTCGCCGCAAGAAAGCGGCCCACCGAGGGGATAAGAGAAATGTTTTGGTCGTTGGCCGAGGCGCTGCTCTAGTGCCGTCACCGAATCCACAATTTCAGCGCGTGCTTGATCCAACGGCAGTTTGGCCAATTCATAGTGGTTGACGGTATGCGCCCCGATCGTTGCCAGTGGGTGATTGGCCACCTGCTTGATCTCGTCCCAATCCATGATTTCTGCGCGACATTGGGCTGAGAGGTCATAGCGGTAATTGGCACTGAATTCCGCCAGCAGCGACAGTCGCTCCGTTTCCGGCATTTTGCGCAAATGCCAATAGAGCTGATTGAAAGCGGTGTGCTTTTCTTTTGTTGAGCGAGCCGGGAGAACGACGGCACCTGCGGTGCCTTGGAACCGAACCTCCCCTGCCTTGCCGATTATGTCCTCGATAGCTTGCCACCAGAGCTGTCCGCCGCCCGAAGGAAATGCGGTCGGCACATAAAGCGTGAATGGGGTGCGGGCGGCCTCCAGCACTGGGAGGGCATGGATCAAATTGTCCTTATAGCCATCGTCGAAAGTCAGCACGACAAATGTCGATTTGGCCCTCGGCATCGTGAGGCGATCCAGCGCCTCGTCAAGGGTTACAACCGGTATCTTGCGATCGGCGAGACGCTCGAGGCAGTAGGCGAGGAATTCCGGCTGCACCTGCAATATGCCGTTTGGCGCAAAAGCCTTTGGGGGCTGCGGCAGCACGCGATGTAGTGTCCAAATGACGCCCCGCGCCTCTGAAAATTGGTCGAACAACCTCGGTGCGTTCGCGAGCCAAAGTGCCTCAAAAGCGGCACGGATCAGGGTGTATTTCAGCGCCATAGTCAAACTGCCTAGGCTGCGACAGGCTTGGTGACCGCAGCGACGTCCACTGAAGCGTATCCGGCCTCAAGCAGCTGTTGTCGGGCCACAAAGGCTGACGTCAATTCGCTATTGCGACCAACAACTAGAACCACACGCCCCCCCACTTGCGCAAAATCAGCAAGCAAGGACTGCGTCTTCGTCTCCCCAGTCAGGACCACGACGATCTCGTAAATATCCGTCAGGGCTTCAATCAATGTAACTGGACGCGGTGAGGTGCGATCGAGACCTGCGTGGCGACCCCAAGACACTTCAGCAAAGCTGTTGTCGGCAGACTTCTGCACCACATCTCCGAAGCGCGCCTCCCCCAGAGTGAGATCGGACAGTCCCGGCGCCGCCGTAACCTTGCCAGACCCCGCATCAACCAGCGCCACACTTAGGCCTTTGGAAAGCGCATCCGCGACGAGAATTTCAGCAAGATGCTCGCCACCCTCCTCGGCTCCGTGATCGGTCAGCAGCAGAAGATTGGTGCGCCCCAAAACCAGGTCAGCAACGAGTTCGTCATAACGGATCAGCCCCTTGTCGACGGGCTCAACAACAGGCTCAGCCGCATTGAAACCAAACCGCTCAACAGACGCATCCTCTACAGGAGCAGGCGAAGCATCTGGAGCCCTGTTCTGGTCTGTCTCGGCAAGAATCTTGCGCACCATTTCTTTGACATTTGCCAGATCCACACCGCCGGACTGAGGTTTTTCCGCAGTTACGATGGTCTCATCATCAGAAGCGGCCCCAGCGAGAATTGGCTGTTGAAGCGTAGCGATATGCTCTACAAGATCGCCCGCGGTATTGTTACTGGGCTCATCGGACGGGCGGGCTTGTTGGCCCCAATACTCTGCAGCTGTCCGGGACGACACGACCGCACGACCGGACATCAACTCACCAAAAATTGCCCCGCCGATCTGGCAGAAAATCGACACAAAGGCGACCGCAGACATGATGAGCGCGGTCTTCGGCGCTGACGGCGAAGAGGACGCAGCAGCTGCGGTTACGACGCGCACGTCAGGCAATTCAGAATTGATGTCGACGCGTGTTGATGACGCGTTGTAGCGCAACAGATACGCTTCCAGTAGGTCGCGTTGCGACTTGGCCTCACGCTGCAGGCTATCAAGGGTCACGGTATCGATGGTTGCCGTCGACGCGGTGTTCTTGGCCGCTTCAAAGTCAGCACGCAGAGACGCTTCTTGGTCGGTGTAAATCTGCGCTTCGGCCTCTAGCGCGACGGCCATCCGCTGCGCTTCAGCACGGACCTGCGCATTGAGTTCGCCGATTTGAGCATTGAGGGCACGCATCGTTGGATGGCTACTGAGGAGCGTTGCGGAACGCTGGGCCAGTTCACTCTGAATGCGCGCCTTCTCTTGTGACAGCTGCTGCACGACGAGGGATGACTGAACGTCGACCAAGCTCTCAACCGGCTGGTTACGACCAACAACGTCACGGATTAGGGCAGCACGTTTTTCAGCATTGCCACGCTGCTCTTGTACTGCGCTGATCTGCGACGCGATGGTCGACAAACGCTGATCCAGCAGGCTGGTGTTACCCTGTCCGATGTAAAGATCATTAGCGACTTTGAAGTCAGCGACCGCACGTTCGGCCTCACCGACCGACATGCGCAGGCGATCAATTTCTTCAAGCAGCCAACCGGACGTCTCGACATTGTCGGATAGGCTCAGTCCCGCACGACGCTCGACATGCGCTTTCGCGATGGCATTGGCGATTTCCGCAGCCAACTGCGGATCACGAGACGATACTGTTATCGCGATCACAGCGGACTGAGGCTGCTGCGACACCGACAGGCTAGCAGAAAGAGCAGACAGAACCTGTGCATCAACGTTTTCTGGTGTTTCGGTGCGGCGACCGAGCTGCGGCAGCAAGGCACCCAGCTCAAAACCACCTTCTCCAGCGCCACTAAATTCTGGCACAGAGCGCAAATCCAACTCATCAATAACCCGCATCAGCGTGTCAGGTGACTTAATGAGCTGTATTTGATTTGCCACAACACCGGCCGGGTTCGTGGCAAAAATACTAAGCCGGGCATCACCCGAATTCTGTCCGGACGCACTCTGTCGCGGCTCCACAAGGACTGCCGCAGTTCCATCGTAAGTCCTTGGAACAAACATTAGAATTACGAATGTCACTGCGAGCAAAGCAAGTGTTAGCGCAATAATTCGCGGCAACTTCCGACCTACTGCAGAGAGCAAGCCAGCAACGTTAATTCGCGCATCGTCGATGACCGGTGACTCGTAAACCATTAGTGGACCCCAAATTCCTTATTGGAATAGAGCCCGTTACGATCAAAATTCAGTTAATCATTTCGCGTTTTTACTAACACCTACTCCGCGCTATCACTTTCTTAACCACGACAGAACATAAGTTCTACGACAGAATAAGTAGGGTTAAGATGCGCTGCGCTCTCATTATTGCATTAGTTTTGCCAGTTATGCTGGGCGCATGCACGACAACGCGCCCAACAGCCTATTCTGTTGAAACACGCGGCCCCTACCAACTAGACACAGGTGATACTGTTCGGGTGTCGGTTTACGGCGACCCCGAAATATCCAAAAGCTACCGAGTGGACGATAAGGGCGCCATTGCCTTCCCGCTTGTCGGCGCGGTTCAGGTCCGGGGCACCACAACAGAACAGGCGTCCAAGCGCCTCGCCTCGGCGCTCGCCAATGGCTACATGCGCAGCCCGGATGTGGCAGTTGAGGTCGAGCAATATCGCCCGTTCTATATTGCCGGCGAAGTGAAAACCTCCGGCCAGTTTCCCTATGTCTACGGCATGACAGTGCGCGCAGCGATTGCCACTGCCGGTGGTTTTACGCCCACCGCGGACCGAAACCAAGTGATCGTCTATCGCCGCCAGGCCGACAAGATGGGCCGTAGCCCAGTACCACTGGATTTCCCGATTGCCCCCGGCGACACGCTGGTGATTTCAGAGCGCTGGTTCTAAACAAATATTCGCACATAAGGAGCGTGCCAATGCGTATTTTGCAGGTGCTGCGCGCTCCGGTTGGCGGCCTATTCCGCCATGTCTGCGACCTTACTGAAGAGCTTTCGGCCAGAGGCCACGAGATTGGCATAGTCGTTGACGCCCTCGCCAGCGATGCTCAGACCGAAGCTAAGCTCAAAGCGATAGAACAGTTCACGAGCTTGGGCGTCTATCGCCATCCAATGCCCCGAGTTTTCGGCCTGGGCGATCTCAAGACACCGTTCGCGGTCAACAAATTGGCCAAACGCCTAAACGTGGATGTTATTCACGGTCACGGTGCCAAAGGCGGGTTCTACGCTCGTCTCGCCCGACTGGGCGGCAATAAGGCCCGCACCGTCTACACGCCTCACGGTGGCGTCTTGCATTTTCCGTCCACCTCGCGCTCTGGGCAGATATTCCACAAGTTGGAACGCGCACTCATGCGCAAAACAGATGCGATAATTTTCGAAAGCCATTTTGCGCTCAAAACCTACAGCGCGCTGATCGGAGCCCCCACCTGCCCGACGAGTGTTATTTATAACGGGCTACGCCCTGCCGAATTCGAGCCACTCGAACATCGCCATCCGCTGTCGGATTTTGTCTTTGTGGGCGAACTGCGCGAACTCAAGGGCATCTTCCACCTTGTAGAAGCACTGGCCCAAGTCCAGCGAGCCGATGACAGCCGACCGACCCTCGTCGTGGCAGGCGATGGCCCATCTCGGCCAGAACTAGAGCAATTGATTTCAACCCTCGGACTGACGGATCAAGTCCGGTTTCTGGGATCGCGTCCGGCTCGCGAGGCTTTTGCCCTAGGCGAGTGCGCAGTTCTCCCGTCCCTCGCTGAATCCCTACCCTATGTGGTGATGGAAGCAACCGCGGCGGGCCTACCGGTGATCAGCACCCGTGTTGGCGGAATCGCTGAAATATTCGGCCCCACTCAGGACCGACTAATTCCGGCTGGAGACACAACTGCCTTAGCTAACGCAATGCAGGCGCACCTAAACAACCCTCAGATCGAAATCAATGCGATGCACGCTCGTCGTAGCTATGTCTCTGAATTATTTACGTTAGATTCAATGACAACATCGATATTAAAGATCTATCAACCAAGCAAATAACTTCGACCATATCGATTCACACATTCGGTGATGTTTGTGGTCAATAGTACCCATAGAGCGGGTATTAATTCGATATGTTTCAGATCGACACGCAGTCAGCATTACATAATCAGGTAAGCCAGAGAGCACCATCTAGTGGCACATTATCGCCACGAGCAGAGGAACTCATCAGCGCACCTGCTGACGTGGGGTATTCAAGCACCGTTATTGCAGGCTTCGCGCAAATCGTCGAAGCACTCCTCTTGGTCACCATAGGCTCTGCGATCTACTGGAGCTATGTCGGCACTGGCCAAGAGAATTTCTATCTTCCGGTCATCCTCGCAAGCGGCCTCGTGGCAAACTTGCTCTTCAACATTGCGCAAACCCATCGCATCCGCGCCTATAGATCGCGATTTTGGCAACTGGGGCGTGTGTTGGCTGGCTGGTCCAGTGTCATCGCAATCTTGGCTATCGGGTTCTTCTTCTTCAAAGCGGGCGATCAGGTTAGCCGCGTCTGGCTGATGAGCTGGTGGGCCCTCGGCGGCATTACCCTCGTAGTCTATCGACTTAGCCTGCGTTCGTTGGTTCAACATTGGAGCGACGCCGGGCAACTCAAGCGTCGGACTGTTATCGTCGGCGGCGGACAAGACGCCGCTCAGCTGATCAACCAAATCCAAACTAGCGCCAAGTCTGACATTGAGCTTATTGGCCTATTCGATGATCGCGTTGACGATCGCTCACCAGATGAAGTGAGTGGATTTTATAAGCTCGGCCGTGTTTCTGATCTCGTGGAATTTGCCCGTCGCACGCGTGTCGACCTCGTGCTCGTCTCTATGCCGCTGTCCGCAGAGAAGCGCGTTCTCGACATGCTGACCCAACTCTGGGTTTTGCCTGTCGACATCCGACTCTCAGCACATATGAGCAAACTGCGTTTCACCAATAAGGCATATTCTTATGTCGGCGACCTGCCCGTGCTCGACATGGCGGACAGACCGATTTCAGACTGGAATCTTGTATTCAAATGGGCTTTCGACAAAACGGTCGCGATACTGGCGCTCATCGCGCTTTCGCCCATCATGCTCATCACCGCCCTTGCGATTAAGCTAGAGAGCAAAGGTCCGATATTTTTCGTTCAAGATCGACACGGCTTCAACAACGAGCTGATCCGCATCTACAAATTCCGCTCCATGCGAACAGACATGCTCGACGCCAATGCTGCGAAGCTGGTGACAAAAGACGATCCGCGCGTCACAAAAGTTGGCAAGTTTATCCGCCGCACCTCAATTGATGAGCTACCGCAGCTTTTCAATGTGCTCAAAGGTGAGTTGTCGATCGTCGGCCCGCGCCCCCATGCCCTACAGGCTAAAGCCGCGAACACGCTGTATTACGAAGCCGTGGAAGGGTATTTTGCCCGCCACAAGGTCAAGCCTGGCATAACCGGATGGGCTCAGATTAGTGGCTGGCGCGGCGAAACTGATACGCTCGATAAGATCGAACAGCGTGTGAACCACGACCTCTATTACATTGAAAACTGGTCGATCCTGTTCGACCTCAAGATCCTTGTACTAACGCCGTTCCGCCTCTTCTCGTCCGGGAATGCATATTAGGGCCTGTCGCGCTGCGATTAGGCAGCCCAGGACAGACCCAACAACGCCTAGCGCTAAGCTTCCCCGCCCTTGGGGACAGCCGACTGCCATAAAGGCAGGATATGGAGGCAGCTCAGGAGAGGAATAAGCGGCCTCTTGGGCGCTGATAGTCTCCCGATCCCACAGGACACGTGCCGCAGGCAAAAAGCGGTCAAGACGAGCGGTAGTGGCAAACAAAAAAACCGCTCAGCGAGGCTAAGCGGCGTATGAACTGTCATCATTATAATGGTCGGAGCGGCGGGATTCGAACCCACGACCCTTTGTCCCCCAGACAAATGCGCTACCAGGCTGCGCTACGCCCCGACTAAAAAATCTCATAAGGAAACAGGGGTTTTGGCGCAACCCCTAAAAACTCGGCGCATAGACCATTTGCGGAGTATCGGCAGGTTTTACACATCTCGGACACGAATGACGCGAACCGTTTGCCGTCTCGCAACTTGGGCTATCACCGATAGCGTTGGGCATGGGGGATAAGTGTTTTGCTCGCCTGCTAGATCGACTATGCTCAAACTCCCATACCTATCCGGAGGACTACAATGAAGAAGTTCGCACCAATCGCGCTTGTCGCTTTCGCTGCCCTGACAATGACCGCATGCACAACCACAGAGCGCACTGTGACCGGAGCAGCTGTAGGCGGTGCTGGCGGCGCATTGGTTGGCGGGGCCCTTGGCGGCTATACCGGCGCTGTCGTTGGTGGCGCTGGCGGTGCGGCTGTCGGCGCTCTGGTCGCCAACCGCTAATCGTCGACCTCTTCTTAGGGCCCTACCCTAAGCTAGTAAGCTAGGCTCGATCCAGGTGCCGAGGTATCCGGATTGAGTGACTTTTTAGAAGCCTAAGCGGCCCCGTCGCCCTGCTGCGCCAGTTACACTCTTGTGCTCTCTTGCATTCTCTGGCGCCCTCCCCTAGGTCTGAGGCATGCGGGATTAACCGCATAGTTCTCAGGGCGGGGTGAAAGTCCCCACCGGCGGTAAGGCTCACAAGGCCAAGCCCGCGAGCGCTTCCTTCGGGAAGGTCAGCAGATCCGGTGTGATTCCGGAGCCGACGGTCATAGTCCGGATGATAGAGAACGGGATTAGGTACCCAGATTGGGTATGCATGCCTTTGCGCGCGCATACCTGCTGTCGCCGCCCGTAACCCTGAGGAAACTGGTTACGGAAAGGACGACAATGAACCAGATTTCCTCCCCGACCCGAAATGCAGCCCTCGGCGCGATGTTTATGCTCGCTGCCTCGCTTGCTTTCGCAGGATCAAACACGCTTCAGTCTGTGTTGCCTTGGCAGTTTAACATGAGCTCCACAGGCATGGCCTTCTGGCAATATGTTATTGCCTCCCTGCTCGCCTTACCGCTGATCATGCGCATTGGCCTCCAAAACCTCAGAACACGACACCCGATGTTGCACGAGCTCCGCGCCTTTGTGTCGGCACTCGGCGTGCACGTGTTCGTCTACGGCTTCGCCTCCGGCGTACCGATCTGGCAAATGGTGACGCTGCTCGCTACTGGCCCCCTCTTTATCATTATGGGCTCGTACTTCTTTCTCGGGGAACGCGTCTCTGCTGCCCGCCTTGGCGCGGCGGTCGTGGGCTTTATCGGCGCGGTCATCGTCTCGGGCGTTGGCAGCGAAGGCTTCTCCGCACAAACACTGATACCCATTCTCGCTGCAGCCCTGTGGGCCGGTACAGATATAATCACCAAACACCTCGCCCGCGAGGAGAGCCCCGAAACGCTTACCATTTCGCTTCTGCTGCTGGTGACGCCCAACCATCTGGCAATCTTACTGATCGTCAATGCTCTCGGCTGGCTTGCCCCGACAGTGCTGCCTGCGGGACTGGCCACTGGCTTCCCGTTTGCATTGCCTGAAGGTTTTGGCCTGCTCCTGCTTTTGCTGCTCGGCGCACTCACCGCTGCAGCGAACTATCTGCTAGCCTTTGCCTATCGCAATGCAGACGCTACCTATCTGCAGCCTTTTGGAGACCTCAAGGTGCCGCTTGGCGGATTGATCGGCTGGATCGCTCTAGGACAAGTGCCGTCTGGCTACTTCTGGATTGGCGCCCTTTTGATTGTTGGCGCATCGGTGTTTATCTATTGGGTCGAACGCGACAGCACCCCAAACAGACTACAAACAGCGTAACACTTGCGTAATAAATGCTGGAGCATTGGTTGAGGGCCTTGTACTAAGGCCCTCAATGTTTTTGAGAGGGGGCCAGATGGCGCTGAAAGAAAACGACGTCAGCTTTTTTAGACCGATGTGGATACGCGGCGGTATCTCCGTGTTCCTTGCGATTTGGTTAGGCTGGGAACTGCTCTATACAGGCGACATGTTCTGGGCCTCTATCGTCGGCGTAGTTCTGATCTACTTCGTATGGAATTTCTTCGTCAAATTCCCAAAAAACGACGCTTCGCCCCCAGAGACGGCACCGACAGAGACCACTCAAAACGACGAAGAGCCGCGCTAAGCGCGGCTCTTCCGTATTCATTGCGTGACTGATTTAGTGTTCGCGAGCCCGCTCAAGGATACGCTTGCACTCGAGCAGTTCGCGCAGAACCTCTGAAAGCTTATTGCGCGAATCTTCATCGAGCTCAGGGCTAGCCGACAGCACGGCTTCTTCAAGCTCAGCTGCATCTCCCGCAGCTTCCGCCTCTTCAATCAACGGCAGTATCTCATCAAGCCCTTTGCCCTCGCCTACGGCGATGACATAGCGCGGTCCTTGATCCTTGAGGATCTTTTGGACGCCTTTGATGGTAAACCCTTGATCGTAGAGCAAATGGCGGATGCCGCGTAAAAGCATCACATCTTCCGGCCGGTAGTATCGCCTGCCACCACCTCGCTTTAGAGGCTTGATGGTAGCAAACCGAGTTTCCCAGAACCGCAGTACGTGCTGCGGTAGATCCAGCTCTTCAGCTGCCTCCGAAATCGTGCGGAACGCGTCGGGCGACTTATCCAAAACAGCCGGTCCCCTCGTAAGAAAGCCTTACTCTGCAGAGGAAACCATAGACTTGTTGATCTTGGACTTCAACACGTTGCTCGGTTTGAACACAAGAACCTGCCGAGGCAAAATCGGAACCTCCTCGCCCGTCTTAGGATTACGTCCGATACGCTCGTTCTTCGAACGCACGTGGAACGACCCAAAGGACGATAGTTTGACGTGAGAACCGACGACCAAAGCGTCTGAGACCAGCTCAAGCACTCGTTCGACAAGCTCAGCAGATTCCGTCCGAGATAGACCCACAGAACCATAAACTGCTTCGGCCAAATCGGCGCGCGTAATAGTCTTCTGCGACATAGCACCCCCAAAATCCAACGGACTGAATGTCCGTACCCAGTATCGAAAGCGACGAGACTGCTGCGCCCTTTGGCACAACGAATACTGCCCAGTCAGGAACACATCCCAATACTGCCCATTTTGCGGCATAAGCACGCTCAAGGCATTGGATCCTTCTCCCCGAGGGAGACAGTAATGCCTTGAACAGCTTAACGTCAATGCATGTCAGATATTTACCAGCGAATGAGCGAAGCGCCCCAAGTAAATCCGCCACCCATTGCTTCGAGCATCACCAGATCACCCGGCTTAATACGGCCGTCTGCGACGGCGACACTCAATGCGAGCGGCACAGACGCAGCAGAAGTATTGGCGTGTTGATCTACAGTGGTCACAACCTTCTCTGGCGCCAGGCCAAGCTTGGCCCCAGCACCATCGATGATCCGCTTGTTGGCCTGATGCGGCACAAACCAATCAAGGTCGTCGGTCGTGTAGCCAGCCTGTTCCAATGTTGCGTACACAACGTCGGTGATCTTGCCCACGGCGTGGCGGAACACTTCTGGACCCTGCATGCGCACGTGGCCAGTGGTGCCTGTCGTCGATGGCCCACCGTCGACGTAGAGCTTGTCCCAGTGCTTGCCATCCGAACGCAGAGCAGACGCTAGGATACCACGCTCTGGCTCGCCCTCAGCCAATTCGACGCGCTCCAGTACGATAGCGCCTGCCCCGTCCCCGAAAAGGACGCAGGTGGTGCGATCATTCCAGTCGAGGAGGCGGGAGAAGGTTTCCGCGCCAATAACCAGAACACGCTTGGCCATGCCCGACTTGATATAGGTGTCAGCGGTTGTCACCGCATAGACAAAGCCCGAACACACGGCCTGGATATCGAATGAAAAGCCGTGGCTCATGCCCAACTTCATCTGCACCAGCGAGGCCGCCGATGGAAACGTATAGTCAGGCGTGGTGGTCGCGACGATGATCAGGTCGATATCGTCAGGCGTGAGCCCTGCATTGTCGAGCGCCGCACGTGCAGCCGCAGTCGCGAGGTCAGATGTAAACTCACCTTCCGCTGCAATGTGGCGCTTCTTGATACCAACGCGCTGCTGAATCCACTCGTCCGAAGTGTCCACACGCTTAGCGAGATCTTCGTTCGTGACAGCGTTTGCAGGCAGATAGCTGCCGACACCGCGGATGATGGATCGTACTCTGGTCACGCCGATTATGCCTCGGTTTCTGTAGGCAGAGAGGTCTCTGTCTTGTTAATGGGGAAGCGCTGCAAGGTATCGCCAACTTTGTCCATCAGGCGATTGCGCGCCATGTCATAGGCAAGGCCGAGAGCACTCTTGTAGCCGACTTCGTCAGTACCGCCGTGGGATTTAATGACCACGCCGTTAAGGCCGAGGAACACGCCGCCATTGACGGTACGTGGATCCATTTTGCGCTTGAGAGCGCGCAAGGCAGAGGACGCGAATAGCGCACCAATCTTGCTCATCAAATTGGCGGTCAGTGACTGCTTGAGATAGGCAGCGACCTGACGAGCAGTACCTTCAGCAGTTTTTAGCGCGATATTGCCAACAAAGCCTTCGGTGACGACAACGTCGACGGTGCCCTTGCCGATATCATCGCCTTCAACGAAGCCATGATAGGTGAAGCCATTGCCGCTCGCCTGAGCGAGGATTTTGCCAGCATCCTTGATAGAATCCAGGCCCTTCACCTCTTCAGTGCCAACGTTGAGCAGGCCCACGGTCGGGTTTTCGGAATCAAACAGCGCACGCGCGAGTGCCGAACCCAGAATGGCGTAGTCTACCAGCTGCTGAGCGTCAGCGCCGATGGTCGCGCCCATGTCGAGAACGATGATGTCCGAGCGCACTGTCGGCCAAATAGCTGCGATACCAGGACGGGAAATCCCTTCCATCGGCCGCAAGCAGAAGGTCGACATGGCCATAAGAGCACCGGTGTTACCACCTGAAATGGCAACATCGGCTTCGCCGTCCTTAACTGACTGAATTGCCTTCCACATGGACGACGTGCCGCGCCCCTTGCGGAGAGCCTGGCTTGGCTTTTCGTCCATCGCGATCACGGTTTCGCACGGAACGAGTGTCGACGCGGCTTTAAGCGCAGGAAATTCTTCAAGGAGCGGAGCAACCTGCTCCTCAATGCCGTGGAAAATAAAACGCGTGTTCTTGCGCTCTTTCAGCGCCAGATAGGCACCGTGGAGGACCGCGCGGGGCGCGTTATCGCCGCCCATAGCGTCCACGGAAATAGTTATAGTATCGTTCATTTCAGCCTGTTATCTGGCCCGCCGGTGGGGCGAGCAAACATATCCCAAGATGGGGTCGACGCAAGCCCTTCACCCTAGGACTTGTCTGCGTCCTTCTTCAAGGCTGCGAGCTTAGCAAAGGGATTTTCTTCCCCTTCGTTCTGCAAGTTTAAGCTCTCGACGGTTTCACCCGGGAGACGCGGATAGGGATCGAGCGCAAGTGCAAGAGTTTCAAGCATCAAAGCGCTCAAATCGACCTCAGAGCCATCGATGTGATCTGGAAATTCGTCATCTTCAAGGTCGATGAACACTTCCGAGCCTGGCGCAGCAGGTTTTTCACCCTTAGCTGCAGGCAAAAACACGCGATCGATAGGTTCACGCAGCTTTTCTTCAACCGGATCCTGGCTGATGATCGAGGCTTGCTGGACCACTGCATCCACAAAACCCTGCGCGCGTAACCCGCCGCGCAATGGCACAACGGTCAGCTCGGCAACAAAACGATCAACGGCGAGTATTTTTAGCGACTCAGCAATTGCAGCGCGCTGCGCTTCGTCGGCGTTGACGTTAACGGAACGACCAGACGCTGGGAGCTTATCAAGACGCACAATGGCGTCGAAAATTGGCTCGTCTTGGATAGTCATAATTTAGGCTCCAAAAGTCAGCTTACCGCCGGTTATGTCGGAGGTGCTCTGCGCCACCAGTGCTTGGTCTTGTGCCAGCACATAAGTCGCAAGAGCCGAGACATGTTCGTCGGTCGGCTGGTCATAAACGTTGCGGGCAAGAACGGCCTTCAAGGCTTCCTTATCGCCGCTATCGATGGCGGTATTAAGGGCTGCTAAGAGCCCAAAGAAGATGTTCCCCATCTTCTGAATTTTTTTCGGTATACCGATATCCGTCACGCCCATTTCGCGCAGCGAGCGATCCATATCCTTAAAGAAGAGATCGAATACGGCCTGGCTAAACGCCTTGTCAGATTCGCCGCCCGCGCGCAGACGGCGGAAAAGCAGGGCCATGTGCAGGCTGATCATGTCGAAACGGCCCGTAACTGTGTCAGCTACACCCCATTCGGCATAGAAAACAGGCTGCCGGGATTGCGCCACAATGGCGTTATAAATCGCATAAACTGGCTCTGTAGCGGAGTTCTTGCGAAACAAGGACATAATCATGGGATTGCGCTCGGCGTCGGTATGGGTCAAACACAGGCAGATTGGGGTGCCGGACCACTGTCAGCTTGCCAGAAAGCTAAGTTGACAGCTACACATTCCGGCGGCCACAAAAGGCACGCGCCTCGTTACAACCGCCTATAGTCGAGAGCCATTGGGAAAGTCAAACTATGAGCCTGCGTCTTGCAAAAGCCTCCGTTGTCGCGACCATTCTGGCCGTTGCGCTAGCTGGTTGCAGTAGCAGCACTGCTCTGGTGACACAGCGCACCCAAGGGTACGTCATCCCAAGCACTGCGCTGCAGCAGATCCGTCCGGGTCAAAGTCAGCAGACGGTACAGTTGGTTCTGGGGTCGCCGCAGTCGACCAACACATTCGGTGACCAGACCGCTTGGTACTATGTCGAGACCAAGGTGAACCAAACCTCGTTTGGCTTCACGCAGATCAAGGAACGTACGGTTCTGGCGGTCTATTTCGACAAGAGCAAGAAAGTCAGCGAGCGCGCTGTCTACTCGCTACAGGATGGCCGCGCGGTCGACATCGAAACCCGCCGCACCCCATCTTTCGGTCAGGATGCGACCTTCATCGACTCGATCCTCTCCTCGTTCTAATTCTGATTCCAGAAACGAATTTAAGCCTCGGATTTTCTGAGGCTTTTTTGTTTTCTTGGCCGCTGTGATTGTGCCCAAGTGAGGCCGTATCGATAGGCCGTTGCAAGGCCTAACGACACCACGATCACCACTATAATCTGCGTGTATGGAGTCCAGTGCGGGAAGTAGTCCTCAACCCGTCTCAGGATGAAGACGTGGACCAGATAGGCTCCGAAACTGGCTTGCGCGAGTGCCGACAGAATGGGCGAAGTCGGCCTACTGATACGTAGGAATACAACGCCTACCCCCACGGCCCAGAACAGCGTGCCAATTGAGTACTCGTTGTCCGAGAAACTTGCCCCTCGGAGCCTGTACTTCTCAACCAAGTGCAGCACGAGCCCCAGAAGACTCACGAGGAGCCACCAGCGTGTCGAGAGCTGCATCCACCTTGGATCGCGCTTCAGGCTGACACCAATCAGGAAGAATAGCGGCGCGAAGAACAGTCCGCTGCGCATCCAATAGATGGGAAAAACTTCGCCAGTCAGCAGCGCGCTATATACACCTAGCAACATGCCCGTTGCGTGTAAAACAGTCGTCAGTACCGCGGTTGCGGCAAAGCCCATGCTCGACAGACCAGCGAATACGATCGACCCGCCGACGAGCAAGGCCGGCAAGTACCACAGATGATATCCGGCCCCTCCGGTCCACGCGACGAGCAGAACCCGTTCCACGAGCACGACAGGGTCGCCCACATAGGCACCGGGGCGCACATTATAGAACGCGAGCCAGAACAAGAGCGGCCATGCAATACGCTGCCAGAGTTTGCGAACAGGAGCGTTTGTGGCGCTGAAAAATCCGGCAAGGATGAAAAAGCTTGGCACGGCGAAGCGCGACAGGTCGCGCAGGATGTCGCGCATCGGATCGCCTTCGGGAAACGCCCCGTAGGCATGGATGCAAACAACGGCGCAGAAGGCGACGAGGCGCAGTAAATCCGCCCCCGCATGTCTGTTTACGGTTGTCTGTCCCATCCTCTACCCTCCCAACGGTCAGGATAGGGCGATCGCAGAACAAAAAAATACCCGGATTTCTCCGGGCATTTTGAATTCTTGATTTTGGCGCTCTTAGAGCTCGGAACCGGCGTCGCGGGCAATCTTGTCGAGAGCGCCATTCACGAGGCCCGCTGCATCGTCCTCATAGAACGCGCGTGCAACATCAACATATTCAGTGATGACGACGCGTGCCGGAATATCCTTGCGGAACAGCAACTCAAACGCAGCAGCGCGTAAAATAGCGCGCAGGGTCGCGTCTACACGCCCAATTGGCCAGCCTTCTGCCAGCGCTTTGTCGACCGTCGGGTCAACTTGGAGCTGATGCTTAGCAACGCCGGACACGATCTGGCGGAAGAAATCGGCGTCAGCGGGTAGATACTGTTCGCCTTCGATTTCACGGCCGAGATGGAAGGCGCCGAACTGTGCGAGCGTGTCTTCCAGCGTCGCGCGGCCAATATCCATCTGATAGAGCGCCTGAACGGCGGCAAGGCGCGCAGCACCACGCTGATTAGCGGGGCGCACAGCGCCGGGATCACGTTTTGGATGGTCGGTCATCGGCTGTTCAATCGGTTCTATCAGTCATCTTCACTCAGGACGGTTTTGTCCTGAGCAAGTTCGGCTAGGAAGTTACGGAAGTCGTCCGCCGCAGAGAAGTTCTTATACACACTCGCGAAGCGAACAAATGCGACATCGTCGAGCCCTTTGAGCCCTTCCATCACATATTCGCCAATTTGGTCAGAGGTGACCTCCATATCGCCCAAGCTTTCCAGCTGGCGAACGATACCGGAGATCATGCGCTCTGCGCGCTCTGGTTCTACAGCGCGCTTACGCAAGGCCGTGTTAACAGAGCGGGCGAGTTTATCCCGATCAAACGGGACTTTTCGTCCGCTCTTTTTCACGACAGTCAGGTCACGAAGCTGCACGCGCTCGAAGGTCGTAAAACGCCCCCCGCAAGCGTTGCACACGCGGCGACGCCGAATAGCGCCCGAATCTTCAGTCGGGCGGCTATCCTTCACCTGCGTGTCGTCATTGCTGCAATAGGGGCAGCGCATGGGCCGTAACCTCTATTAGCTGTAGATCGGGAAGCGTGCGGTCAGGGCTTTCACCTTCTCGCGCACAGCCGCTTCTACAGCGCCGTTGTTGTCTTCGCCGTTGGTCTTGAGACCATCGAGAACTTCGATAATCAGCTCACCAACTTCGCGGAATTCAGCTTCGCCAAAACCACGGGTCGTGCCCGCTGGAGTGCCGAGACGAATGCCCGAGGTGATCGCTGGCTTTTCAGGATCGAACGGCACAGCGTTCTTATTGCAGGTGATGTAAGCGCGGCCGAGGGCAGCTTCTGTTGCCTTGCCGGTCAGGCCCTTCGGACGAAGGTCAACCAGCATCAAGTGGTTGTCCGTACCGCCGGAGACGATCTCGACACCACCCTTTACGAGGGTATCAGCCAGCACCTTAGCGTTAGCAACAACTTGCGCCGCGTACTGCTTGAATTCAGGCTGCAGAGCTTCCTTGAACGCAACTGCCTTACCGGCAATCACATGCATCAGCGGGCCGCCCTGAATGCCTGGGAAAATGGCCGAATTGATCTTCTTCGCGATCGCTTCGTCATTGGTCAGGATCAGACCACCGCGTGGGCCGCGCAGGGTCTTGTGGGTGGTGGTGGTCGCGACGTGCGCATGTGGGAATGGGCTTGGGTACTGGCCACCGGCCACGAGGCCTGCAACGTGCGCCATATCGACGAAAAGCAGCGCGCCGACTTCGTCAGCGATTGCGCGGAATTCAGCCCAGTCCATGACGCGCGAATAGGCCGAGAAGCCTGCGACGATCATCTTTGGCTTGTGCTCACGCGCCAGCGCACGCACCTGATCCATGTCGACATAGCCGTCCTGCTGACGCAGGCCGTACTGAATAGCGTTGAACCACTTGCCAGACTGGTTTGGCTTGGCGCCATGGGTCAGGTGACCACCAGCGTCGAGCGACATGCCCAGAATGGTATCGCCTGGCTGTACCAGCGCCTGATAGACGCCCTGGTTCGCCTGCGAACCGGAGTTCGGCTGCACGTTGGCGTATTCAACGCCGAACAGCTGCTTTGCGCGTTC
This sequence comes from Devosia sp. WQ 349K1, assembly GCF_016595685.1. Lineage (NCBI taxonomy): Bacteria > Pseudomonadati > Pseudomonadota > Alphaproteobacteria > Hyphomicrobiales > Devosiaceae > Devosia > Devosia sp. WQ 349K1. Next base: position 57,444 of record NZ_JAENGO010000007.1, on the reverse strand, counting down.
GATGGCAAGGCTTTCCGCCACGTCCACATATTCGCAACCGCCATAGTAGCGCTTGCCGGGATAGCCTTCGGCGTACTTGTTGGTCAGCACCGAACCCTGTGCTTCGAGCACAGCGCGCGAGACAATGTTCTCGGACGCGATCAGTTCGATTTCATGCTGTTGACGGCCGAGTTCCTGACCCATTGCTGCGGCGAGTTCCGGGTCGGTCTCGGCAACGGAATTGGTGAAGAAGTTTGGAAACAGATTTGCAGCGCTCATCGGAGGGTTCCCTCGCAAGAGTTCGAAGTGGACGAATTGGCGATGGCTTTATCACGCGAAAGCGCGCGATTCCAAGGCCGGACGATGTGCAAAGGGTCCATAGGGCTCCCCTATTTGCGAATGGGTGCCCAGGCGAGCGGCTCAACAAGGTCCGCGCTCCCCGATGGTTCCCCATCTTTCCTCGCCAGTCGCACGAACCAGAGCCTTATGCCGCAAAACGGGGCGAAGGGGAAGAGGGATGAATGTGCAGAGCAGCATCTTGCCCCACAGCGATGAAGATCCTTAAATGACAGTAACTAGGGAGCACACCAGTGATGACTGACAACGCCGAACACGTCCAGGATGCCCCGCCTCCTCATGCAGATAACTCGAACGACAGCCTTCTACATTGGACGTCCCCCCGCCAATGGATTGAGCGAGAGCTGGAGTTATGGGATGCGCTTCACGCGCGTGTCCGCACATTGCACCAAAGGTCCCCCCTAGCCGACGATACTCTCCTCCGGTACGAGACTCTTTTCTCCGCTTATCACAGGTTTTACAGCTCTATCGGAGGAGCACGCGAGACAGACCTTCCCAAAATATTAGATGAGTTAGTAAGCTCTCGTCAAATTGCTGTACTTCATGGCCATTTTGGAAAAACCATTAAGGAACTTATCTACGCCGCTCCTTTGGGGATTCTACTAGCCCTCGAAGCCCTAACAGCGAAAAAATGGCTACCCGAAAAAGACGAACTCGCTAGCGCCAATACCGCTGTAGAAATCCAACTCTACAGCAGCCTCACTCTCGACAGAATTCCTAACGCATTCAACCAGCAAGACTTCTACTTATTGGACATCGGAAGCCGTTTCGGGAAACTCGTAAGCGACATTGAAGCCACGAAAAAAGCTGCATCGACGAGCATAGCCGCACAGCAAACCGAACTAGTGAAGTGGATTAGCGAGCAAAAAGCCGAAATCTCCGCGCTTCACGAAGTGTACCACACGAAGCTTGGTTTGGAGGCACCTGCGAAATTCTGGGCCGACAAAGCCAACGATGCACGCGCAGCAAGTCGATGGTTTTATGGAGTATTCTTAGCATTAGTCGTAATCGGAATTGGCATTTCCGTATTTGCAGCTTCGATGCTTTGGGAAACGATCAGTTCCATGACCAACTCAACCACCGGAATACCCTTCGGCTTAATGGCAGTGATATTGGTTCCGGTTCTCGGTTACGCGTGGCTACTCAAACAGGTTAGTCGCTTGTTTCTCACGAACCGAGCGATTGCTGACGATGCTAGCTATCGTCACGTTATGACGATGACTTACCTAGGCTTGGTGAACGACCCCAACAGCAAGATTACAAAAGAGGAACGAGCACTAATACTAAACGCACTGTTCCGCCCTGCACCATCAAGCACTCAGGATGATGGGCCGCCGATGGGTGTCTTTGATCTCATCAACGGCAAAAAGCCGTAGCAGGAACTCAGGCGTATTTGCCGAATGTGCCTGAAGGGGGCGTAGGTTGGGTCTCGGCCAGCTTTTTACGGAGTTTTGCTAGGGCAAGCTGCTGCATATGTCCGCGCGCCGTATTGACTGGAGCGATGACGATCACCTCAGTGCCGCTGTCGACGTCAATCGCGGCGACGCGCATCTGCTGACCAAGCTGAACGAACTCGAAAAACACCTCGCCTTCCATATTGGCCTCCAAAAACAGCGCTCTATCGCCATGTTAGCACATTTACGAGTGTCGTAACATGGGGCGCTAACCAGCAGGCTCCCCTTCCCCGCTTTGTTTGCCTGTCTTGGCCCGAGCAACGCCACGCCGGCCACCCAATAGCAAAAAGGCCCCGCCGAAGCGGAGCCTTTAAAACCTGTAAAGCCAGAGCGTTTACGCTTGGAAGCTGACTTTGCCCTGTTCGTCAAACTTGTAGACGTCATCACGGAAGCTGACTGTGCCCTGACGATTGGCCCAAGCGGTGATGTAGGTGGTGTGGATTGGAACACGCGCCTTCACTTCAACGTCGAGACGGGTCAGCGCTTCAAAGGTCGAGTCGACCTTGTTCTGATCCCAGTCGCCATTGTCACGTAGGAGCCAATTGACCATCTGGTTGACGTTGTTAACGCGCACGCAGCCCGAAGAGTGGAAACGCGCGTTCTCGCCGAACAATTCCTTGCCAGGGGTGTCGTGCAGATAACAATCGTAAGGGTTGTAGAAATTAATCTTGCAGTGACCCATCGAGTTCGCCGCGCCCGGCTCCTGACGGTACATATAGTTCACTTCACGATCGGAGATATTGGACCAGTTGATCGTCTGCGGATCGATCTTAGTGCTGCCGTCGTAAATGAAAATATTCTGCTCTGCGAGGTAGTTGGAATTTTCCATCATATACTTGGTCAGATCCTGACGGATCAATGACTTAGGCACATGCCAGTATGGGTTGAAGTTCACCTGATGAATGTTCGAGGCCATGATCGGCGTAGCGCGGTCGGCACGACCGACGACGGCGGTGTGGCGTTGTTCCACCGCACCTTCGTTCACCGCTTCAATGGTTGCCGCCGGAATATTCACGACGACATAGCGCGCGTTCAGCTTGGCAGCCATGTTCTGAACCCGGGTGTAGTTCAGATAAAGCTGCTGCATGCGCTGCGCTGCAGACACATTCATTGCATACCAGGTGGCTTCGTCGATCTGTCCGTTCACAACGAGGCCGTGGCGCGCTTGGAAAGCACGCACGCCGCGATCCGTGTCGGCATCAAAACTGTCGTCCGCGTATTCAACCAATGGCATGTCGCCAGAAGAAATCAGACGGCGCTTCACAGCAACGACGGCCGGAGAATTCGCGCCGAGAGCGAGGCGGAATGCCTGCTGCGGAATCTCTTCCCAACCACCAGCGGCGACGAAAGGCTCGTATTGCGAGATCGCCAGCTGCAGATTGTACAGGGTGTCGAAGGAAAGGATAGGCTCGCGAGTCGCAATGAGCGCCTCTGCGGCGGCAGTGTTGCCGGCCTGATCGACCTTAACAACGCGATTGCCACCGAACCACCCCTGAGCATGTGCGCTCGGGAGAGTTAGAGTTGCCCCAAGATAGGCGCAGCCTCCCAAAAACTTGCGACGATTCAAAAGCATCTAGCCACCCAGAAAATTCTTTGCCCGCAGGCCCCTACCATCCTCATAACGATCAAAGGATGGATGCCCCAAAACAGTCACGCAGGAATGAAAACGACATAGACCTACCGGTCAATGGTTTCAAACCCTGTAACGGACTGAAAAGCGCAATTTTGCGGCATAAATAAGAAACGCCGACCAACTGGCCGGCGCTTGTTTCGGAGTCGTGGCACGGAGGCAACACACGCCACCATCTGCCGAAGATTTGTGTCCGCTCTAATCGTTGCGGGTTTAGAGCTTGTAGAGGATCTGGTCGACCCAGAAGCGTTCAAGTCGAGCGAGAGCCTTGTTCAGACCATCGAACTCGTCATCGCCCAGACCACCGACCTTATCGATAGACTTGAGGTGACGGTCATAGAGCTCGTCGATCACTTCCGCCACTTCTTCACCCTTAGGGGTCAGCTTGATGCGAACCGAACGACGGTCAGTGCGCGAGCGCTCCTGGAAGATGTAGCCAGTTTCGACCAGCTTCTTGAGGTTATAGGAGACGTTCGAGCCGAGGTAATAACCGCGAGAGCGCAGTTCACCTGCAGTGAGCTCTGCGTCACCGATGTTGAACATCAGCAGCGCCTGAACCGGGTTGATGTCGTCCCAACCCATACGGTCGAACTCATCCTTGATCAGGTCGAGCAAACGACGGTGGAGACGTTCAACACGGGATACTGCTTCGAGGTAGAGTGGCTTCAGGCCTGCGCTAGAGCGTTCAGGGGTTAGCGCCTCAGCCGCGTTCGATTTGATTGCCATAGTGTGCCTCACTGTTTTGCTTGTGCGATTTTTCGCATCTCGTGAGGATGAAACTAGGCGTCTCCCATAAACATCGAACTAACTGACAGGCTTAAAACTATCTTACTGGAATGCAATGACAATTTAGCTTAATTGAGCCTTACACCTAGTCAGAAACTCGTAACCTTTCTCAGGTGTAAACACATAAAATTGCGCCACACCCGTGCTTTGATGCAAATGAAAGGCAAGTTTTGCTGGAGTTTTTAGTCAGCCGCCGCGCGTTTTAATCGCAAAGTGAGTGCAAAAATCAGCACAATTGCGAGCAAAAGCAGGATGCGAACGAAGAAACCGGCCATCGACATCCGCACATCAGGGTTACCGGAAAGGTAAAGCGCAAGCTCAAATACTGTCGCCGCGACAACTAACACCGCGCCCCAACTGGATTTTAGCCAAAGCCCAACCGCTGCAAACAGGCGCGCGATGCAAAAACCACCGAGATAGGTGAAGGCCGTTGCCCCCATATGCTCCATCGGGCTGACCCCGCCCGTGCTCACGCCCAAGAGACGCGCAGCATCACTCAGGCCAAGAGCCAGAGTGAAGAGAGCTACGATGCGAATGTAAAGGCCGTGATTGGGCGCAGGGAACAACATGGCATGATTGATAGCTGGCTCGCTTTATTGGGACAAGCCGCGCCTTGTGAGCTTTTGCTTAGGTTTGATAAGAGCACTGGATAACCCTTTCAACACTGCGTGCCTTATTCAGCATTTTCTTGTTTGCCCCTCGCAAGGGGAGGATAAGCGCACCAAAGCATTTTCCTCTGGAGCATAGTGATGAGCAACTGGCCCAAGCATGACATGAGCTTCCTGGGTGGCCGTCGCCTGCGACGCACCCGCCAATCGGCATGGAGCCGGGACATGGTTCGCGAAACCGAACTGCTTCCCCGCGATCTGATTTGGCCGCTCTTTGTTATCGAAGGCCAGAACGAGCGCACTGAGATCAAGACGATGCCGGGCGTGGAACGCCTGTCTATCGATCTTATGGTCGAAGCCGCCAAGCAGGCGCGCGATGCTGGCATCCCTGCCCTTGCTATTTTCCCGAACACACCGGGCGAGCTTCGCAGCGAAAGCGCAGAAGAAGCCTATAACCCAAACAACCTCATGTGCCGGGTTCTCGCTGCCATTAAGGACGCCGTTCCAGAGATCGGACTGATTGCCGACGTGGCCTTGGATGAATACTCGGCAAATGGGCAGGACGGCCTTGTTCGCGACGGCGCAATCCTAAACGACGAAACCGTAGACGCTATGGTCAGGTCTGCAATCGTTCAGGCGCGTGCTGGCGCCGACATTATTGCGCCATCTGACATGATGGACGGTCGCGTTGCTGCTATCCGTTCCGCCCTGGACGATGAAGGCTTCGATCAGGTCCAGATCATGTCCTACTCGGCAAAATACGCTTCGTGCTTTTATGGCCCCTTCCGTGAAGCGGTTGGTTCGGGCTCGCGTCTGCAAGGCGACAAGCGCACATATCAGATGGACTACGCCAATTCCGATGAAGCTCTGCGTGAGATCGAGCAGGACATCGCTGAAGGCGCGGACAGCATTATGGTCAAGCCGGGTCTGCCGTATCTCGACGTCATCCGTCGCGCCAAGGATGCGTTCAACGTGCCGATATACGCCTATCAGGTGAGTGGCGAATACGCGATGATCGAGTTCGCGGGCCGCGCTGGCGCGATCAATCGCGATGCTGCCGTGCTTGAGAGCCTGTGGAGTTTCAAGCGTGCTGGGGCCAATGGCATCCTCACCTATTATGCCCTCGAAATGGCTCGCAAGCTGGCCAAATAAGGCCCGGCCTAGCAAAGTACCTTTGAAATCCCCGCTCCGGCGGGGATTTTTATGTGCGCCCTTCTCTCAGTCTGATTCCGCTTTTCGAGCCAAGGCCATGCTTTCGCGAGACCTTTTGCCAAAGCTCGCTTCGCGCCACTTCCATACCACGCACTTGCTTTCCGCACCCAAGCGATTTACCAAGTTTTTACTTGGAAAACTACGAGCCGCAAATGTCAGATCGTGTTGAGGGCCGTTGGGCCGAAATCTTCGGCCCCTCCTATCTCAGAGCGACCGCAATCATTTGCCTTGGCGTGGCATTACTGGCGTTCAACTCCTTCCTCTCCACGACGACCCTGCCGACTGCAGTGCGCGAATTGGACGGTGTTGAAGTTATCGCTTGGGCGACGACACTATTTTTGGTGTTTGCCATTGTAGGTGGCGCTGGGGCCGTACTCGTCAAACAACAGCTAGGCGCGCGTTGGGCTCTTATCGCCACCGCAGGAGTTTTCATCATCGGCACCCTCATCGCCGGTTTTGCCAATTCGATGACGCAGGTTCTCATTGGCCGCGCCATTCAGGGATTGGGTGAAGGCGCAGTTGCCGCGTTGTGCTTTGCGCTTATCCCCGAGCTCTTTCCCAATCGCTTGGTGCCCAAAGTGTTCGGTACCCATGCGATGATATGGGCGATTGCTGGCTTTGGTGGCCCCGCTGGCGCAGGTGCTTTGACAGAGTTCATTTCATGGCGCGCCGCATTCCTGGTCAATGTGCCCTTGGCGCTGATTTTCTGTGTGATGGTCCTCGCTGTCGTTCCCAATACACGCAGCACTGCTGAGAAGATGGCGTTCCCCGGCATTCGACTCTTTGGAATTGGTGTCGGCGTCCTGCTGATAGCCCTCGCTGCAGTCATGCCTTGGTTAGAGGCCGCCGGTCTCGTGGCGCTGGGAGCACTCCTCGTAACGGCTGCGATATGGCTTGATCGCCGCCACCCCACCCCAATGACCCCCAAGGGCGCATTCTGGTCGAACACGACATTGGGCCCCGGCTTCTGGACTATTCTCCTTCTGCCAATTGCGGGCACAATGTCAGCGGTCTACGTCGTCATGCTCCTGCAACAGCTGTGGGACTTTGGCCCGACGCTGGCTGGCGCATTTGCAGCGTTTATGTCGATGGCATGGAGCGCGTCTTCTATCGCCGTCGCCAATATCAAGAAGCGCTCAACAAGAAAGATATTCATCTGCATCGGCCCTCTGCTGGTCGCGATTGGGCTGATAACGGTTCTGATTGGACTGCAGCTAACCTCGCCACCGATCGTGGCCGTTGCCCAAATCTTCATCGGCTTGGGCTTTGGCACAAGCACAGGCTACACCATGATCAGCCTGATCGAGTCGAGCAGCGCCGCGGAACGGGATAAAACGTCTACGCTCATCCCGACCACACAATCGGCCGGCAATGCCATCGGCGCAGCCCTGGGCGGGGTGGTAGCAAATATGGCGGGCTATGCCGTCGCGACCAGCAATGAGGGCGTTTTGAGCTCCATCGTCCCGCTGTATATTGCAGCAACAGGTATTGCACTGATCTGTGGCGCCACAGCACTGGCGCTCGTCAGGCGCATCCCCAGCTACACCGAGACCGCAAATTCGCCCGAAACGGCTTGAGCCGGTGGCGGTTAACCGCCCTACCCGGCCTTATCGGTCAGCCCATCTTCTGAGGCGAATTGTGCTGGCCGCTTGCCCCGACGCGGGCGAAGTGCACTAACCACACCAGCAACAGCGACAAGGCCCATGCCAACTAGGGCGATGGGTTCTGGCGCATGGCCGAAAATCACCCAGCCCAAAATGCCCGCCCAGAGCAGGTGCATATAGCTCATCGGCGCGATGAATGCGGCGGGGGCATAGCGATAGGATTGGGTAAAGCAATAATGTCCCAGCCACGCTGAAACGCCCAAGCCAAAGAACAGCAGCATTTGGAATGGCGTCGGTGATACGCCGTGCATGGTCCAGGGCAGGAAAATGCCGAAACCAATAGCGCCCACCAAAGCCGAATAAAACAGCATGGCTGTCGTGCGCTCCGTCTTGGCCAGCACGCGCGAGAGCAGGTTGTAAGAAACTGAAACGATGACGTTTCCGAGAACGAAAATCACGCCCCACGGGTCCAGCCCGCCGCCCGGCCGCGCGATCAGCAGCACGCCGGCAAAACCGATACCAGCCGCGACCCAGGCATTTAGGCCAACTTTTTCGCTCAAAATCGGGCCGGATAGCGCCACAACCAGCACGGGCGCGAGATAGACAATAGCAGTGGTTTCCGCCACCGGCATTCGCTGGAATGCAAGGCTCACGAGCAGCGAACCAAGCGCAAGACTGCCAGCGCGCACCAAAACCCAGCCGGTACGTACCGTTTTGACCATCTCTTTGCCACGGAAGGGCGCGACCAAGGCCATCATCAGCAAGCAATGCCCGATGTAGCGCAGGGCCGTAACCATGGGCACATTATAGTCTTCGAGCAGAAGCTTATTGGTGGTGTCATTATAGGCGAAAAGCAGCGTCGCCGCGACGATGAGCACAAACCCACGCAAAGGCCTGTGACTTAACTCTGCGGGCGGTGAAGAAGTGGACATTGACCAATACCGGCTAGGGTCTTCAGCGTAACGACTCATGCCGCTGAATCGACTTCTGCGGACCATATGTCGAGCCTAGCCCAAGAGCGAGGCTCAAACTGCCTTGAAAAGTTAGTTTACCCGCCACTTGCAAACACGGCCCCACTTCCCATGTTTTACGCATGAACCCAGACTTCGCCGCTCGCCCTGAACTGCCGAACCCAACAACTGCCCCAGAACTTTTCGAGGGCGTTTTGACCCGTCGCGTGGTCGCTTACCTTATCGACCTTGCGTTGATCGGGGTCATCACGCTGATCCTCGGATTCGCGGGCCTGATTTTGGGCTTTTTCACTTTCGGGTTGGCGTGGGCCGCACTGGCGTTGGTCGTCCCGGCCTCTGTACTGATTTACTACGCAGTGACACTGGGTTCGCATCGCCGGGCGACTTGGGGCATGCAGATGATGGATATTGTCCTTACGCCAGCGCGGGGACAGCCGCTCGATGGCTGGATGGCCATTCTCCACGCCGCACTGTTCTGGGCGACATTCTGGATCGCATGGCCAATTGCTGTGCTTTTCCCGCTGTTCATGCCACGTCGCCAGATGTTGCATGATCTGGTCGTCGGTGGCTTGATGGTCCGCCGTTCTCCTATGGTGCGCCATTGGCGTCGGACGACTGGTCACGATACGTACTGAGAGATTGCAGCCGAGCGAGCACAGGAGTATCCTATGCGTTCTGTGCTCAGTTGCTATGTAGATGACCGATCAGACGCCTGAAACCACTCAGCTCTTCCTAACAGCAGCCATGCCGTGTCCGTATTTGCCGGACCGAATGGAGCGGAAGCTGTTCACGCATCTTTCCGGCCGTCGGGCCACGTCATTGCATCACATGCTCAGCGACAACGGTTTTCGTCGCAGCCAGAACCTGATTTACCGCCCCGCATGCGATGGCTGTAACGCCTGCCAATCGGCGCGCATCATCACCAAAGACTTTGTACCGAACAAGCGGTTCCGACGCACATCGCGCCAGAATGCCGATATCGCCGTAAAGGTGCGTCCGGCCGTCGCCACACTCGAACAGTTTGACCTGTTCAAGCGCTATCTCCATGCGCGCCACGAAACCGGTGGCATGACGCAAATGGACTGGCAAGATTACGAATATATGGTCGAAGACACACCAGTTCAGTCCATTCTGGTTGAGTATCGGCTCGCTAATCATCCCGATCAGCCTTTGATCGCCGTTGCGCTTACTGATGTGCTGCCAGACGGGCTATCGATGGTCTATAGTTTCTTCGACCCCGACATGAGCCATCGGAGTTTGGGGACATTCATCATTCTCGATCATATCGCCCAAGTTCGCGCTGCAGCGCTGGACTACGTCTACCTCGGCTATTTCGTCGAAAGCTCTCCCAAGATGGCTTACAAAGCGCATTATCAGCCGCTTGAAGTTCAAAAGGGCAATCTGGGTTGGGTGCCTCTTCACCTCAATGGAAATACTGTTCCTCATCAGTAATTTTACGCCGCATTAGGAAGATACTCGTAACAATGCCTTCACAAAACCGGTGGAGGCAACGGTGCAGCGGCAATTTCACAATATTCATTCAGTCACTCTTTCAGTTGTCGCGCCGTGCTACAATGAAGAAAGTGGACTTGATGAGTTCCACCGCCGCGTAAGCTCTATCTGCCAGTCCACCGTCGGGAACGATTACGAAATAGTTCTGGTCAACGACGGCTCGAAAGACGCGACCCTCGAAACCCTCTATCGCTTGGCGGCAACCGATGACCACTTGGTCGTCGTCGATCTCGCCCGCAATTACGGCCAACAAATCGCGCTCAGCGCCGGGCTAGAGGCAACGCGCGGCGCGCGCGTCCTCATCCTCGACGCCGATTTGCAGGACCCCCCAGAACTACTGCCCCAACTTATGGAACGCCTCGACCAAGGCGCGGACGTTGCCTATGGCCAACGCCGCCGCCGCGATGGCGAAGGCCGGATGAAGCTGGCAACCGCTCATGTTTTCTATCGCTTCTGGCGTCGTCTCGTCGACATTGACATGCCTCTCGACGCTGGGGAGTTCCGCCTCATCAGTCGCCGTGCATTAGACCATGTTCTTTCCATGCCGGAGCGCTATCGCTTTGTCCGCGGCATGATCAGCTGGGTCGGCCTACGCCAAGACGCTGTCATCTACGATCGCGACAAGCGCTTCATTGGCGAAACCAAATACAACTTTCCAAAGATGATCGCCTTGGCCATGGATGGGATAACCAGCTTCTCTATCGTTCCACTGCGGCTTGCGTCCCATCTTGGTTTCTTCATGGGCATCGCCGGCCTCCTGATGCTGCTCTATACCAGCTGGTCGTTCGTCACCGGCCGCGCCGTTGAAGGTTGGACGAGCCTTGCCTCAATCATGCTTGTGATCGGGTCCGGACAGTTTCTCGTCTTGGGCATTTTCGGCGAATATCTCGGGCGCATGTATATGGAGGCCAAGCGTCGCCCGCTCTACATCGTCAATGAAATCCGCAGAGGCGCGGAAAACGCTCAGCCGCAGGACGCGCGCGACCTTCAAGAAAAGCTGACCCACGCAATCGCAGCGCAGCGTTGAGACCATATGACGTTGGATACCGCACAATGGCGCAGCCGCGCCAACCACGCCCTATCGCCTGCGACCATAACTGCCGGCCTCTGGCTTATTGCCCTCATCTTCGTTCAATTTGCGCCGCTCTCCAGCGACAGCTGGTGGCAAATGTGGATCGCGCGCCAAATGAACGCTGGCATCCCCCTCTACGAGTGGATCAACGAGACCAATCCGCCGCTCTGGTTCTGGATGGCGCGGCCGGTTGCCTATCTCTCAGCGTTCACAGGCCTGCCCCAGCCCAATCTCATGGTCACGGGCATTATGCTCCAGATCGCTCTGTCGCTGTCCCTGTGTTGGATATTCTTGCGCCACCTGTCGCCGTCTCGGCAAACGCTTATCCTAGCCGGGCTGCTGTTCTGCATGATTGGCCCACACTACATCGAGTTTGGGCAACGCGATCACATGGCGCTGATCGCCCTCCCGCCCTATGTACTACTCATCGCTTGGCGCGCAGAGGGCAAAGCCGTTTCATTGGCCCTAGCGCTCGCCATTGGCTCCTTCGCCGCGCTGATGATCGCACTCAAGCCTCACATTGCCTTGGTCCCAATCGCGCTTGAACTTTGGCTGATTTACAAAAGACGCAGCTTTAAGCCATTCCGCCCCGAATGCCTGTGTCTTGCCATCGGCGCTGTCGTTTACATCGCCAGCATTGCGATCTTTGCACCTGCCTATTTCACCGACATCATTCCTGCCGTCACGGCAGCCTATGGCGATTTCGGTGGCCATAAAATCAGAGTCTTCCTGAGCCGTGCCGCTCTCATGCTGCCGATTGTGGCGCTCTACTTCTGGAGTTTTCGGGGGTCTATACCGCCAACGGCCCAAGCATTTCTCGCTATGGGTGTTGGCTTTACCGGCTCCATGCTGGTCCAGTTTAAGGGTTTTCTCTACCACGGCGACCCCGTCGCCTCGGCGATGCTGATGGCTGTTCTCTTCAACATCGTGTTGAGGGAGGGCCCAATCACTTTGCGCAAGCGCACCCTACTGGTGGCTATGGTCGGATTTGCCTTATCGCCCTTCGTTCAGAATGAGCGTCCGTACCAACAGTATGCAGCTCCACTGGTCAGCGACTTAGCGCCCGGCACAAAAGTGGCGACCGTGCTCATTGACCCAACTCAAACTTGGCCCCTTCTCGAACGGAATGGCCTCATCAACGTCTCTCGCTACTACCATCACTGGATGCTGGTGAAGTTAAACAGTACCCTGCGGAGCGGAGAGGACCTCCCACCAAAGCTACAGGCGATTGCTGATGATATCCGATCGGACCTTGCCAATGACCTGCTCTGCAATCCGCCGGATGTGCTGCTTGTCACCCCTGGCGCGCTCGGTGGCCAATGGCCCGTTGTTGATTTTCTCAAACAAGATCCACGCCTCGCACCAGTGATTAGCGCCTATAGCGAGGGTCCCGCACTCGAACATCTGGCACGCTACGACCGAGTGGCTCCGCTACCCGCCCCAACACCCGACCTCGAATGCTACACTTTAGCCCGATAGGGCATAAGGAAAGGGCGCCAAAATCACGCCTTCACTTGTGCGGCCTTCCGTGACGTCAACTGCAGAGCTTCTTGTCAGCGGGATGCGCGACTGCCGTTGATCGCCGTTTAGCCCGCACAAAACTCGTGATCCCGCACCAGGATACACGCAAAACGGCGTCGGACAGGCACACCCGCGGCGTCACGCTAAAAAGTTCCATCAAATTGAAACTATTCTGCAGCTCGCGCATTAAACCACTGCGCGGGCCAGCAATTTCGCATGTGCGGGCTAGCGACTAATAACACTGGTTAGTTTCACCGCAGATGCGTCGCCCGCTACTCGCGCGCAGACATGAACCTAACCAAAGACCACCCTAACTATTATTCCCACTCTTTGGGCTCTGTATCGTTATCAACTGGGGTCATAAATGTCTGCACAAGCTAGCTCCGCCAATGAACTAGAAGAACGTCTCACCTTCATTGGTTTAGATGAAAGAGCTCTCGCGGAGCTCGCAACCATCCAAGGCTATCTAGACCGTCACCTGCCTGTGGCCCTCGAGCGGTTCTACGAGAAAATCGCGACAGTTCCAGCGGTCAATCGCTTCTTTGCCGACAATGCGCAAATGCGGCGAGCAGAAAGTAGCCAAATTGATCACTGGAAGAAGATCGCCGCAGGCCGCTTCGACCAGCAGTATGTCGAAGCCTCCCGCCGTATTGGACTGCGCCACGCGCGTATCGGCCTAGAGCCCCGCTGGTACATCGGCGGCTACGGCGTGATTGTCGACCACCTTGTAAGCGGGGTCATTCAAGAGTTTATCGCCGATAATCTACAAAAGAGTGCGAAGGGCCTGTTTGGCAGGAAAACCGGCAATGACAATGCCGAGACCAACCAAAAGGTTGTTGAGCTCGGCGCCGCCCTCACTCAGGTCTTCAAAGCCATTCTCATCGACGTCGATCAGGCCGTGACCGTCTATTTCGATAAAATGACCGAAGACGCCGCCGCCATTTCCAAGGAAAACGCCGACAAGGTGTTGCATGCTGTGACAGCAACCGGCAATGTCCTTCAAAAAATGGCAGATGGTGACTTGCGGGAGCGGATCGAGCAGGAGCTTGATCCCAGCATGGCCCAGCTTAAGCGCGACACCAACGCTGTGGGCGAAAAACTCTCTGGCATTATCCATCAATTGCGAGACACCTCTTCGTCGCTCAAAATCGCGACATCGGAGCTTCTCTCCGGTGCAAACGATCTTTCGGCTCGAACACAGCGCCAAGCCGCAACCATCGAGCGAACCTCCACCGGGATGAACCAGCTTGTCGACGCGGTCCTCGACAACGCCAAGATCGCTAATGACGCCGCAGGATCCTCTAACCTGTCGATGCGGACGTCCGAAGAAGGACGCCTCGCCATGTCGGAAGCCACAACGGCCATGGAACAACTGGCCGACACGTCCGAAAAAATCGCCAAAATTGTCGGCATGATCGACGACATTGCATTTCAAACCAACCTCCTCGCCCTCAATGCCTCGGTCGAAGCAGCGCGGGCGGGAGAAGCCGGAAACGGCTTCTCTGTCGTCGCTGTTGAAGTCCGGCGCCTAGCGCAGTCGACTGCACAGGCCTCCAGTGAGGTAAAAGGCCTGATCGAGCAATCGGGGGTGGAAGTGCGGAACGGAGGACGCCTTGTTACCGAGGCTGCCACTCGCTTCGATGCGATGCAAACTTCTGCCAGCAAAACCAACGAACTCGTCGAGGTTATTGCCCAAAAGAGTCAAGTGCAGGCAGCGGCAATTGAGGAGATTAGCCGCTCCATTCGAGAGATGGATGAAATGACCCAGCACAACGCCGCGCTAGTCGAGGAGACAAATGCTGCGATTGAGCAAACCGAAGAGCAGGCGCACCGCCTCGATAAGGTCGTTGACGTGTTCATGATCAACCCCATGCCCAACAAGCACGAAGCTGGTCAGCACATAAGACCTTTGAGTCAAAAAAGAGCCTGATCCGAAACGACAAAGCCCACCGTCAGGTGGGCTTTCTCTTGTTCAGATCGGGCTAATTAGCCAACAAACTTGTTATTCTTCGGGAACCCGGTTGGGGGTTGGCGCCCTGCTGCCGCTCGGTCCCCGGCCCAATCCACCAGCTCCTCGGTCGGCTTGGAGTAAGTCCGTCCTGAGCTATCCTGCCAGGTGAGGCCGTCAGCGGCGAAGAAGGTCTTGATGTCGGAAACACCGCCATCCTTATAGCGCTGGAGCCGAACACCCTTGCCGCGCGTCATCTGCGCCAGCTGTGTCATTGGGAAAACCAGCAGCTTGCGATTTTGTCCGATGATCGCCACCCGGTCGCCGTCGCTCGGTACGATCAATTTCGCTTCTTCCGGTGCACTGACATTGAGCACCTGCTTGCCCTTGCGGGTGTTGGCGATGATGTCATCTTCGGACACAATGAAACCATACCCTGCCGACGAGGCGATGATGCGCTTCTGGCCCGGCTTATGGACAAACAGCGCGACGATGTCGGCACCCTCTTCCATATCCACCAACAGACGCACAGGCTCGCCCTGCCCTCGCCCGCCGGGCAATTTGTCCGCACCAATGGTGTAAACACGACCATCCGTGGTCAGCATGAGCAGCTTGTCGGTGGTTTCGCAGTTGAACGACAGCCGCAAGCGGTCGCCGCTCTTGAACGCCTTATCGTCGACAGTGGCGTTGTGCCCCTTTGGCGCACGAATCCAGCCCTTTTCGGAGAGCACCACGGTAATGGGCTCGCGTTCGATAAAGGCTTCAGTGATCTCCGCGAGGTCGGCTTTCGGTGCAACACCCAGAATAGTGCGCCGAGCGCCCAACGGATGCGGCACGCCGTCCTTGGTGAACAAGGGATAGGACTTCTTGAGAGCTTCCACCTGCTTGGCGATTTCGCCCCACTGACGCTTTTCAGACCCCAGCAATGCTTCGAGCTTGGTGCGCTCTTCGGAGAGGTTCGTGTGCTCAGTCCGCAGTTCCATCTCTTCGAGCTTGCGCAAAGAGCGCAGGCGCATGTTGAGAATAGCTTCCGCCTGATTGTCCGTCAGTTTGAACGTCTCAATCAAGCTGGCTTTCGGATCGTCATCCTCACGGATGATCCGGATCACTTCGTCGAGGTTGAGATAGGCGATGATGTAACCATCAAGCACCTCAAGACGGGAGGTGATCTGATCAACGCGGAACTGCGAGCGGCGAACCAAAACTTCTTTGCGATGCTCAAGCCAAGCCCGCAACGCATCGGCGAGGCTCATCACGCGGGGCATTGTGCCCCGATCAAGCACATTGAGGTTGAGGCCGAAGCGCACTTCGAGTTCGGTCAGCTTAAACAGCTGCTCCATCAGAATGACAGCGTCGACCTGACCATTTTTAGGTTCGAGGATAAGACGAATGTCGTCGGCACTCTCGTCGCGCACGTCCTTAAGCAGCGGCAGTTTTTTCGCCAGCAGCAGTTCAGCGATTTTCTCGACGAGGCGCGATTTCTGTACGCCGTAAGGAATCTGGGTGACGACGATCTGATAGACGCCGCGTCCCTTGTCTTCCTTGTCCCACGTGGCGCGCGTACGAAACGAGCCACGCCCGGTTTCATAGGCATGAACAATCGCCGAGCGGCTTTCGACCAATTGGCCGCCGGTGGGATAGTCCGGCCCGCGCACAAGGTCATCCATGCTTGGCGGCGCGGACAGATCTTGCTGGATGAGTTCTTCAACCGTCGCGTTGGGATTCTGGATGAGCTTGAGCGATGCGTTACACAGCTCAACAATATTATGGGGCGGGACCGAGGTCGCCATGCCCACAGCAATACCCATGGAACCGTTGGCAAGCAGGTTCGGGAAGTTCGACGGCAACACGATCGGCTCGTCGTCTTCGCCGTCATAAGTTGGCTTAAAATCGATGGCGTTTTCGGTGATGCCTTCGAGCAGACGCGTAGCAACCTCGGTCATACGGCTTTCCGTATAACGCATCGCCGCAGCGCTATCGCCGTCGATATTACCGAAGTTGCCCTGCCCGTCGACCAGCGGATAGCGCAGCGAGAAGTCCTGCGCCAAACGCACCAAGGCGTCGTAAATCGAAGAGTCGCCGTGTGGGTGGAACTTACCGATCACGTCGCCGACCACACGCGCGGACTTTTTATAGCCTTGGCTCGGATCGAGCTTCAGCAGTCGCATTGCGTGCAGAATACGGCGGTGCACAGGCTTGAGCCCGTCACGCGCGTCTGGCAACGCACGTTGCGTAATGGTGGAGAGGGCGTAGCTTAGATACCTCTCCTCAAGCGCCTGCTTAAGGTCGACGATCCGGAGGTCATCCGGCGGCGGGGTGGTATCTGCATCTGACATGAGTGCTTCAGTCCATGAGAACGAATCGGGAGCAGAATACAGCGCAAGTACGTTTCGCGCATGTACTCACCTTTCGTTTTGCCCAGTTTCCCGGACCCGAGAGCACTTTTGCCGCCACCCAGAGAATACTCCGTGCGGCGGTCAATCTAAGAGTCAGAACAGCGTGTTATGCGAAACGGTTAAACCAATCAGGCACATAAGCCGCCTTTTCAGCGCGCGCTACGTTCTGCGTGAAATAGGACAACAGCATCAAAACAAAGAGGGCTACCGCGATTTCAACACCGGGTATGCCCGCGGAAATATGAGCGCTCGCAGCGATGAGGAGGTGGTAGAAAAAACCTGCATAAGCAAGCTGCGCCAGCCAGACATGCTTACGAACCAGAACGGCCAAAACGCCTAACGGCTTCACAATCATCATCAGCGGCACGAGATAGGCAGGATAGCCGATCGCAACATACCCTGCTTGCGCACCGGCCGTGTCAGTGATGTAGGCAAATGTGCTCACCAGATAAATGGCGAGAAACATCGCGGTGCTGACCCAGTATATGATTTTACCAACCAATCGAGCCTCCTGCTCTAAGCTGTAGAGCAAGGATAACAAGGCCAGATTTACAGCAAGTAAATCAATGCTTTGTTAGGTTTTCAACGAGTGGCGCACGAGTGGCTGGCGCATGGGTCTGACCGGTAGACCAGAAATGGGCCCTGAGAAAATGCTCTGTCAATGTGAACGCATCCCGGATGTCGTCTGGCGACGCATTCCCACGTTCGAACAGAAAACTCGGCAATTTCAGGAGCCTATCACGATAGGGCTCCGCCGCCTCGCGGCATACGGCTCTGCCCGTTCGAGGAGAAACGTGGGTAAGGTCGTGTGTAGCCCCAGTGGCGCCGCATTGGGTGAGATCTAGCCCGAAACCCAATTCATCCAGCAGCGCGAGCTCAAACCGCACCAATGCAATCGCATCGGGTTTCGCATCGATCAAACGCAGGGCCATGCCCAACAGCCGATCGGCCGCCTCACGCTCCGGCAGGAGATGGAGATGCTCAAAAACAGTCTGCGCCAGATAGAGCCTATCGCGATCGGCAATTAGCTCGGCAGCGCGGGCATGAAGCAGCTCAACCGTGAAAAAGCCGAGCTGACTTTCAAGCCGCGAACGCCATGTCACTTGCAGCACATTGCCTGGCTGCAAAGCGGCCGCCAGTTTTGGCGACCGCCCTCCCCGGATCAGGCCCAGCTGACGCCCGCGCCCGGCCACCATCACCTCAGCAATGAGGCTGGTTTCACCTTGGCGTTTAGCGCCTATCAGCAGGCCTTCACCGGTCCATTCCATCGTGTGCTCGGGACAGCGCCCTACTTCTTATCAGAGGGGAATTCGAGGCCCATTTCCTGATAGCGTTCTGGATCTTCAGCCCACTTCTCGCGGACCTTGACGAAGAGGAAGAGATGAATCGGCACTTCGTACATGTCCATCAGTTCACGACGGCTGTCCGCGCCAATGGCCTTGATGGTCTGGCCACCTGCACCGAGCACGATCTTCTTATGGCTCTCACGCGACAGGTAGATCACCTGATCGATCTTGTAGGAGCCATCCTTCTGGATCTTAAAACTCTCGGTTTCGACCGTGGAGTTGTATGGGATCTCATCATGGACGCGCAGGAATAGCTTTTCGCGCGTCACTTCCGCCGCAGTGATCGCCATGGTCAGATCGGTCAAGTGATCTTCTGGGAAGTGCCATGGGCCCGGTGGGACGTGCTTTGCAGCCCAATCGATGAAGTCCTTGACGCCGTCGCCCTTGAGCGCGGACAGCATAAAAGTTGCTTCAAAGCGAAGATGCTCGTTGAGATCATGCGCGAGGTGCAACAGCTTTTCGCGCTGTACCTGGTCGATCTTGTTGAGGATCAGCACCTTTGGGTGGTTGATGTTCTTCAAGCCCTCAATGAGCGCTTCGATGTCGCTCGTGATACCGCGCTCAGCGTCGACGATGAAGGCGACGATGTCAGCGTCACCTGCCCCGCCCCAGGCGCTATCGACCATAGCGCGGTCAAGACGGCGCTTTGGCTGGAACACACCGGGCGTGTCAACGAAAACAAGCTGGGTCTGTTCAAGCGTCAGCACACCGCGCACTTGGCTACGGGTGGTTTGCGCCTTGTGAGTCACGATGGACACCTTCGTGCCAACCAGCGAGTTCAATAGGGTCGACTTACCGGCGTTGGGCGCGCCAACCAGCGCAATAAAGCCGCAAGCGGTGTCGGTCATTTCGATATTCTGTGTCATTTTGTTTCCTTCCAGACCTTCTGCAGGATCAGGAATTGTTCGGCGACGCGATGCTCGGCGATCTTCTTGGAAGGCCCTGTAGCTGAAATGCGTTCAAAGCCGGAAAGATCAACGGCGATCGTAAATTCTGGGGCGTGGTCGGGACCGGTGCGCTCGACAAGCGTATAGGCTGGGACTTCAAGCCCCCGCGCCTGCGCCCATTCTTGCAGGGTCGTTTTCGCGTCAGCACGGTTTGCCTGACCACCATCCAACACGCCTTCGAAATTGCGCTGGATGAAATGTGCAGCTGGGTCGAGACCGCCATCGAGATAGATCGCCCCGATAATGGCTTCCGTTACGTCGCCGAGAATTGCGTCCTTTTCAGCGCCGCCGGAGCGCGCTTCGCTGTCGCCGAGCACCATCTCTTTGCCTAAGCCAAGACGACGCGCGATGTCCGCGCAAGTTTCCTTGCGCACGAGCGTGTTGAGCGTACGGCTCAACTCGCCTTCGTTTGACTTTTCATAGCGTTGATAGAGCATGTCAGCGACGACGAGCCCGAGCACACGGTCGCCGAGAAATTCCAACCGCTGGTAAGAACGGTCAATGCGCTTTGCCGGAGACAAAGCGCTGGAATGGGTAAGGGCCCGCTCGAGCAGGTCCGGGTCGGCAAAATCATAGCCTAGCCGGTCCTGCAGCGCGGTCCGCGATTTAATACGTGATGTCATTAGTGAATGGACTGGAACATGCGATCCCAACGGACATTGGCAGGCCACTGCCAAATCTGCCACGGCGGCAGGTTGTCCTTGATGGAGAAGAAGCGTGCTTCCGCCTTTGCGATAAGGTTGACCGATGGGACATAGCCAACCTGGCTGAGCACGCGGCTGTCGGCCGAGCGGTCACGGTTGTCACCCATCATGAAATAGTGGTTCGCCGGCACAACATACTCAGGCGTGTTATCGAGCTGCTGATTGTCGCTGATTTCCTGAATGATGTGGCTCGTGCCTTCCGGGAAAGTCTCGCGGTAAACCGTGACTTCGCGGGTGTCGAAATTGGAGTCGGTATCCATGGCTTTGCCGATCTCTTCGCGCTCAACCATGGTGCCGTTGATGTACAGACGCCCTTCCTTAACCTGAATACGGTCGCCCGGCATGCCGACAATACGCTTGATGTATTCCATGTTCTGCGGAACGGGACGGAACACAGCAACGTCGCCACGGTTTGGATCACGACCCAGGATACGATTGCCGATTGGCAATTCGAAATCGAGCGCTGCGAAATTGCCATAGCGGCCAAGCGAGAACGAGTGCTTGCCGTAGCCCCAGACAAACTTGTTAGCGACGAAGTAGTCGCCAATCATCAGCGTCTGCTGCATCGAAGCGGTCGGGATCGAGAACGGCTGATAGAGGAAGAACCGCAGGAAGATCGCAATCGCCAGCGCTTCGACAACCACAATGATGGTATCGAGCCATTCGTTCTTTGCCGACTTAGGCTTGAGCGTTTTTTGGGGCTTGTCCGCAAGCTGGTTCATGTTTTCATCCGATAAGGCGCTGCCGAAGGGTTAGGCGTTTGCGCTGTTCTGGTCAACCTTGAGCGACCGGGAGAGCTTCAATGATAACGAAAGCCTGCGCTAAACCTGCGTCGTCGGTGATGGTTATGTGAATGTGGGGCTCGTGCCCCTCTGGCATCATCCGGGCAAGCGCTTTGGCTGCACCATTGGTGAGCTTCATGGTGGGCTTGCCACTCGGAAGGTTCACGACGCCCATATCGCGCCAATAAACGCCACGACTGATGCCGGTTCCCAAGGCTTTTGACATGGCTTCTTTCGCCGCAAAGCGTTTTGCGTAAGAAGCCGCCCGTTCAGCCCGACGGTCCGACTTGGCGCGCTCAATGTCTGTAAACACGCGATTGGTGAACCGCTCGCCGTGCCGGTCCAAAGTCGCCTGCACGCGGTGAATCTCGATAAGGTCAGAGCCGAGGCCGATGATCATACTCTTTCCCTTTGTGTGATCGCCTGTGACCCGAACAAGAAGCCCGAGCCACAAGCGTTCCGTCGTCCGGTTATTTTACGCCCTGAATGCCGCGCGAACCCGGCTTAACAGCTGGAATAGCGGCCAATTCTGGCGGGAGATTGTCCGCCGGATAGGCAGGGACCTTAAATTCAATCAACGAGATCAGCGGCACGCCAACATCGGCCTCGCCACCTGAACGATCAATCAGGCACGCAGCAGCCACCACATTGGCACCAATGCCGCGCAGCGCTTCCACGCACTCACGGATCGAAAGACCAGTCGAAACGATATCCTCCACCACGATGACCTTGTCATCAGGCGAGATTTCAAAGCCACGACGCAGCTCGAACTTGCCGTCGACGCGTTCTGTATAGAGCGCTGGCAGGTTGAGGTGACGCGAGGTTTCGTAACCTGGAATGATGCCGCCAATTGCTGGCGACACGACCTTGGTCACGCCCGGCACTTCAGCCTTGATGCGTTCGGCCAGAGCCTTGCAGAGTTTTTCCGTCTGATGCGCGTATTGGAAGACCTTGGCCTTCTGCAGGAAAACCGGCGAGCGCAGGCCTGAGGACAGAATGAAGTGTCCTTCCAGCATCGCACCGCATTCCCGGAAGATATCCAGAACTTCATCCCTATTCATCACGCGCACTCCTGTCGACTTTGCCGTCCCATTCTAGCGTAGAGATCATTCCCGCTTCACGCAGGCCAGCCCTCTGGACGGCAGAGAGGCCGGGGCTACGCTTGAGCGTTGCCAGAACATCGGTGAGCTGCGCAAGGTCGCGCACCTCGATTTCAAAGATCATCTGGTGGAAGTCAGGCGAAATCATCCGCATGACAAGGTTATTGATGTTCGCATCGCATGACGCGATGGCGGTCGAGATCTGCGCCAGAGAACCCGGGCGGTTGACCGATTCCATCGAGATCACCAGCGCGTAGAGCTTATCTGGTGCGTCCGCGGCAATGTTCCAGCGCACATCTACCCAGGCCACATCGCTATCATGCATAGCGATGAGCGCTTCGGAATGTGCCGGATAGATCATAAGCGGTTTTTCGGGCTGCAGAATGCCAATCAGGCGATCCCCCGGAACAACCCCCTCCCCCGACACCACAACAGCGGTGTGGAAGTCGAGCTGCTTGAGCGCACGCCAAGCTTCGGAACCTTCGAGGTGCCCACCCGCGACGCGGAAGCGGAAATGATCGGTCGCGCGCAGCGCAAACCAGCCATCAGCCGTATCAGCCACAGGAAGCTCCAACTTGCGGCGGCGCTTGCGGATGCCCTTAACCTGCTCAAGCGCAGTGCCCAGCTCTTCCGAGCCAATCTTGCCTTCGCCCAGCGCGATCAGCAATTCACGCTTATTGGGCTGGTTCAAAGCCTCAGCCAATGCCTGCGCTTCGCTGTCTTCCAGCATCACGCCTTCACGGTCGAGCAGCAGGCTCAGCACTTGCTCGCCAAGCGCCAAGGCACGCTGGGTTGCTTGCTGACGCACAGCGCGACGGATTGCAGCACGCGCCTTGCCGGTCGCAGCAATGCTACTCCAATTGCTTGGCGGGCGATGATTGTGGTCGCGCATAATTTCCACTTCGTCGCCCGACCGGAGCTGGGTAACGAGTGGCAGAATAAGCCCGTTGATCTTGGCCCCGACGCAGGTATCACCGATGTCGGTATGCAACGCATAAGCGAAATCGATTGGCGTGGCGCCGCGAGGCAAAGCAATCAGACGGCCACGCGGGGTAAAGCAGAACACCTGATCCTGGAACAACTCCAGCTTGGTATATTCGAGGAATTCTTCGGTCGGGATACCCGAGGTCAGATGGCTAATTGTCTGACGCAGAGAACCATAGGCCGCCGATTCCATTTCAATGCGCGATAGGCTCGCGGAAGCACCGTCCTTATAGAGCGCGTGAGCCGCGATACCGAACTCAGCGATCCGATCCATCTCTTCGGTGCGAATTTGCAGCTCAACACGCTGCCGGCCCGGCCCAACAATGGTGGTGTGGATGGACTGGTAGTCGTTGTTCTTCGGAACAGAGATGTAGTCCTTGAACCGGTTCGGCACGACCTTCCAGGTCGTGTGCACCAGACCCATGGTCCGATAGCACTCTTCGACTGAACCAACGACGACGCGGAAACCAATGATGTCCGAGAGCTGCTCAAGGGCAATCGACTTCCGTTCGATCTTGGAAAAAATCGAATACGGGGCCTTCACCCGCGCCTTTACCCGCGCCACGATCCCCGCATCGGCGAGACGATCGGTCAGTTCATTGGAAATGGAAGCGATAATCTCGCGGTTCTCGTCCTCAAGTTCCTTGAGGCGGGATTTGATGGCAGCGTAATGATCGGGCTGCAGGATCTTGAACGAGAGATCCTCCAACTCGTTACGCATATCCTGCATACCCATACGCCCCGCGAGAGGCGCGTAGATATCCATGGTTTCTTGGGCAATGCGCTTCTGCTTGTCCTCGCGCATGAAGTCGAGCGTACGCATGTTGTGCAGCCGATCAGCCAGCTTTACCAGCAACACGCGGACGTCCTGGCTAATCGCCAGCAGCAGCTTACGCAGGTTTTCCGCCTGGGCTTCTTCACGCGAGACGAGATTGAGGCGCTCAATCTTGGTCAAACCATCGACAATGGCCGCAATTTCCGCGCCAAAGAGTTGATCGATCTCCGCGCGTGTCGCGTCGGTGTCTTCGATAGTGTCGTGCAGGAGGCCAACGGCCACCGAAGCGTCGTCCAGCTTCAACTCTGTGAGAATTGCGGCGACTTCTAGCGGATGATGGAAATAGGGGTCGCCAGACGCGCGCTTTTGCGAACCATGCTTCTGCATGGCGTAGACGTAGGCCTTATTCAACAAATTCTCGTCGACGTCAGGGTTATACGCCTGAACGCGTTCGACGAGCTCATACTGTCGCATCATGAAAGTAGCCGCGGCTCTGGGGAGGAGAGCTTAGCGCCTGCACTAGAAATGAAAAGAGCGCCCAGTTCGAAAACCGGACGCTCCAGATATAGCTTGAACTGGCTAGCCCGCAAGCGGGATCAGTCGTCGCGACGCTCCGGCGGAGCAAGGCTCTCGATACCGCGCAGAAGTTCTTCTTCCGAAATGGTGTCGAAGTTGATCGAATCGTCGTCGCCGGCGCTTTCGATCATCGGAGCGGCGCTATCTTCCGGCTCGTCGACTTCAACATACTTCTGCAGCGAGTGAATCAGATCCTCGTGCAGGTCGTCTGGCGAGATCATGCCGTCGCCAATTTCACGCAATGCAACGACAGGATTCTTGTCGTTATCGCGAGGAACGGTGATCTGTGCGCCTGAGGAAATCATGCGCGCGCGGTGAGCGGCCATGAGGACGAGGTCGAAGCGATTCTCGACCTTTTCAATGCAGTCTTCAACGGTGACGCGTGCCACGAACGTCTCCACTTTTTATTAAAGGGAATGAAGGGCCGGAATACACCAAGGGCGGCTGCTTGACAAGCGGAAGCGAAAACACCAGATGCGGCGATCTCACCGTTGCTCGCCGATCAAAAACGTGCGAATACCGAACTTAAGTTATCCACACAGTATATTGATTTCGCCAGGCAAGTCCTAGGCACTCTTTGAGGGGTTTATAATGGCTATTGATCCACGTGAGAAGATTGCCCTCTTCATTGACGGTGCAAATCTTTATGCCACATCAAAAGCTGTCGGTATCGACATCGACTATCGCAAGCTACTTACTGAGTTCAGCGGCAAAGCTTATCTATTGCGCGCAAACTATTACACGGCTCTAATTGAGGATCAGGAATATTCCTCTATTCGCCCGCTCATCGATTGGCTTGATTACAACGGCTACACCGTCGTCACCAAGCCAGCAAAAGAGTTCACAGATGCTACCGGCCGCCGCAAAGTCAAGGGCAGCATGGACATCGAACTCACCGTTGACGCGTTAGAGCAAGCTCCATTCTACGATCACATGATCTTGTTCTCGGGCGACGGTGATTTCACAGCGCTTGTGGCTTCACTTCAGCGCCGCGGGAAACGTGTCACAGTGGTCTCGACCCTATCGAGCCAGACGCCGATGATTTCGGACGATCTGCGTCGTCAGGCCGACTTCTTTATGGATGTGGCTGATTTGGCGAAAACAGTGGGCCGCCCACCACAGGCGCCACGCCCGCACGAAGAATAACAAAAAGCCCGGATCGCTCCGGGCCTTTTTTTATCCTCGTCCGCCTTCTTTCATGATGCGGGCTTTGTCGCGATTCCAATCCCGATCACGGGCCGTCGCGCGCTTGTCGTAATTCTTCTTACCCTTGCCAACGCCCAGCAGCAGCTTGGCGCGACCTTGGTCATTGAAGAACAACTTCAGCGGCACAATCGTGTGCCCTGCCCGCGCCACATCCTGATCCAGCTTGGCCAACTGCTTCTTGCTCACCAGCAATTTGCGCGGACGGCGCTCAAGATGGTTGAAACGGTTTGCCTGCAGATATTCAGGGATATGCGCGTTGATCAGCCACAGCTCCCCCATCTCTGGAGAGGCGTAGGATTCGGTGATTTGAGCCTTGCCTAAGCGAAGAGACTTCACCTCGGTGCCGGTTAAAACCACACCGGCCTCAATGGTATCGCCGATTTCATAATCAAATCGAGCACGGCGGTTTTCAGCCACGAGACCGTGGCTGATCCAACCGTTCTTGCTCTTGTCGTTCTTTGCCTGTGCCATAGACCTTAGATAAGGCCTGCGTGGCGCATTGCAAAGTCCATTGCGTCTTGCGTTGCTTGGCTCACAGGCACAAGCGGCAGCCGCATTTCATTCGCACACAGATTGAGACGATTACCGACATACTTCGCAGGCGCCGGATTCGGCTCCATGAAAAGATCACGATGCAGGTAAGCCAACTTATCGTTGATTTCGCGCGCCGCAATGAAGTCACCCGCCAGCGACAACTCCTGCATTTGCGAGCAGAGAGCTGGAGCAACGTTTGCTGTTACCGAGATACAGCCCATGCCGCCATGCGCATTAAAGCCCAAAGCGGTGCTATCGTCACCGGACAGCAGAATGAAGTCTTTGCCCAGCTTCTGGCGCTGGATGGACGCGCGTTCGAGATTGCCCGTCGCATCCTTCACACCAATGATATTGCTGTGCGCTTCGTGGAGACGCGCAATGGTGTCGACGGAGAGATCAACGACAGTACGGCCCGGCACCGAGTAGAGAATGACCGGGATACCGATGGACTTTGCGACAGCCGAGAAATGCTGGAACAGGCCTTCTTGGTTCGGCTTGTTGTAATATGGAACAACCGACAAAACCGCGTCAGCGCCTGACTTTTCGGCGTGCTGAGCCAGAGCCACAGCCTCGGCCGTTGCATTCGAGCCTGCACCAGCCAAGACCGGTACGCGCTTGTTGGCGACTTCGATACAGATGTCGATGATGCGGTTGTGCTCTTCGTGGCTAACCGTCGGGCTTTCGCCGGTCGTGCCAACCGGCACCAGACCGCGCGTCCCCTGCGAAATCTGCCATTCGACAAAGCTAGCGAAGGCTTTCTCATCCACTACCCCATCGCGCATGGGAGTGATGAGTGCCGTAATCGAACCTCGCAGCATTTTGCCGATATTCCCTAATTATCGCCAGCCCTTTGCTGGCGTGATTCCAATCTTGCCTGCACACGCGCGGCGCAGGATGCGCTGCACCATACTTTCAACAGTGCGTCGCCACAAGACAAGCAAATGGTGCTTGTGGGTCCTGTCCGCAGATCGATAAACAAGAAGCATGGACATGTTACTGCGACGCCACCGAACCACGCCCGCCGATCACTCAGCCTTCGCTGGGCTGGATGTCACTTGCGTCCCATTACACGATGGAAAGACCCACGCAGCAGTCCACATCAGGGGAAAGTTCGAACCCGGACGGCCACCTTTAGTTTGCCTGGCAGGCTACCATCGCAACATGGCGGATTTCTCCGGGTTTCTGGACATTCTCCAAAAGACCAAGCTGGCTGATTGGCCATTGATATTAGTGGACTTTCCCGGCCGCGGGCGAGCCGACGACCGTTCGAAGATCGAGGATTACAACTCGCTCAATGACGTTCGCGACCTCGAGGATGTTCTGGCCAGTTTAGGAATCGGGCGCGCCATATTTTTTGGACAAGGGCACGGTGGCCAAATCGCCATGCTCTATGCCGCCCGTCATCCAACCCTGATCGCAGGCACAGTTCTGGTCGACGCCGGTCCGGTGACCGATTCGCGTGGCTTAGTGCGTTTGCGTAGCAATATTGCCCATATTGCCTCGTGGCAGGGGCAAGCTGTGAGTTCCGGCTTCCGCCGCATCCTTGGGGGCGACTACCCCGAGCTCAGCGAAGTTGCGCTCGATAGTCTCGCCAAGCGCACGCATAGCACCGGCAAAAAAGGTCGGGCCCTCCCGCTATTCGATGAGCGGCTCATCAAACGCCTCGACCAGTTTGATTTTGACGATATTCTCGTGCCTCAATGGCAGCTGTTTGACACCCTTCAATGCGCGCCGCTGCTAATTTTCCGTACGCAACTTACGGATCTTCTGCGTCGGGAAATCTACGAGGAAATGGTGCGCCGCCGCCCTGACGCGACCGCACTCACCATTTCGGGGCAAGGCTCCCCTGCCCTTTTCGAACACTTCGAAGAGGTCGAAACCATTGTCAGCTTCATCGGCCAGATCACCCAGCCGCCGTCGACTCGCACGCGCCGCTAGATCTCTAGTCGCGCAGCCTAATGACGATCCGGCGGTTCGCCGATTTCCCAGCCTGCGTATCGTTGGCCGCTACCGGTACAGTCTCACCGTAGCCAATCGCGTAAAATCGCTCTTCAGCGATGCCGCGTCCCACAAGTGCCTTAACAACGGCTTCGGCGCGCATCACTGACAGGATAAGATTTTTCTGATCGTCGCCGTCGCTGTCAGTATGGCCCTCAACCTCTACGGCTGCGTGTCCGCATCCCTTCAAAGCTTGGGCAAAGAGGTCCAACTCAGCTGAAGCCGATTCAGCAATCACCGACGAACCTGACCGGAAAAGTATGGCGTTGTGCGCAGAAAGCTCCGCCAAGCGCGCCACACACTCGTCGCGAGACATTGTCACCGTCACGCTTACGGCACTGTCGCCACCCAGCTCCGTTCCCAGGCGTTGCGCGACGTCATCCGACCCGACTTCGCCGGTCAACGTCCAATCACCATCACGCAACTCTAAGCGGCCTTGATCAAGTTCCATAAGGGACCGCATGCCAGACTGAAGCTTCGCGCCAAAATCGTCGGGTGCATTGCCCGATACAGCTAAGCGATCGACAACGACGCCTGACAGATTGCTCAAGTAGCGCAAGGTCGCCTCCGACGGCACCTGCCCGCGAAACGACAAGGCACCGCCAGGCACTTTGACGGCCACGAAACTGAAACTGCCCGGTGCAGAAACGAGAGTGGTAGGGCTTGGCGTCGCCGTTTCGGCAGCGCCGGATGGAGTTGTGGCTGTGCCCGCTTGCCCGTGAACCGTACTCACAAAACCTGCAATACAAACAAAAACAACACCAGGGGCCGCTCGCTTGAGCATGTCCTTGATCATCAACTTAATTCCAGATTAGCGCCGCAACACCTGAACCTACCAAAGCCGAGGGGACATACCAAGCACGACTTCGTCACTGAGGCTTCGCTCAAGCATCGAGTGCTTACTTGAATTCCTTCCCGGCGCGGACTGTTAGCTTATATCCGCCCTCGGTGTTGAACTCGCCTTTCAAGTGGCCAGTGACGCCGCCACCTGGCGTCACGTTCACATGGGCGCCAACGTATCCCACGACATCATTGTGGAAGGCACCAGCGACTTTCTGTTCAGCGATCTTCGAGCCAAAATAGACACCAGCCTCAGCGCCGACCGCGAAAACTTCCGTCATGACAGCGTTCACCTGCCCAGCCACCTGCCCCGTCACCAGGCCCGTGCGACCGTCGATAAAAGCGCGCGTACCGACATTGCCTGAAACATACCTATGTAACGGGAAGCCAACCGACGCACCAAAGCCGTAGTCTATGAAGTTCGTCCCGAACAGCGGGCCATCATGAATAAGTTCGGACGATAAGGCGAAGGTCAAACTTCTAAAGCGCCCTTCGGCGGAGGCCATAGCGTCAATGCGATCAATGCCGTCATGCTTTGCGTTCGCATGGTATGCGACTGCGGATCTAAGGCTAAAACCATCGAAATATGCGGACGCACCGCTATGGAGCATCCAAGAACGGTCCGCACTGCTGAGGTCGAATAACAGGCCAGTTAAATGCCCGGAGAGACCATCGCGATTATAGGCGATAGAAGCCACCCCAGTGCCGCCAGTGTCAGACCCAATCGCCTCAATACCGCCAGCAATGGTCCACTGATTGTTCAAGCGAGAGGTTGCATGCACGACATGCCCGCCAATCTTCTCGCTGTCATTGTCAATGCCGACGCCACCGCCTTCATACGAAGAGGTATTGAACAGACCGAGATAGTTAAACGGCCTGTCGTTACCAAATATGGCAACCGACCCCTTCTTCCCAATCATCAACTTGGTCGCATCACCAATCTCAACAAAAGCCTCGTCAATCTTTAGCTCATTGCTTCCGCGCGACGACGCCATTGGGCCGTCAGTGGTGTAGCCAACTGCACTGCCCCAGTACTTCTGCTCTTCCTCGGTGCCAATCTGAATAACCGCACGAGAGGGGCCAAAATCCGTTTCAGAGACATCGACCAACTTCAGCCAAGTCTTGACCTTGGTATTCCAATCGACGCCATAACGCCCGACGGGCAATTTAGTGTCGTGAGACGTCCGTGCGATAACAACGTCATCCCGAAACTGGCCCAACTCCAGCTCATAGGACACACCACCTCGCAACTGCAGACAGTGAGTATCTGAGGCCAGCGTCATGCCGGGCACGCCGAGGTAGTCGCAGGTGCTCAACTCCTGCAACACGCCCAATCCCTGCGCCTGCACAACACCAAACTCCTGCGCCGCAACGAACGGCGCTGGCGCAACCAGAGCACAGGCAAGAAGGAAAAGTCGCTGATTTATCAAAGTTTTGCCCCAAGACGAAGTCTAGCAAACTGCAACGCCGCAGCGCAATGGCCAGTGTGGTTACAGCTCAGCCAGCCTTAGCCCACACGCATTAACGGGTCATAAACCATAACGCAGAAGGTTGGAAACAGTTCACAATTCTGGAGCGGTCACGATGATTTGCAGACCACGGGAATGACGCACGATTGGTCCAAAAAGTGAATTGCGATGTCGAAATTCTTTCGATCACTGATCCACTTGGGCGTTGCGCATGCGAGCAAATACCCTCGCCCACACAGAACGAAATTCTCAAACTACCCAGCGGACGCTCGTATACCGGTCGCCCAACCAAACCGGATAGGGCGTTCACTCGCCCAAACCACTTAGTCGACCACCAAGTCAACGCCCGGATATCGTTCGGGGATATAGCCCCACATTATGGCAAGCTTCGGCACGAACGTGGCAGATGTCGATAACACGCTAACCACCGCCAGCAAACTCCACGGACCGATAACCACGCATCCGGCCCTTTGTGAGTTACACGCTCGGTCAGTTAGGAATAGCGTAAAAAGAAAAGGCCCGGCGTGAGCCGGGCCTTTCCCAATTCAAAGCTAATCCAAGGATTACTTGAATTCCTTCGCAGCCTTGAAGGTAACCTTGTAAGCGTTTTCGCTGTTGACGGTACCTTCGAGCGAGGAGGTGAAGCCACCACCTGGTGCCCAAGCAAGACCAACGGTACCATAGATAACGTTGTCGTTCTTGAATACGCCAGCAGCCTTCTGAGCCTGGATCTTGTCACCGAAGTAACCGCCGATTTCAGCAGTTGCCTTGATGGTTTCAGTCAGAGCAGCAACGAGCTGTGCCGATACCTGGGTGGTGTTGAGGTTTTCAACGCCAGCGTGGAAGTAACGAGCGCCGAGGTTGATCGAAACACCTTCGGTAACTGCGAAGCCAGCCGATGCGCCGAAGCCGTAGTCGGTGAAATCACCAGCTGGGCGGTTCGAAACGTTCAGAACTTCAGCCGAAGCTGCGATGGTGAACAGGTCGAACTTACCTTCAGCCGAGATCAGGGCGTTCAGGTGGTTGTAGCCGAGGTAGTTAGCGCCGCCGATGAGCGACTTGTTCAGGTACGATACCGCAGCGCGGACCTTGAACGCGTCGAACTGGCTGGTAACGCCAGCATGCAGCATCCAGGATTCAACGTTGCTGTTGAGAACTTCGAATGCAGCTGCAGTGAGGTGCGCAGTGATACCTTCGCCAGCGTATTCAACAACGCCAACTACAGTACCTGGACGCTTGCCAGCAACGTTCACATCGTTGCCAAGGGCTTCGAAGCCCAGACCAACCTTAACGCCATCAGCTACTTCGGAAACAACCTGAATTACGTTGCCGCCGAGCAGATCGGAGTCACCGTCGAGGCCAACACCAGCACCGTCGATCGATGCAGAGTTGAAGAGACCGAGGAAGTTGAATGGAGCGTCGTCACCGAGGTTCGCGATCGAACCCTTCTTACCAGCCATGATGGTGGTGGTGTCGCCAACCTGAACGAAAGCTTCGTCGATGAAGACGAATTCCTTTTCAGTGTTGGTGGTGGTGCGTGGCGTACCAGTGGTACGGAAACGCTGGTCGCTCTTCAGCTTGATGGTTGCCGAAGCTGGACCGAAGTCCGAAGCTGCAGTGCCAACAGCCTTGATCCAGGAGATAGTACGGCTATCCCACTGTTCACCGTTGAGAGCAACAGGAACCTTACGCGAATCGTGAGTTTCCGCAACTACGCCTTCGTTACGGAACTGGCCGATGCCGAATTCGTACGATACGCCGCCGGTGATCTGGAGGCAGTTGTCCGAGGACGAGAGGGTCAGGCCCGAGATGCCGAGCGAGTCGCAAACGTCGAGCGAGGTGAGAACGCCGAGATCAGCAGCGTAACCAGCGGTCGAGAGACCAGCAGCAGCAACGGAACCGAGGATAAGGCTCTTGAGTTTCATTATTGACCTCCAAAGTCAGTCATATTTTTGTGCCGGTTACCCAGCGGTTTGTCGTAACGCGACCACACTATTCGTGGTGCAGTGTGTTGTCGTCGCGTCGCGACCGACAAACGATCCCATGCATGGATTCGCAAGACCCACTCTACGCAACCCGGAGGCGTACGCAATCGTTCAGAAGCGGTTTTGGTGCGAGGTGGGGTTCGTAGCGGAGAGGTTGTTGCAGATTCAGCACACACTCAGTGACGAACTGTTAACTGCGGTTAATTTTACCTTAACTCGGCACTTTAGTAGATGACGGCACCACGATTATTGGCGCCAGAAATCTAGGATTTAGAAACAATGAGGGCGCGGCAGGTATCCTGCACGCGCCCCAAACTGGTTAAGCTGCGTAGACGCAACTTCCATTAATCCACGTCGACTGGACAGCTCTCTGGTCATCTAAATGAACGAAGTTGCCGACGGCCTTAGCGCCCAAATGGCCATGCTCATTGTCGATGCCAAGCGCTTGCGCCGCATAGAGCGAGGCCATCCGGAACACCTCTTCCGCATCCACACCAACGACATCGATCACATAGGTCACCGCATCGATCATATCGAGATCGGCACCAGCCAAGGTTCCATTGGCCAGACGCAATGCGCCATCTGCACGGGTGATGGTGCGACCGTTTAAAATGATTTCCTGTAGATCGGTGCCCGTTTGGGACATGGCGTCTGTAACAAGAAACACCTTGCCCGAACCTCGTTTAGCGCGCAGTGCCACGCCGATCGAAGCAGGATGGGCATGAATACCGTCGGCGATCAGCCCAGCGGTAACGCCTTCGCTGTCCAAGACAGCCCCTACAACACCAGGCTCGCGGCTTCCCATTTGACTCATGGCATTAAACAAGTGCGTCGCCATGGAAGCGCCAGCTGAGAAGGCCTGCTTTGCCATGTCGAAGCTCGCATCCGAGTGTCCGATACTGACGATAGCCCCAGCCGCAACGAGCCGTTCGATCTGCGCCGGCGGCACTGTTTCAGCCGCCACAGTGCAAATGAGGTTCGGCAATGTCTGCGCCGCGTTGACCAGTCGCTCCTCATCTTCGCTATCCATGGGGCGGATGAGCGCAGGATCGTGGGTCCCTTTACGCGCTACGGCCAGATGCGGTCCCTCGAGATGCAGACCGATAAAGCCGGGTACGCGTGCAGCGTCCGCTGCAACGCCTGCGGCAATTGCCTGCTCATTGACCTGAGCCGTATCGGTGATCAGCGTTGGCATGAGCGCGGTCGTGCCAAACTGATGGTGTGCTGCGCAAATCGTGCGGATAGACTCAAGCGTTGGCGCGTTATTGAAGAGGATGCCACCGCCGCCATTGACTTGAAGGTCGATGAAGCCAGGCACAACCATGCCAGCCCCCAAGTCAGTCACCTGTGCGTTCGACGGGACAGCAGCTTGGTCGACAATGCCCGCGACATAACCAAATTCGACCAGCAATGCGGCCTTCTCGTGCCAGACATGACCATCAAAAATGCGATCACAGGTGAAGGCTTGGATATCACTCATTCTTATACGTCACTTGCTTGAGCCATCAGCTCGTCGGGAAATAAGTCGATTAGGGAGGTTTACGCGCTCAGTCGCAACTCAGCGACAAAGTCATAAGCGTCCCCGCGATAGATCGAGCGCGTGAACTCAACCACACGCCCAGTTTTTAGATAGGAAAGCCGCTCGATCTGCAGACCCGCTGAGCCGATCGGCACTTGCAGCAGCGCCGCATCAGTCTCGCTGATATTGGCCGCGCGGATGCGCTGCACTGCACGCACCGGGCGCGCTTCGCGAGTCTCGAGAAATTTGTAGAGCGAGTCGCCGATCTTGTTCGGATCGGCGATGAGTTCCGCCGAAACACTCGCCCGCTCGATCGCCAACGGCAGATCTTGGTGTAACCTCAGGCGATTGATACGAGCTACTTTTTCGCCTGCTGAAAGCCCGAGCGACATGGTTTCTTCAGGCGACGGCAGGAACACGCCCCGTTCCAACCATTCCGACCGCACGATCATCCCACGCCGAGCCATATCATCGGTAAACGAGGTGAGCTGCGACAGGGATTGCTCAACCCGTTCAGTGTGCGGCGCGACGAATGTGCCCGAGCCATGGCGCTGTACGAGAACGCCTTCTCCGACCAGTTGCTGCACCGCCTTGCGCACCGTCACTCGAGACACGTTGGCGCGGATCGCCAGATCACGCTCTGACGGCAGGGCATGACCGGGGACGACTTCACCCGCCAAAATTACGCCCTCTATCCAGCGTTTCAATTGCAGATAGAGTGGCCCCCCGCGAGGCAGGACAACAGGACTATTGCCGAAAAGACCTTCAGGCGCAGTGCTCATGGGACCATCTTGTACCATGCGTTTACTGCTAATCAATACCAATCACATACCAGCTAAGCTCGTCATCGACTTTTGCGATACGGCGCGACTGGCGCTGTTATCTCGACCAAACGTTTGGAGACCGCAATGCCCCAGCCCCGTACCGAGCAAAAGAACAAAAACGCCAATGCGTTAGACCTTCGTTCAAACGCAGAGATTCTGACGCTGTTCGCTGATGGTCAGATTGCGGCAGCACAGTGCGTGTCAGCGACGATCCCCTCTATCGACGCAGCAGCCACCATTGTCGTCAAAACTCTGCAAAGCGACGGGCGTCTAATTTATGCAGCCGCTGGCAGCTCCGCGCTCATGGCCTTGGCCGACGCCCTTGAATTGCCGGGCACATTTGGCATCCCCCAAGAACGCATCATCGTCTTGTTCGCCGGAGGATCGGATATGCTGCGCCACCTGCGCGGCGGCCCTGAGGACGACGCCACCGCGGGCGCTGCGGAAGCGGAAACTCTCCATTTGACCGATGCTGATTGCGTCATAGCCATTTCTGCCAGTGGCAGCACCCCCTATGCCGTTGCCGCGGCGCGGGTTGCCAAGTCTCATGGCGCGCAAGTGATTGCTATCGCCAACAATTCAGACAGCCCTCTGGGAAGTTTGGGTGATGCCTCCATTGTTCTCGGCACACCACCGGAAACTATCGCGGGGTCAACCCGCATGGGCGCAGGCACCGCACAAAAGATCACGCTCAACATGATCTCCACACTGGCCGCTCTTCGGCTTGGGCACATCTATGATGGCTATATGGTCAATGTTGTCGCCGACAACGCGAAATTGGTCACGCGCGCTCAGACCATGATTACCGAGATCACAGGCGTCTCATTTCCAGAAGCGCAAGCGGCGCTTGAGCGGGCCAAACTCGCAGTCAAACCAGCCATTCTGTTGGCGGCGGGCGCGCCAGATCTTGCCAGCGCAGAGACACTCCTGAACACGCATTCCGGGCAACTCCGCCCGGCCCTACGTGCGCTCGCACACCCCTAGTGCCACGCAAAGACGATTGACAGACGCGCGGCTTGCTGTAGATGTATTTTACGTTTGTAAAAAACATGATCAGCCATGTCAGAGCCGCAGTCGCGCAATAAAGACGATGACCCTCGCTTCCTCAGGACACGACGTGCCCTGTTGGACGCGGTAGTTGCGTTAGTGGATGCAGAACCGTCACAGCCCATTTCCATCACGAAACTGGTGGAGACAGCTGGAGTTACGCGCCCGACGTTTTATCAACATTTCCCTGACGTTTCCTCAGCTCTGCAGCGCGCAGCACTTGAACGCGTCGCCACCGTATTACCGCCATTCACTGGGGTCTGCACACCAGAGACCATCGAGCAGACCGTGACGCAACACGCCCTGCCCGCGCTCATTCACATCGACGCCCACCGCCCCTTCTATTTGCGCTCTATCGAAGGCGCAGCCACCGCGGCGTTCTTCGAAGAGCTCGTTCAATTCGTCAGCCAGCGCATGCTCACCCGTACGACCGACGATCTCAGTCCCCTAGCCAGTGAAAAACTCAGCCAACTCTCTGACGTTATCGCAGGCGGGTCGATGTGGCTGGTCGTGCGTTGGATCCGCGGCGACCTGCAGGGCACGCCCGCCGATCTCGCGGCGCGCATGGCAGATACCGCTCGCCTCCTCTACCTCGCTCAATTCCTCCCGGCTGAAGGACGCTAAAGCCGATGCTTAACACCCCCTCACTACTCAAACTTGCCGCATTGGCCAGCATTGCCGGCCTCGCCGCGTGTGACGCCCCCGCGAATACTGCAGCCAAGCCGACCCCGCTCGTCGAGGTCGTAACGGTTACGCATCAGCTCCGAACGCTATCACAAACCCTCACAGGGTCGGTCGAAGCCAAAGCTCAAGCGTCTGCTGCCTTTCTGATCAGCGGCAGACTTTCGACGCTCACTGTAGACGTCGGCCAGCGCGTCCAGGCGGGGCAAGTTCTAGCGCGGATGAGCCCAGCAGAATATCAAGCAGATGTTGACGCTGCACAAGCGGGGGTAACGGCAGCGCAATCACGTTTGGCGCAGACCAAGACGGCGCTCGATCGACAGACATCCCTCTGGGATCAGGGACTGACGACGCGAAGCGCGCTCGATGGGGCGAAGACGGCTTGGGAAACGGCCTCCGGCACAGCTGAGAGTGCGCAGGCGCAGCTCGAACTCGCCCAAGAAGCTCTCAGCTACACAACGCTCAAGGCACGTGCGGATGGTGTGGTCATCCGCAAACTCGCCAATGTCGACGAAGTCGTTCAAGCAGGCGCGCCTGTCTTTCTCATCGCAGAAGATGGCCCGCGCAACGCACGGATCAATGTGCAAGAAGCCGCAATATCTGGCTGGGACATGAACCAACAGGTCTCGGTCTCCCCCATTTCAAATCCAGCTGCCACCACCACCGGACGCATAGCCGAAATTGCTCCGGCTTTGGACGCGACAGGCACTGTCCCAGTGAAAGTTGAAGTTGACCCTAGCCTGCCCTTAGGCGTGCCCGTCTCCGTCCGATTGCAAGTCCGGCAAGACGATCACGTTACCCTACCGATGCAGGCCCTGACGCTAGCCGATGGCCAAGCGGCGGTTTGGCTCGTCGCTGCTGACAACACAGTCTCTCTGCGAGCAGTCGCTGTCGAACGTTATGAGAGCGGCGTCGCGATCCTAGCCGATGGGCTTGAGGATGACGAGAAGGTGGTCGTGTCCGGGGGGCAGTTCCTGTCCCCCGGCCTCGTTGTCGATACCCGAGAGGTGGCCCAGCCATGAAGTCCGTCACTCTCCTGACCGCCTCGGCGCTTGCGTTGTGCCTGTCGATACCTTCATGGGCGGACGACGCTGCGCCGGGCGACATCGTAACCGTGCGCCCTGTACTCACCCAACTCGTTACAGAGCAGCACGCGTCTGCCCCGCAATTTGTTGGTGTGGTTTCCCCGCGTGTATCGGCTTCTATCGCTTTTCGCGTCGGTGGAACCTTGGTCACACGCCAGGTCGATCTGGGTGCGCAAGTCAGCGAGGGAACACCTCTCGCCAATCTCGACGCCACCACTCAGAACCTTGCGGTTCAAACCGCACGCGCCGATCTCGCTTCGGCAAAAGCCCAATACGCCAATGCCGCCGCCGCGGAAGGGCGCCTGCGCACCCTCACGCAAACGGACGTCGTCTCCATTGCCAATCTCGAACTGGCCGAACAGCAGACGTCAGGGGCAAAGGCGATGCTCGTCCAAGCTGAGTCCCGTCTGCGCCAAACGCAGGAGCAGCTTTCCTACACAACTCTGCTCGCCCCCTTTGACGGCATTGTCACTGCCGTAAACACCGAAGCAGGCTCGGTCGTCGCGGCAGGGCAATCCATCATCACCCTGGCCGACCCAACAACGCGCGATCTCGTTCTTGACCTACCCGATAGCCTCATGGGTGAGGTCTCGGTCGGCACAGAGTTTCAGATTTGGCCTCAATTGACCCCTGAAACCAGCGTTCCGGGAACGGTACGCGAGATCGCCCCCCAAGCAGACCCGATAACGCGGGCTTGGCGCATCAAAATCGGCATTGAGACCGAAGTGGAAGCCTTTTGGCTGGGGTCAACGGCGAGCGCTGCCTTGGTGGCATCCAGCAAGCAGCAACTCACCATTCCTGCCAGTGCTGTCAAATTCGACGATGACAAAACCGGCGTTTGGATTGTCGATGAAGCCAACGCCACTGTTCACTATCGAGAAGTCGTCCTCCGCGGTGCGCCAGCTTCTGGGCGTGCAATCGTCAGTGTCGGCTTACAGGCCGGCGAGCGCGTCGTCGTCGCGGGCGTCAACAGCCTGACCGACGGCCAGTCCGTCAAACTCATTCTGGAGAGCAAAAAATGAAGTCCTTCAACCTCTCCGAATGGGCCCTCCAGCACCGCTCTATGGTCTGGTACTTCATGATCGTCGCCATGGTGGCGGGTGTATTTTCCTATTTAAGCCTTGGTCGTGAGGAAGATCCGGCCTTTGCCATCCGCACCATGGTCATTGCCGCTGCCTGGCCCGGCGCTGCACCCGAAGAAATGGCGACGCAGGTTACGGAGCGCATCGAGCGCGAACTGCAGGATTTGCAGACCCTCGATTTCACGCGCTCGACAACCACCGCTGGCTCGACGACAATTTTCGTCAATCTGCGCAATGAGACCCCGGCGGCGACCGTTCGCCAGACTTGGCTCGAAGTGCGCGCCATGGTCAGCGACATCGCCCGCACCTTCCCCCAAGGCGTCCAAGGTCCCTTCTTCAACGACCGCTTCGGCGACGTCTATGGCAATATCTACGCGTTCACGGCAGATGGCCTGACCCATCGTCAGTTGCGCGACTATGTCGAAGACGCACGGTCCAAGATTTTAACTCTCAAAGAAGCTGGCACTGTCGAACTCATCGGCGCCCAGAGTGAGCAGGTCTACCTCGAATTCTCCTCCCGCCAGCTTGCTGCAATGGGTGTCAGCGCGGCCGAGGTCATTGCGACCCTCCAAGATCAGAACGCGATTAGCCCATCGGGTGTCATCCAAGCAGGCGCGCAACGCGTAGCGGTGCGCGTGGGTGGACAATTCTCCTCAGAAGAAAGCCTTGAGCGCGTCAATCTGCGGATCGGCGACCAGTTCTTCCGTCTGGTCGACGTAGCCAGCGTTCAGCGCGGATATACCGACCCACCAACGGCGCTCTTCCACTACAATGGGGAGCCAGCAATTGGCCTCGCCATTGGCATGCGCGCTGGTGGCAATCTTTTGCATTTCGGCGAAGAGCTTACTGCCGAAGTCGAACGCATCGTTGGCGAACTGCCCTATGGCGTCGAGATCCATCGCGTCTCTGATCAGCCGCACGTGGTTGAAGAAGCCGTCAACGGTTTCACCAAAGCCTTGTTTGAGGCTGTTGGCATTGTTCTCGTGGTCTGCTTCGTCAGCCTCGGCTTGCGTGCCGGCATGGTGGTCGCCCTCTCCATTCCGCTCGTGCTCGCAATCACCTTCCTCTTCATGAGCTATCTCGACATTTCGCTTCAGCGTGTGTCGCTCGGCGCTCTCATCATCTCGCTCGGGCTTCTGGTCGACGATGCCATGATCGCCGTGGAAATGATGGTGTCGCGCCTCGAGGCAGGAGACACTCTCAAAAAGGCTGCCGTGGCCGTTTACACCTCCACCGCCTTCCCCATGCTCACCGGCACTATCGTCACTGTGGCGGGCTTCGTCCCTATCGGCCTAAACTCATCCCAGGCTGGCGAATTCACTTTCACGCTCTTCGTGGTGTTGGCGATAGCCCTCTTGGTTTCATGGGTGGTGGCCGTGCTCTTCACCCCGCTCATTGGCGTTTCCATTCTGCCAAAGCAGATGAAGCATAAGGCTGGCAAAAAGAGCCGCGCCATGCGCGCCTTCTCGGCCGTCATTCAAGGGGCGATGCGCCATCGCTGGCTTACTATTGTCGTCACCATTGCGCTCTTTGGCGCCTCCCTCTTTGGCATGACCCTAATTCCGCAGCAGTTCTTCCCATCCTCGGACCGACCAGAGCTGATCGTGGAATGGACCTTGCCGCAAAACGCCTCGATTGCCGAAACTGAACGACAGGTCACCAAGTTCGAATCCGACCTTCTCGCTCAAAACCCGAACATCGATCACTACTCGAGCCACATTGGCGAAGGCGCGCCGCGCTTCGTTCTGACCCTTGATGTGCCGGTGGCCATGCCAAACATTGCCCAGACCGTCATTGTCACAAAGGGCCTTAAGGTCCGTGATGGGGTGAAGGCGGATATCGAAGCCTATCTGCAGCAGACCTTCCCCGGCACTGATACCTATGTGCGTCGTCTCGCGCTCGGCCCTCCTGTCACCCGCCCGATCCAGTATCGTGTGAGCGGCCCGGACGTCCAAACCCTCCGCACCCAAGCGCAGCGTCTCGCCTCCGTCATTAGCCAGAACCCAGACCTCGGTCCGGTTCGCTATGATTGGATGGAAAGCATGCAAGTTGTGCAGGTCGATGTGCTTGAGGACAAAGCCCGTCAGCTGGGCATTTCCAACAGCGACATCTCTACGGCCCTCAATGGCGTCACCTCTGGTCAGCCGATTACGCAGATTAGAGACAATATCTACCTCGTCACTGTCACCGGACGGTCCGAAGCCAGTGATCGTGGGTCTATAGAACCCCTGCAAGACATGCAGTTGGCAACGGGCGATGGTCGCTCCATCCCCCTCTCCTCGATCGCGACCCTGCGCTATGAGCAGGAGCAACCGGTCATCAATCGACGCGACCGTGCGCCAACCATCACGCTCAATGCTGATGTTGTCGGCACAATCCAGCCCGCCAGCGTTGCCAGCGCATTGGCCCCATTGGTCGCTGACTTCGCTCAATCGCTTCCCGCGGGCTACTCCGTTGTCGCCGGCGGCGAAGTGGAAAGCAGCGAGCAATCGATCACGCCGATCGTTGCCGTCGTCCCGCTCATGCTCTTCATCATGGCCACAGTGCTCATGATCCAGCTACAGAGCTTCTCGCGCCTCATCCTCGTCTTCGCTGTGGCCCCGCTCGCGGTCATTGGCGTCGTCGCGGCGCTCCTGCCCTTCGGCAAACCCCTGGGCTTTGTCGCCATTCTCGGCGTCTTGGCCCTCGTCGGCATCCTCATCCGAAATTCGGTGATCCTCATTGTGCAGATCGAGCATCTGCGCTCCGAGGGGATGCATGCGTGGAACGCCGTCGTCGATGCCACGGAACACCGTGTGCGCCCGATCATCCTCACTGCGCTCGCCGCCAGCTTGGGTCTTATTCCCATTGCGACGGAAGTGTTCTGGGAGCCGATGGCCTATGCCATGATCGGCGGAATTTTGGTGGGCACGATCCTCACGCTGGTGTTCCTGCCTGCGCTCTACGTGGCATGGTTCCGGATCCATCCAGAGGAAACGCCGGAGCCCAAGCTGGCCGTCGCGCCAGCACCACACCCGTAACTGGCAATAAAAAAGGGGCGGTCTATACCGCCCCTTTTCGCATCTGCTTTTTAGCCTGCAATCAACCGTAAACGGCCCGGCACACGGCCTCGCACTTGTTCAGGTCGAGGTAGCCGTCTGTGCGGATGCGCGACTCCATGTCGATCCAGTACTGAACGCCCTGCGGCGCATCGATCGCCTTCAGCACATCCGTTACCGTGTCTGGCCCGATCCCGCCCGAGAAGCCCACGAAGGGACCATTCTTCG
Organism: Devosia sp. WQ 349K1; assembly: GCF_016595685.1. NCBI lineage: Bacteria > Pseudomonadati > Pseudomonadota > Alphaproteobacteria > Hyphomicrobiales > Devosiaceae > Devosia > Devosia sp. WQ 349K1. The sequence continues at coordinate 15,644 of NZ_JAENGO010000007.1, read as the reverse complement.
CCAACGTCGGCCACGCGGTTGGCGCTACGCCTGTGCCAAAGGACACATCGAACAACCAATCGAGGCGAGAATCGCTAGGCGTCTCTTTGCTGAACTGCAGCATTGAGCGAACCCCGATCTTCCGCCCGAAATAGACGGTGTTCTCGATGTGGGCGGCCGAACTCCCGGTAAAGCTGTGATTAACTTGGACGCGGGAATAACCAAATAGTTCTACGTCCACGCTGTCTGGCTCGTTGGCAATGCGGCGTGCCTGTTCTCCGCACACATGGGCTGCCAAGCGCAGCCCACCCGCTGTCACAAAAGCTTTGCGTTTTTCTGCATCTGGAAACAGCGGCTTTTCTGTCTGCGCATCATCCACCAAGACGCCCCATTCAATCGGGTAACGCGCTGAAAGCGCCCGCAAATCACCGATCTGCGCGGGGTTATCCAAACCCGTAAACGCAATAAAGCTTGGCAGTTCAGCCATACATAAGACTCCCTAAAATATCACCCCGGCTTCTATTGGTACGTACCACTGAAGTCAAATTTTGCGCAGCCCTGCCTGATATTTAATCACTAATCCGTGAAGTTGACTTATTGGTACGTGCCACTTAGCACGCCCCCGTCCGACAGGGATCTCTCATGACCTCTTCTGCACTGAACACAGATGGACCGCTCTACCGCCGCCTCGCAGAACAATTGCGCGCGGCGATCGAAACAGGTGAATTTGCCGCCGATGGGCCGCTGCCCGCCGAGCGCGATCTCGCCCTGCGCTACCAAGTCAGTCGCGACACCGTCCGTAAATCACTAAAACTTCTTGAGACGATCGGCGTCGTCTACGGCGATCACGGGCGCGGGACCTTTGTCTCCCCACCAGCCGTTCAGCAGATGTCGCGGTTCATAGATGGCTTCTCTGTCGATACCAGCAAGCGTGGCGAAACCGCCGGTCAAACCGTTCTTTCTGTCGAACAAATTCCCGCCAGCATCGCTATCGCTGGCGTACTTGAGATTGAGCCCAAGCGCCTCATCACCAAAGTCGTCCGCATTCGCACGGTCGACGACCGGCCCGTTGGTTTGCAGGAAGCCTATCTGAACCTACCCCAAAACAGCTCTTTCACGCTAAGCGAGCTTGCTGAGGTTGGTTCCCTTTATAAGCTGCTCCGCGCTCGATTTAATATCTCGCTGGCAGAAGCACTTGAGAGCCTCGGCGCAATTGCCGCAGGGCCTGAAGACGCGTCCCATCTTAATGTTGAGCAGGGCTCGCCCCTGCTGCTGTGTGAGCGGGTCACCTTGTCCGATCGCCGCCAGCCCATCGAATACTGCGTGATGCGTTACGTATCGACGTATCGCTACACGACCAGGATTAACCAGTTCAGCCAACTCACGAAGTAGCTTAGGAGAGCTCATGTTGAAGGTTTTGAAGGCCGCAGGTCTTGCTGTTAGCGCACTGACGCTGGCGACTGCGGGTGGCGCGATGGCGGAAGATCTGCAGCGCGCCCCGGAAAGTGTCGTTTACTTCATCAACGGCACTCTCGGCGACAAGTCGTTCTTCGACTCCGCGGAACGCGGCATTCAGCGCATCAATGCTGAAATGGGCATCGAAACCAAGACCGTCGAAGGCGGTTACGACCCAACCCGTTGGGAAGCAGCGCTGTTCGATATCGCTGAAAGCGGCGACTACGACACCATCGTTGCAGGCACCTTCACCATGGTCCCGCTGATCGAAAAGATCGCGGTAGAATTCCCAGAAATCCGCTTCGTCGTCTTTGACGGCACCGTGGACTACGCCGTTTGCGGCTGTGAAAACGTCTACTCCATCCTCTTCCGTCAGAACGAAGGCGCATTCGTTGCTGGCGCTCTGTCGGCTCGTCTCACCACGGCTGGCGTTGAAGACATTGCCGAAGGCTCCAAGCTCGGTGTTGTCGGCGCAATGCCGATCCCGGTTATCGATGACTTCCTCGTTGGCTACGAAGCTGGCGCAAAGTCGATCATCCCGGAAATCGAAGTCCTCAAGCAGTACTCGAACTCCTTCGCTGATCCTGCCGTTGGCAAGGAAATCGGCAAGGCCATGTACGATCAGGGCGCAAGCATTGTGTTCCAGGTCGCAGGCGCTTCGGGTCAGGGCACCATTGAAGCCGCTGTTGAAGCTGGCCGCTATGTCATCGGCGTCGATTCCGATCAGGCTCTTCTCTTCGAAGAATCCCGTCCGGAAACCGCAGAACGCATCTTCACCTCGGTCCTCAAGCAGGTCGACAATTCTGTCGTCTACGCTTTCGAGCAGCTCCAGAAGGGCGAACTCAAGCTCGGCTCGGCTGAATCGCTTGGCCTGAAGGAAGGCGCGATCGCTATCGCCGTCAACAAGTACACCGATGCTGTCGTTCCAGCTGACGTGATGGAAGAGATCAAGGTCATAGAAGCCAAGATCATCGACGGCTCTATCGACGTTCCAACAACTCTCTAAGCCTATCTGCCCTCGGAGATTTTTAGATGCACATCGCCCCTTCGATTTCCGAGGGCGCCCCTGCTATTGAGTTGCGCGACGTCACCAAGCGCTATCCCAATGGCACGCTCGCCAATGAACATGTCTCGCTGACCATTCGTGCTGGAGAAATCCACGCGATCTGCGGCGAGAATGGCGCTGGCAAGTCCACGATCATGAAAATGATCTATGGCCTTGAAACCCCAACCTCCGGTCAGATTCTGATCAACGGCCAGCCCGCGCGTTTCACCCACCCAAGCCAGGCAATTGCCGCTGGCGTTGGCATGGTGGCGCAGCACCTTAATCTGGTGCCTTCACTGACCATTGCAGAAAATATCGTGCTGGGCCAAGAACCGCGCCAGTCCAATGGACTGCTGGACCGCGCTGCCGCTGAAAAGGCAGTCGCCGATCTCGCGTCGACCTATGGTCTCGACGTGAACCCCGCTGCCAAAGTTGCCGATTGTTCTATCGGGACCCAGCAGCGCGTTGAAATTTTAAAGACGCTCTACCGCGGCGCGCGCATCATCCTCATGGATGAACCCACGGCAGTGCTAACCCCGCAAGAATGCGATGAGCTGTTTGCCGCGATCCAGCGCCTCGTGGCGTCCGGCGTGACTGTCGTCATCATCACCCATAAGCTTGCGGAAGTGAAAGCGATCTCCAATCGCCTGACCGTCCTGCGCGATGGCAAGGTGACTGGCGCAGCCGACACCGTCGATATCGATCATAAAACTATCGCTGAAATGATGGTTGGTCGCCCCCTCTCGATCCCCCCCGTCCCCCGCGTTGATGCCCGCGACAAGACCCCACTCGTGGTGGTCCGCAATCTCGGTCACATCAACAATCAAGGCACCATCGAACTCTCCAACGTCACCCTAGACGTCGCGCCGGGCGAAATCCTCGGCATCGCTGGCGTTGAAGGCAATGGTCAGGATTTCTTGGCCCGCGTCCTCTCCGGTCTCGCCGATCCGCATTCCGGCACTGCCGAAATCGGCGGCGACAGCTTTGTCGGCCTGGGCGTGCGTAAGGCGCGCGAAATGGGCATGGCGGCGGTCCCTGAAGATCGCCTCACCGATGGCGTCGCTGCAACGCTGTCCATCGACGAGAACCTTGCCGCCACCTCTTATTATCACGCCCCAACCTCCAAGTTTGGCTGGCTGAACACGAGCTATATCAAGCAGCGCGGCGTTGAGCTGATAAAGAAATTCGGCGTCAAAACATCCTCGGGCAAAACCCCGGTTGCTGCGCTGTCTGGCGGCAATATGCAAAAAGTGGTTATGGCGCGCGAGCTCTCGTCTCAGCCACGCTTTTTCATCGCCGCCCAGCCCACCCGTGGCGTCGACATCGGCGCGGCCCAGGGCCTTCGCGACGAAGTCATTGCTGCGCGCGACCGTGGTTGCGCAGTGCTCCTGATCTCCGCCGACCTTGAAGAAGTACTCGCTCTCTCGGATCGCATCGCGGTCCTGTTCAAAGGCGAGATTACCGCACACTTCCGCGCCGACACCGTCGATCAGCGCGAAATCGGGCTCTACATGACCGGCCTCAAGCGTCAGCCAGACGCCTCTGCCCAGCTCAGCGCCCCCTTTGCTACCGAACTTCAGAGTACAGCTTCATGAGCGCGCCAGCTTCTGCCAAAGGCTCCATGATCTCCCGCGTCGGACGCCTCGTTTTCGTTATCGCAGCAGCTTTGCTCTGCGGTTTCATCATGACCACCTTCGCCAGCGAAGACCCGGTCGGAGCGTTCAAAATCTTGCTCACCGGCGCATGGCCAGAAATCTCGTTTGAAGATGGTGAGCTGTCCATCAAGCGCCTCACCCGCGTCGGCTCACTGCTCGAAGACGCCACTACGCTGACCCTGCTGGGTCTAGCGGTTGCGATCCCCTTCCGCGCCAAACAGTTCACCATGGGCGCAGACGGCCAGCTGTTCTTCGGCGCTCTCGCTGCCGGTGCTGTCAGTATGACGCTGCAAGGCCCGTCCTGGGTTGTGCTGCCGGCCGCTTGCCTCGCCGCCATGACTTCGGGCTTTATTTGGGGCCTGATCCCCGGCGCCCTGAAGGCCCGCTTCGGCACCAATGAAATCGTCGCGACGCTGATGCTCAATGTCATCGCGCTCCAATTCTACCGCTTCTGCATCACCTATCTGCTGCGCGATCCGACTGCAGGCTTCATCACCACCGGGCCGTTCCCGGAAGAAGCCCTGATGCCGATCCTGATCAACCGCACCAATGTCACCCCGGTTATTTTCCTCGCTATCGCGGCCGCGATCATCGTCTGGCTGATCATGCGCCGGACCAAAACCGGCTTCGAGATCAACTTGGTCGGCGAAAACCCGCGCTTTGCTAAATATGCTGGCGTGCCGGTGCGCTGGGCCACTGCACTCTCCATGGGCATCGGCGGCATTTTTGCAGGTCTCGCGGGTTTCCACACGGCCAACGGCCTTCTTAAAAACCTGCCGATGGATTTGGCCCCCGGCATTGGTTTTGAGGGCATGGTTGTGGCGCTTCTGGCTCGCAATAATCCCTTGGCGGTGCCGCTAGTGGCGCTGCTCTACGCCTATCTACGTGTGGGCGCTCAGATCATGGAACGCTCGACTGACGTGACCCGTGAAATGGTCATGATCATTCAAGCCTTCATCATCATCTTCGTCGTTGCTGAACGCTTTGGCCCTGCCCTTTTCGCCAAGCTGTTCCAGCGCAAGGCTAAGTCTTCTACCACCGAGGTCAGCGCATGACTTTCGAACTCGCCGCATGGGGTGTCACCTTCGGCACCTTGCTCGCCGCCGTCCTGCGCGCAGCCGCCCCGATCATTCTGGCTGCCATGGGCGGCCTGATTTCCGACCTTGCAGGCTCCACCAATGTGGCGCTTGAAGGCATCATGCTGATTGCTGCCTTCTTTGGCGCAATCGCTTCGGGTTATGCCGCCATCTGGTTCCCCGGCTCGCCGATCTGGTTCTACGCCCTCTTTGGCCTCGTGTATGGCGTTGGCGCTGGCGTTCTCGTGTCCGGCCTATTGGCCGTGTTCCATCTTGAGTTGGGTGCCGACATCATCGTTGCAGGCATCGGCGTCAACATTCTGGCCGCTGGCCTGACCGTCTTCCTCCTCTTTAGCCTCACGGGCGACAAGGGTTCGACGGCGCAGCTCACAACCTTCATGCTGCCCAATATTTCCATGCCTTTCCTTGAAGGCGTGCCGTGGCTCGATCCGATCTTTAACGGCGATGGTGGCAACGGCCACAATATGATCGTCTACATCGCCCTGATCGCCGCGCCGTTGTTGGCCATCCTGCTCTACCGCACACGCTTTGGGCTGCGCCTGCGTGCTGTCGGCGAAAACCGCGAAGCTGCGCTCGCCTCGGGCATTTCGGTTCGCAAAATCCAGTATTCGGCTCTTTTGCTCTCCGGCCTTCTGGCTTCCCTCGGCGGTGTCTTCCTCTCGATGGGTTACCTCAACCTGTTCCAGGCAGACATGACCGGCGGTCGTGGTTTCCTTGCCCTTGCGGCAGTGTTCCTCGGCGCTCGCAATCCTTGGGGCACACTCGTTGCCGCGCTTGTCTTCGGCGCATCGACCGTATTCGCTGCACGCCTCGGCGCGTTTGACGTTCCCTCGCAAATCATCTTCATGATCCCGCCAACCCTGACCCTGATTGCCCTCGTTGGGTTCAACATTCGTCAGGAGCGCGTCGCCCGCCGGAAGATCAAGCAAGCCGCTACGCAGTTGAAGGCCGCTTAAGCATGGCAAGCCCGCGCGCCATCGATCTGCTCGCTTACGGCGATCCAAACGCCGACCATATCTATCTCGCCGACCGGGTCCCTCTGGCCGACGAGAAGCTCTTGGGTCGCAAGCTCGGCGTATTCGGTGGCGGCACAGCGGCAAACGTTGCTTGCGCCGCAACCCGCCTCGGCCTCAAGACTGCCGCGTTCGGACGTGTCGGTGCCGATGCTGACGGCACTATGCTGCTCGCAGAGAATGCCAAACTCGGCATCTCCAACGACTATATGACGGTCTCAGACGACCCAACCGCCTCCGCAATGATCATCGTCAATGCGGACGGCGAAAAGGCGCTGGTCTACGCGCCCATGCCGGGCATTGCCTTTGATGAGCTCAGCCTCACCACAGCCGTACAGCAGGCCCGCGTTGTCTATGCGATGCCCTATGACATCGTGGAATTCACCGCGATTTCCCGGCTCGCCCGCGCCAATGGCTGCCTTGTCGCTATCGATATTGAAGCCGCTGTTGCACCCAATCGCGGACGCCTCGAAGCGCTCCTAACACTGTCCGACATCGTCTTCATGAATGAGCCCGGTTTTCTGGCAACCTCCGCCGAACCCCTCACTCCAGACGCTGTCGTAAAGCTCCTCGATTTCGGCCCGCAGCTGATCACCGTCACCCGCGCCGCCGAAGGCGCAATTTCGGTATCCCGTGACCAAGCTCTCACCCAGTCCAGCTTCCCAACCAGCTTGGTTGACGCCACCGGCGCAGGCGATTGCTTCAACGGCGCATTCCTCGCGGCTCATCTCGCCGGCGCATCTCTGGCTGAAACCTTGCGCTTTGCCTGTGCCGCCGCCGCGATCAGCGTCTCTGCTGTCGGGGCCCGCACCGCCCTGCCGGACATAGCGCAAGTGCAAGCCAAGCTCTCGGCCTAGTTTACAGCGCTCCTCAAACACCGCGCCGATCCCTCCCCCTTAGTCAGGCGCAGGTTCGGTGGCGGCACATATCACTGCGCTAAAAATCCACTCATCAGATGCCGGAAGGCGTCTCGCGCTTTCGGCAGGGTCATATCGGGATCGGAACTTGCCGCCACCCAAAGCGCCGCATTGAGAGCTGCGCCGTTCATCAAACGCGCCGCCGCTTCAATATCCATCCGTTTGACCACGCCTTCTTCCATTAACGTCACCAAGATCGAACGCGTACCAACGAGGCAAGCGCTCTGACTTTCCCACTGTGACGGGTCGCCCAAAACCGCAGGCCCGTCGAGCAGCACAATCCGGCGAATTTCCGGGTCCGTGGCCAGCTCCATATAAGCGATGCCTTCGGCAACCAACTGCTCCCAAAGATTGGCAGGATTGCTCGCACGAACGGTGTCGTGGGCACGCGCCGCCATTTCTGTGTCGACTGCATTGACGACTGCAGCCAACAACCCGCGTTTGTCGCCAAAATTATGATAGAGCGCGCCCCGCGTTAGCCCCACATCAGCCGTCAGCGTATCCATCGACGCGTCAGCATAGCCTTGGTCGGCAAAGGCCTTGCGCCCCGCCGCCAGCAACTTGGCGCGTGTCTCTACCATCATTTCAGCGCGGGTTTTGCGGGCCATTTCAAATACCAACTCACATACACTGCGTATGCCAGTTGACATACGGTGCGTATCTGTATCTATTCACATACGCGCCGTATATCACATCGAGGCGCGCCGTCCCATAGCGGACGATCAACACATGCGAGAATTCTTATGCCCACAAGCACACCGGTTTTCCCGGCGAACCGTCACGCCCTTTATGAGGCGCACCGCTACTCCGCTGCCACGCGCTCGGGCGATTTACTCTTTGTCTCCGGCCAAGTTGGCGGTCGCGAAGATGGCACGCCAGAGCCTGTATTTGCAGATCAAGTTCGACGTGCTTACCAGAATCTTCAGGCGGTTCTCGCCGCAGCTGAAGCGGGTCTGGAAGACATCATCGACGTAACGACATTCCACACCGACCCAGAAAATCAGGTCGGTGATATCATGGCCGTCCGCGCGGAATTTTTCCCAGAGGCGCCCTATCCAAACTGGACAGCGGTCGGCGTGAACTGGCTCTCTGGTTTTGACTTTGAAATCAAAGTCATCGCCCGCATACCGTCTTAGAGCCGAGCGCCCTAGAGGCACTGCCCCAATGCTACGCCCGTACCAAGGGGTGGCGACGCCTTAACGCGTCACCAATTCCTCAACGACCCCGAGCAACACCGCAGCCCCCTTCGCCAATTCTTCCTCAGAAGAATGCTCAAGGGGATTGTGGCTGATGCCGCCAAGGCTCGGCACAAAGATCATGGTGGCGGGACAAACCGCCGCCATCATCTGCGCATCATGCCCCGCCCCCGAGGGCAGTCGCAGATGGGAATAGCCTAGATCCACGGCAGTCTCTTCCACGCAATCGATAAGATCTGGTGCAAAATCAACCGGCGCGCTGGTTCCCAACACCGCCATGTGTGTGCCCAGCCCAGTCTCTTCAGAGATCGCCGCCAACTCAGCCGCCATCGCCTCACGCGCCATGCGCAAAAGCTCCGACTTCGGGCTGCGGCAATCTACAGTCAGCACCGCGCGCGAGGGAATGACATTAATGGCGCCCGGCTCGAGTGAGAATGTCCCCACCGTCGCCACCAAATCAGGCGTATGCGACCGCGCCAGTTCATCAACAAAGCGCATAAACCGCGCTGCGCCCTGCCCCGCATCGCGTCGCAACCGCATCGGCGTTGTCCCGGCGTGATTGGCAACACCATCAAAACTTACACGGATCGAAAAGGCCCCGTTCACTCCGGTAACAACGCCAATGTCGCGCTTATCAGCCTCCAACACTGGCCCCTGTTCTATGTGCAGTTCCACATAGGCAGCAGGCGTTGGGAAACTATCCGTGCCGACATAACCGATGCGCTGGAGTTCTTCTCCAACAGTAACGCCATCCCGATCCGCCGTTGCATAGGCGGCCTCGAGCGACAAAACGCCGGTATAAACCCGTGCACCGAACAGCGAGGGCGTAAACCGAACACCCTCTTCATTGGTAAAAGCAACCAGTGCGAGCGGCCGATTGATCGCCACCCCCTCGGCTTTGATCGTCTCCAACACACCCAGCCCGGCCAAAACGCCGTAGCAACCGTCGTACATCCCCGCGTTGATCACGCTATCGATATGCGACCCGATCAAAACCGGCGATTCGTCCGATCCACTCGGATTGTAGACAATGAAAATATTGCCGATCGCGTCGCAACGCGTCTCAAAACCCGACTCGCGCGCCCACGTCAAAAGCAGATCGCGCCCTTGCCGATCCGCGTCAGAGCACGCCAAACGCGCCAGAACACCACGCTCATCGCGCCCAATCTCACCCAAACGGGTTAGGCGCGACATCAGGATTCGCGTGTCCACACGGGAAGAATTCATTTGGGCTTTGTCACTCAAAACGGGGATCAATAAGCGCTAACTCTAGCACAGCGTCCCGCTTTTCCGGCCATTTCACCAATCGAAAGCGCTATTCCGCTGGGGAAATTTCGCAAGACACATCAGCGGTGCAAGATCGCTTTTAGGCCGAGAACAGGCGCTTTAAGCCTCGGAAAAAACGAATTCATACAGGGCGTTAGTAGCGCCAGTGAGAATTTCTTCTGTTTCGCCTTGTTGTCACCATGAAATTCAGGCATAAAGTGCTCATACGTTTTCAGCCTAAGTCGGCTGCCTTTCTGCCGGTTCTACCGGTCCTTGGCTTTCTGATGCACCTTGCAAACGTGTTAGGCTCCCAGGCATGTCGCTTTGGAGTATTGCTCGTTTAGCTTCGGCTCCGAGCTTTAAGGAAATAAAAATGGCTTCCATCACCGGTACCGTCAAGTTCTTCAACGCCACTAAGGGTTTTGGTTTCATCACCCCAGACAACGGCGGCAAGGACCACTTCGTACACATTTCTGCTGTTCAGCGCTCGGGCGTTGATGGCCTGTACGAAAACGACAAGGTCACCTACGAAGTCGAAACCGGCCGTGACGGTCGTGAATCGGCAATCAACCTGTCGCTGCAGTCGTAATTCGACGCTACGATCAGAATACGAAAGGTCGCCTTTGGCGGCCTTTTTTTTATGCCTGCAGAGTGCTTTGCAAGGCCCGCGCGGATCGCCGCAGCAACTTCCTCCTCGCCCACATTGACACCCCTCCCCTGGAAACGCATTGATAGGCGGTCCACGGTCCCCGCGAGGGGATAATAGGGAATCCGGTAAAGGCGTGACCTTAGTCCGGAGCTGCCCCCGCAACTGTAAGCGGCGACGTGCGCTACTCATGCCACTGGCGAAAGCTGGGAAGGCGAGCGCTCGGTTGACCCGCAAGCCAGGAGACCTGCCATGGAACTGATATCCACTGGGTGCTGATCGGGCGGATCGGCAAGAGGACTTGCCATGGCGACGCTTCGTCAGTTTCCAATCTCCCCAATGTCACGAGCACTGCTGGCCACTGTCGCCAGCGCTTGCATTGTCAGCGCCACCCCCGCGCTTGCTCAGCATGCCGTGCTCGGCACCATCATTATTCAGGCCGACCGCTCGCCCATGCAGCGCGAACAGATGGGCCGCTCCCTCACCGTCATCGACGCCAAGCAGCTCGAAATCAGCAAGGCTCCGTACATCGCCGATGTGCTGCGCCAAGTGCCCGGTCTGGCCGTATCGAGCAGCGGCTCGGTTGGCTCCTTGTCTCAAGTCCGCATTCGCGGCGGTGAAGCCAACCACACCCTCGTCATGATCGACGGCGTCATTGCCAATTCGGCATCCGATGGCGATTTCGACTTTGGCCGCCTGCAAATCGCCGAGGTCGAGCGCATTGAAGTTCTGCGCGGCCCACAGGGCGCATTCTGGGGCAGCAATGCCATTTCGGGCGTCATCAATATCGTCACCAAACCCGGCATTCGCAGCGGGGTGCGCACCACGCTCGGCACCGAATTTGGCAGTGACGGCACCAAGATGGGCTCGGCTCTGCTGCAATATGGTCAGGACAATTTCACGTGGTCCGGCAGTGTTACCAGCCGCCAGACCGACGGCTTTAACATCTCCAGCATCGGCGATGAAAAAGACGGTGCGCAGCATTTTGATGCCAATTTCAAATTCCGCGCTGACATTTCTCCGTCCGTCACCCTCGACGGCAATCTGCGCTACGCCAATACCCTCGCCGAAGGCGACAATGAGGCTAGCTTTGGCGTATTGAACGACAGTGGCGACACAACCAGAACGAGCGAGCTTCTCGGCTCGCTCGGCGGCCGCTGGACGAATGAGGACGCGAGCTGGTTCCAAACCGCGCGCTTCAGCGCAAATCAGGTCGACCAGCTGTTTCAGGGCGGCGCATGGGGCGACTCCGACGCGACAACGCGCCGTTACAAGGGCAGCTATCAGCTCGGCCATCGTTTCTATACGCCGGACCTTCTCAGCGCCGAACACACCATCACTGGCGGCTACGACCTGACCCAAGAGACCTACAAGTCTTCCTATGACGCTGACATGTTCACGCGCTCGACCCATGCTTTCGCCGGGGAGTATCGCGGGAGGTTCGCAAACCAATTCTATGTCACCGCTGCGGTACGCCACGATCTCAATGATCGATTTGAGGATTTTACCAGCTACAGCCTTAGCTCTGCCTGGCAAATCCCCGAGGCTGGAACGCATCTTCACGCCTCCCTCGGCACGGGCTCTTCTAACCCCTCGTTCTACGAGCAGTTCTACGGCGGCAGCAGCACGTTCACACCGAACCCAAATCTGCGTCCAGAGCAGAGCTTTGCGTGGGACATTGGCGTTGAGCAGTCGCTCTTCGGTGGCCAACTGATTGTCGATGCGACCTACTTCAATCAAAGACTAGAAGATCTGATCAAAACAGCCAGCTCCTCCGGGACATCGACCGTCATAAATCTTCCCGGTATCAGCACGCGCCAAGGGCTGGAACTGACCGGCACGCTCGATTTCCTCAATGGCTTTGTCGCCTCCGCCAGCTACACCTATACGCACGCCCGAACAGCTGATGGTGAAATCGAAGTTCGTCGTCCGGCCCACGTCGGCGTCGTCAACCTGCGATACACGCTCGAAGACATCCCCCTAACTTTGCACACCAGTGCAAGCTTTGTCGGCGAAGCCAAAGACAGCGATTGGTCAAACGGCGGACTCGCCACAATCCCCGCCTTCACGGACCTCAGCGCAGGCCTCAACTACAAGGTCAATGAGAACGTCGAAGTCTATGGCCGCGTGACGAACATTCTCAACACGGCCAATCAAACCGTTTACGGGTTCAACTCTCCGGGCCGCACCTTCTACGTCGGCGCTAAGGCCAGCTTCTAATCAATCAAGCTCGGTGACAGGCGATGCGTGTTACCGAGCATCATCTCGAAACGTGTGAAGCACCAGCAAACGGCTCTCACTGCGAAATAATAACAGTATAATATCGCTATTCTGGCGATTGCGACGTTACTAGAATCTTTAGCCTTTCAGGGTAACATCCGTAAAACTCCATAATCATCGCGAAAATTGGCACCAGCAACTTCCAAAATTTCCAGGATACTTATCCTGAATTATACGGAGTTATGCGCCTCTAAATCTTTATCGAAAAACGTGATCACCCCGTACATACGGGAGTATAAAGGCAAGCTCATCACGGAATTGTCACATCAGTATTTTTACGTAGTTACTTCAGCAGGACGCAATTTTTCTGCCGGAGACTATTATGGCCACGCGCTTTACAAACGACCACACCCCTTCTCTTGAGCACGTGAGCAACGGCGCGACACGCCTCGACCTCAATGATGTAAAAGTGGTCGCGGAAGCAGCAACTGACACTCCAATTACGGAGGACTTCAGTCCAGCTACTGAGGGCAAACAGGTCGTATTCGAACTCGACAACGCTGAGACGGTTCGACTCCCGGCAGACGCTAATCTTGACCAAGTCCGCGTAAACGGCGCCAACCTCGAGTTTGTTCAACCCGACGGCACGATTTTGGTCGTGGAGAACGGTGCCGTTGATGGCATCCGGATCATCTTGGGCACCGTCGAAATTCCATCGCAGACCGTTGCGCTGCTGTTCGCAGCCAATGACATCGACATCGCTGCAGGCCCGGGTCGCATAACCGCGCAAAGCTCCGGCGGTAATTTTGAGGTTCCGGTCGGTGGCATTGGCGATGCGTTCCCACTCGGCGATCTCTTGCCGCCAACCGCGCTGGCATTCACCCTCCCGGAACTGCGTGAACTTTATCCTAGCGTGCTGCGTCGCGGCATCGCGCCGGACAATGACAAGCCAACCATTGAAAGCATTGTCTATGGTGTCGGCGGCCGCGTCGGCATGCTCGATGAAGATGGTCTGCCGCAGGCCGCTGCCGACAGTTCCCCCCTCCGCGCTGGCGAAACCGCATCCTCTGGAGCGTCCTCGCAACAGATCAACATCCTTGTCCAGTATGGCAACGACGGCCCTACCGACCTGATGGGCTCCTTTGAACTCCTTGGCTCTGCAAATCTCAACGGCCAGCTGCAAGGTCTTGATGGCCTGCCTCTGACCTTCGCGGTGGAAGGCGGCGCCATCGTCGGACGCTCATCGACTGGCGAGCCCCTGCTCACCATCTCGCTCAGTGGAGCCACGCGCGGCGAAAACGGCGCGGTCACCTATACGCTCGAAGCGCAATTGCTCGGCCCAATCCAGCACGCCACCCAGGGCGAAGATCTGGACATCCTGGCCAATATTGCCTTCCGCGTTACCGATGGTTCGGGCGATCAGGCCAGCAGCACGCTGATCTTTGAAATTGCCGACGACATGCCAAGTTTTGACGCTGAGCGCCTACTCGCGGTCAAGCCGCTGGCTGCCGACGAAACCTATCTCAACACCGAGCACACAGCCAACTTTGCCAGCGCCTTTGAAGACGCCGTAAAGTTCGGCGCTGATGGCAAAGCTGCCCTGGACTACGCACTAAAGCTCTCGGGCCCCAGCGTCGGCTCCGGCCTCTATGCCCTCGACTCTAGCGCGGATGACGGCAAGGGTGCCGAAATTCTCCTGAGCCAGAGCGGCAATATCATCTCCGGCAAGGTGGGCGACGTCACCTATTTCGAAATCACGATCAACCCGGACACGGGTGCCGTCACCCTCGTCCAAAAAAATGCCCTCTGGCACGCTGACACAACCAATCCCGACGACACCCAGACTCTGTCTGCCGCGCCAGAGGCGATAACCATCATCGCAACGGCCACAGACCGAGACGGCGACAAAGCCTCCCACAGCCTCGATCTGAGCAAGGGCACTTTTGCCTTTAAGGATGATGGTCCAAAGATCGACGGCGACAAGGTCGGGAAACCCACCCAACTCATCGTCGATGAAACCACCCTCACAACCGACGCCTCGGCCAATCTGACCAATCTGTTTAGCAGTGCCATCTCCTATGGCGCTGACGGCGCTGGCTCCACCAGCTATGCCCTCAGCCTCACCGGCTCCAATGTCGCCAGTGGCCTCTACGCCCATGGCACCAATGGCGCTCAGGGGACCCAGATCGTTCTCAATCAAACGGGCAATGTCATCACCGGCTCGGCCGGTGGGCAAGACTACTTCACCATCACGCTCAATGCCGATGGCACACTCACGCTCGATCAGATCAAGGCCATCTGGCACGGCGACAAGACCAATCCAGATGACACCCAGACCCTCAACGCAGTGGCCAATGCCCTCAAGCTCGTTGCCACCGTCACCGACGCCGATGGCGATACCGCGTCCCACAGCCTCGATCTGAGCAAGGGCACTTTTGCCTTTAAGGATGACGGTCCAAAGATCGACGGCGACAAGGTCGGGAAACCAACTCAACTCATCGTCGATGAAACCACCCTCACAACCGACGCCTCGGCCAATCTGACCAATCTGTTTAGCAGTGCCATCTCCTATGGCGCTGACGGCGCTGGCTCCACCACCTATGCCCTCAGCCTCACCGGCTCCAATGTCGCCAGTGGCCTCTACGCCCATGGCACCAATGGCGCTCAAGGAGAGCAGATCGTTCTCAATCAAACGGGCAATGTCATCACCGGCTCGGCCGGTGGGCAAGACTACTTCACCATCACGCTCAATGCCGATGGCACACTCAAGCTCGACCAGATCAAGGCCATCTGGCACGGCGACAAGACCAATCCAGATGATACTCAGACCCTCAACGCTGTGGCCAATGCCCTCAAGCTCGTTGCCACCGTCACCGACGCCGATGGCGACACCGCGTCCCACAGCCTCGACCTGAGCAAAGACACTTTTGCCTTTAAGGACGATGGTCCAAAGATCGACGGCGACAAGGTCGGGAAACCAACCCAACTCATCGTCGATGAAACCACCCTCACAACCGACGCTTCGGCTAATCTGACCAATCTGTTTAGCAGTGCCATCTCCTATGGCGCTGACGGCGCTGGCTCCACCACTTATGCCCTCAGCCTCACCGGCTCCAATGTCGCCAGTGGCCTCTACGCCCATGGCACCAATGGCG